>CAZFMF010000012.1:0-89186 GCA_964519985.1 uncultured Pseudobdellovibrionaceae bacterium | reverse complement strand
GCCGCCCAACACTTACTCCTTTATGGGCCAGGGGTGGGGCCAGGGCCTAAGGACCACGCCCGAAGAAGCTGCCGCCCAGTTTGCCCGGCGTTTTTTCTCGCAACAGGAAATAGACGCCGCCATGAAGGAGCTTCAGGCGGACGAACTTGAAAAAAGTGGAAAAGAATGACGCGGTGACATTCACTCCGGCGCCGGAGTAAGAGTTCACACACCGGAACCCACTAGAAGACTAGCAAAGATTCATAACAAGAACCTATCGCACACATTCGGCGTTTCTATTGGCCCCGACGATCATAACGGCAGTACGTTCAACTCTGCTTAAAAACGAATACAGGGGGACAAAATGAACAAACCGATTCTCACTTTCACCTTTGGACTTATCTGCACACTCGCCAATGCAAATGCCACACAGGTTACTGTGCACGACCAAAATTTCTACCCCAAAGACTACCCGGCAATGATGAAACGGATTGAACAGAGGTTCTTGGTGGAAGCGGACCGAAAATGTCCGGACAGCGAAATCATCACGGTCGAAAATCCGAAGGTAAGCTTTTCTCGAAAACCTTTTTCTGGCCGTTCCACAGCGCTATTTGGAACGATTCGAAGAACCGGCAAGGGACTTTCGCCAACTTGGTTTCATGAGGCGTTTGTTTCTATGACGGCTACGATTCGCTGCAAGTAGTGCCGGGAGCTTGCAATACAGGCTAGTGCAGTAAGTAAAGGAAAAGCTTTCTCTCCGGCGCCGGAGTGAAAGTATTCGTAGGGCAAAATCGGGGTCAACCGCGCCTAAGGACATGAGCGGAGGGGAGAACCCCGCCCCATTCTTGAGGCCCTTTCTACCAAGTTACCCTCCTTAGAACTTGTGCTATCTTGGCGCCGTGAATGGTGCGAGCTCGGCAAGCGAGAAGTTCGCGTTTCCATGGCCCATTTTCAAGCTGGTTTTAGAGGGGACTTCGATCCTCGATGTGCCAAGGCTGGAAGTGCGCTCCATGGAGGAGGCGACCAGTTTTATCAAGGCCTACGGCTTTGATCCCAATGACGGCGCCGATATTGAGCTGATTTGGGGCTTTTTCGATGACGCCATTGCCTTCATTGAGAAGTCCCTCACCGATCATGAATTTCCCCGCGTTCCGGATCACCTGCGCAATCGAAAAGCCGTGAGCGATATTCGCCGGCTTTTGCTCGTGGCTTCGGACCGCAGCGGTGGACCCGATCAGCTGATGTGTTGCGCGATCTTGCGCGTAATGCACATTCTGATTCACGTGGCCCACGATCCGCGTCTGCAGTATTTCGATGAAGCGCAGAATCAAGTTCTGGGTCGATTAGACGACTTTCTTTACGTCGACAGCGCGAGTGGTGCCACGTTCCTCGGTCGTCCGGATGAGGGCAGCGCCATCAAACTCCTCTTCTTCAAGAAAAAAGATCGCAAAGATCGGGAACGGGAAATCGTCAAGCTGCTCCACAAGTCGAATAATCTCGTGGAAGAGATTTACGATCGCATTGGTTTCCGCCTGGTCACCGAAACCCGTTACGACGCTATCCGGGCGGTGCGGTTGCTGCTTGAAAAAAATATCATCAGTTTTCCGAATATTCGTCCCGGCCGTTCGCGCAATCGATTGGTCGATTTGAGTCGGCTGCAGTTTGAAATCGATCGCATCGATGCCCACATCAAAAAAAGCGGGGAGTCGGCGCCCTACATCGAGAAAATGGTGAAACGCCTGGAGAGTCGAATCGGATTTAGCCGGTTGGGCCGGAGCTTGATCAATCCCCATACCAGCGAGTCGTACCGCGCCATTCAGTTTACTTGCCGCGAATTGGTAAAGGTCAAAAATCCCCTTTGGCAGGTCTACACGAAACTCAAAGGACCCTTGGAGAGCTTGCACGGCGGCACTCAGGTTTTGGCCGAAGCATTTACCCAAGTTTTGCCCCAGTACCAGTACGTTTTCTTTCCCTACGAGATCCAGATCATGGATGTGAAGTCCTATGCCGATAGCATTTTCGGTAAGAGCAACCACGAAGAATACCGTCGGAAACAGCTGGAAGCGGCGCGCGATCGGGTCTTTGGGCGCAACGTGCCCAAATAGGGCCGCCCTGCTATACTTTTAGAATGGCGGAGAGCAAAAAGTTCTTTCTCGGGATCGGCGGACAGCAAAGCGGTCCTTACTCGGAAAAAGAAGTGCTCGACAAGATCGCTTCCGGCGAAGCGCGCCCCGATACTTTGGTTTGGTACGAAGGATTGGGCGAGTGGCAGCGCGTCGATACCATTGCCTACTTCCAAAAGGCCTTCCAAAAAGATGTCGGCGGGGGCCCACGGAAGGCCTCCGGGGAAGAACCGCTGCGTCCCATTTTTTCGGCGAACGAAGCCGTTTTCTTCCGGCGCCGGGGCCCTCGGCCTCAGGTTCTGGCAATCGGGTTGGCGCTCGTCGTGCTGGCGGGGGCGGGCGCTTGGTACCTGTCGGACGAAGAAAGCTCCATGCAGCTACCCCGCGACACCGCCTTTACGCGCGGCGCCCCTACGAGCCGGCCCGGCCGTTTAGCAAAAGCCGACTCCGATTTCTTACTCAATCCGACGGTCATTCCGGAAGAGTTCATGAAGCTCTTGTCCGAAGACCGCACCGACGACACCGCGAAAAAAGCGGCGGCGCAGTTAGAAACCATCTACCGCAAGAAACACCGGCTCAAAGATCTCGCCGATCTTTATGTGTTCATGGGCCGGCCCGCGGACGCGGTCGATCCCTACCTCGAAGAGAAGCTTTACTCGGCCGCGGAAAAAGCCGCCTACGATGCTTCGCAAAAGAGCACCGATGCGCAAGTGCGTCGAAAAATGTTGATGAAGTCGATCGAGCTATTGACGGGACCACTGCGCAACACGACCGCCGCTATCCCGCGTATTCAGGCGCTGGAAAAGGAATTCCCCCAGCAATCGCATCCGTACGCCTACTACACGCTCGGGCAAGAGAAAAAGCTGGCCGATGTATTTGAACGCACGAGTTTCTTCTTTGTCGAAAGCCTCATCGCGCACATGAAATCGGATTTTCCGCAGGTACGATTGGCGGGCCGTCCGGTCGTGAGCGTCTACCGGGAGGGGAACAACCGCTATCGAGTCGCGGGAACCTACAAGGGCGATATTTCGCTCAACACCGATCGGCTAAAGAACATCAAGTTTGAATACTGGCTCGTGGCCAGCGAATGGGCCCTCGTGGGGACTAACCTGACTGAGGAACGTCAGAACTGGGCCAAAAACAATCGTGCCCGCCAACGGGATACCGCGATACCCGGAGGGCAGCTTCTTGCTTATTTCGAAGGGGTGATGCGAGCCCAGTTCCCTACGCTGGGGTTGCACGAGAAAGTGGGCCGTGAGGAAATGGCAAACGCCGCTCGAGAAACCGCCTCCAAGAAGTAAGGGGTGTGCCCCTGTTAACACCTTCGGTCGTGTAAATTCGGTAAGTTACCCCGATCGCCCTATCCAGCCTGTCTTCAGCGATAACATTCGTCTTTACTTCGCTCGGCACCCCGATAAATTGAGCGTGTTCTTAATTTTCGAAGCGGAACAGCACGTAAGCGGAGTGGACAGAAGGGACCTCTTGCCGTAAAGCACCACCACTATTTTCAAGGGTCCCTTCTCTGATTTCGAAAGCCCCGGGGTCAAAAACCCCGGGGCTTTCCATTTGCCAACGCCCGCCTGGAAATTCTATCTTCTCGCCATCTTGGGCAAAGTTTACGATTGGACTTATCTTTGGCTGGATCGACTTTGGCAGTGGATCTCGCGCACGCTTTTTGTTCGGTTTGAATTTGATCTTCCCACCGAAGATCTGCACAAGCGAATGGAGGCTGGCCGACTGACTTTTGCCATGGTCGAAGGCGGACTGGTTGACTGGCTGATCCTATCGAGTTGGTGCCGTAGTCAAGGTCTAGGCGCCGTTCAGATTGCCAATCGCAAACGCATTCTTTTCCTCTCCAAACCCGCTTTCTTTTTTCAGATCCTTTTTAAGCGCGCGCGCTATTCGGATTTTTTCACGCTCGATAAGAAGGTGCCGCGGTTGATTTGCCTGTCCGGGCGCGAGCGAAAAAAAATCAGCGTGCCTACCCCCACCGAAACATTGCTCTCCGAGATGTACGCACGGGCTTCTGCCGCCGGCGAGCTTTCGAGCTACTCCGTCATTCCCGTTTTGATCGTCTGGCGGAAATACCGTCGTGGCACGCGCAGTCTCAGCGAATACCTTCTGGGCTTAAGCTCTAAACCCAACCTGATGGGAAAGCTCTGGTACTTGCTGCGTCGACGCAATGATTCCAGCGTGCGGGCGCTGGGCGTCTTGCCCTTTGCTTCGAAGGAGCACCTCGAGAAAATCGAAGGCTTCGATGAAAACGAATCCATGCGAGCCGCTAAAGGGATTCGGCGTCGCATTCTGGTGGCCGTGCAACAAGAGATGCGCGTCCTATTGGGGCCCACTTACCATTCGCCCAGCCTGATCAAGGAAAGTGTGCTGCGCGAACCAGAGGTTCAAGCCATCATCGGGCAAATGGCCGAGAAGGAAGGTATCGACCGGAAAAAGGTGATGTCCCGCGCTTACCAAACCCTGACCGAGATTTCCGCTGATTACCGCTTTCGTTTTGTGGAGGTGATGTACGTCCTTTTGAACTGGCTCTTCTCCCGCGTTTTTGAAGGGATCAATTTTAAAGAAGGTCAGTGGCATCAGATCCGGGAAATCATGAAAACGCGTCCGGTGGTTTTTGTGCCCTGCCACCGCAGCCATCTCGACTATCTCGTCATCCCGTACGTGCTCTTTGTACACGACATGGTGCCCCCGCATGTCGCGGCCGGGGTGAACCTTTCATTCTGGCCCCTGGGACCATTCTTGCGCATGGGCGGCGCCTTCTTCATCCGTCGCTCCTTCCGCGGGGATCCGTTGTACCAGATTCTTCTGACCAAGTACGTCCACACGCTTTTGAAGCACCGGTACAATATGAAGTTCTTCATCGAGGGAACGCGCAGTCGCTCGGGCAAGATGCTCGCCCCCGCTTACGGAATGCTGAAAATGGTAATGGAGGCGTATCCGAATCGGGTCTGTGATGACGTGGCGCTCATTCCGGTCTCCATTTGCTACGACGAGGTACCCGAGCAGGGCTCTTACACCCGGGAAGTGGGCGGGGGACAAAAGGTAAAAGAAAGTGCGATCGAGCTTTTGCGATCGCGTAAGGTCATCGCCGGTCGCTTCGGTAAGGTTTATGTGCGTCTAGCTAATCCGATCTTCGTCAAAGATATGTACCAGACCGGGGAACACGAAGAGGATTCCCGTCGGCGTCTGCAAAAGGCAGCTTTCCAAGTTTGTAAGTCGATTTGCGACGTCACGCCCATCACGGTGAAGTCCATTGTGTCGACCGTGCTGCTTTGCCATCGCAACCCCTTAGTGACACTCGAAGAATTGCTGCGCCTCAGTCTTAGCCTCGGCGATTACGTAGAAAAGGCGGGAATCGAATTGAGCGTATCCAGCACCGAAGCTTTGCGTCGTTCGGTCGAGGAAACGCTGCGCCGCTTGCGGAAGTCTAATTTGCTTTTGGAGATCGACAACGTCCCGCGCCGCTACGTCTGCGATAGCCGCAAGCGCACCGTTCTTGGTTTCTACAAGAACGGCGCGTCCCATTGCTTCGTTTTACCCAGTATTTGTATCTTAAGTTACTACAGCGCGTGGCACCGGCATTCCGGCCGGCGTGAAAGCTTCCGGGAAGATTTCTCGGCCCTGGCGCTGCAGCTGCGCGACTTGCTGAAGTTTGAGTTCTTTTTCACACCACGGCCGGAGTTTCTTAAAGAGCTGGAAAGGGCGGCCGCCTTTTTCTTTGGCGTGGGAGCCCAGAGTGAAAACTCGGCGGAATGGGTTAAGGGTCTACAGGATCGTTTTACGGTGCCGAGCGATCTCTCGGTTTACTCGCGCGCATTGGGCGAGTTGCTGGAGAGTTATCTTTGTTTCTGCGAGTTTGTGCGCACCAGTGGCGAGAAGGCTTGGGACAAGCGGGCCATGACGGCCAAGGCGCTACGTTTCGCCGAAATGCGTCAACAGCAGGGCGACATTCTTTTTCCCGAGAGCCTTTCTGTCATTACCTACGCCAACGCGATGCTCTACCTGGAGAATCAAGGCGTCTTGCGCCTCGATAAGGAAGGCGACAAAACCGTCGTCCATCGGATCGAGGGAGCCTCGGCGCTGGATACCATCGTCAAACAGCTGCGCGAGTACCGCGACTTGATGCAAGAGCGCGAGGAAACGTTTTTCAAAGCTCCCTAGACTTAAGCAGCTTCTTCGTCTTTTTTGACGGGCGGTAGACCCGGCGGGCGTTTGAACATCTCGCGCGGGTAGGGGAGGTGGTTCACTTCGATTTCCCGCATGAAGGAGGGCAGGTTGCCGGTGGGGTTGAGGGCCCCTTGGATCTTTCCGTCGGCGGCGCGACCGGTTTGCTCGAAAAGGAAAATATCGTTGGTCATGTAGTTGCCGCGGATATCCATGCCGAGGCCTTCGGAGATATGAGTGATTTTGCGCGAGCCGTCGGCGATACGAGAAAGCTGAATGACAATTTGGATCGCGGAAGCCACCTGCGCGCGCACGGCTTGAACCGGCATTTCTGATTCGTTCATCAGCGCGAGCGTTTCTAAGCGCGTCAGGCATTCCTTGGGATTATTGGAGTGGACGGTGCCCATGGAGCCGGAATGGCCGGTGTTCATGGAACTGATGAGATCGAGGGCCTCGCCCCCGCGTACTTCACCGACGATGACTCGGTCGGGGCGCAAACGCAGACTGGATTTCACCAGATCGCGCAGCGTCACCAGGCCCTTGCCAAATTCGTCGGCCGGGCGGGCCTCGAAGAAAACCACGTGCTGGTTGTTCACCTTCAACTCGGCCGAGTCTTCGAGCACGACCGTACGCTGCTCGGGTTGGGTGCGGCTCGCTAGGATGCCGAGCAACGTCGTCTTCCCCGAACCCGTGCCGCCCGAGACGATGATGTTCTTTTTCAGATAGAGGCAGACGTCGAGAAAACGCGCGGCTTCCGGGGTCAGGGCGCCCTTGGCGATTAGGTCCTTCAATTGCAATTTCGTTTTGGAGAATTTTCGGATTGCCACCGTTGTGCCGTTGCGAGCGATCGGTGGAATCACGGCGTGAATACGTGAACCGTCGGGCAGACGCGCGTCGAGAAACGGGTGTTCATCATCGATCGGGCGGCCGACGAATTGCGAGATATTGCGAACGGCGGCCATGAGTGCATTGGCGTCTTCGAACTTTACGTCCGTTTTGACGACGAATCCGGCGCGTTCGATGAAGATCGAATCGGGACCGTTGATCATGATTTCCGTCACGGAATCGTCGTGGAGGAATTGCAGAACAGGTTTCAGGAATACCTGTACGGATGTTTCGAAGACCGACATTTTACTCCACGATGATTTCTCCACGTGCGCCGCTCAGCGCATCGTGGAAGCCGTACTTCCCTTTGACGGGTTCAAACGAAATGGTGGTAACGCGATCGGCGTTGAGTTCGCGCGTGATCTCCGTCGGCGCCGTCGCGCGGTCGATGGACGGAGATGCGTGGGACGCCAAAGTGCGCTGAATCGAGATGGGCTCCAACACTAGGGCGGCTGGTTTCTTATTTACGGTCGTGAAAACCAGGGCCGCGGGAACTCCGGCGCGCATGCGAATCTGATTGGGGTAGAACCGATCCTTGGCAAGGATCACGGCGATTTCAGAACCGGCGGGAAACGTCGCGGACTCCGCGCTGGCAACGGCGGGTGTCGGTGCCGGAGCGACCGCGGGAGTCGCCGCCGGCGTCGGGACAGTCGAAACGGCTACCGGGGCCGGAGCCGTTTCACTCGGCGGAATGGGTTCGGCGGAAACGGTCGCGGGCGGCAACGCCGCCGGAACTTCCGGAGTGAGCTCCTCGCTGGTGACCGTCGGCTCCGCCGCGAAGACCCAGACCGCAAAAAACAGCGCGGCCAGGATCGAAATGTGGGAGATCGCCTTCATAGATTCCCTCGTTAGCCTTATCGGAGAATTGCGTGCGGTGATGAAGTCTTTCTCAGCCCTGTCCAGAGGATGGGTAATCGTTTTATTTAAGTAAAATCAAATAGATAGGTGGCGTATTCGTCTAGTATGCCTGAAACTTCGGCAACCGTCGTCGCCTCAGCCGCCCGGGCAGAAGCCTAACAGGCGCTGGTCCTAGCCTTGCAATCTAGAAAGGGTAAGACGCCGTGGTGACGAGGGCTTAGCCCCTCGATGTGTTTCCCCCTTTTCTTTCGAACCCTTATCGAAAGTCACAACGGTATTGAAGGGCTGCGGGTGAATTCCCGCGGCCCTTCTTATTTTGGAGCGCCGGCCCCGCCGTCGAACGCATTCACAGTTTCGGCCGCGAGGCTAGGCACGGGCCCGATTGGCCGAGCGTATGCACTCTTAGGCCTCAAATGGTTCTGCGTACGACATTCTTGATTTCCGTTTTGGCGCTTACCCACGCGCACGCTGAGCACATGAACTCACTGGGCCGCGGCGCCGGCAATTTCGGGCAGCAACAACAACAGCAGCAACAACCGTCGCAGCAGCAACAACAGCAAATGGGTGGCATGGGCGGCGGGATGGGTGGCGGCGGTGGCGCTCAGTACGAGTCCAAGCGCGAAGAAATTCAAAAGGCTTTGGAACAGCCGGCGCAAGAAGGGCGCAAGGCGATGATGGAAAACACCAAGCAGTTCACGACGGAAGTGAAAGCGATGCTGCAGGAAACTACCAAGGCGATTCAAGCCGGCATGGCCAAGGACGAAAAGCTGGACGAAAAAACGACCGCCGCACTTTCGGCGGCTCCGGCTTCGAACAGTAAGGCGATGACGGAATCGGCGAACGACATCATTGCGAACATCGAAACGCTTTCGAAAACCCAGGCCGCGCTGGTCATGCGACAGGCCGAAACGGCGGTGGCGGCTATGAATAATACGACGGCGTTGGCACCGACCACGCCGGCGACTTTGGGAGAACGCATCCAGTTGGCTTCGAGCGGACGCGCGTCGGGTTCGGGGCTAGCTTCGGTGCAACGGGCTCCCGCCGCCACCGCAAACCCTACTTCGGCTCCCACTAGCTCCGGAGCGTTGACCTTGGGTGGGAATCCGGTTCCTGTGACTGACCCCAAAGCCTTCCGGCGCGGTTTGTTGCATAATCCGCCCGGCAGCGTTTCCATCGACTAGCCGCAAATGGCGGTGGAAACCGTCCAGCTTTTCAGAAAGTCTCGGCTCCGTTGCGCCTGCGCCAAATGGCGAAGTTTTTTGTCGCGCACTGGCTCCGTTAGCGGTGGCAAAATGCCCAAGTTGGAGTTGATCGGTTGAAAGTTCTTTTTGGTTTCATCCGTGATCGCGTGGGTCAACGCGCCCAGCATGGTTTCCGGGGGAAGCACCAGCGGAGGAAGGCCCTGGGCAAGTCGAGCGGCATTCGTTCCCGCCAACCACCCCGTTGCCGTCGATTCCAAGTAGCCTTCCGTGCCAGTGAGTTGGCCGGCGAGAAAAATCCGTTCGTCCTGGCGAAATTGCAGACTCGGTTTGAGCAAGCGCGGGGAATCCAGATACGTATTTCGGTGCATACAACCTAGGCGAAGGAACTCGGCGTTCTCGAGGCCGGGGAGTTTGCGAAAAATGCGTTGCTGCTCGCCGTACTTCAACTTCGTTTGGAAACCGACCAGATTGTAAGCGGTGAGAAACGCGTTCTCCGTCCGTAGCTGGATCACCGCGAACGGTCTGCGACCGGTATTGGGATCGGTAAGGCCCACCGGCCGCATCGGGCCGAACGCTAGCGTCATACGCCCCCGCGCGGCGATCGCTTCCACCGGCATGCAGCCTTCAAAATATTTTTCCTCTTCAAAGTCATGCGGCAACACGACTTCACCGCTGAGCAGATCGTCGACCAGGGTATTGTATTGCGCTTTGTCGAGGGGGATGTTGAGGAAGTCTTGCGAGTCCCCCTTGCCGTAACGGTTGGCGCGAAAAATCTTGGTGAGATCGAGACTCTCCGTGGAAACGATCGGAGATATCGCATCGTAGAAATAAAGGGATCCCTGGCCGACGCGTTCGGCCAGATCCCGGGCCAGCGCATCGGAGGTTAGGGGGCCGGTCGCCACCACGACAATGCCCGCTTCGGGAATCTGCGGCACTTCTTCGCGGTGGATGCGAATATGGGGGTGGTTCTCCAGAGTGTTGGAAATGTCTCGGCTGAACACATCCCGATCCACGGCGAGCGAGGCCCCGGCCGGGACTTGGGCTCGGCGCGCCGCGGCAAGAACAAATCCTTGGAGCGCGGTGAGTTCGTCCTTCAGAAGCCGCGATGCGGACCCTTCCGAATCGGAACCAAAGCTATTGCTGCAAACCAACTCGGATAGGCGGTCCGTTTTGTGGGCGGGAGTGGGGCGCACCGGGCGCATTTCGTAGAGATCCACTCCAATGCCGTGCCGCGCAATCTGCCAGGCGGCTTCACTCCCGGCGAGCCCGCCGCCAATGACCGTAATCCGTTTCATCGGGTGCGGACATACACCAGGAAATGCGCCGGGTCACGCCTGACGCAGCATGTCGTTTCTTGACCGAAATCCCATCGTCTCTTACACTTATAAGATAGGTATCTAGGTGTCTTAAATGGTGCCACGCACTTTTTAAGACACTGGTAAGAATTGCTATCCCGCCTCCGCAAAACGAAGGGCCCCCTAATGAATTTAGCTTACGCCGCGACTCCGGACGCCGAAGCCGTCGCTACCTCCATGAGTGCCTGGGAAATCATGTGGCACGCCACTCCGGTGGTGCAACTGACCCTGCTCATCTTGTTAAGTTTCTCGGTCATCACTTGGGGCGTTATCTTTTTTAAGTGGGGCACCATTAAGCGCTGCTCAATGAACACGGAAAATTTTCTGGAGACGTTCTGGAGCGGCAAGAGCATGGATCATATTTATTCGGAGGCGAAAAAATACACCGGCTCTGCGGTGGCGAAAGTTTTCCAGGCCGGCTATGTGGAGCTACAGCGCCTCATGGAGCGGGAGCGGCAGAAGCAGCCGGCCAACGCTAGCCCGGCTGATGTCTTGCGGATGACGCCGCCCGAATCGTCCATCACGAACTTGGAGCGCGCGGTCGGCCGTGCCAGCCGAAGCGAAACCATTCGCCTGGAGCGTTCGCTGGGTTTTTTGGCGACGACTGGCGCCACCGCTCCGTTCATCGGTCTTTTTGGAACGGTTTGGGGCATTATGACCGCCTTTCAAAACATCGGGATGGCCGGTGGAGCCAGTCTCGCGGTGGTTGCGCCCGCTATTTCGGAAGCCTTGATCGCTACCGCCGTGGGTCTGGCGGCGGCCATCCCGGCGGTGATGGCCTACAACTACTACACGCATCAGGTGCGCTCGTTAAAGGCCCAGATGGAAAACTTCGCCAGCGATTTTCTAAATATCGTCAAACGCAACTTCCTGGCAAACTAGCGGTGTTTTCACTCACTCGGCCGTCGTAACGAAAGCGACGCGGTCGACGTCCTTATTGAAGGTTCGAGGGGATACTTATGGGCTTCGGTTCGCAGTCGGACAACAATGCCCCTCTGTCGGAAATCAACATCACGCCGTTTGTCGACGTCATGCTCGTCTTGCTGGTGATCTTTATGGTGACGACCCCGATGATGGAAACCGGGGTGCCGTTGCAACTGCCGCGTGCGTCGGCCAAGGCGCTTCCGAAGGCCGAAAAGCCGGTGACATTGAGTGTGACCAAGGAAACGCGGGTTTTTATCAACAAGGAAGAAATTCCGTACTCCCAGTTGAAAGCCCGGCTGAAGGATTTCTTCCGCACCCGCAAACGCAAAGAAGTCTTCATTCGCGCCGACGGTGAGCTCCCCTACGCGGTCGTGGCCAAGACGATGGCGACGGTGAAGGCGGCCGGCATCGACCGAATTGGTTTAGTGACGCTACCTCCGGAGGGCGAAGCTGCCAGCACACAATGAGCACCGCCGAAGCGACCCACCAAGATTTTATCTACCTCCCCCGCGCCGCGCTGATTGCGTCGGTCATCCTACACCTTTTGGTTCCGGCCAGTTGGCTGACCGTCAAGGGGCTCGAAGCGCTCGGTATTCAGATATTTCCTAAGACTCACGTCAAAGATATCTACCAAGAGTACGTGCAAGTCGACTTAGTGGGTTTGCCGGACATCGCCATCAAAGACTTGGAAAAGCTCGATCCGACTTTGGAAGAAGTCGAAAAGCCCGCGGAAGTGAAGGAAGACGTCGAGGAACAAGAAGATGATTTGATGGCCCTCGAGGCGCAGAAGAAAGCGGCCGCGGAAAAGGAAAAGGCGGAAAAAGAAGCCAAAGAGAAAGCCAAGAAGCTCGCCGACGAGGAGAAGAAAAAAGCGCTCAAACAAGTGGAAGAGGAATTGAAACGCGAACAAGCGTTGAAGGCCTTGATGAACGAAGGCAAGAAGGGCCGGCAGAAGCTCAAGGGAAATATCGTTTCGAAAGGTACCGCCACCGTCGGAAACCTCGGCACACCCAAAGATCAGTACACCGCAATCGTCATGGCCAAGATCAAAGAAAAATTTTATATTATGCCCTCGCAGCGGGATCGTGGCCTGACGAACACCGTTCATTTGGAAATGTATCCAACTGGAAGAGTTCGCTCGAAGCGGATTGTCAGCCCATCGGCGGATCGCATCTTTGACTCGGCGGTCCTGCAGGCCATCAACGACGCTCAGCCGCTGCCCCTCCCCGAAGATCCTTCTTTGATCAACGGCGGGATAACGGTCACGTTTCGAGCGGAGGATAAATGATGCGCATCGCGATTTTGCTTTCGGCTTTGTTCTGGATGGGTGCTTCGACGGTCCACGCCGACATCGACATTACGATTACGGGCGCGAAAGTCCGCAAAGCCCGTTTGGCGGTGGGGGCGGTGCGGCCGTTACCGGGAGCGACCGGTTTGGACGCGGCCCTGGCGGAGAAGGTGCACGCCGAGATCCTATCTGACATGGAATTTGCCAACCTTTTCGACATTCTTCCCAAGGAAGCCGTGACCGCGCTGGAAGGTTCCGGCGGAGCGACGAACTTTGACGAATTCAAGAAACAAAACATCTCGTTCTATTTGAAGCTCGCCTATTCGGTGGTGGCGGGCAAGCTGACACTGGATGCGACATTCTACGACGTGCCCGGTGAGAAAAAAATGTTCGGCACGCGTTATCAGTTCAATATCGCGCAGTTTTATCGCTTGGTGCACGCGTTATCGGAAGACATCATGCAAACCGTGTCGGGAGAGCGGGGTCTTTTTTTCAGTCGCATCTTGATGGTTTGCCAGCCGGCCCGGAAGATGAAGAGCCCGCCGAAAGATATCTACGTTTCCGATGCGGACGGGAGAAACCTCATTCAGCTAACCGACGATAAAACGATCTCGGTCACGCCCTCCTGGGCGCCCGACGCCAAATCGATCACCTACACCCAGTACGATTGGGTCTACTCCGGCAAGGCTCGCAAGAAGGGCACAGTGCTGAAGCGCCACAGCCTGTCCACCGGCCGGCGGAACGTGCTTTCTTCGCGCGAGGGGATGAATAGCGGTGCGGCCTGGAAGCCGGATGGGTCGCGCATTGCGGTAACGTTGAGTTTCACCGGGCGCCCCGAGCTGTACCTCCTGGATCCGAACTCACCCCAAACGCCCGAGCCGTTGAGTCGAAACATTCAGTGGCAAAAGGTCGGGGGAGGGTTTCAGCCCACGAATGTGAACCTGCTCTTCGAAGTCGAACCGAGCTGGGCGCCGGACGGAAAAAGCATGGTGATTTCGAGCGCGCGCTCCCGGCACCCGATGATCTACGTGGTGGACATGGCGACAAAGGTAGCTCGTCAGCTCACATTCGCGGGGATCTACAACGCGTCTCCGGCTTGGTCGACCAAGGGCGATAAGATCATTTTCGCCGCGCAACGTCTGGAAGAGGGAAACTTTGATTTGTATCTGATCGATCCCGATGGAAACAATTTGAACCGCCTTACCGTCGGCGATCGGGCGGGCAAGAAAAAAGTAAACAGTGAAAATCCCTCGTGGGCGCCGACCGGTCGGCACATCGCTTTCTCTTCAAACGAAGGCGGGAAGTATTCGGTTTATACGATGACCACGGATGGCGCCGTGATTCGAAGGATTTCCCCACCCGGCCAGCAGTGCATGACCCCGTCCTGGGGACCTCGCGAAGGGTAAGGTCATTGCGAACCGTAACGTCATTGCGAACGAAGTGAAGCAATCTCGCATCGCTCCGCGATGCGGGGCCGCCACGGGCTGCGCTCTCGCGGTGCCGCCGCGCTGAGCGCGGCGAGGGTGCTTCGGCCCTGCGGGCCTCGCAATGACATTATTCAATCGTCAATGATTTGAGCAAATCCAATTGATCGAGGACCTTACCGGATCCAATCACCACGCATTTGAGCGGGTCTTCCGCGTACATGACCGGTAGGCCAGTGCGTTCGCGAATGAGGATGTCGAAGTTGGCGAGCAGGGACCCGCCGCCGGCCAAAACAATCCCTTTATCGACGATATCCGCCGCGAGTTCGGGCGGTGTGCGTTCGAGCGCCTGCTTGACGGCGTCGACGACGATATTCACTTGGTCGACCAGGGCTTCGCGAATTTCGTCGCTACTGACCGTCACCGTCTTCGGGCTGCCGACGACGAGGTCGCGGCCTTTGACTTCGCAATACTTCACTTCGTCGAACGGGAAAGCGTTTCCAATTTCGATCTTGATCTGCTCGGCGGTGCGTTCGCCGATGAGCAAGTTGTATTGGCGCTTGATGTAGTTGACGATCGCGTCGTCGAACTTGTCTCCGGCCACGCGCACCGATTGGCTGTAGACGATCCCGCCCAGCGAAATCACGGCGACCTCAGTCGTCCCCCCACCGATATCGACGATCATATTGCCCGACGGCTCCGTAATCGGAAGCCCGGCACCGATCGCGGCGGCCATCGGTTCTTCAATCAAGAAGACTTC
Source organism: uncultured Pseudobdellovibrionaceae bacterium (assembly GCA_964519985.1). GTDB lineage: Bacteria > Bdellovibrionota > FAC87 > UBA2466 > UBA2466 > JAIEOG01. The sequence goes on along the minus strand of CAZFMF010000012.1, from coordinate 74,209 downwards.
GCGGGCGCCCGCGGATTGCGCCGATTCGCGGACAGCGCGGCGCTCGACCTGCGTGATCCCGAAAGGAACGCAGATGATGATGCGGGGGCGAACGAGAGTAATTTTTTCCTGCGACTTCGCGATGAAGTACTTCAGCATGCTCTGCGTGACTTCGAAGTCGGCGATCACGCCATCTTTCATCGGACGAATGGCGACGATGCTACCGGGAGTGCGGCCCAACATTTCTTTGGCTTCGCGACCGACGGCGAGCACTCGGCTCGGGCCCCCGCGCGCATTTTTGGCCACGGCGACTACGGAAGGTTCGTCGATGATCAAGCCGCGGTTCTTCGCGTAAACCAAAGTATTGGCGGTTCCGAGATCGATCGCCAGATCGCTCGAGAACATTCCCATCATTCGATTCAGAACGCGCCGCGTTGGATTCAAACTCGCCATGACATTACCTACTCCGTTTTTTTTCAGATGGAGCCCCTCAACCGGATTAGCGGCATTTATATAGCCCCTTTGTCTAATAGTCACGGCTCTTTACGCCCTCCCGCGGCGGTCCTCCGGTTCCCCGATTTCCCTCAACGAAAGGGTCAAAAAAGCCGAATAGTCTAAGAGGATTGCGATCTTAGGAGGAAGGTTGGATTTCAAGCCCTTCAAAATGGGCCGGTACCTTTTGATGGAACGCCTCGCAACGGGCGGCATGGCCGAAGTGTATCGTGCGAAAGCGGGCGGCGCCGGGGGCTTCGAAAAGCAAGTCGCGATCAAACGCATTCTGCCCACCTACAGTCAAAACGACGAATTTCGGAAGATGTTCGAATACGAAGCACGCCTTTCGAGCATGCTGACCCACGCCAATATCGTGCAGGTCTATGATTTCAATAAATTCGGCGAGACGTACCTACTGGCGATGGAGTACGTGGACGGGAAAAATCTCCGTCAGTTCGTGAACAAGGCCCGCAAGATCGACGTGCAGTTCCCGATCGAGTTCTCCGTCTTCGTGATGAACGAAGTTTGCAAAGGGCTCGAATACGCGCATACCAAAAAAGACGACATGACCGGCAAGTCACTGAACATCATTCACCGCGACATGTCGCCGCAGAACATCATGCTTTCTTACGAAGGGGCGGTGAAGATCGTCGACTTCGGGATCGCGAAAGCAAAAGACCGAGCGGATGAAACGCGTTCGGGCGTGATCAAAGGGAAATTCGGGTACATGTCGCCGGAGCAAGCCAATGGCCTTTCCGTCGACCATCGTACCGACATTTTCTCGACGGGAATTATTCTTTGGGAAATGCTGACCGGCCGCCGTTTGTTCGCGGCCGAAAGCGACATGGCAACGTTGCGCATGATTCAGGAATGCGTGATCATGCCGCCCTCCAAGATCAACCCGCGCATCCCCCCCGAACTAGAACGCATCGTGATGAAGGTCCTCTCGAAGGATCTCAAGTTGCGTTACAACTCCGCGGGAGATCTGCACCGCCACTTACTCGAGTTCTTGAGTAAGAATGCGCCGGCGTTCACCCAGCGCGAAGTTTCCGAAATTCTCCAAAAGACTTTCGCCGACGAAATTGGGAAAGAAAAGAAACGCTTCGAGCAACTGTCGCGTCAGACGATTCCGTTTTCCCAGGGAGTGGCAAAAGAAGATCCGCCGGAAGATTCGATGGCCGACGTCGAAGAAGTTCTCGATGGCATGCAGACCAAGTCCGAGGTCGGCGAAGAGACGGGCGATACTTTTTCCGATGAAAACAAAATGGGTGACGCCGAAGGTGCACCATCTCCCGAACTTTCCCAGGCGGGAGCCGAGATTCCACCCGCGTCGGCTTCCTTTACGATCGATGAGAATCTCGCCGACGACTCCATCGAGGGACTGGAAACCTCCTTTGCCCCTTCGCCGCCGGATTCCGACGCTTCCGGACCGAATGCCGAAGGGAGCCTGACGAAGAGTCAGGACGGCATTCCGGCCGCCGGGCAAGAGCCTTCGCCAGAGCCGCCGTTGGAAATGACCGAAGCCCCGCCGACCGAACCGGATTTGGTCGAAGACACGCCCAGCGACGAGATCGAACGCACCCAGGTGGGGACGCCGAGCGAAGGAATTAAACTCACGCACGGAATGGAAGACGTGGACCTGGTCCTTCCGGGCGGTGGGCAGCACACCTTCAACAAGGCCGCGCCGGAAGGGCCGGCCAAACGCGGGTTGGTTTTGGAGAAAGAAGAACCGCCTTCGCCGGAGCCGAAGCTTCCGATCGATGCGAGCCTAAATGAGCGCAGTCGGTCGAGCGCGTTGATCGTTCCGATGGGCGGCGAGACGACGGACAAGCCGGCGCCTCCCACCCCGGAGGGAACGGCCACGCCCGTCGACGCGAGCACCGTCGGTGAGACTTCGTACACCCAGGCGGTGCCCCGTACGCCGATCCAACCGGCGGCACCCCGATCTCAGCGTCCGGCGCGGCCGGAGCCACGTCCCGAGCCGCGCCTCGAGATGCAACGCAATACCGAGCGCGAGCCCGAGGCCCGGCAATGGCGTACGGATGTTTTCGGGGATGCGAAGAAAGTCGCCGCGGAGAAAAAAAGCCGGCGCTTGATGCACCCGATGGTGAGTTTGTTTATCGTCATGGGTCTGACCGGTTACATGTACAAGCTGTACCTCGACGGCGCCGTGGAAGCGTTCCTGGAGAAATCGCGGGAACCCACCGAGAAGATTGAAACCGCGCCGCCACCGATGGAGACGGATCCGATTTCTGTTGATCGCAAGCCAGTGGGCGATTGCACGCTAAACGTGCGCTCGACGCCGCCCGGCGCGGAAGTCTTCGAGGGCAACGAGTCGCGGGGCTTTACGCCGGTCATTCTTTCCGGCCCTTGCAATCGGTCGGTCAATATCATCTTGCGCAAAGAAGGTTACGAGTATCTTTCCGAGAATGTCGTCATCAGTCCCAAGGTCACCGAATGGAGTCACGCCTTGCGTTCCATTCCGATGGGCCGTCTGGCTTTGAACTTAGGGTTCAATGCGGAGGTTTATCTCAATGGGGAAAAAGCGCGGGACGCGCGCTCACGGATTCCGTTGGAGATCCCGCTGCGCGCCAAACGGACCTACGAGTTGCGGCTCGTGAACAAATTGCTCAACCTCGATGTTAAGAGCGAGGTTCTGATCGAGGAAGGCCAACAGACCGCTTTTAATCTTTCGCTCGATGAAGCCTCCGCGCGATCGCCCACCTCAAATAAAAAACGCTAGCGTCCCATTGTGAGCCGAAGGCAATGGCGCTAAGATGCGCGCATGACGCGCACCCAAAAACTGATTGATACGTACGATCGCTACGGAGCCCGCAATTACCTTCCTCTGCCGGTAGTTTTGGAAAGAGGGGAAGGGTCGACGGTTTGGGATGTCGAGGGGAAGAGCTACCTCGACTTTCTCTCCTGCTATTCCGCGTTAAACTTCGGTCACCAACACCCCAAGCTGATCGGCCGAATGATTGAACAGTCCAAGAAACTTTCGCTTTGCTCGCGCGCTTTTCACAGCGAGGAACTTTGCTTGTTTAGCAAAGAGCTGGCGGAATTTGCCGGCTTGGAGCAGGTTCTGCCCATGAACAGTGGGGCCGAAGCGGTAGAAACGGCCGTCAAGGTGGCTCGGAAATGGGGATACGACCAACGCGGTATTAAGGGCGAAGCCAATATCATTGTTTTCGAGAACAACTTTCACGGACGGACGATTACGATCGTATCGTTTTCTTCGGAGCCGGATTACAAGGCGGGTTTCGGTCCGTTTACTCCCGGTTTCAAGCAAGTTCCTTTTAATTCACTGGGTGATCTGGAAGCAGCGATCGATGGAAATACCGTCGGCGTGCTGATGGAGCCCATCCAGGCGGAAGCCGGAATCTTGGTTCCCGAACCCGGATTCATCAAAGGCGTGCGGGACCTCTGCACTCGGAAGAATGTCTTGCTCATTATCGATGAGATCCAGACCGGCTTAGGCCGCACGGGCAAGGATTTCTGTTTTCAGCATGACGCGATCAAACCCGATTTGCTGATTCTGGGAAAGTCACTGGGCGGCGGATTGTTGCCGATATCGGCGGTGGTGGGACGGGCGGACGTGATGGGGGTTATCCACCCCGGTCAGCACGGCTCGACCTTTGGGGGGAATCCCCTAGCCTGCGCGGTCTCGCGGACGGCGATGGAGATCCTGCGTCAGGAAAAGCTCTCCGAGCGTTCGGCTTGGGTCGGAAAAACCGTGATGCAGATGCTGGAGGCCAAACCACTGCCGGGGGTGAAGGAAATCCGGGGTAAGGGGGCCCTCATTGGGATTGAGCTCGAGGAGGCCACCGGCGGCGCCCGAAGGTATTGTGAGCGAATCGCGGATCGCGGGGTGCTTTGTAAGGAAACCCACACCTACGTCATTCGCATCGCCCCACCTTTGAATATCTCCGAATCGGACATTCACAAAGGCGTTGAAATCATTATTGATGTCATTCGGTCCTAACCGGGGGTGGGGGCCTTGCTGCCGCAGGCCCGCGCGTGCTAAACCCGGGTCATGAGCGCCGCGCGTACCCTTTCCCTACTATCCCTGCTTTTTTTGGTGAGCGGCTGTGGAGTCATGGGTGCTCCGATTGCTTACGTGGACGCCTATCCGGACCCCCCGCCCCCGCCCGCGGCGGTGGCACCTCCTCCGGCCGTCGCCGAACCCGCGACCGCCCCCAAACCCGCAAAGGAAAAGCCTAAGAAATGAAAATCCGCTTCTTAAAAATGCAAGGGTGCGGGAACGACTTTCTTTTCGTAGATGCCATCAACGGTTCGCCGCCGCGCTTTCGCCAAAATGAAATCCAGTATTACTGTGATCGCCATTTCGGGGTTGGCGCCGATGGTTTGGTGGTTTTGCACAAGAGCGACGTGGCCGACGTGGGTTGGACGTTCTACAATTCCGATGGCTCGCCGGCCGAAATGTGCGGAAACGCGGCCCGTTGCGCGATCAAGTATGTGAACGAACATTACCTTCCGAATGAAACCATTGCGCTCGAAACGACGGCGGGAGTGGTGAGGGGGCGCCGCCTGAGTGACGGGCGCGTGGAAGTGGCGCTGCTGCCGAAGAAGCCATTCGAGTTCGAGTACACCGAACATATTTTGGAGATCGACAAGAACGTTTACCAACTCTTCGTGACGAACACGGGGGTGCCCCACGCCGTCTTAGAAGTGAAAGATCTCATGACCTATCCGGTGGCGCGCATTGGACGGCAGATCCAGGCGCACGGGCTTTTTCAGAAGGACGGAACCAACGTGACCTTCTTTCAACGTCTCGTGGCTAACCGCATTCGGGCCACGACGTTTGAACGCGGGGTGGCCGCGGAAACGCTAGCTTGCGGCACCGGCGCGGCGGCCGCCGCCATGGTCTTCTCGCAACAGTACGCGCAGCCGGCTCCGATCAATGTCTCGGTTCCCGGTGGCGACTTGATTGTCGATTTGAGTCCGGTGTCCCAGGTGCTTTTGCTCACCGGTCCGGCCGAATACGTTTTCGATGTGGAGTTGGAAAGCGCTCCACCGCATTTTGAAAAACAATCCGTGTACGGAGATTTGCATCCGGGGGTCAACGCGTGAAACTCGAAGGAGTTCTCGTCGCTACCACCACGCCGTTTCGGGCGGGTCAACTCGATCTCGAGACTTTGAAGCGGCATCTCGTATTTCTCGCCGATAGCGGGGTGAATGGATTCGTTCCGTGCGGCACCACCGGTGAAAGCCCGACGCTGACGCGTGACGAACGCCGCGCCGTGATCGGGACGACTCGGGAAGTGGCGCGAACACGGGGCTTAAGCGTTGTGGCGGGATGCGGTGGCAATTCCACGGCTGGCGTTTTGGAACTTCTGAAAGAAGCCGAGGAATTGGGAGTAGACGGGACGTTAGTCGTGACGCCGTACTACAACAAACCGACTCCGGCCGGTTTGGTAGCGCACTACGAAACCTTAGCCGACCAGGCACGCACTCCCTTGATTTTGTACCACGTGCCGGGCCGCACCGGCGTTTCCCTCCCCTTGGACACGGTCGCGCGGCTCTTTCGGCATCCTCACATCGGCGGGATCAAAGAAGCCAGTGGGCAGCACGCCTATTGGCTAGGACTCGCGGCCCTGGCCAAAGAAACGGGAAAAACGATTTTCGCGGGCGATGACGATGCGTACGCTACGATTCAAGCCTTGGGAGGACGCGGCATTATCTCCGCTTCCGCCAATGCGGTCCCGGCGGCCTTCGCGCGCCTGCACCGTTTGATGACAGACGGGGACTGGGCGGCGGCCTTCGATCTTCAGGTGCGGTTGGCGCCGCTGGTCCGTGCTTTTTTCTCCGAAACAAGTCCCGGCCCGCTGAAATTTGCGTTGAAAAAATATCGCGGCGAAACCGGCGAACTGCGCTTGCCGCTAGTGCCAGTGGGGGAAGCCACCGAAAATCTCGTGGCGCGGGAATGGGATCGTTTTCAGAACTCGGAGCCACGCGCGTGATTTTCAAGGTGGGACTGGTGGGCGCCTCCGGCCGAATGGGTCAGGAGATTGCGGCACTGCTTTCGGACGGATTTACTCTCGGTGCCGATGCCTTCGAACTTGCGGATGGGATTACGCGCAGTGGTCGTTTGCAATCGCTCGAGGGCATGCCGCTACGTACTTTCGGCGAGATTGCGCGAGAACCGGTGCATGTTTGGATTGATTTCAGCCGTCCCGAAGGCACGATGGCGGTTCTCGAAGAAACCGACCGCCCGGTCGTGATCGGAACCACCGGGCATACGCCCGCGCAGATGGAAAAGATCGAAGCCTACGCGAAAAAAGCCCCGGTCTTACTCTGCCCCAACACCAGTGTGGGAATGAATTTCTTACAGGCGACGATTGGATCGGCGGCGACCCTAGCCGGCAAAGACTTTGCGGCCGTACTAGAAGAAGACCACCACAAGCTAAAGCAAGACGCGCCGAGTGGTTCGGCTAAGCGGCTACTGGAAGTATTGGCCCAGGCGGGCTTCGAAAACCCAACCGTGCACGTGACTCGCGCGGGGAGTATCGTGGGCAATCACCGGGTGCGTTTTATCGCTGACGGTGAAGAATTGATCTTAGAACATCGCGTAACCGATCGCCGCATTTTTGCCAAAGGGGCACTGCGGGGGGCACAGTTTTTATTGTACCGGAAAGAGCCCCGAGTTTACCGGATTGAGGAAATGAAATGAAAATAGAACAGGCCCAACGCCTTCAAGAACTTCCGCCCTACGTTTTCAGCCAGATCAATCTCTTCAAAGCCGAGGCCCAGAAAAAGGGAGTGTCGCTACTCAGTCTCGCCATCGGGGATCCCGACCAGCCGACACCGCCCGAGATCGTAAAGCTCATTCAAGAAGCGTCGGCGCGTCCGGAAAATCACGTTTACTCGCCGTATGAAGGCACCTTGGCGTTTCGCCAAGCCGTAGCGACGTGGTTTCAAGGTCGGTTTCACGTCAGCTTGGATCCCAAAACGGAGATCGTGGCACTGATCGGATCGAAAGAAGGCATCGCGCATTTTCCGGTGGCCTTCTGTAATCCCGGCGACAAGGTTTTGTATCCTTCCCCGGGCTACCCGGTTTTCGAGACGTCGATCCGCTTGGGTGGCGGCCAGGCGATTCCGATTACGCTCAAGGCGGAAACGGGTTTCGTTCCAGATCCAAACGCACTGGAAGAGGCCTTTCGGACCCACCAACCGAAGTACCTCATTCTAAACTTTCCCTCGAACCCGACTTCGGCGGTGATTGCGCGCGCGCGACTGGAAGAAATCGTCGGCTTGGCTCGCAAGTACGGCGTGATTTTGCTGTCGGATAACGCGTACAGCGAAATCTATTACGACGCCGCGCAAAAGCCGCCGAGCATTTTGGAAATTCCGGGCGCCAAGGATGTCGCCATCGAGCTCCACTCCTTCTCGAAGTCGTACAATATGACGGGCTGGCGCCTCGGGTTTGCCGCCGGCAATCCGGAGCTCGTGGCTGGACTTCTGCGGGCGAAAACGAATATTGACTCAGGTCCGCTGCTGGCGATCCAAGATGCCTGCACTCGCCTACTGCCGCGCGCCGACGAGTTCTCACAACCCATCCGCGATCTGTACTTGGAGCGGCGAGGAACCTTGCTCCAAGGGCTGGATCGCTTGGGCATCGAATATTTTTCACCCCAAGCCACTTTTTTTGTGTGGGCCAGAGTTCCCCAAGGCCGCGGCTCGATGGAGTTCTGCAAAACGCTGATCGACCAAGCAGGCGTGGTCATCACCCCCGGTATCGGCTTCGGCGCCGAAGGCGAAGGCTATTTCCGCCTAGCCCTCACGGTCGATTCCCTCAAAATCAACGAAGCCCTCAACCGCCTCGAAACGTCGTTGCGAACGAAGTGAAGCAACCTCGCAGCGCCCAGCGCTGCGGGATTGCCACGGGCCTACGGCCCTCGCAATGACAATCAGTAGAAGGTGCCCATCGATTTTTCGGCCGAAATAGTAGCGGGTGCGCATTGACACGGTCCGCACCCGGCACCTTTTGGTCCCGAAAGTAGATGGGCACCTTTAGGGGTCGACGACGATGCCGCTGCCTAGGACGGTGCCGTCGGAGTCGCGGATGAGGAAGATGAAGGGGCGATCGTAGACCAACGGCGGAGGTGCCGAGACCCGGCCGGCGACCACGGCGCCTGCGGCTAGGGCTTCTTCGGGTTTCAATCGATGAGTTCGACGAGACCCGGATTCTCTAAAGTGGTGGTATCCCCCGAGCTCTTTTTTCCGGCCGCAAGATCGCGCAAGAGCCGGCGCATGATTTTTCCGCTGCGGGTTTTGGGCAGGGTTTTCGTTAGAAAGATGTCATCGGGTCGGGCCAGGGCGCCGATTTCTTTGGCGACGTGCGACTTCAACACTTTCACCAGCTCGTCCTTTTTAACGTCCGCGGGATTGCCGCGCGGGATGACGAACGCCACTACCGCTTGCCCTTTGAGGTCATCGCTGCGCCCGACGACGGCCGCTTCGGCGACACTGGGGTGACTGACCAAAGCACTCTCAATTTCCATGGTGCCGAGGCGGTGACCCGAGACGTTCAAGACATCGTCCACGCGGCCTTTGATCCAGTAGTAGCCGTCGGCGTCGCGGTTGGCCCCGTCGCCGGTAAAATAGATTCCGGGGTAGCGAGAGAAGTAGCTCTCTTGAAACCGTTGTGGGTCCTTGTAGATCCCACGCAGCATGGAAGGCCAGGGATGCTTGATGACGAGATATCCTCCTTCGTCGGGACCACAAGACCTTCCGTTTTCATCGACGATATCCATCGCAATTCCGGGCAAAGGCAGTGAGGCGGATCCGGGTTTCTGCGGGACCACGCTCGGCACGCCGGTAATGAGCATTCCACCCGTTTCCGTTTGCCACCAAGTATCGATGATGGGGCAGCGCTCTTTTCCAATTTGGGTGTGGTACCAGATCCACGCCTCCGGATTGATCGGCTCACCTACGCTCCCCAAGAGCCGCAGCGAACTCATATCGAATTTTGCGGGGATGTCGTCCCCCTCGCGCATGAACGATCGGATCGCAGTCGGCGCCGTGTAGAGAATGGAAACCCGATGTTTCTGGATGATTTCCCAGATGCGCCCCGAGTGGGGGTGATTCAGCGCACCTTCGTACAGCAGTACCGTTGCCCCGAGCGCGAGTGGCCCGTACACGACGTAAGAGTGTCCGGTGACCCAACCAATATCGGCGGTGCACCAGTAGATGTCATCGGGTTTGAAGTCGAAGACTTGTCGGGCCGTGGTGACGACCCCCGTGAGGTACCCGCCGGTGGAATGGACGATTCCCTTAGGTTTGCCGGTGGTACCGCTCGTATAGAGAAAAAAGAGCGGGTGTTCGGAATCCAACTCCGCACAGCGGTGTTCCGCGCTCTGTTTCGCCACCAGCGATTTCCAGTCGACAAACGGTGCGGTGAGGGAAGTGGAAGCGGAACGTTGCAGCGTGATTACGGACTTCACCGTCGGACAGTCTTTGACGGCCTCCGCAACCGTTTCCTTCAGTTTCAAAACCTGTCCCTTGCGAGGTCCGATATCGGCGGTAAAAATCGCTTTGCACTCGGCATCTTGCACGCGATCCCGAATGGCGGCGCTGCTAAAGCCGCCGAAGATCACGCTGTGGGTGACGCCGACGCGCGCGCAAGCCAGCATGGCCACCACCGCCTCCGGGATCAGCGGCATGTAAATCGCCGCGGTATCTCCCGCTTTCAGCCCGAGATCTTTTTCGAGCGCATTGGCGAGGCGGGCGACTTCGGCGTGCAGTTCTCGGTAGGAAAAGCGGCGGACGGACCCGTCTTCGCCTTCCCAGATCAGCGCGGCTTTCTCACCCCGACTCCCGAGGTGTCGGTCGAGACAATTATAGGCGGCGTTGATCTTTCCGCCGAGAAACCATTTCGCGTAGGGCGGGTTCCAGCTGAGTGCTTCCACCCACGGGCGGAACCAAGTGAGGTTTTCTTTGGCGGCGTTTTGCCAGTAGGCGATGGGGTCCTTAGCGGCCGCTTCGCAGAGGCGCGCGTAAGCCTGGGGATCGGAAATCGAGGCGGCTTTGCGGAACGCCTCCGGTGGCGGAAATACTCGATTTTCCTTCAAAACCGTTTCCATCAACCCTCCTTGAAAGCAAACGGCTAAAGCCATATCATGGGCTTTGACGGCACACCATGGAATCTGTCCTCATTGTCGATGACGAAAAAGAGAACCTCGAAGCCCTGCGCCGGCTTTTGCGGGGGACCTTCGACATTACCACGACCGATTCGGGGATTGACGCCCTCAAGCAGATTCAGACCAGGGAATTCGCGGTGATTGTTTCGGATCAGCGCATGCCGGAGATCAGCGGCGTGGATTTGCTGGAAAAAGCCAAACAGATTCAGCCCTCCATGACGCGGATCTTGCTCACGGGTTACACCGAAGTCGAATCCGTTATCGGAGCCATCAACCGCGGCAGTATCTATCGTTACATCGCCAAGCCCTGGGATCCGGAGGATCTCAAGATCAGTTTGCAGCAGGCGGCGGAATCATTTCGCTTAAAGAAAGATTTGGATTTGAAGAACGCCGCGTTGGAAAAATCCAACCGCGAATTGCTGCTGCTCGATCGGGCCAAGGCCCGTTTTCTTTCGCTGGTCTCCCACGAGCTCAATACGCCGCTGACTTCCTTAACTGCGTTCGTGGCGTTGCTCGGCGAGAACGCCAAAGCTTTTCCCGCGGACGTTCAGAGGGCGGTAGCCTCTCTGACTTCGGCTTCCGATCGTTTTGCGGAAATCGTCGATGAAGTTTTGACTTACGTTCGCCTGGAAGCAGAAACCCAAACTCCTTTTTCGAGCTTTGACTGGGAGAAAGAGCTAGTCGGGATCATTGAGGGGCTAGAACGTTTGCGCGAAAAAAAGCAGGTCGCGATCGCGGTACAAGGAAAGTCGGGAAGCCTATCCCGGGTCCACGCTTCGGGCGTCCGCGTGGCGGTTTCCAAATTGATCCACGAAGGCATCTCCCGATCGCCGAAGGGCGAACGCGTCACCGTGCTTTTTAAGAGTGAGCCCGGTCAGACCACCCTGCGGGTGTCCTGGAAGGGGGAGCCCTTGCCCGCGTCGAGCTTTCAAGCACTCGAGGCGCCTGGTGAGGTGATGCACCATCACCGTAACTTGGGCCTCGGTCTGGCTACGGCCAAGCTCGTGGCGGATCAACACCACGGCGCTTTGACCTCCGAAGGAGCGGCGGGTGCGGCCTCTTTGGTGCTTACCTTGCCGGAATCGCCTTAACGAAAGCGTCCGCAAATTGATCGACTCCGTATTCCTTCTCGACGAGTTGGCGCGCCGCCTCGCCGAGGCGCTTGCGCCGCTCCGGATATTGGATGAGGCAGGAAAGCGCCGTGACGGCGGCGGCGATGTCCCCCCGAGGGAAGACGACGCCAGTACGCCCGTCCTGAGTCAGATCCTCAGCTACCCCACACGTATCGGTGACCGCGGCGGGCAAACCGCACGCCGCGGCTTCATTCACCACGAGGCCCCAGGTTTCATATTCGGAAGGCACGATGAGCACATCCGCGCCGTAGTAGGCGTCGCGGGTACCCGCCTGATTTTGAAATCCAATCCAAATCAGGCGATCCAATCCGCGCGTTGCCTGGCGTAACGCCGCTTCCAATGGACCATTTCCCACCATCACCGTGAAAACCTCGGGATTGGTCGCCAGACGTCGATGGATTTCAATGACGTCCTGGGGCCGCTTGCGCTCAAACAGTCGGCCGACGAAGAGCAGCACGACGGCGTCGGGCGGAATGCCAAAGCGTAGGCGCCAAAGATCGCGCCGTTCCGCGGCCAATTCGGGAGGTTGTTTAAAAAAACTGAGATCGATGCAGTACTTCGCCGGAACGAGTCGGGCCTCCGCTACCCCGAGGCGACGGTAGTAATCGAGGGTTTTTTTTCCAATCGCGATGAAGTGGGTGACCCCCCGGAAGAAGAAGGCGCGTAAGGGGGTCTTGATCAGCCGGCGCAAAGACCAGCGCCCCGTCTGAAATGTTTCACCCACGAATATCATCGGAATCCCGCGACGGGCGCAAAGCAAACGCAACATCCAGTGCTCGGTTTGGTAGTATCCGTAGACACCCACCTGTTCGGGACGCTCGGTGTCGAGGATCCGGGCGAAGGCTTTCCAGGCTCCTTTAAGGCCCAAGGTACGGGTCTCAATCACTTCGTTGGGGAAGCCGTCTTGAAGCGGTAACCCCCAGGTTTGTTCGGGAATCTTGCCGACTTCGTGAAACCACCAGTGGTTGCCATTGAACCGATGGTTGAAGAAATAGACCTTAAAATCGGGGCGCCGAGCCCGGATCCCTTTAAAGACCGGGCTGCGGTATTGGATTGGATGCGTATCGAAGATGAGGAGCCTACCCATCGGTCTACTCTATACAAAGGATGGGCCGCTTTGTAGACTCACCTCGACATGGGAAAGTACCCGCTCGAAACCGGCAATTTTATCTTAATCCTGGTAGGAGTGTTTCTGGTCCTGCTCGGGCCGTATATTGTTTACCGCACCGTGACCGACGTCCGGCGACGAAAGCAGGCCGGTGAGGCGATCAAAGCCCAGACGTGGGCGAGCCACGCCTTAAACTTCTTGATCGCCGCCCTTTTCCTTTTTGCTGGCGTTTTGTTCGTCGTGAACAACTTGCGCGGCAACCCACTTGCCTAAAACTCGAAACGCAAGCTGAAACGCAATTCGTCCCGACTCAAGTCGGGGCCCACGCTATTTCCCAGGTAGGCGATGCGACGAAAATCCAACACCGCATAGGTGTTTCGGATACCGGTCGAGCGATCCAAGAGGCTCGCGGATAGCCGGTCCACAAAGTCTAAGCAAAGTGACAGGCCGCCGCCATATTCGACGCCGTTAAATCGCTGCATTCCGGGCACGAACTGCTGGTGCAGGTAAGTGACCTGTAAGCCGGTATGGAGGAATGGGACGACAAATTGGTTTTCCACGACGTCGGCGCGATAGGTGATCGCCGTTTCCAAAGGGATGACTTCAATAAAAGGACTGTCCGCGTTTCCCTTGAGTTTGCCGTAGCCGAGGGACAGGCCGAGTCCCAGTTTTCCAAAGCGGCCCACGTAAGGGAGCCACTCTCCGGCCAAACGAATTCCATTTCCTCGGCGGTCGGCGCTGTATTTCGGAAAGCTGGGGGCAAAGAAGCCCAATTCTAAAGACGCTACCGGGTGCAGCGGTTCCGGTTCCTCGATAGCGATCGCATCTTGCAGATCGGCATCCGCGACGGCCGCGTTTGCTGCCGGAACCGTTGCGAACCAAGCCAGTGCCGCGAGAACAAATACATGAGTTTTCATGAGGTGCGCCTTATACCATATCTGACCCCGTCAAATCCATAACCGGAGCCATTCTGGGGACGGCAGAACGCGAGGAGCGGTGACAAAATTTGTCGGCGTGCCGAGCAGGGGGAGTTCACCCCGTAAAGCCTTTCCGCTTCACTTCTCCAATCACTAGAGCTAATTAGGGGAAATGGAGACCAAGCAGGGCCCCGGGTTCACGATGAAAGAAGAGAAGGCCCCGGAGCGGGAGCCGGTGGATTTTGCCACCTTCATTTTTTCTTTGGCTACCGGTGCCTTTATTCATCTGGGACTGGCTCCCGATCCGACGACCGGTAAAACCGAAAAAAATGTCGCGCTGGCGCGGCAAAACATCGATATCCTCGTGATGATGAAGAACAAGACAAAGGGCAACCTGAGCGAAGACGAAGCCAAGATGCTTGAGAGCCTACTCGCCGAGACGCAGGTTCGGTTCGTCGAAGCTTCGAAGCGCGGGTAACGCGCCATTGGAAGACACCCTCCAAATCCTCAACGCCGGTTCGCGCTTCCTGCTGACGACTCACGAATTACCCGACGGGGATGGGCTAGGGTCCCAGATGGCCTTGCACTTAGCCCTGCGGGCTTTGGGAAAACAGAGCTGGCCGATTAATCCCAGCGAAACGCCGGAGAAGTTTTCTCTGGTCGACCCGCAAGGGCAGATCCAAGTCTATTCCGTCGGCGGGGCACTCCCCAAAGTCGATGCGATTTTGGTGCTCGATACCAACGAACTGAAAATGATGGGGCGAATGGAAAAAGCGCTCACGGCATTGGGCGCGCCGATCTTGTTTATCGATCACCATGAACCGGAGCAGATGCCGCCCGGAGCCCATTTTGTCGACGAGAGTTTCGCGGCGACGGGGGAGTTGGTTTACGCATTGATTCAGGCCCTCGGGGTCTCGCTCGACGAAGCCATGGCCACCGCGCTTTACACCGCCATCGTCACCGACACGGCCGGTTTTCGCTACAAACGAACCAGTCCGCTCTCGCACCGGATTGCGGCCGAGCTGCTGGAGGCGGGCGTCGCGCCGGAAAAGGTGTACCACGCGATCTTTGCCCGGGAGAGTGTGGCGAAGACCCGGTTGCTGGGTCACTGCCTCGAGAATCTCAAGGTCTCGCTCGATGGCAAAGTGGTCTGGATGGAAGTGCCGCGGAAAGTTCGAGAAGCATTTGGCGCGACGGTGGAAGACACGGAGAGTTTTGTGGGTTTCGTGACCTTGATCCGCGGCATCGAATTCGCCGCGCTCTTTCGGGAAGAAGAAGACGGGCGGGTCAAGGTGAGCCTGCGGGGGATGGGCAGTATTCCCGTGATTGAGATTGCCCGGGCGCTGGGAGGAGGCGGTCACCGCTTCGCGGCTGGGGCTAGAGTGAAGGCGCCACTTGCGGAGGTGGTGCAGAAGGTCTTGGCGCTGTGCCAGGCCGCTTTGCCGGTTTAGGTGCGGTCCGCACCTTTTCTAGAAAAAGATCGAAATAGGTGAGCAACGCTTCGGAGGCCTCGGCTTGCTCCATGGCCGCAAGGGTGTGCGCCGCGGCTTCCAGAGTCGAAAGGCAGCGGGGACGGGGTTGTCGGCGGAGTGTACCGTAATGACTGCCCTCGACGGGGTTCAAAAGCACGCGATTGAGTTTCAGCAGCCAGGGATTGCGCCACCAAAGCGTCTTGGACTGTTTCCAGTTGCCATCGAGCAGCACGAGTCCCTTGAGCTTCGGCTTTCCCGGAATCGGTTTGCCCCGTCGGTCCCGAACTTCCATCGGGGCATTGGACGCCGTTTGGGGGAGGGCTTGCGATTGCTTCTGCGTCCCCAGATACAGGACGCCCCACTCCGAAGCTTGGGCATGCTCGCCGAGCGCCTTGGTCAAGGATCGCCAGGAAAGACCCACGCGGTGCACAGCGGAAGGGCAGGCCAGGCTCAATAGGCGGGCCGATCCCAAGGGGCTTTTGCCTTCTTGGGGGTGCTGCAAAATCAAAAAACGCAGCCGCGAGGCGACTTCCGGTTTTGCGGAACAAATGCAAAGGGAATCCGCTTTCCAGCAGCTTGGGCAGCTTGCTTGCAAAGGGGAAGATGGTGTAGGAAACTCACGCATTCAAAAGGCCTTTTTAATCTGGAGAGAGTCTTTAGCACAAAAGGCCGATTCATTTTCACCTAAAACTGAGCATGCAGAGAAATACTAAAGTCCGGAACATCGCCATTATTGCGCACGTGGATCATGGCAAAACCACCCTCGTCGATGGATTGCTTTGGCAGAGCGGGCTGTTTCGGGAAAACCAACAGGTTAACGAACGCGCCATGGATAACCTCGATATCGAGCGCGAACGCGGTATCACGTTGACCGCCAAGAACGCGTCCATTCTCTACCAGGGCGTTCGGGTAAATATTGTGGACACCCCCGGTCACGCCGACTTTGGCGGGGAAGTCGAGCGAGGGCTCCAGATGGTGGACGGTGCGCTCTTGTTAGTGGATGCGGCCGAAGGCCCTTTGCCGCAGACCCGTTTCGTGCTCAAACATGCGCTCGAACGCGACATTAAGATTATCGTCGTGGTGAACAAGATCGACCGTTCGGACGCTCGACCGAAGGAAGTCGTGGACGAGATTTACAATCTCTTCCTCGATCTTGATGTGAAGGATCACCAGATCGATTTTCCGATCGTTTACACTAATGCCCGTAAGCGCGTGGCGGTGAGTGATCCCGAAGAAAGCCAGGAAGGCAAAGATCTCAGCCTGCTTTACCAACGCATTTTGGAAACGATTCCCGGTCCGGTGGTCGGTGAAGGCGGTCTGCAAATGCTCATCGCCAACACCAGCTATAGCGAGTATGTCGGCCGCTTGGGCGTCGGCCGCATTCAGTCCGGCGCGGTAAAGGTCGGCGATAAGGTTGCGCTCTGTCGTGAAGACGGCAGCAAACCCGAAGCGAAGATCACCGCGCTCTACGGCTATACCGGCTTAGCGATGACACCGATCGATAAAGCCGAAGCGGGCGAAATCGCGATTGTCGCCGGTCTCGAGGAAATGCGGATCGGCGACACGCTGACCGACCCCACGAATCCGCGCCCGCTACCGCGCATTGAAATTGAGCAGCCGACTATCTCGATTGAGTTTTGCGTGAGCACGGCCCCGACGGCCGGCAAAGACGGCAAGCCGGTGACGTCGCGCACTCTCGCTGACCGCATCGAAAAAGAATTGCGCACCAACGTCGCGTTGCTGGCGATGAAGGGTGGCGCTCCCGACACCGTGATTTTGAAGGGTCGCGGCGAATTGCAGTTCGCCGTACTCGCCGAACAGATGCGTCGGGAAGGCCTGGAATTCGCGCTCGGTCGCCCGAAAGTCATCATGAAGGACAATAACGGCGTGCAGGAAGAGCCGTTGGAACACGTGGTGATGGATATCCCGGAAGGGAACGTTGGCGTCATCACCGAGAAGCTCGGTATCCGTAAAGGCGAGATGACCAATCTGCAGAAGATGGGTGCCGATCGTGTCCGCTTAGAATTCGACATTCCGTCCCGCGGTCTCATTGGTTTCCGCACGGAGTTTCTAAACGATACCCGCGGCAGCGGCCTGATGAGCTCTTACCTCATTGGGTACGTTCCCTTCCGGGGTCACATCATCGATCGCGTCAACGGCGCGCTGGTGGCGGATCGTTCGGGACGCACGACACCTTACGCGCTGTTCAATTTGGAGGCGCGCGGCAAGCTCTTCGTGAAAGAAGGAGTAGACGTTTACGAAGGCATGGTAGTGGGGGAGCACAATCGCAATAACGATATTAACGTGAACGTTTGCCGCGAGAAGAAGCTGACCAATATCCGTGCCGCGGGTAGTGACGAAAACGTGATTTTGACGCCGGTACCGCCGCTCACTTTGGAATGGTGCATCGCGTGGATGGGCGAAGATGAGCTTCTGGAAGTGACGCCGAAGTTCTTGCGCTTGCGTAAACGCATTCTGGATCAGAACAAGCGGTCGATTATACGATCGCCGAAAGACGAAGACGACGAATAAGGATTGGCCTTGTCCGGCCCGGAAGCCGGTCCTATACTGGTGGTTCCTCTAACGGGTGCTACACAAAAATGGCTTCCAAATCAGATCTCAAGCAGAAAGTCGGGCAACTTTTTATCGTCGGTTTTGATGGGTATTCCGTCCCATCCGATTTCAAAGACTTCGTCAAAGAGTACCACCTCGGTGGCACGATTTATTTCAAACGCAATGTGCAATCGCCCGCGCAGATCGCCGAGCTAAGCAACGAGTTGCAATTTGGTTGTCGGCCTTCGGGCTGTCCCCCACTTTTTATTTCTATCGATCACGAGGGCGGTAAAGTGAATCGCCTGGTGAAGCCTTTTACCAAGTTTCCCGGCAACGACTACCTCGGCGACCTGGGTTCGCCGAAAATCGCTTTCGACTTTGGTACGGTTTTGGGCAAGGAACTCAAGGCGGTAGGCATTAACATCAACTACGCCCCCGTCGTTGACGTGAACTCCAATCCGAATAGCCCGGTGATTAAGAACCGCGCGTTTTCTTCGGACCCGGAGCTCTGTGGAAAAATGGGGTCGGCGGTCTGCCGCGGCATCCAGAAGATGGGCGTAATGGCGGTGGCGAAACATTTTCCCGGCCACGGCGACACCAAAGAAGATTCGCACTACCTGATGGCGCGTACCGAAAAGACGCTCGAGCAATTGGAAGCGTTGGAATTGATTCCGTTCAAACGGGTAATCCGTAGCCGTGTGGAAGCGATCATGACGGCACACATCATGAACCCGAATTTGGATCCCGACTACCCGGCCACCATGTCGAAGAAGACGATCGACGGGTTGCTGCGCACCGAAATGCGCTACAACAAGCTGGTAATCAGTGACGATTTGGAGATGAAGGCAATCGCCGATCATTACGGGGCGGATGAAGCGGCGGTGCTTTCGATTGCCGCGGGTTGCGATTTGCTCATCTACCGCGGTGACACGGGATTGCCGGTAAACCAGATCGAGGCGATTTCTAAGGCGCTGGAATCGGGAGAGATCCCGATGGATCAACTCGACAAGGCCCTCGCCCGCATCAACGCGGCCAAGAAGGTCTACGCCGAACAAAAGAACCCAGTCGATGTCACTCAGGTAGGCAAACAGATCGGCCTACCGGAGCACTTCCAACTCGCCGACGTCATCACGAAAAAAGAACTCCCCGCCGGCCACAGCGAATCCGCATTTTAAAAGGTACCCACTTCCTTTCCAGTCTTTACGCACGGTGGTACCTGCTACCTTTTCAGTCATGCCTGGAAAGGTAGCAGGTACCTGTCCGCACGATGCCTGGAAAGGAAGTGGGTACCTTTTGGATAGGTAGCTAAGCAGTGCGGCAGTCCGTCGGCGGGGTTGTGATTCCGGGGGCGCTGCGCTTCGCGCTGCGAGATTGCTTCGGCCTTCGGCCTCGCAATGACAGGGCTAGTTAAATTCCTGGGTCCAGGTCGAGGTGAGGAAGTTGCACGGCGAAGCGTTCGCGTTGCCGCCGCACGGTGAACCGCCGCGGTGGGATTCTAGTCCCATCATCTTCTTGTAGAAGCGATTGCTGGTAGCCGTGCCGCCCAGGTGCGGCGGAACTTCCAGCATATAACTTTGAAACGCGGCATCGTATTGGAACTCCGTTACCGAATGGCAGCCAGTGCAGCGCCCCGTGACATACGGTACGATGTTGGCCGTCCAGTAGTTGGTGGAGGCCGTGCGAGGGATGTACGCCACGATATTCACCGGACTACCCGTCAGCTCGTGGTACTCCCCCGCTGTATTCACATCGCGACCGTAGATGTAGATGGAACGAGCGGTCCGATTGCGTAGCGCATCGGGCAAGGTATAGCGGTAAGCGACATTGCCCGCTTTCTCCGGCGTGAAGTTGAATAGGTTTGCGGTCGTGGTTCCCACCAGTGTGCCGGTACCGCGCGGTCCGCCCGAGTAAAACTCCACCGTCATTGCTGTCGTAGGAGCGTCCGGATCCGCGGCCCAACCGAAAATTACGCCGTCGTAACCCGCGCCGATCACGCGGCCGAACGTCGCGGGGCTTCCGCCGCTACCCGTTGGCAACTCCAGGTCCGCGACCTTCAGTCCTTCTTGCTCCGCCCATTGCATGACTTCTTTGCAGGGGGAATCGTCGAGATTGGCCAAAGTACAATAAGTGCCACTGCCGGCATGTGAGGGTTCCTGACCCATGAGGTAGCGCATCACCCCGTTGTCGAGCGTAGTCCGCGATACCGAAACCGGTCCCGAGACCAAAAGACCGCGCATGAAAGAGTAGCTGTACGGCTTCAAGTTGGAGTTACCGCCATCTTTGGGAAGCGAGTGGCAACCCGCGCAGGTGAAGCTCGTTTTCAAAATCGGAACGACGTTGCGGTCGAAGGTGTCCTGCGGATCCACCTCAATCACGGAAGTGTCTTGCGGAGTGGTTGTGGTGGTATTGGCCGGATTGAGGCCATCAATGATGACCCCACACGCGGAGAGCAACAAAATCAGCGGAAGAGTTAGGCGACTAATCACGGCTTACGGACCTCGGTATACCCATTCAAATTGCAATCCGAGCGCCGATTTTTTGAGCCTAGGAGGAGTAAAACCGGGTGGCCGGCCGTTTAAGAATCAGGCGATAGAACGAGCAACCCGTTGAAATGGCAGCAATTCCCTTTCCGCTGTCGGAAACTTCTTCAGACTATTCGGAGAACAGTAATATAATTAAATAAAATCAATACCTTATAATAGGTCCAGTTCATGTGACCACTGGGATGACACCGGAATCAGTTTCCGGAAACATAGTAGTGGGCGGCAACTCCTGGATTTCCCGCCACGTGGATGCGAGGGCCGTCCACTCGGATGAGTCCCGGCCCTTGATTCGCAAAACCCGTATAGGGGCAAGTAAAGGTCGTTCCGCCGTTGGTCGAAACGCAAAAACCATCCAGAGTCGAAACGTACATCGTCGTGCCGTCGTAAACCGCCGAGTTGATGTTGTCGCTGGCTAGGCCCGCCGGTATCGACCGGGCGGTAAAACTGGTGCCCGAGTTCGTGGAAAGGCCTAGGCCGAGAAATGTCGGAGCCAAGACGGTGGTGCCGAAAGAAAAAATCTGGTCGACAGCGTTGTTCGGAAGCCCGTTGGCGGTCGTACGGCCGAGGAAGCTCGCTCCGCCGTTGGAAGAAATCGCGGCGCCGCCGTTGGTCGAGGCCGTAATCAGCGTTGGGGAAACGTGGACTCGGTAGGTGTTGTTGTGGGGCAACCCGTTTCCCGTGGTGCGATTGAGAAAGCTGGTGCCGCCGTCACTCGAGATCGCCGCGCCCGAGGCCGTACCCACCACGACCGTGGATCCGAGGAGGTGGGCGCCCAAGATATTATTCGTGGGCAGTCCGTTGGCGGTCGTGCGCGTCGTGAAGGTATTACCGCCGTCACTGGACATCGCCAGACCCGCACTGGTGCCGAGCAACATATTGTTTCCATCCACCGCCGCCGCACTGATATTGGAATTGGCGGACACCGGCAATCCCATCGCCGGAGTAATGCGCGTGAAGCTATGTCCGTAGTCCTTGGAAATAAACGCGCCGGTGGTCGTGCCGAGAAGGACCGTGGCACCATTGACACCAATGCCGCGGACGCTGCGCGGGATACCTTTGGTAGTCACCAGGTTGGTGAAGGTGGTGCCGCCGTCGCTCGAGATCGACAACCCATCGTCGGTAGCCGCGTAGACTTTCGAGCCCCGGACCGCGACTCTTTGCACGGTATTGTCGCCCAATCCATCGGTCGTCGTGCGCGTGGTGAAGGTATTTCCGCCGTCGGTGGACATAGCAAAACCGTTATCCGTCCCGACGTAAATCACGCCGTCAACCTGAGTGACGCCCCGAATCCAGTCATCGGGAAGACCATTTGCCGTCGTCTTATTCGTGAAACTCAAACCGGCGTCGGCAGAAATCGATAGGCCGTTCTGGGTCCCCGCTAGCACGGTATTGCCCGATGCCCAGAGCGCCGTGATGAGGTTGCCTCCCAACCCGTGGGTGGTGGTGCGGATCATCGTGAAGTTAATTCCTCCGTCGGTGGAGATGGAAAGCCCGGTCGTCGTATTGGCTCCGACGTAAACTTGAGAGCCGTCCACAAATACCGAAGAGCTTTGATTGTTGCTAAGGCCATGGGCGGTGGTGCGATTGGTGAAAGTCGCTCCGCCATCGTGGGAGATGGAAAGCCCGCCGCTGGATGCGATATACAGGCTTTGCGACGTGGCGAAAACATCGTTCACGAAGTTGGAAGGAAGCCCGTGCGCGGTCGTGCGCAATGCGAAGGAATTGCCGTAGTCCCGCGAAACCGCCAGGCCGCTGCCGCTGGTGACCGCAACGATCGCGCCATTAGCCGCTACCTTCTCGGTCGAATAGAACATCTCAATGCCGGCCGATTGTTCCCGCGTGCTCCAGGTGGTGCCGTCATCATTGCTGATCGAAAGGCCATTTTCATGGGTCACGTACAGGATGTCTCCATCGAGTACGATGCTATTGGCATCCATAGCCGGATAGTCGACAAACCCGACCCCGTTCATTGGGAACATCAGGAAATCGACGCCGACCGGCGCGTGACTGCGCTCCTTGGAAACCGCGCTCTCCGAACCATCGGCCGCCACGGAGGTGACGACATAAAAATAGGCAATGCCGTTCGTCAGGCCGGTGTGCGTGTAGGGCGAAGTGACGTTGGCGATCTTGTTACTGTCGGCAGTGACGCCGGCGGAGGTGCTCCAGTACAAATTGTACGAGGCGGCCTCCGTGTTCGCGGGCCAGGAAATGATATTGCTCGCGTTGCGGTGGGCGACCGAAAGGTAAATCGGGGCATCGATCGCGGTATAGGAAGCTTCCCCAATCGGCGTGCAAATATCGTTAAAACACAGCCCGGGCCCGCAAGCGGCCAAGCCAAGCAGTGCGGCAGAAAAGAACAGCGATCGCAATTGGTGCATAGGTCTAGTTTCCCGAAATAAAATAATGTGCATTGAGATAGTTGTAGCTTCCCGCGATATGCATTCGGCCGTCGGAAGCGATCCGTATCGTTCCGGCGGCCTCATTGGGGAGTCCCGTAAACGGGCAGGTGAAAGAAGTCCCACCGTCCGTGGACATACAAAGGTTTTGTGCGGCCCCCACGTAGAGCGTGGAGCCATTCACGTAGACACCGCTCACCGACGTACTGGCCAGTCCGTGGGCGGTGGTGCGGGCGGTGAAGCTGGTACCCGAGTTGGTAGACACGCCAAGCCCGTTAAAGGACGAAGTGTAAACCGAAGTGCCCACCGACCAAAGGCGGTCACCAAAGTTGGCCGGCAGGCCGTTCCCCGTCGTGCGGGGGGTAAACGATGTCCCGCCGTTGGTCGAAACGGAAACGCCGAAACCGTTGCTCAAGACGACCATGATCGTGGGCGAAATGAAAACGTTGTTGGTTTGGTCGTTGACCAAACCATTTGCGGTGGTGCGAGTCACAAAAGTATTTCCGCCGTCGGTGGAAATTCCCAGGCCGGAGTTCGTCGCGACGGCCACCGTAGAGCCGAGCACATACACCGCGTTGATAGCGTCGGACGGGAGTCCATTCGCGATGGTGCGGGTGGTGAAGGATACCCCACCGTCGGTAGAAACGGCCAGGCCCGCACCCGTTCCGAGCATCACGGTGTTACCCTCCACCGCTAATCCGATATTGGCCGTTCCGGCGGGCACCGGCAGGCCGTGGGCGGGTGTGATCTCGGAAAATGAATTTCCCGCGTCGGTGGATCGGAAGAACCCTTTGTTCGTGGCCAAAACCACCATCGAACCGGAGATCCCCATGTTTCTCACTCCGCGCGGTAGGCCACGCGTTGTCTTTTGGTTCGTGAAGGTCACGCCGCCGTCGGTGGAAACCGAGAGGCCGCCCATTGTGGCGACGTAAAGGGTGGAGCCAAACGTTCGAACGGACTTAATCTGGTTGCTCCCTAACCCATCCGCCGTCGTGCGGGTGGTGAAAGTATTTCCACCGTCGGACGAGATGGCGAGACCGCCACTCAACGTGCCGGCGTAGATCTTCCCCTCCCCTTGGTGTACGGCCTGCACCCAGAGGTCCGGTAAGCCATTCGCCAGCGTCTTATTGCTGAAGGAGGCTCCCCCATCGGAAGAAATCGAGAGTCCGTTTTGGGTGCCCGCAATGACGGTATTGCCCGAAGCCCAAACGGCTTTCACACTATCGCTGCCGAGCCCCTGCGCGGTCGTTCGGACGGTGAAGTTATTGCCCCCGTCCGTGGAGATGGAAAGTCCGGTGGCTCCATTTGGGCTGATGTAAACGCGCGATCCATCGACCCAGATATGGTTTGCCCAGTTGTGGCCCATCCCGTTCGCGGTCGTGCGGACGGAGAAGGTGGTGCCCCAGTCGTGGGAGATCGCTAGCCCACCGGAGGTTCCCACGTACAGCGTTTGGTCAACGGCCACGAGGCCAAAACAAAACTTAGTCGGCAAGCCATCGGCCGTACCGCGAAGGGAAAAGGTAGCGCCCCCGTCCGAAGAGACCGATAGCCCGTTCCCGTGGGTGACCGCCACTCGCGTTCCATTGGCGACGATCGTCGTCATCACGTAGGCGGGGTCGACGGAGTTGGACTGCCCACGGGTCACCCAGGTAGCACCCTGATCGTTACTCATGGCGATGCCCATCTCGGTAGCAACGTAGAGAGTGCCTTCGTTCTCGAAGACATCGTTGGTTTCGAACGTGGGATAGTCGACGAAACCCACGGCGCTATAAGGAAATTCCAGGAAGTCGACGCTGGTCGGCGCGTTATTGCGCTCCGGGGAGACGTCGCTCTCCGAACCGTCCGCCGCGACCGCGGTGATGGCGTAAAAATAGGCCGTACCGTTGGTGAGCCCAGTGTGCGTGTACGGTGAGGTGACCCCGGTGATCTTATTGCTTTCCTTAGTCACTCCCGGCGAAGTGCTCCAGTATAGATTATAGGAGGCAGCATCGGCCGCTTCCGGCCACGAAATGATCTGCTTCGCGTTACGGTGCGCCACCGAAATGTAGGCCGGCGCAGCCATCGCGGTAAAAGACTCCGACGCTGGATTGCGACAGAAATTCTCCACGCAAAGTCCCATCCCGCAAGCGGGCAGGAAGAAAAGAGCGGCAAGGAAGAGCGATCGTGTCCGATTCATACGTTCCTCAAAAGTTAAAATCCAGAAGCAGTGTTCAATCCCCCGAAACATAGTAAGACGCGACGTTGTAGTTAAGACTTCCGGAAACATGGATGCGAGTTCCATCGACCCGGATCGTCCCCGCGGCCTGCTGATTTAGTCCCGTAAAGGGGTTGGTAAAGCTGGTGCCCCCATCCGTCGAAACATTGAGTGCCAAACCATTGCCGACATACCAAGTGGTTCCGTCGAAAAAGGCCCCGCTGCAGCTGCTATTCGCCAATCCTTGGGTAGTCGTCCGGTTGGTGAAACTCGTTCCGGAGTTGGTGGAAACCGCGGTGCCCAGAAAAGTGGGGACGAAAACCGTGGTCCCGAAACCGTAGATCTGGTCGACCCCGTTCGTAGGCAAGCCATGGGCCGTGGTGCGCGCAAGAAAAGACGCTCCTCCATTCGTGGAAATCGAAATTCCGTTCCCGGCGCTGCTGGCAGAAATCATCGTCGCGGAAATGTGGACGTAGTCGGTGTCGTTATTCACTAGTCCATTGCCGGTGGTCCGGTTCACGAAACTCGTTCCGCCATCGTTGGAGAGCGCCAACCCCAACGCGGTACCGACGACGATCGTGGATCCCATCATGGCGACCGCTTGGATCGTGTTGGTGGGAAGTCCGTGAGCCGTAGTTCGCGTCGTGTAGGAGATACCCCCATCGGTGGAAATCGCGAGACCCGAAGGGGTACCGATGAGGACCGTATTTCCTTCTGCCGCCACGGCATCGATATTCGTGGCTGCGGCTACGGGTAGTCCGTGCTCCGGCGTGACTTCCGAGAATGAGTGACCATAGTCCTTGGAAAGAAATGCGCCGCGAACCGTCCCTAAGATGGTGGTAGCCCCCGCCACCCCAAGCTTGCGCACTCCGCGCGGAATGCCCTTGGTCGTAACCCGATTGGTGAACGTCAGGCCGCCATCCGTCGACTTCGACAATCCGCCGGCGGTTGCCACGTAAAGAGTGGTTCCGTGGAACGCGATGCCGTTCACACTGTTGTCGCCCAATCCGTCGGCCATCGTGCGAGCGGTAAAACTAGTACCGCCGTCAGTGGAAATCGCGAGCCCGCCGTAGGTTCCGACGTACATGACGCCGTTGACTTGGGTGACGGCCTGAATCGCATCATCGGGCAAACCATCCGCCGTCGTCTTATTGACGAAGCTGGCGCCGCCATTAGTGGAAATCGAGAGCCCGTTGCTCGTGCCGGCCAGGACAATGTTTCCCGAGGACCAGATCGCATAGATTCCGTCGGCACCCAATCCCTGCGCGGTGGTCCGGATGGTAAAGGTCGCGCCGCCATCGGTGGAGATCGAAAGGCCGGTAGCGTTGTACGGACCAACATAAACGCTCGATCCGTCGACGAAAACGCATCGGCTAGGATCCCCACTCAAGCCTTGCGCGGTGGTGCGATTCGTAAATGTAACGCCTCGATCGGTCGAAATGGCGAGTCCGCCGAGACTGGCGACGTACAGCGTATCGCCCGAAATGAAAACGTCTTGGTTGAAGTTGGAAGGCAGACCATCCGCCGTCGTGCGCATGGTGAACGTATTGCCGTAGTCGTGCGAGACCGCGACACCGCTACCTTGCGAGGAAGCGACAAAAGCACCCTTCGCAAAAACGCGCTCGGGATTATAAAACATGGTGATTCCCGCGCTTTTCCCGCGAGTTGCCCAAGTTTCACCATCATCGTTGCTGATGGAGAGCCCGTTGCGGTTCGGAACGTAGATCGTTTCGCCATCAACAAACACATCGGCGGCGTCGAAAGCCGGGTAATCCACGAAACCCACGCCGCTGGTGGGAAAGGGTAGAAAATCGACGCCCGTCGGTGCATTGCTGCGTTCGTGGGAAATATCGCTTTCGGAGCCATCCGCGGCGACTGCGGTGACGGCATAGTAGTAAGGAATTCCGTTGGTCAGCCCCGTATGGGTGTAGGGGGAAGCCACGCCGGTGATTTGATTGCTGTTTTTGCTGACCCCCGGCGACGTACTCCAGTAGAGGTTATACGAAACCGCATTGGCCACTGCTGGCCAAGCCAGGATCTGCTTCGCATTGCGATGAGCCACCGAGACATAAGTTGGCGCAGCCATCGCGGTGAAAGTTTCCGACGCCGGATTGCGGCAGAAATTGTCCACGCAAAGACCCATCCCGCAGCCGGGAATTAGCAGAAGAATCGCGAGTTTTAATAGGAGTTTTGTTTTCATTGTCCAACCAACGTTCAGAAGCGCGGGGAACCCCGCTCCGTTTATTATACCGTAAACTGCCGGTCAGATTGTGGAGGGGTTAACTATCTGAAAAATAACACGGATTGCCAGGCGCACCCCGCGGGTGCGAGATTGCTTCAGCCCGCGGCTTCGCAATGACGGGGAGCTACGGGCTTCGCAGTGACTGCAGCGACAGCTAGCACTCGAAGGCGAGTTCGGGCTGGTCGAGCGAGCTATTGATCTTGTCGACCACGTATTTGAAGTGGTCGGGATTGTTCTTCATGTCCAGATCGTCGGCTTGCACAATCAGGCGCTTGCCGATGCGGTAGTTCTCCATCCAGTCGTCGTAGCAAACATTCAGGTGCTCCAGGTAGGCGGTCGGAATGTCTTGCTCGTAGTTGCGGCCACGCTCGCGAATGCGTTCCTTCAGACATTGCACATTGCGGCGCACATAAACAACGAGATCGGGTGGCGTTAAGAACTGCGTCATGACCGTGTAGAGCTCAAAGTAGTTTTCGTAGTCGCGCGGGTCCATCTTCCCCGCTTCCTTGAGCGCGCGCGCGAAGATATGGGCATCTTCGTAGATCGAACGATCTTGAATCCCGGAGGACGCCGATTTCGTAATGTTCTGGTGCGCCTGAAAACGTTTCGAGAGAAAGAAGACTTGGAGCTGGAGCGACCAGCGATTCATATCCGAGTAAAAGTCGGAGAGATACGGGTTGTCCACCACCACCTCAAAGTGAGGTTCCCAGCTAAAATGCTCGGAGAGTCTTTGGGTGAGGGTGGTCTTGCCGGAGCCGATATTGCCGGCAATGGCAATGAAGCGTTTGGTACTCATAGTTGCAGATCTCAGTTCCCGAATCTCTTGATTACGGACCGCAGTCGAACTCGTCAAAACAATTCTGGCCAAGCGTAGTGCGAGCGTTTACCTTTTTTGGCGGGGTACACGGGGGATTTTTCGATGGAATGGAACAAAGAAGAAATCGATGCCAAGGGCTACGAACGCGTGGTCTACGCGGAGCACAAATCCAGCGGGCTGCGTTCGATCATTGCAATTCATAACACGGCGCGCGGTCCGGCGTGCGGCGGTTTACG
This sequence comes from uncultured Pseudobdellovibrionaceae bacterium, assembly GCA_964519985.1. Lineage (GTDB taxonomy): Bacteria > Bdellovibrionota > FAC87 > UBA2466 > UBA2466 > JAIEOG01. Next base: position 45,964 of record CAZFMF010000012.1, on the reverse strand, counting down.
GCTTCTGCCCTATACCTCACAAGAAGAAGCTTTGGATGACGTCCTGCGCCTGGCCCAGGGCATGAGTTATAAGTCGGCGTTGGCGGGGATCGGTTTTGGCGGCGGCAAGAGCGTCATCATTGCCGATCCGGCGCGGAAAACGCCGGCCATGATGCATGCTTTCGGTGAATTCGTGGAATCGTTGGGAGGGAAGTACATCGCCGCCAAGGACATGAATATCGATACCGATGATCTGGCCGAGGTCCGGAGAAAAACGAAACACGTTTTGGGCGCTACGGGGCAGCCCGGCAGTGGAGGCGATCCGTCGCCGCTGACCGCGATCGGTGTTTTCGGTGCGATCGAGGCCACCATGGAAGTTTCGACCGGTTCCCGCAAGCTCAATGGAATGAAAGTCGCGCTGCAAGGCTTGGGACACGTGGGCTACGACCTGGCGCAACGTCTACACCAGGCGGGGGCGCAACTCTGGGTGACCGATATCGATCCGAAAGCAATCGATCGGGCCGTGAAAGAGCTCGGGGCGGAGGCGGTCAGCCTCGATGGGATCTATGATGTGGACTGTGACATCTATTCCCCCTGCGCGCGCGGCGCGACGCTAAATCTGCGAACGATCCCGCGTTTGAAATGCAAAGCGATCGTGGGCTGCGCCAATAACCAACTCGAAACGGAACAAGATGGCTTCCGTTTGCTGGAGCGTGGCATCCTCTATGCGCCCGACTTTGCCGTGAATTCGGGCGGGATCATCAACGTCTTCTGCGAGTACGAAGGATACGATGCAAAAAAAGCGGTGCGCCTCGCCGAAGCCGTTTACGACACGACGCACGAAATCTTGACCCGCGCCGCCAAAACGCACCGACCGCCTTTCACGGTGGCCGAGGAAATCGCCAAGGAACGGATCAAGAATCCCCAGTTGCCGAAGTAAAAGCCGTGATAAAATAAGTATGTGGAAAACCGACCCGGGACGGGCCGGCTGACCTTTCTGGGAAATCCCTCGCCTTGGTTGAAGCAGTTCCTTGGGACGCTCCAGCAGTCTGGCTCTTTAGACATTCATTTTGAGGCCAACGCCGCCACGTTCCTTGCCACTCCGGTGGCGAAGAATCGCGTCGGCGTGGTGATTCTCGAGCAAACGGCCGAGAGCCATGGTCTGATCGAAACGCTACGGCGTTCGGGTCGGCGCTTGATCTTGATTTGGATCGGCAAGAATTTTTCCAAACAAGATCTCGCGGTGGCCACCGACCAGCGTGTGTATTCGGTGATCGAAAATCCGACCGACGGCGACGCCCGGGCGTTGGATGCGGTCCGCCGGGCGATGGCACGCGCCGAGGCGTCCGAGCGCTCCGAAGATCTTCTCTTCTCGATCAAATCTGTTTTGCTTCAGTTGGACCAGGCCGGTGAGGCTGGACCGTGGCTTACCGAACTCAAAACGGGACTTGCGAAATTTGAGCGCGGGACCCTGCAAAGTGAGTTTTTGGGAGCGCTGGCCGCAACATCCGGTGAAACGCGCTTGCCCTTCTACAAGGCGCAAAAGTTTGCCGACGCGCTTTTGACGGTGCAGGATCTTGAGCGTACGGGTTCGCTCACCATTGAGGCGAAAAACGGTAAGGGCCAAGTGGAGTTTTTGCAGGGCCGTCCGGTGGCCGCCCAGTGCGGTGAGGCCAGGGCACTGAAGGCGATTTACCGCATGTTTCTTTGGGATGAGCCGCAATTCAGTTTCAAACATCGTGATCCCAATGAGACTGTGGTGGTCGACGAGTTCTCATTGCCGTTGCGCGATATTTGTTCAGAAGGCGAGGCGTTCTACCGCCGATTCGATAAGATTCGGGCGCATCTTCCGCCCGCGCAGCTTCGTCTCCAATTGGAACCCTCGGCCTTGCACGGCGGAACACAATTGGACCGTTACCAGTTTTCGACTCTCTCCTCCGTCGTGGAGCTTGCCCGTGTTTCTCAGATCCTCGACTACAATCCCCTGCCGGACGTCGTGCTCTATGAATGCCTCATTGGCCTTAAAAAGAGCGGCGTCATCAAAGTGGAGTCAGCGGCTTAAGTCATTGCGAAGCCCGAAGGGCTGAAGCAATCTCGCGCTGCGAAGCAGTGCGTTTAGATTGCTTCACTGCGTTCGCAATGACTGGTATGAACTTCCCCATGCCAGGTTTTTTCGAAAGGGCATTGCGGGGAGCCATCAAGCGCGCCGGACACACCCCCGAGGCATTTGCTTACAAGGTACTGCCGGCTTTCCTCCTTGAAATCATCAAGCGCTATTTGCGGGTGACCGTCGAAGGGGGCGAAAACATTCCCGACAAAGGCCCTTACATCCTGATCGCCAACCACAGCGGCTATATGGGGTTCGATGCCCTGATGCTCGTTCACCACGTCGCGCAGGTAAAGAAACGCATCCCCCACATCATCGCGCACAAACTCTGGTTTTTTTCTCCGGAAATCTCGGTTCATGCCCATCGCTTGGGTTTCGTACCGGCGACGTTCGACAATGGCCTGGAGATTTTGCGTCGCCGGCAACCGTTGCTGCTCTTCCCCGAAGGCGAAGAAGGGAACTTCAAACCCACCCGCAAACGCTACCAGTTACGGAAATTTCGGCGTGGGTTTGTGCGCTTAGCTTTGGAGACGGGTGCCCCAATCGTTCCGGCTTTCGTGATTGGCGCCGAGGAGACTCACATCACTTTATCGCAGATCCGCTGGGCGAAAGACCTCATCGGCATCATCATTCCTGTGCCATTGAATGTGATTCCGTTGCCGGCCAAATGGAAAATCGTTTTCCTGCCCCCGATTCTTGTCGAGAAGGATCCGGAAAAAGCGAAGGATCAAGAGGCCGTGACCGCGCTCAGTCGGAAGATTCGGCTACAACTGCAAAAGGCGATGAACGCAGAACTCAAAAAGCGCCGGAAAGTGTTTCTGTAGTTTGACTTTTGGCGGGCCGGCCTAAATGCTTCCCCTCGAATGTAGAGGTGCCTATGCAGTCTTTTCTGGCTTTGGTCTCGGGCGTTTTGCTCTTTAATGGGGCGGCGTGGGCGACGCTTCCCGACGCGGTAGAGGTTTTCGACGGCGATACGAGCGCGCCGGCATTGACCCTTTGGAGCGATGACACCCGTTATCACTTCAAGACAAAGGATCGAGAGCTTGTCCTCTATCCCCGCGAAGTGGGATTTTATGAAGTGGGGCTGGAAGAACTTCTTAAAAGCCTAGAAGCCATCGAAAAGCGGATGCCGGAGCTCCAAAAGGTTTACGAAGCGAAAGTTGCGAAATGGACGAAGACGAAGGCGGATCGAGCGGGCGTAGAGGACGCCGCGCGCTTGACGCGGGAAGAGATTGCACGGGAGACAAAAAGCGTTCGACTGGCGCGGCTCCAGGAACTTTTGAAAAGCCAAGAAGAGCGGATTGCCCACTTAGCCGCCGCGATCAATGCCGCGGACGCCGAAGTCAGAACGGTTCGGGAAGAGGAGCTAGCCCTTCCCAACATCGATGCGTTGACCAACAAGTTCAAAGACACTCTGGCGAAGTCCCCACGACGAGTGTTTCCCTCCGATTCGGAACATGTCTATTTCACTTCGCTGGTGAAGCAATTGCAAAGTCACTACAAAGGGGCCACGTACGATCCCAAACTCGACGTAGACACGCTCGGTCTTTATCTCAATACGCGGAGCTGGACCTATTACGAAACGATTGGAACCGCGCTCGCCACCGGGAGCAGTTTTGAACCCGACCGGGGTGCGCAGAGAAAGTTTTGGAGTCGGCCGAATGTACGCTCGATCGGACTATACCGGGGGCACGCGGTGCCCACCAATGAGCCACGAAATTTCGTTACCGAGGATCTCGCTCGCTCGCGCCCAAGTGATCGAGTGCGCGCGTACAAATTTGAATATGAAAACCTAACCACCGGCGGGGATCGGCTTCCGCGTTCCTTCCGGGTGAAGTAGGCGAGAAACTGTTTCAAAAAGAGGAGTCGTTATGCACTTAGTTCAAGCTTTGGTTTCGGGCGCGCTCTTTCTGAACATCGCGGCATTTGCGGCGGCTCCTGACGCGGTCGAAGTTTTCGATGGGGAAACCAAGCCACCCTTGCTGGTCATTTGGCAGGACGAGATGGGGCGGTACCATTTCAAGAAAAGCGGAAACACCCTTTTTGCGCTTTACCCCCGCCAGATCGGTTTTTTTGAAGCGGGAGGTCCTAAGGGACTGTTGAAGGCGTACGAGCGGTTGGACGCTCGCTATACAGAAATGTTGAAGCACCTCGGTGAAAAGGAAGGGCAACAGAAGAAACTCAAAACCGAGCGGGATGGTCTGGATGAAGCGCTAGCGCCGGTGCGCGCGGAGATTTCCCAGGAAACGGATCCCAAACGCTTGGAACGTCTGCAGGCTTTGTTAAAAACGCACCAACCTCGGATCGATGAGCTGACGGCGAAAATCGATGCCTTGGCCGCGGAGCTCAAAACGGCCCGGGACACGGAATATTCGTCGGGTATCCCCGATATCGATGCTTTGAATAAGACGTTTGAAGAGACTTTTGCCAAGTCGCGACGGCGCGTCTTTCCGGGGGATGACGAATACACTTACTTTACCGATCTGGTCAAAAATCTTAGCACCCATACTGCTTTGGAGTCGACGTCCTACGATGCCAAAGCGGATGGACCGAATCCATCGGGGATCTACGTTCATTTTCATGATCGCACCAAGCGTTCCGTGAGTCTTTACGGGGGCGCCGGAAGCCGTCGCCTGTTACCGACCTTTCGTTTGGGCAAGCTTTTGGGAGACTGAGCTTCGTACCTAAGTCGCCCGCGGTAGAGCCATGACCTCACGTATTCGACCAGAATGCAGTGGCCGCAACGAGTCCATTGCGTCCAAAAGATACCATTGATCCCCGCCACGGTTGCTTCTATAAGCACCTGGCACACGTTGCATATGAAACGTGGAGCTTTTGCGCCTCGATCGGAAGGAAGCCAATGAAGAAAATCCTATTGTCCGCAATTACCGGTTTGCTCTTGCTGTCCGCTTGCGGGTCCGATGAAAAGGCTTTGTCGGCAAGCAAACTGGTTGGAACTTGGTTGGGAACGTGCACGGTAGAAGGCTCTGGGGCGATCAAGTGGGCTTCCCAAATCGGACACGAGTTTCAGGCGGACGGCACCTATAATGCCTTGCAGGTCACCTATAGGGGGGAGAGCTGCTCCTCCAAGACATCGGTCCAGCGGACTTCCGGTAAGTTTACGGTGAGCGGGAATAAGCTCAATGTGGCGCGGGATAACACCCTGTTTATTTTGATTCTGGATGAGACCGCGGCCGAAAGTTACAACCTCAATAAGATGGGCGGTTACACCGACTGGAAAGTCGGCGAAGAAAAATCGGTGATGGGACGCGGCACGTTCAGCTACCCGGTCGGCATGGACTTTCAAGGCAGAGTGTTTGAGCTCGATGGAGCGTATCTACGTATCCCACCTCCGGAGGGCATCCTATTGGAGCCCGCCGTTTTCACCAAGCAGGACTAGGCCCCCGACATGCGGAGACTGAATTCCGGACCCTAGCTCGCCGCGACCGTGCCTATTCGGCCGGCCCGCATCCTGCAATCGCCGTGGGCATGATCTTGACCCACAGTGCTACCCACTGCGGCCCGCAAGGGGTCGTGCTGGAAATTGAAGCATCACTACAGAAGTCCCTTCCCGGAATTGTGATTACCGGTTTGCCCGGTGATGTCGTGAAGGAGAGCCGAGAACGGATTCGGGCGTGTCTGTCGGCGCTCGGCTACGACGTCCCCTCATCGCGCGCCGTTATCCATCTCTCGCCCGCGACGGAAAAAAAACAGGGCAGTCAGCTCGATCTGGGCGTGGCGATCTCATTGCTCGCCGAAGAAGGCGTCTTGAATTCCCGCCGGCGATTGGCGGCCTGCGGTTTCCTCGGCGAACTCTCGCTCGACGGGCGCATTCGAGGTGTCCGCGGTGCCTTGGCCCTGGCCGAAGCCTTGGTGCAAAGTTCCAAAGTGGAAACCTTGGTAGTCTCGGCCGAGAACGCGGTGGAAGTCGGGTTGCTCCTGTCGCCGAAAATCCAAGTGGCTTCGAGCCTGATGGACGTGGTTCGGCTGCTCGAGTCCGAAGGCCCGGCCGCGGAATCACCGGCCACCCCTTTCTCGCCGCGGCCGATTCCGAGCGATGCCCTCGATGGCGTGGAAGGGCAGCCGCTCGCAAAACGCGCGCTACAAATTGCGTTGGCGGGCCGCCACCACCTTCTGATGATCGGTCCACCCGGCGTGGGCAAGAGCCTGATGGCCAAGGCGGCGCGCTTTCTGCTCCCGCCGCTGGAAAAATCGGAACTCATTCAGCTCATCAAGCATCAGGGCTACTTCGATGCCGCGCAAGCGGATCTTGGGCTGCGCCCCTTTCGCAGCCCGCACCACTCCATTTCTCCGGCGGGACTCATCGGGGGCGGCAATGCGACGGTGAATTGTGGTGAAGTGACTTTGGCGCACGGAGGGATCCTTTTTTTGGATGAGCTTCCCGAGTTTCGTAAGGATGTGCTGGAGGGGCTGCGCGAGCCGATGCAGAACGGGGAAATCCACCTCAATCGCGTCGGCGCGCGCTTGACGCTACCCGCTCGCTTCTTGTTGATCGCGGCGATGAATCCGTGCCCTTGCGGCTATTCGCTCGATACACGCAAGCAGTGCATCTGTCCGCCGGGCAAACCGGAAGCTTACCGGCGCAAGATTTCCGGACCACTCTACGATCGCATCGACTTGGCGGTCGTCTTGAGCCGCCCCCAGGGGGTCACGGCGAACGATCGTTTTGCGTTGAAAGACTTTCTGCCTCCGATTGAAGCGGCCTACCGCTGGCAGGCCGCGCGGTGGGGTAGGGCCGGAAGATTCAACTCGGATGCCGAGGTCGATCCCAAACAAGGTCCGTTTGCGGTTGGATCGGACGGCAGCCGCTGGCTCGACGGCCTGTGTGCGCGCGAGTCGGTGAGCTTCCGTTCTTTGCATAAAACCTTGCGGGTAGCGCGCACCATTGCGGACCTCGAAGGGGAAGAGCAGATTGCCATGCCGCATTTGCTCGAAGCTTGGGGTTTGCGATGTCGAGACCTTTCGGCCGCGTCCTAGAAGTCTTTGATCTGGCTTTGGGCATTTGGTTTCAGAACCACTGCTCGGGGTGCCAGCGCCGTTGCGACGGGGCGCTCTGCGCCGACTGCCTGTGGTTTCCTTTCGCGGAGGTGGTTCCGGGCGCGTGGACGCAGTCGGCGCTGCACTACCGCGAACCTTGGCGGGGCATTCTCCACTCCATTAAGTTCGAAAACTGCCAAGCGCGATTGCGACTTTTTGATGCGGCCATCGAGGCGGTGAGTTTCGGGTTTGTTCCGGAGAAGGTGGCGCTGATACCCATCCCCTTGCACTATTCGACCTACGCGCGCCGGGGCTTCAATCCGAGTGAATACTTGGCGCGGTGTTTGGCGCGGCGGGGGGTCGGTGCGTTTCAACCGGATGGGTTGGTAAAAAAGCGGGCGACGCCGCCGCAAAGCACTTTGCGCGAGCGTGAGCGCCGGAAAAATCTTTCCGGTTGCTTCGCGTGGCGGGGGCACTCGGTACCCGAAGCCGCGCTTCTGGTGGACGATGTGCTGACGACCGGCGCGACGCTCAACGGCGCTACCGACGTCCTTGTGCAAGCTGGAGTACGGCGGGTGTATCGGTGGACGCTTTTTCGGGCTTCGCTTCGGTCGCCGACTCCGCGGTCGGGACACTTAGCGACCAATCCGCCATCCGCAAGTAAAGATGGGTAGCGATTTGTGCCCCTTGAATCAGATCGTTCCAGTGGGAGGGTTCGAGCCTTCCGCCTTTGAGCGCATCTAGAATTTGGGCACCGTGGGGGAGCGTCTCGTCGTGCTGATGGATGGTGAAGAAACGGGTATTCTGCTCGTTGAGATAGCTCGCTCTCGCAAAGAGTCGCTTGATAACATCGCTGGACGTTGCGGCGATGTTTTCCAGAATGGTCGTTGCCCCCAGACGAACAAAAGGTCGGGTTCCGACGATGGAATCGAAATAGGCCCACCAGAGCGTGACATCAACTGGACATTCGAGCGGCGTGCGGTTCATCCCTTTCAAATCATTCAGGGCGATTTCGTAGTGCAGTTCTTCTTCATTGGCGAATTCCACCAGGAACTTTCGAAACGATCGGCGCCGAGCAAAATCGGCATGTCCGGCCATTTGGAAAAAGTGGCGTTGTACGCCCTTAGTGAGGTGGTACTGCATCGAGAGGTAGCGGACATACTGCTCCTCGGTCAGTCCATCCGGACTGTTTAAGATCGCCTCGAGTTTGGTTTTAAAGAGGCGTTGTGCGTTTTCGATTAGAGTCATCAGCTTATTCATGAACAAAAGCTCCAACGGTAATGGGGTGGGCTATCCCCCGAATTTGGACACCCGGAACTTCCTTAAACTTTTGGCGTAGCGTCGCCGGCAGCGCATTCAATACGGATTCGGATACCACCAACGTGGCTTTCAGTTCCTTGGTGAGGCCTTCCAGTCGCGAAGCCACGTTTAAAGTGCCGCCGATACTGGTGAACTCCATCCGCGATTCGGCCCCGACGTTGCCGACAATCGCCGGTCCGAAGTTCAGCCCCAAGCCGATACGAATGGCATTGAGACCATTGGCGATGAGACGCCGATTCACTTCCTCAAGTTTGGCCGGGATCTCCAGGGCGGCGGTCACCGCGTTTGTGCAACCGTCGATGGGTGCGCCGACGGCGCCCCAGGTGATAAGCGCACCATCGCCGAGGAATTTGTCGATCCAGCCCCCATGTTTCGAAACCACTTCCTGCACCATCGTGAACACCTGATTCAAGATATCGAGCGTAGCCTGCGGCGGCAGGGTTTCGGATAGCCGGGTGAATTCTCGGATATCGAGAAAGAGAGCGGCAATCTGCCGCATCTGGCCACCCAGTGCCGCGGTCTGACCGGGACGCACTTGGTTGATGAGTTCCGGCGGCGCATACTTTTGAAAGAGTTGGCGAACGCCACGTTCGTGATCGAGCTTGGCTTGCTTATCGAGCGAAATGCCTAGGTGCTGGGCCACGCGTTGCAAGAGAGTCAGATCGGTACGCGAGAGATTCTTATTAGGGGAGGTTTTATCCGCAATCAACACGCCCCAACGTGAATTCTCGGAAGGGATCGGGACCATAATGAAACCGCGGGTACCCAGTTTTTTGATGAGTTTCTGGGACGGTTCGTTGAACTGGAAGAAATGGGTGTCGACATTGTCGATCAAGACCGGGTTTCCGGTATGAAAAACTGAAGACACGAAAATAGAATTAGGACGTAGCTGCGAAACATCGACTTGGAAACCCCAGAGCTCTTCAACCCCTTCTTTGATGCAGGCGACCGCCGAGGTGCGCAACATCTTGCGACCTTCATCGGCCAACATCACGAATGCGCGGTCGAAACCAAAGTGTTTACAGATCGCATCCAACGAGACTTTCAAGATATCGGTGAGTTCATTACTCGCCTGAATCTTCTTCGCCGTATCTTCCAGAAGCCGGGCTTCGCGATAGCGCTCGTCAAGCGTCGTTTTGGCTTGTTGGAGTTCGGAGTATTTTTCCGAGCCCTCTTGCTCGAGGCGCTCGAATTCGTGGTCAAAGTTCTTGCTGTCGCGCCGGTGCAGGAAGATTTCCCGCACGGCGGCGGCAAACGAACCGCCACCAAAAATAGACAAGGCAATGGTGCTAAGCGGAAAGTGCCGGATCCAGGGCCAGACCATCACGGCGACACCCGTTAGAACCCCCGTCCCGATGAGTCCCGCGGCCAAGGCGGGTAAGATACGGCGGGATTGGGTCCAACGCAGATCGTACGTGCAGGTTTCGTCGCCATCGTAACAGCAAGTGAGCTTGGTCACTTGTCCCACGGTGCCGGCCATGATCTTGAAATACGCTTCCAGATTGGTCTGCCAGTTTAGGCAGGACTGACGGTGTTTCGGCAACGGGTAGCCCGGCTGAACGCCGATCGCGAACTTCGCGTGGGATCGGGACACTTCGAGCAGCTCGTAGGACCGACTCTGGTTGAACTTGGGTAAGATCTTCTCGGTGGCTCGGAACGTCTGCTCGGGAGTCACGAAATGCTTCAGGAAGAAGTATTTCACGCCGATTTGATCGCGCTGTAACGCGCGCTCGCCCGAACGCCGTGAAAGTTCCGCGATATCACCGTGGGTGGAAAACTGATCGATAAATTCGTCTAGGAAGGCCACGCTGAGCCAGTTCGCCTGGCGATTGAAAAAGGTGCGGGGCACGCCGATGCGACTGAGGATGGCGTCCACTTTCTCCGTTCCGATCATGGCATCGGCTTCGAGCACGTAAGGCTTCATGATCGGCGCAATGATGTGCTGCGAGGTCCACTTGGGATCCACGAAGGGATTGGAGAAAGTGTTTTCCTTGGCCGGAGCGCGGTCACCGGCGGCGGTTTTCTTGCCGGATTTTCGGCGCAAGAACGGTTGCAGCAAGACCCCGACTGCACGCAGGATCCGATAGCGCAGGCTGCGTTGCAGTGGTCGGGCGATGCCCACGGATTCTAGGTAACGTTGCGTGTTCTCGTACACCGCCACCCACGCGGCCGGATTGATCTGCCGCGCTTCTAAGTAATATTGCATGGGCAGAATCAGCAGATTCAGGTTCTGGCCGGCCAGGTAGGGGTGCGGGATGGTGACGCCCGTTTTATTGAAACCCAAACGCAGGTAGAGCGGCGCAAGCTTATCGGTAGCCGCGATCAGCACGTCGTATCCGCCACGCTGCACCAAGATGCTGTGAATACGTTGGTAGACGCCGACGAACATGTCCGTGCCCTGCGCGTTCGGGTGCACGGAAAGTTTATTGATCTCCACCGTGCGGCGCTGAAGTGAAAAAGGTAGCTTGCCGTCTGGGAAATACTTGCAGATTCGGAAGGGCACCGGTCCGTCGCTAAAGCGCAGCTCCACCGTGGAAAGGAGCTGCGACCCGACAAAGCCCGCCAGGATCGTTCCTTCCTGAGCGAGCCCCTCACCCTGATCCGACCATTGCGAGCCCGTGCGCACCTTAGAGTGGCTTAAATACGCGGCATAGCGAAGCTTCAGTACTTTCGCGTAGTCTTCCGGCTTGGTGACGACGCGGTAAGAGGTTCCGTGCTTGAGGTGCTTGGTGAGCACGACCGGTTCGCCTTCGCCGTTCCTGCGTTCAGACTCCTCCATGGGCGACAGGAAGGAAATGTACCGACGGACCTGGGCGACGTAGTCAGACTTGTTGCCTTCCACCGACGCGCCGATTTCAAACATTCCCGGCGTTTCGGAGCGACGCGTGTTCACGAGAAAGAGGGAAACGGTAATCGTCGCTTGTCCCGGAATCGTGAGCTGCGCGTTACGCAGGATGAGACCGGGCAGAAGATGCTTGTTGGCCAGCGACGAAAGTAAGAGCATTCCGTTTTCGGAGACGTTCTGCACGCGGAAGAAAACGGTGCGATTGGGGTCCATTGGGTCCATTGCCGAAACTTGCGGCGGGAACTCCGTGTGGACGGCAAAGCGCGTGGGGCGCGGGACGAATTCGGTGGACGTCGCTAGAAACTCGACCCCGATCGTTTTGTCCTGGGCCAAGCTCTGCCACGCCAGCCGGAATGGAACGTTCCCGCGCAGCCGGCGCTTGCCGAGAAAAAAATCCATCGCGACTTTGCCCGCTTCGAGTTTTTCGAGGAGTCCGGCGGGTACGTCGGAAAAACGTAGGCAAGCGCCCTTGTGGTGGTAGTTCACCACTTCCACCACGATCTCGCGGTCCTCGAGTTTGACCACCATCGAAACCGGAAAGAGAAGTTGAGACTCTCCGTGCCGGTCTTCGCTCCGGGACTCGGTCTTCGGCTCGGCTTTTTGCGCAGTGGGTTGCATGGCTCGGGGCAAAGGTCTCCTGTAAGGAGAATCGGCAGAAATCAAGCCTAACTAGAGGGGTTTGTTGGGATTTTTGCGGGTTTCCACGGTGTCAAAAAGGAAGTCGCACGCAGGTTTCTTCGCCGTATTCTGCTTGTCCACGTTGAACCGTCTGTGACGCGACGTGTAATATTGAGTTGGGGTTAAAGGGGGGGTAGCAAATGACTCAACAACCGACGGTCGAAATCAGTATCCAATCCGGGAAAGATAGCAGTGCGCTACGTCGTAGTCCGCGCATTCCCGTGAATGTTCCCGTGACGGTCCGTATTCGGCAAGGCGAAGGGGAGCAGGTTTTTACCGGCGAATTGATCAATTTGTCGGAAGGCGGAGCCTTCATCCACGGCGTGTTTCCGATTGGCCTGGGCCAGGAAGTTACGGTGGAGGTGCGTATCGCCCCTTCGCAAGGCAAACAGGAACTCAAATCAGAAGTGCGCTGGGTGCGCGGAACCGCCCAGAGTGGATTGGGCGTGCAGTTCATGGGTATGGCGCCCGAAAAGAAGAACTTCATCTCCGAATTGCTTCGGCGCGCGGTCTTGGGAAAGAAAGTCGCCGCTTAGGCGGCACGTTCCACGGTCTTGGCGCTGCGGGAGACGGGCTTGGACTCTGACGAGTCGGAGCCACCGGTTTTGGGCATGCGCTTCGCCCATTCTTTCGGGTCGTTGAGCAGTGCGTGCTCGAGTGCTTCCATCACATCTTTGGCGAAGTGGAACTTCAACTTCTTCTTGAGTTCCTTCGGGACATCATCAACGTCCTTCTCGTTCTTCGCCGGCATGATGAGCGTCTTGATGCCGTGACGGAGTGCCGCGAGCGTTTTTTCTTTCACGCCGCCGATGGGCAACACCTTACCGCGCAGAGTGACTTCACCCGTCATCGCGACGTCTCGACGCACCGGATTTCCGGTAAGCAGGGAGACAAGCGCGGTGGTCATGGTGATACCCGCGGAAGGGCCGTCCTTCGGGATGGCGCCTTGAGGAACGTGAACGTGAATCTCGTACCGGCTGAACACGCGTTCATCGATACCAAACGTATGCGCTTTGCTACGGATGAAGGAGAGCGCCGCGTGAGCGGATTCTTTCATCACATCCCCGAGAGAGCCGGTGAGCACTAACCCCCCACCGTTCTTTCGCATCAGCGTGGTCTCAATGTTGAGGATCTCGCCGCCAAACTGAGTCCAGGCTAGACCCGTCACCACCCCGACTTCGTCGTGCGTGCGTTCTTCTTCCGGAATGAACTTCGGCGGTCCGAGGAACTTCGGTATCGAGGCCGACGTGACGACTTGACGCTCTAACTTCGTCTCGGAGCTGGCGATCTTGCGGGCCACCTTGCGGCAAACCGAAGCAATGTGTCGCTCCAGGTTACGCAAGCCGGCTTCTTGGGTGTACTCGTCCACGATGCGGGCGAGGGCACCTTCGGCAATCTCGATCTCTTCCGGCTTCAAACCATTCTCTTCAATCTGCTTGTTGATTAGGAACTGCTCGGCGATTTTCAGCTTTTCTTCCTGGCTGTAGCCAGAGAGCTGGATCACTTCCATACGGTCTTTGAGGGCCGAAGGAACGGGATCCATCATGTTCGCGGTGGCGATGAACATGATGTTCGACAAGTCATACGGCAGATTCAAATAGTGATCGCGGAAGCTGAAGTTCTGTTCGGGGTCCAGGACCTCGAGCAGGGCCGAGGCGGGATCGCCCCGGAAGTCGGCGCCCAGCTTGTCGATTTCATCTAACATGAAGATCGGGTTGCTGGTTCCGGCTTGCTTCAAGCCTTGGACGATACGTCCGGGCATCGCCCCAACGTACGTGCGGCGATGGCCGCGGATATCGGCTTCATCGCGAATCCCGCCGAGCGAGATGCGCACAAACTTGCGGCCCATGGCCCGCGCGATTGACTTTCCGAGGCTCGTTTTACCGACGCCCGGAGGCCCGACGAAGCAAAGGATGGGTCCCTTCATTTTCGGCTTGAGCTTACGCACGGCTAGGAACTCGAGAATACGTTCCTTGATCTTTTTCAGGTCGAAGTGATCTTCGTCCAGAATCTTTTGGGCATCGTTCAAGTCGAGACTGTCTTCCGAGGTCCGGCCCCAGGGCAGGTCGGTCAGCCAGTCGAGGTACGTGCGCACGATGGTTGCTTCGCTGGCATCTTGGTGCATGCGCTCCAAGCGGCCGATCTGCTTCAACGCTTCGTCACGGACTTCGTCGGGCATTTTCGCGGCGTCGACTTTGTTGCGAAGCTCTTGGATCTCTTCGCTCTTCGACTCCGTATCACCCAACTCGTTCTTAATCGCGCGGATTTGTTCGCGCAGGAAATACTCGCGCTGACTCTTGGTCATTTCGTCGCGGGCCTGTGTACGGATACGCGCCTGCATCGCGAGGATTTCGAGTTCTTTGACCAGGATATCGTTGATGCGACGGAGGCGATCGACCGGATCGAAAAGCTCGAGGATCTCCTGGCCTTCGCTGACCTTCAACCCGAGATTGCTGGCCACCAGGTCGGCTAAGCGCCCGGCGTCGTTGATATCGTCGACCACCATGAGGATATCGGGCGAGAGCATCCGGCCCATGGAGATCACTTTCTCAAGCTGCTCCTTCACCGTACGCATCATCGCTTCGACTTCGAGATTGTCGCGCGTGGCGTTGCCTTCTTTAATCTGTTTTACTTTCGCGCGGAAAAACGGTTTTTCCTGCGTGAAGTCTTGGATGGTGCCCTTAGTGAGGCCCTGGACGAGGATCTTGACCCGACCGTCCGGAAGCTTTCGCATCCGCATGATCATCGCGATCGTACCCACCGTATAGATGGATTCGGCGCTCGGGTTTTCGTCGGTGATTTCTCTTTGGGCGGCCAGGAAGATGAGGCGATCTTTGGCTAGCGCTTCATTGACGGCCCGAATGGAGGGTTCACGTCCTACGAACAGCGGCAAAATCATGTACGGGTATACAACCACGTCCCGTACCGGCAGAAGCGGCAGTTCGTCGGGAATGACAAGTTCTTCGTTATTTTCGGAGAACTCGTTTGGCATGGGTCACCTTCAGCGTTGAGAGTTTTTTCGCGGTGAAAATCGCTGCCCTTCTATTTTTCGGCTGAATGGTAACCGTACTTGAGCCTGATTATGTGGATCGGATCAAGATTGGTATTAGGGGGCGGGTGGCCTTACGCGAAGGCCTTTTCTTGCAGTTCCTGGGCTTCCTTGCAGCGGATGCAGAGTTCTGCCATCGGCTGGGCTTCCAGGCGTTTTGGCTCGATCGCTTCTTCGCACACCTCGCAAATACCGTAGGTGCCTTCTTCGATCTTGCTCAGAGCGTCTTGAATTTTCTGTAACACGACGCGTTCCCGGTCGCGCAGTTTCAGGCTGACGTTCTGATTGAGTTCGGAGGAGGCCAAGTCGACTTCGTCCGCCAGGTCATCGGTGCTTAGCGTCAAGTCGGCGTTTTTATTCTTTTCCGCATGGTTCAAGATGCGTGCTTTTTCCTGCTGCAACAAATCCACAAACTTCGACAGATCCTTCTTCTTCATGAGAGGGCTCCCGCTCGAACCGAGTCGCTGGTTTTTTTATTTGTGTTTGGAACTTAAAGAACGATGAGACGCGTAACTGAATTACATTCTAGCATTTGGGGAAATGGATCGTCTACTGCTCGACGATATTACCGCCCGGTTCGAGGCTGAGAATGGGAAGTTTGCGCAACGCGATGCGACTTTGATCGAAGGACAACTGACCCAGCGGGCTTTCGAAGCGATTGAGTGACATCAGTTCGGAGACGGCGTTATTGCGATTTCCGGAGCTTGCCCCGGCGGCGCGGGCCACCAACTCGACCGCCTCAAACGCTTGGGTGGCCAGCAGGTCGGGCATCGTTCCGTAAGCTTCGGCGTAAAGACGAATAAAATCTTTTTGACGCGGGCTGCTTGAGCTGAGGGACAACCCGCCCGGAAAGATCGCGCCTTCGACCAGTCGCCCGCCGCGTTTGTAGAGCTGATCGCTGTTCCATTCGCTGGTGCCAAGCAAAGTCACGCCGGACACATCGAAATAGGCCAGGCTGGCAGCGATCTGGGCCGCGTTTTTGGGACCGTCGGGCAAGAAGATCGCGTCGAAGTCCACAATGGGCGGTAAGCGCGCCTTCGACGGACGGCGGGTCTTCTCTTGCTGCTCGCGCGCAAATTGTTCCAGCCGCTGGTTCTCCATCTTGCGGTAACGCGGATCGGCAAGTCCCGTGAGTTTTTGGACGGGTTCTTGGAAGTCCTTCGCGTCCGGAGAATACGATTCGTAGCCGACAATCTTGCCGCCCAGCTTTTTGGCCACGGCGGCAAACTCGGTCGCCATATCGTCGCCAAAAGCATTGTTGGGTGCGAGGATGGCGAATCGTCGAAGGCGCTTTTCCTGAATCGCGTGCTTCACAAGGTTTTCCATTTGCACGCGCGGGGTCAACGCATTTTGAAAAAGGTACGCCCCGCGTTCGGATATGCCCTCTTTGCCGCTGAGGGAAAGATTCAAGACACCCAGTTCTTGCGCCATATCGCCGGCAGCGATGGATTCTTTCCAACTGATCGGGCCGATGACCGCAATGACATTGTGATCTTGGTAGAGGCGTTCGACGCCCTGCGCGGCCAAAGCCGGATTGGAGCCAGAATCTTCCACGAAGATTTCAAAATCGCTCCCACCCTCACGCCGATACACACCGGCGGCCAACAAGATTCCGTCGAGGGCTCGGCGGCCGTAAGGAGCGAGGGGCCCCGAAAGCGGTAAGACCACGCCGACATGGGTTCGATCGCCACTGGTCGGAGAAGCTAGGCCGGCACCGGCCGTCGAAGTACCGGGCATGGAACCGAGGGGGGCTACCCCTTCCATCGTTGGCGCCCCGGTCGTCGTGGCCGCCGCGCCACCCGAAAGGGCGGCGAGCCGTTCGGCGATCCGGCCGCGCGTGCCCGGTTCACTGAGCTGCGCCATCAGGGCATTCAAGTCGTCCGGCGAATTCATTTGATTTAAATGCTGGCCGATGCCGTTCTCAATCGAGCGGCGCTTCCCGTCTTCAATCGGAACCTGCAGGTAGGCCGCATAGTAAGTGATGGCCGCCGCGTGATTGCCCAACGCCGCCGCGGTTTGCGCGCCTAATTGGTAGACCACTTCCGCTCGCCGGGGGCCTTGGGCGCGGACTTCATCGGCAGACAATCGACGCAACGCTTCAAAGGCTTTGTCGTAGTGGCCCTGCTGGTATTCCGAAGCCGCCAGGTTGTACGTCACGTCAAAGGCCAGCTCGGATTTGGGAAACGTCTGCAGGAAACTTTGGAACTCCTGGCTCGCCTGCGGGTACTTATTCGAAAGGTAAAAAATGCTGCCGAGACGGTAGGACGAAATCTGGTGGGCACGTCCGCCCGGAAACCGTTTCTTGATGCTGCGGTAACCGTCGATCGCATTTTTGTACTTCTTGGCCTTGAAGAGGCGCTCGGCCTGGAAGAAAGAAGAACGGGCCGGCGATTCCACTTCGCCGGACTTCAACGCACTATCTTCCTGCAAATTTACGGATTCCGGCTGGGGTGGGCCCGAGCTGGCGCAACCCGCTAGCCAAGCGGAAAGGAGCAGAACAGACAGAATGGCGGTTTTTCGATTCACTTCAGTATGTCTTTAAACTTTTGGATGAAACGGTCAATCCCCGGGTGCGTTCCCTTGGCTTCTTCTTCCGCAAACTGTCGCAAAAGTTCCTTCTGTTTACCGGAGAGTTTGCTCGGGATTTCGACGATGACGCGCACTACCAAGTCCCCGTTCCCATTGCCATTCAACCGCTTTATCCCCTTGCCGCGCAGCTTGAGAATTTCCCCCGATTGGGTCCCGGCCGGAAGGGTCAACTCCGTCGGGCCTTCCAGCGTCGGGATGTCGATCTTAGCGCCCATTGCCGCCTGAACAAAGCTAATCGGAAGATCTAAAATGAGGTGCTCGGACTCGCGTCGAAAGAGCGCATGCTCTTTGACTCGGACGTGGACATAGAGATCGCCGGGCCGTCCACCCGGCTCCGCCACTTCACCTTCGCCGCGCAATCGCAGCCGCTGGTCGGAATCAATGCCGGCCGGAATTTTCACCTGCACGGAGGTTTCACTCTTGGTCCGTCCGCGGCCGCCGCAATCATCGCAGCGATGTTCCACGACGGCCCCCCGACCTAAACAAGACGAACAAGTGCGAGAGAGGGTGAAAAAGCCCTGGTTGAAATGCATCTGGCCGGAGCCCCGGCAGGTCTTGCACTTCTTGGGCGTTGTTCCGGGCTTAGCGCCATTGCCGCTGCAGGTGGTGCAGGTGCTTTCGCGTTGGAAAGTAATCGTCCGTTCCGTGCCGAACGCCGCTTCCTCGAAGCTGATTTCCATGTTGTAGCGCAAGTCGACGCCGGCCGAAGGCTGCGACCCGCCGCCGCCGAAAATATCACCAAAGATATTGTCGAAAATATCGGAGAAGGAAGATCCAAAGCCAGGATCGAAACCGAATCCGCCACCGCCCACTCCGGCGTGGCCAAACTGATTGTAGGCGGCGCGTTTTTTGGGGTCGCTCAGCACTTGGTACGCTTCATTGATTTCCTTGAAGCGGATTTCGGCCTGCGGATCTCCGGGATTCCGATCGGGATGAAACTGAATTGCGAGCTTGCGGTAGCTCTTCTTCAGTTCATCGTCGGTAACCTCACGTTGGACGCTGAGGATTTCGTAGTAGTCACGTTTTGACATTTTCGGGTGGTACTATTCTTTGGCGACTCCGACGACGACTTTAGCCGGCTTCAAAAGTCGCCCCTGCAGGAGCGAGCCTTTTTGCACCACGGCGATCACGGTGTCGACCTTCTCCGGTTCGGTCGGGCTTTGGGAAACCGCTTCGTGTCGGCTCGGGTCAAACTTTTCTCCCACGGTGCCGACCAATTCTACACCGAAACGATTCAAAAGATGAACGAGCTCGCGGTGGGTCATTTCGATCCCGGTGACGAAGTTTTTGACGTCATCCGCCGCGTTTTCCTTCAAGGCCTTGCCCGAATCGAGCGCGCGCTCGAAGAGATCCACAATGCCGGAGAGGTCGCCGGCCAACTTTTCGTTCGCGTACCGAATGGCTGTCTCTTGCTCGCGGAGTAGACGGCGTTTGGTGTTTTCGAATTCCGCCCGCAGGTACAGCATTTCTTCGCGTAGCTTCTGCGCTTCGTTCACGGTCGCTTCGACTGGACGCGCCGATTCCTCGTTTTGGTTTTGAAGATTTTCTTCCATCGCCTCTTCCTTATCTTTCTTCTCGCCGCTCATCTACTTTCCTTCGGTAACGACCCTTGTACTCCGGTTCCCCCGCGCGCGCGCTACGGATGGCTTGATCCAGCAGTCCGTGTAGCGTCTTCACGTCTTCGACGTGGTGCGGGAGCTGCGAAAGGATCTGCTCCAACCGGGGACGCATCTTATACGGATCGTCGGGCAGGATGAAACCCACCTCTTCGGCGAGCCGAATAAAATGACTCACCAAACGATCCCGCTGGGACGGCCCCTGGGATTGAAACTCCGGCCAGTCCTCGACCAGTCGGCGGTTCAGTTCATAGGTAAAGATGAGAACGGCCTGGGACAAATTCAAGGAGCGATATTCGTCAGAAGAGGGAATGGTCACGATCACGTCGCATAGGTCGATGTCGGCATTCGAAAGGCCGTCGGCCTCGGGCCCGAAAACCAAAACCAAATCGGAAACTTCTTCGTGTCGCCATTTCACGAGGGCCCGTTCGATCGCTGTCCCCACGCGGACGGGGTGGGGGCGGTGGGGAGAGCCGATTCGGGCGGTGGATGCCAGTTTCAGTGGCTTGGGCCCCAGGTCCAGAGCAGCGCGTAAATCGGGGAAGAAGAGGGCATTTTCGAGTCGGTTCTTGGCGTGTTTTGCCATCCGCCAAGCAGCGGCGTCCAGGACGGATCGTTCGCCGACGATGCGCAAGCTGCCCCGAATTCCCATATTGGCCATGGCGCGAGCCGCGGATCCGATGTTGCCGCCGTATTCGGGACGCACCAGGACGACGTGGGTCCTTTCGCGAAGTAATTCACAGGTGCTGTGGAAAACTTTGTAGGGGTTGCTTACTTCCAAAATGCGACCGCCATGATTGTGGACACCTCAGAAAACAGAGTGGATCTAATACCTTATTCAGGGTGCGTTAGGAAGGGAGAACAAACACTACGGGCGGTATTTCAGCGAAGCCGGGAGAGTTATCCACAGCCTGTGGATAACTTTTGCGATGACCCTAGTTGCAGAAACAAGCCGTAAAGCTCAACAATTTGCACCATTTAATTTTTGAGCGTTTTTTCTGTCAACGGTCTTTTTTGATTTAAATGAGTTTCAAGCGGGACGGGCGTTTCCAAGGGATCTTCGCCCTCGAAAAGACCCAGTTGTTTGGCGTGCTGAGATAGCGCGGCGCTTCTCGCCCGATTGCCGCGCTGGGAATGACTCTCCAGCAGGCCCTGGATGTCTCGCGCCCGCAGCAAGACTTCCGAGGGAAGCCCAGCCAATTTGGCGACTTCAATTCCGTAACTTCGATTGCAGACTCCTTGGGCCAGCTTGTACAAAAAGACCACTTCGTCTTTCCATTTTTCCACGAGAACGTTGGCATTGCGCAGGGCCGGAAGTGCGGTTTCGAGCGCGGTGATTTCGTGAAAGTGAGTGGCAAAGAGCGTTTTGGCGCGCACTTGGGTGTGCAAGAACTCAAGTAGCGACCACGCCAGGGAAAGTCCGTCGTAGGTGCTAGTCCCGCGGCCAATCTCATCAATCAAGATCAGGCTCTGGGAGGTCGCGGTCTTGAGGATGCGGGCGACCTCGGTCATCTCGACCATGAAGGTGGAGCGGCCTTTGGCGAGATCGTCGGAGCTGCCGATGCGGGTGAAGACGGCATCCAGAATCGGTAGGTCGGCCGATTTGGCCGGAACAAAACTACCGGCTTGCGCCAAGATGCTGGTCAAAGCGACCTGCCGCATGATCGTCGATTTACCGCCCATATTCGGTCCGGTGATGATCAATGTGCGCGCGGTTTCCGGGCAAAGCAAAACGGTGTTGGGAACGTAGGTTCCGGCGGGTAGCAGGGTTTCGACAACGGGGTGGCGCCCTTCCTCGACGAAGAGTTTCCCGGCGGAGTTAAGACGGGGTCGATGGTATCCACGGTGGCGCGCGCAACGGGCGAAGCCGAGCAGTACGTCGAGCTCGGCGATGAGCCGGGCATTGCGAGTCAAACTGGGAGCCGCCGCGGCCACACTCGCTCGGGCTTCGAGAAAAAGACTTTCCTCAAGCGCTTTGAGCTTATGTTCCGCCGAGACGACTTTTTCCTCGAAGGACTTTAACTCTTCCGTAATGAAGCGCTCGCCCGTCGATATCGTCTGTTTGCGGGTGTAATCGGAAGGCACGCGCGCCAAGTAGGAGTTCGTGATTTCGATCGTGTAACCGAAGACGCGATTGAACTTGATCTTAAGTGACGCGATCCCGGTGCGTTCCCGTTCGCGTTCCTCCATCGCTACGATCGTGGTTTTGGCGTCGTGGGAGAGCGAGCGGTACTCGGCAATCTCCGGCGAAAACGTGGACCGGAAAATGCCCCCCTCGCGAAAGGTCGCGGGCGCGGGATCTTCAAGGGCCGCTTCTAAATAGGCCGTTAAACTGGCCAGAGGATCCAACTCCGCGGCACGGGAGGTGAGCGGGGGGCATTCATTCGCCTGCAGAATGGAAACCAATTCGGGAATGCGTTTGAGCGCTTCGCGGATCGCGATCAGATCGCGGGGCATGGCGAGTCCTAACGCGGTCTTCATGCTGAGGCGTTCGAGATCGCGCATCGGGGAGAAGATCGCGCGCAAGGCTTCCGCCAAACCGCGATCGCCGACGAGCGTTTCGACGGCGTCCCAACGGCCTTCGATCTCGCGCGCGTCGCAGCTTGGTTGCCGTAACCAATCCCGCAAGAGCCGGCGCCCCATCGGCGTGGAGGTTTCGTCTACCGTTTCGGCCAACGACTTGCCCCCTTCCACGGCCGGTCGCACGACTTCCAAGGAAGCCAAGGTAACGCTGTCCAACTGAAGTTTGCTATTGCTGAAAAGGGGACGGGCTTCCCCGAGGGAAGGCAGCTTCTGGGTTTTCTGAGTTTCTTCGAGATAACGCACCAACGCGCGGTGCGCGACCCTGGGGAGATCTTCGTCCTCGCCGAAAAAACCGCTTCGGCGCGTCACTAGCCCGGAGAAGGCTCGGGACCGCAGCGTCTCAAACCACGCCGAATCGGCGGTGGCATCGTTGGTCAAAATCTCCCGGGGTCGGTATTCGGATAGCACCTCCTCAACGCCCGCCACATCCGCGCAGCGGCCGAGCCGAAGCTGGCAGTCCAAAAGATCCAAGATTCCTAAACCGATGCCTTGGGCCGTCTGCACCAGCGCGAGCAAATAGTAGTTCTGGTCTTCGGATACGAGATCGGGGTCGCCGATCAACGCCGGTGTCAGCACGCGAACCACATCGCGTTTGACGAGTCCCTTGGTCGTCGCCGGATCCTCGAGCTGTTCGCAAAGCGCGACCTTGTGCCCACTTTGCAGCAGTTTCTGGATATACGAAATCGCGGAATGGTGGGGCACGCCACACATCGGAATGGGTTCCACCGCATTTTTGTCGCGGGCGGTGAGCTGGACTTCCAGAATCGGCGCCGCTTTGAGCGCGTCTTCAAAGAACATCTCGTAGAAGTCACCCATCCGGTAAAAAAGAATGGAATCCGGATGCTGGCGCTTCATTTCCAGGTATTGCACCAGCATGGGTGTGAGATTGGTCGGCGTCCCCATGAAAGGGCAGAACTACCAAACCGACCGGAGGGTGACAAGAAAAGGTACCCACTTCCTTAGTGGGTACCTTTTTGTGGTAGGTTGCGGGTGTGTCAGAAACCGTCGTTGAATCACCGTGGAAAGTTTGGGTCGCTTTTTGGCTCGCCGCCCTTTTTTGGGGAACGTCCTTCTTGTGGATCAAGCTCGGCTTGGAACAGTGGGATCCCGTTTCGCTGGTCGCCTTTCGCCTCCTCTTCGCCAGTTTGCTTTTCATCGCGGCGCTGGCGATCACGAAAACCAAGATCCGCATTCCACGGGAGAAGTGGTGGGTTTTGCCGGTCGTCGCGCTTTTCAATCCCTACCTTCCCTTTCTTTTGATCTCCTGGGCCGAAGTTCGGATCGATAGCGGCGTGGCGTCGATTTTGAACGCGACGGTACCCCTTTTCACTTTGGTTTTGGCGCCGTTCTTCCTGCCCGAGGAAAAACCCACTTGGAAAGTCTTCTTAGGCACCTGCGTGGGATTCATTGGGGTGCTGGTTTTATTCAGCGGCCAAGCGGGAAATGCGAACGCGGGTAACTCCGCGTTGATAGGTGAGCTGGCGGTCCTACTCGCGGCCGCGTTCTACGGCGGGGCAACGATTTTGCTGCGACGGCTCGGACCGAAGATGTCCCCCCTGGCGCAAGCCGCGCTCTTAAATGGAATGGCTTGTTGTTTCGTCTGGATTCAGGCGCTCACCTTTGGCGAGTTTCACGCACCGCCTCTCGCCATCAATTGGATCGCCGTGGTTTGGCTCGGCGCTTTGGGTAGCTTTGCCGCCTACACCTTGGCGATGTACGTCCTGCACCAAAAAGGGGCGATGCAGGTGACGCTAATCAATTTCGCGTATCCGATGCTCGGCTTGCTGTTGGGAATCTTGTTTCTCGGTGAAGCATTCCAGATTCGCCTCGTGGTTGGCGGGCTTTTGATTTTGGGCGGCATTGCTTTGGTGCAACGCCGCCCTTCACCCAAAACCATCGGTCCCTTGGTAAGGGTCGAATCGCCGCCCAGGGCGTGAACACTGAGTCCCCACGCCGACCAGTCGGTGTACAGTATAACTATCTGAAATAAATAACGTATCTCCGAATCGTGCGGAATACGCCCCTCCCCCGGGCGAACGGCCCCGCGGGCCCTCTAATCCTTTCAAGGGGTTAGGCTGGTATCGCCTTTGCTTTGATCCGGAGTGGGGGAATGCCATGTCGGGGGTTCGATCGCTATTTCTGCTTGGGCTCACAACCGTGGGCGCCCTTGCGTTTGGCGGCCCGGATCCGGCTTCCCTCGAGAAAAAGGCCCGCGAAGACCTCGGCAAGAAGCTGATGAAACTCAGCCAGTCACTCGATATGAAGGAATCCAAGTACGAAGAGAGCGACGCGGGCGGTAAGAGCGTCGACGCCAATACCGGTAACTCTTTCCTATCTAACACCACCATCCACTATTTCGTGGAAAGCACCTGTCGCGAGTGGGTGGGTGGACAGTTTTGCAACCAGTGGTTGGACCCCTTTATCTCGGAGCACGGTTTTGGCGGGGACTTTTCGCCGTTGGAAGGCACCGTCGCGCAAGAGTGGAAAGCGCGCCAGGGCAACGACGGCAATGGCCAATACAAGATCTGGAAGGTGGATCGCGAAGGCGGCGGACCCAATACCGACGCCGATGGAAAGTTTGATCGCAGCGGGATCACGGATTGGCGCCTGCTTCCCGAAGTGCGCAAGAAGATTGAAAACGTCGGGGAACAAACCGCCGTCCGCCAGATTTCGCTTACCTACGACGACAATGCGCCCAAGAACGGCAATGTGATGCCGAATATGGAATCGCTGCGCATGATGGCGAGCCGCTGGACGAAAATGTTTCGCAACCGCATGGTGAGCAACCTGGCCGAGATGCGGGTCGGTGATAAGCCGACCGAATTTCTTTTGAATGAAGAAAAAGCCGATTGCGAAGCCTACGTACAGGCGATGAAGACCGAACAGGAAGAAACGAAGGTCGAAGAGCGCCTACAAAAACAAGCCCGTCTCGATATGGAAACCCGGGTGCTGGATCTCGAGCAACGTTACAAACAATGCGTGGCGCTGCGCGCGGCTTCGGTCAACATGGTGAATGCGCAGGCGAGCGGCGATAAAGCGACCGAGGGCGATGCCGATAGCGAACGTATCGATAAATGGCGGACCCGTTTGAATATCGCGGCGATCGACAATGTTGGCGTGGATGTGAACTCCCTGCCTAAGCCGTCGAACGCCAAGCTTACCCGTGAAGATGTCACTTCCGAAATGGCGGAGTGGTCGGAAGGCGGCCAAAAGATTGTGCGTCGCCGCCGAATGAGCAATGCGCAACAGCTGCAGTCTTACAACAATCAACTGGAACTCGCCGCGGTCGGTATGCAGGAAGTGGCGATGCGCTCACCGAATATCGTCGACAATAGCCAACACATTAAGAAGTTTAAGATCAAGAATGGTCAATACAATGCGGTCCGCTTGAACAGCCTCACGCCAGAAATGCGCAACGAACTCGCGACCACTTCGTTCAAGAAGTCGGGCGTCATGAGTGGCAAACCCGAAACCAAGCTCGAAGACAACGCCACGCAGCTATCTATCACCCGTCGTTAGGACTTAGGAATCTTGGCGCCTAGAAGACGCGACAGCTAGCGCCAAGCGCGGGCGGGCCCTTCGCCGAAAACGCGGGCGATATTCTCTAAATTCCAGAACTCGAGAGGTTTGGCGAAATAGTCGACGCCCTCTTTTCGAAATGTCACGACGGCATTCGCCCGCTTCTGGGCGAAATCCAGATCGTGCGTGCTGACCAAGACCTCGCAGGGGCGTTGGGCCAGCACGCCTTCCAACGCCGACCAAAAAAAATACCGGGCTTCCGGATCGAGATGGTTGGTGGGTTCGTCGAGCAAAAGCAGTCGCGGTTTTTGTAGGAGGGCTCGGGCGAGAAACGCCCGCTGCCGTTCACCAGGGCTCAGGCGGGTTAAGGGCCGCTGCAACAAGGGTTGCAGAGCAAACATCACCGCCATTTCTTCGGCTTCCTGACGCTGTTCCGGTTGGAGTTTGCCGAGCCAACCCCAGTCCTTGAGAAAGGCGAGGTGCAGAGCATCTTGCAGAAGGAGCTGACCCGGATACTCGGGCTCTTGCGCCACGTACGCGATTTGATCCGCCGCGTGCGCGGGCCGGTTGAAGAGTCGCAAATGGCCGGAGAGAATAACCGATTCGCCGAGTAAGGCTTTGAGGAAGGTGGACTTCCCGGTGCCGTTCTTGCCGATGAGGGTAGTCACGCCGGAGCGAGTGAACCGCAAATCGAGGGGGGCGTGCAATGGCACGCGGCCGTGCCCGAGAACGAGCGACCGCGATTCCAGCCAGGGGGTCAACGCTTCCACAGCAGCACCAAAAAGAGCGGACCGCCGATGATGGTGGTCACAATGCCGATCGGAAACTCCATCGGCGGCAATAGGACGCGAGACGCGGCGTCGGAAAGCAGTAGAAAAGCGCCACCCAGGGGAATCGCCAGCAGGAGCAGAACGCGCGCCGTGCTCGGGCGGTACACCAAACGCACGATGTGGGGAATGACGAGGCCGACGAAGCCGATTGAACCGGTGAATGAAGCCAGCCACGCCACGAGAACCGACGTCAAACTAAGGAAGACCAAACGCCCTCGCCGGGGAGAAAAGCCCAAGGATCGCGCGACGCCATCGCCAAATGCTAGGGCGTCCAATGAGCGCGCGGCGAAGATCAACCCGGCCAGTACCAGTCCGGCTCCGAGGCTGAAGCGCAACGCATCTTTCGCGCCGACCCAAGGCACTTGCCCAAAGAGCCAGCGCAGCGACCCGCCGCCGACGTGTTGGGTTTGGTACGAGAGCAGTAAGAACAGAATTGAAGAGAGCACGAAGTTGACGCCCACCCCAAAAAGAGCAATCCGTTCCGTCTGGGTTCCGGCATTGGAGTACGAGAGTATTAGGAGCGAGCCAGTAACGACTCCCGCGCCCACCAGGCCGATGAGCTGCGACGCGGGCGACGGCGAAACTAGGCCAAAGAATGTTTCCGCGGTCGCGATACCGAGCACCGCGGCCGTCGATATTCCAAGCAAGAACGGTTCGGCGAGCGGATTGTGAAACAAGATCTGGTAGACCGCACCGACGGCGGCCAACGACGCCCCAGCAAAAAAGACGAAAGCCGCCCGTGGGACGCGCAACTCCCAGAGGATTCGGTAGGCCTGCGAATCGCCGTCGAAGATCGTGCGCCAATCCACGGCCACGCCCGCCGCCAAAGCGGCCAGGATCGAAAGCAAGAGAATGCCACCGATGGAGATCGCGGCACTAGCGGGTCGCATGACATTCCTTCGGTGGGTTGGGAATCAGCTTTCCCAAATTCAACAGAGGAGTGAGTGAAGCGCGCGCAAAAAGATCGGCTTCCAAGTGCATCACGGGGGGTGGCTTCGTCGGCCACCAACGGCCAAACCGCGCCGCGGGAGCATCGAAGGGTTCGCCGGGCATGGCCAGGTAAAAAATCCGATCCACCGGATGGGCCACAAGCCACTCCTCCGTGACGGGAATGTACGGAGTGTGAAAGTGACGATCAAAAGCGTTTCGGTGCCCCGCGCTTTCGAGCAGCCGAGAGAGAAACGCGGAGGGGCCTAGGACGATGGGCGGATCCAGCCAAACAAAACCGAGAAAGCGTTCGCTATTTTTTTGCACCGGTAGTGCAGCCAAGCAAGTTTTCCACTTCCGAATGCGCGCCGGAACAGCCGTCTGACCTTCTTCGATCCCGAAACGTTCCGCGTCCCGCAGCAGCGCTTCGGGCGAAAGCGTATCCCAAACAAACACCGGGATGCCGAAAGACTTTAGCGCGGTGGCGAAGGCGGCATTGAGATTGTGAGCATCCAAAATCACGCGGGTCGGATTGAGGGCGAGGGTTTTTTCGAGGCTCGGCGCGAACAGCTGACCGACGGAGGGAAGTTTCGACGCTTCCACCGGGTAAACACTGCCGGCGGATACCCCAACGACCTGGGATCCCAATCCGAGTTGAAAGAGCAATTCGACCGTTTGGGGACTGGTGGCGACATAGCGGGCCGCTAGGGCGGGGGAGCATAGCAGGAGGCAAGACATGAGCATGCGCATGGGGGCCCATCCTGCCTGGAATCGCTTTCTGCCGTCAAATCCAGTGCTTAAACCCCTACCGCGCATCGCGGCTTAGGGCGAAGCGTCAAAAAGCCGATAAGATGAAAGGGAAATCGAAAACTGATAAAATAGGGGTAGTTGCTCCTGCCCCCAGCTCTCGCTCCCATTCGAAAAAGTTTGAACTTATGAAAAAGCCGTCTTCTAAAAAGAAGAAGCCGTCGGTTCAATTAGCGAGCCCGCGCGATTTTTTTGCTTCGGAACTTCGGAGCGTCATGGAAAAACGCCGGATCGAGGCCAAGCCAGATTCGTTCGACTATCTCGTCGAGCTTCTTTTGCGTTTCATCGAGTCGGAATCCCTCTTCGCCAAAAACGCGGAAGGCAAACCCGCCGATCCTTTTTTAGCCGGCCTTTACGCCGAATACGTTCAAGGCACGCCCGAAATGCAGAAACGCACCTTGCGCCGTCTCGGCGACATCTGCCTGATGGTGACGGGATTTTTTCCCGATAGCTTGAATCGTAAGATTGTGGATGTCGACTACTACACCGGAATGGGCGGTGCCGCCTATTCGACTTTGGCGCACGGCCACAAAGTGGCCGACCCCTTTCACGAACTTTCGGTGAAGTTTCGACTCTTCTCCGATGTTCTCGGCGAAATGAGCGAGCGCAGTGGTCTGCAGAGCAACCAAGATTTACTGCGGATCTACGAACGTTGGATTTACTCCGGAAGCGATCGGCTGCGGGGCGTGCTTGCGGAAAAGGGCATCCCCATCCCCTTGCGCGTGGAAACCAAAGTCCGTCACTAAAAGGGGCTCGGCCGTGAAACGCATGATCTCCCAGATCGATCTCGCCCTGAAATCTCTCTACAATCTCGACTCCCCTTTGAGCGCCCAGGATTTTCTGCTCGCGCGATCACCGGCGCCGGCGAATGTGAACCTGCCGCCCGGAATGCTCTTTATCGAACCGCCGACGGAAAGAGACGAATCGCTCGGTTTAGGGATCTATTTCCGACCCGAGATCGGTCGAACGCTCGATGCGCTCCCTGAATCTTCGCATTGGAATGGCCAACAACTCGCGGCGTTTGGCGTAGCCGTCGAGGAAGTCAGCCACTTTCATTACGTCGCCCACTTTGCCCCTAAAGGGCGCGGAGTGAGTCAGCTCGAGCTCGAATTCCAGGGCGAGATCGACAAGTTTCTTCTCACCTTCTTCGCGCGCATTCCGGCGGACGGTGACGATGCGATCGCCTTCGAAGCGTTGATGGAAAAATTTTTCGAAGGTTTCACTTGGTTTGAAAAGCTCACCACCGACGAAAAAGCCCGATACGAGGAGGCCAATCGTCTCGCTCGAGCCTTCTTAGTGCGCCATTCTGACTTACTCTGTCGAGTGGGGGGCCGGGAAAAGTTTCTGAAGGTCGCCCGCGATTTCTATCGACTGAGCTTGGAAGAAAAAATTAACCGGGCCACGCGATAACGGGGACAATCCCTAAGGCCCAAAGCAGAGCCGCCAAAGCCCCAAAAAAGATCGTTTCCGAACGCCCCTCCTGGACCCATTCCCGCGACCGAGTGGGCGGCTCGACGAGCGGCGCCACCCGTCGCAAACAGGCATATCCGGCCGCGGCGGTGGCCAGCGTGGCCACCAGCGCTAGACCCAACATTCCGTACCCGGCGATGCGCCCCAATAGCAGCGTCTTGGCAACGAACCCTCCCGTCGGGGGAAGTCCGGCCAAAGTCAGATACCCGGTGAGTACCGCAAACCCCAGCGCTGGCCGCTGGCGAAGCAGTCCCTGGGCCAATTCCGCGGCTTTTGTCCCGCCGTTGCTCTCGAGAAAGAGAGCGCCAAACGCGATGGTGGCTAGCGCCAACCCATTGCCGAGAATGAGGATGAAACACTCGGGCTCCAGCGCCGGTCCCGGCGAAGCCATCGCTAAAAGGATCCAACCTCCTTGCATCATCAGTGCGTAAGCGGCAAATCTCCGCCAAGCGGGTTGCGTCAGCATTCCCAGGGCGCCCGCACAAATCGTGACGATTGCCAGGACGGAAAGGAAGTCCTGCCACTGGGGAAGAGTGGGGCGCAGAACGTCGCCCACAAAGTTCCACCCGAATGCCGTCGCCGATATCGGTAGGAAAATCGCGGCAAAAGCGGAAATGGAAAGCGGCCCGCCGAGGAGTCGGTCGCCACCAGCAAAGTGAAAGGGAACGACGCCCAGGCGAGTCAGCATTCCCACCAGCCAGAGCGCGGTACCGGTGTAGAGCAAGATGTCGGAAGTTTGGGCCTCGCCCTGAATGGCTTCGAACAAAGCATCTAGCGCCAGGGTGTGGAACTGCGCGAAGACCAAAGTCACGCCCAGGGCCATAAGCACGAATGAAAAAAAGTCGGCAAAGTAGGCCGAGAGCAACCCCGCGCCAGCGGGGCGGCGGGTCGATGCTGCAAGGGTGAGTGGCAGGGACGTTAGTTCCCACGCCGCCAGAGCGACGAGTAGATGGGAAGCTCCGGCGAGGGAAAAACCCCCGACGCCCGCAATCGTAATCAGAAAAAGGCGTTGGGTACGCAAGGGTCCCGGCTCGGTATCGAACCCCGTCAATGCGAACCCGGCGAACAATAGAAGCGCTAACGCGCAAAACCACCAAGGGGTGTAGGGCGACCAACGGATGAGATCCGCGAACCGCCCGCTGTCGGCGTAGTCGGTGGGAACGCCCACATAGAGCCAATGGCACGAAAACGCCAAAGCGGCTAGCAGGCCGGCAATCGCGAGGGGCATGGCTAAGGTAGGGCCTCGGCGTGATTTGAGTAAAGGCAATCCGGCCAACCCCCCGGCCGTGATCAATAGGGAGAGCAAGGCACCGAGGGGAGACACGACGGCGTTCACGAGCGACCCCCTTCTCCGAAACCGATGTCAGCCTTGAGGCGGGCTTTCCAGTTCAGCTCCAAAATCGGTTCCGTCTGGGCGCGCAACCAATCAGGTCGAATGCCGGTCGCCACAATCGCGCCGAGTAAAACCAATGCAGTGACGCATTTCCAAAGCGGAAGATCGGGAAACGCGCGTGTCCCGGTATGCGGAGATGCACCGGAGAAGAGGGGTTGCGCAATACGCGCGGCCGAAATCATCAGGAATAACCACGCCACTCCGGCGGTGAAGTAGGCCGACGGGTGGGGCCCCAACGCGGCAAACAGTGTAAGCAACGCCGTGAACCCGCCCGAGCCGGGCAGCGCGATCATCGCGGCCAGGAATCCAGCGACGACCCAAGCCGTACGGGGGACCACGGGCCCGAGGGCACCGATATCGTGAACATCAGTGGTAGCCAGCAGGCGGTCGAAGCGCTGCAGGCAACTCGTCATTCCCAATAGCGCGAGCGGCCCGAGGATCGCCAGTAGCACCGCCGCCCCAGTCGCTTCGGCGGAAAGCGCAAAGAGGGCGAGCAACGCCAAACAATTTTGAGCACAGACCCAATTCGCGACCCAGCGATCCAATCGGGTGGTTAGAGCCGTCAGCGCGGCAATGTATAGCAAGGCGAGAGCCACCAGGAACATTAAGGAGCGGCTGTCGTAGGAGTACGCCTCCGGCAAGATCGGAATAATCCAATGGACCCAGGTGAAGACCGCAATCGTGGTGATGCAGCCCACGCCCATCACGCGCACCGGACCTGAGCCGTTTTCCATTAATTGTCGGAACCAACCGTGGGCTGGCGGCAACGGAGCGCGCAGGAAAGTCGAAATCGCTAGGAGCCAGAAAATCACCCGGCCGGGGGAGAGATCGCCGAGAAACTCGACATTCGGAAAGCTCAGTTCGCGCAGCGCCGTCCAACGTACGGAGAAGGTGAGAAACTGAGCTTGGTGAAGCGCACCCAAAGTGATCGCGGCCCCGAGCAAAAGCGCGCCCGCGACCAGTGAGAATCCCACGGCATTACGACTCTGGCTTCGGCTTACCGATTCGCAGCGGGCGAGAAAAAAGAGCCCCAAAAAAAATGTCTCTACGGCCGCGCTAAAGACAATGAGATCCTGAGCGGTAAAGAGCACCGCCAAAACACTTTGCAACCCGAGCAAGCACGGGGACGTCAGCCAGAGGCCTTTGGTCTTATCCTGCCAAATTGCCAGGTGCGCACTCAGCAAACCCAAAAAAAGAAACGGCACGGTGAGCGAAGAAAGCCCCAAGGCGAAGGTCACCGGAATACCGGGAAGCCATATCCAGTCCACGAGCAGGTCCGGCGGCAGAACGCTTGGATTGAGCTGGGCCGCGACCGCCACCAGCGCGAGTACCGGAATCAATGAAACGATTCGGGCGACGCGTTGGCCGAGGAACGGAGATAGGGCAACGCAAGCGCAGGCACCCACTAGAGGTGAGAAAATCAGAATGAGGAACCAAGTCCGCGCCGTCACCAGATCACCTGCGTTTTCAGTGCCGCCCAAAACAGAACCAAGGTTCCCAGGAGCAGAACGAGCAAGCTGTATTGGGGCGTCCCACCCTGCCAGTAGTCGAAAAAGAGTCCGAAGGTGCGCCCGGTTTGCACGGGAATACGCCAAAGTCCCGGCCAAAACCTTTCTTCCAGCCACCGTACCATGCTTTCCACGGCGGAGTGCCATCGGCGCAATTGCTTCGAGGGACCTTTAGCCGCCGCCGGGGCCGATCGGGCGAACGCAAAAACCAACCCGGCGACCAATGCCGCGATCGGCAATGCGAGGCGGGTGTTAAAAGGAAAAAAGTGACCGGATACCGTCGATAAAAAAGCCGTTCGCGCGGAGACAAGACCGCACGCCAAGACACCCAACACCCGAAAGCGCAGTGTGGCCTCGGCGGACTCGGTGCGCAAAAAAAAGAGGGCGGTGGCTAAAGACGCAACGCAAGCCGCGATCAGCCAAGTGGCGCGCTCGGCGACGAGCGTGGGGAAATCATACGGCTCCATGCTCAAACGCAGGCACTCTCGCAAATCGGAAGTTCCGAAAACGCCGTGCAGACTCAATACCGCCAAAAAAAGTGTGGTGAGGGAGGTCGCGATCCAGATTCCGGAACGCGGGCGAGCTAGCAGCGGCCCGGTCAGGAGGGTCCAGCCGAACAGGAATAGCTCCGTGCTTCCCGCCAAGGCGGTGAATCCGAAAGCGAAGGCGAGTCCGAAGGCTCCCCACGCCAGAGCGAAAAAAAACGAGACGGCGAGCAGTGCGATCAGGGCGAGCGTGAGAAAGGCCGCCGCCAATCCGTCCCAGCGAAGGTGGAGGGAGGGATTCCATTGGGCGGAAGCCGACCAACGACCGAGTTCCAGGACATTGTGGGGGTTCGCGTAGAAAGCGCACCCTAACACGATGAGCAAAAGCAGTGTCACTACGATACACGGGCCATTGATAACCGGGCGCTTCATCGCGGGCGTCGCCTCAAGAGTAGCACGCCGGCGATGGCCTGCAGCGAAACCAAGAAGGCTAAAACCAGCGCGAGCGCGATTCCGTCCGCACTACCCGAGCGGGCACTGATTTCGGCGAGCAATAGGATCACCGCCCATCCCATGGCGGCAATTCCCAGTAAGGAGTGAAACGGGCCACTTCGCAAGACGGCGGTGAGGATTGCAATCGAGAAGAGAGTGACGATTACCGACGGAAGCAAAAATTCGACGAGCAACGAATTCATGCGCGCGTCTCCTCTTCCGGGGCATCGGCAGTTACCGCGATCGCGGCGGCCATCAGCGCGACCAGTCCGATTGGCCAGAGAAAGTGATCGAAGCAAACGGTCAGGACCTCGGAGACCGACGGTGGCAGGCCTTCGGTATCGATCGGCAGAACCAACGCCTCTTCGAGAGTCCAGAGCAGGAACAGCGACAAAAGCCAAAGCGTGCTGGCGGTCACGATGATAACAAACCAGTTTTGCCAGCCACCTTCCCGACGGTTTTCCCCCTGGGCGGCGGTCGAGGTCACCGCTAGCGAGGCCCCGCAGAGGAGAAGTGCCCAGGCGACCGGACTTGATTCGGCGATCACCAGAAAAAGAGCCAGGGCGGCGGAAAGACCCAAAAAACATTGCACCGAACGCTTATCGTCGGGAAGCACAAACACCCCGACGCCCAAGCTCAGTGCGGCGAGACAGAGGGCCATGGCGGCGATCTCGCTCATCATGATCGCACCCCGGCCAGCAAAGCCCAGGTTAAAACGAGATTGGCCGCCGCTAAAACCGAGCAAAGGATTGACGACGGCAATTGCTCTCGCCGTTTTAGATGCCTCGTCAAACCGAGGACCGCTAGCCAAAGCAAGCTCAGTTTCAGTGTGAAGAAAAGCAATTGAAACACCGCTATGAGGATTCGGCGTCCACCGAAAAAGGCGAAGAAGGCATCGTCGCCGACCCAAGGCACGTGCCACGCGCCGAGAAAAACAATAACGGTCGTGATCAATACGACGCCAAGGGCGGCCCCGTTTTTCCGACGGAAGGACAGACTGGGAGCTGGAACCGCGCCGGCCCAACGCGCAATGGCATACAGCGCCAACGAAAACGCCAGGGGCTGAAGGAGGGCTCCCCAAGCGGGGACCAGTTCCGCCAGCAATGCATTTTGCGCGGCCGCCATGCCGGAGGGGCTCCATTGCGCGAAGACGCTGATGGGCGCGGCCAGCGTGAAACCCCACGTGGTGAGCCACTCCTGCGCACCGGCTCCTTCGGACGCCCCCGGGAAAACGCGAACGATTTGCAGCAATACCCAAACTCCGATCAAGGAACCGACGGCGTCGGCCGCGTGGCGGACAAACCCGAGGTCAAAGACGGGAAGCCACGCTAGCGCAAAAAACAAAACCACTACCGGTAGAAAACCGCGGAGATCGGGACCGACGATTTCCTCGGAGCCAGCCGGCTCCCAGCGACGACCAATTAAATGCGCCAAGGTCAGAACGCTCAGGCAAGCGAAAAGGCGGGCGAGAAAAACCGGCACTACTTCCACGTCGCCTCCGAATCGGGAGCGCGCAGGCGCATTTGTACGGAAAAGAAAATCGCAAAACTCAGCGCGAGCAACGCCGTCCAGTGCCAAGCGACGGAAGAATGCACGCGGTACGTCGGTGCCCAGGCCAAGACGAGAAAAACCATCCACTGGTTGAAAACGGAGACCAGCGTGCGTCGAAAAGAGGGCGTCACGGTTTCAGCTCGGCTCCACGCGGGCACGTTTGTAGGCCGGGCGACTGCTTAAGCGCTCACCGTAGGTTTGAATGCCCGGAAACTCCGTCGTCAAACCGCAAACCCGCGCCACGCTTACTACCGTTCCGACCAAAATATCCGCTGCGCTGAAATGATCGCCTACGAGAAACGACCGGCCACTAATCGCGGATTCCAATACCCGCAAAGCCCGGGTCGCGCGTTCGCGGGCCGAACCGGCGGGTCGGCGCCCTTGTTTTTCGTCTAAGGCCTCAAAGACGGGCGGTTCCAAACTGGTCAGCGCGAAGAAGGCCCACTGATAGTACTGTCCGCGTTCCGGGGTTCCGGGTTTCGGCGCCAACCCTTTCTCGGCGAAACGGTCGGCCAGGTAGAGGCAGATTCCACCGGATTCGAAAAGGTGAAAGTCACCGTCCTCGAGAGCCGGAACCTTGCCCATCGGGTTGATACGCAAAAAGTCAGGATTTTTTTGGGCGCCGGATGCGAGGTCAAGGCGAACGAGTTTGAAGGGAACCCCGAGTTCCTCGAGAAGCCAGCGAGGGCGAATGGATCGGGTTCGCGGCGCATAATACAGCTTCATGACGCAGTCCCCCTCCGCAGGGACGGTATCCTGGTAAAGTACCAGATTCCAATGTAAAACGCGTTAACTTGAGGAGTGAGCCATGGCGCTGAAAGTGACCACCGTGGGGGCGGGAAGTTGGGGAACGGCTTTGGCCAATGTCTTTGCCGACGCGGGGAACGACGTCACCTTATGGGGCCGCGATGCCCGAGTCGCCGCGGCAATCAATGGGCAGCATGAAAATCCAAAATACCTAAAGGGTTTTTCGCTTTCACCACGCCTATTGGCGACGACCGATCTGGCTCCGGCGCTCGATTCCGCCGAAGTCATCGTCTGTTCCATTCCGACGCAGAAAATTCGGCCGGTCTTTGCCCCGCTCGCCGAAAAGCTGGAGGGAAAAATTATTGTGAACACCTCCAAGGGACTGGAGATCGGAACCGGTATGCGGGTATGTGAGATCTTTCATTCAATTTGTCCCAGCACCCGGTACGTCGTCTTGTCGGGGCCGAGTTTTGCCCAAGAGGTTGTGGAGCAGCAGCCCACCGCGGTCACGATCGCCACGACCGACAAAGCCTTGGGTGCGCAAGTCCAAAACTTGGTCGCCACTCCCTATTTCCGCGCCTATACCACCACCGATGTCATTGGCGTGGAACTCGCGGGGGCGCTAAAAAATGTCATCGCCCTAGCGACCGGCATCGTGCGGGGCACGCGCCTGGGTTACAACGCCCAGGCGGCCGTGATCAATCGTGGCATGGCGGAGATCGTTCGCATGGGCCGCAAACTGGGGGCCGATCCGGCCACCTTCCTGGGGTTGGCGGGAATGGGCGATCTCGTTTTAACCTGCACCGGCCCGTTGAGTCGCAATCTGCGGGCGGGAATGCTCATTGGCGAGGGAAAACCGCTGGACGAGATCGTGAAGACGTTGGGCGGTGTCGCGGAAGGGGTTTACACCGCGCAGTCGGCGCACGAGCTGGCGGTACAGCTTTCCATTGACATGCCGATTCTGCGCGAAATCCACGCGATCCTCTACGATGGGAAATCGCTGCAGAGTGCCATTGCTTCGCTCATGGGCCGCGATCTGAGGGAAGAGAACGAATAGGGTGGAATACACGCGCGGGCAGTTGGAAGCCTGGCTCTTTCGGCAAGCAGAGCCACCGCCGACCGGCGCCCATTTTTCCGGACTGAACGACACACTCAAAGCGATGGTGACGTGTGCCTTGGCGGCGGAAAGCGAGCAGCCGCTGCTCATCGTGATGCCATCGAGCGCTTCCGCCCATGCTTTCGTCGATTCCTTTCGCTTTTTCGCGGGGATGCAAAAGGAAGGAAGGATCCACCTACTCCCCTCATTGGATTTTGATTTCTATCGATCCGTT
Source organism: uncultured Pseudobdellovibrionaceae bacterium (assembly GCA_964519985.1). Classification (GTDB taxonomy): domain Bacteria; phylum Bdellovibrionota; class FAC87; order UBA2466; family UBA2466; genus JAIEOG01. Next base: position 9,140 of record CAZFMF010000012.1, on the reverse strand, counting down.
TTGCCCAATCCGTCGACGCTCTGTGAGCGCAATGTGTCTCTCTTTCACGCCATCAACGATCCGCTGGGCCGGGTGTTCGTCACGACGGTCAATGCGCTTCTCCAGAAGGTGTTTCCGGCCGCGGAGTTTTTGCGCGCCACCCGTACCTTAGTTCCGGAGGAGGAAATCGATCGCGATGCTTTGATTCACGGGCTCATTGAAGCCGGTTACCAGCGGCAGCCGACCGCTACGGATCCTGGGGTGTTCGCCGTGCGGGGCGGAGTGATTGATATTTTCTGCCCACTCTATTCCAATCCCGCCCGTTTGGAGTTTTTCGGCGATTTCATTGAGGAGATCCGTTTTTTCGAAGCCGAGTCACAGCGCTCTTTGGAGAAGGTGGAGCGGCTTTCCGTCTTGCCGGTGGGGCAGTCGTTGATCCCACACGGAACGAGTATTGAAACTGCATTCGACAAGGTGAAGAACCGGTTGGACTCCCAAGGGATTGCTAAGGCGGATCGCGACGTGTTGCTGGAGAAGATTCAAAGCGGCACGCTACCCTCGGATGCCTCGTTCCTTTTTCCGCTTCTGTCCGGTGGATCGGAGCCGCTGACGGCGTATTTCCCGAAGGGGTACCGGCTCATCGCGCTCAGTGAAGAAGTGCTTAAGGACGTTGCCGAACAACGCGAAATCCCGCGCCTCCACACGAATCATGCGCTGTTTGAAAAACAGCCACTTCCGATTGCTCCCTTTGATGATCTTTTTCTCTCGATGGCGGCGTTGGCCGGGACCCTAAGTGAAGCATCGTACTTTTTCGATACCTTCCGCAATCAGGAAGAAGCCCTGGTACTCCCGGCTTTTCCGGTCAACCTCGATGCAGCCCGCGAACGGGCATTGAAATCTTCCGCGGGATCGCTCGATGGTTTTGCGCAGGCGTTTCGCGAATGGATCGATGAGGGGTACCGGATCCACATTGTTTTCCACACGCGCACCCACGCGGAGCGTTTCGGGTTGCTCTTCGAACCGTACCACTTCGGTCTGGAAGCGCGGGATGAGGGATCGGCCGCCTTCCCCACGTTCCTGCAGAGTGACTTCAAGCGGATTTCGCTCTGGCAGGGCTACTTAGCCGAAAGCACCTTGTTACCCGGCCTCAAGACGGTTCTGCTGAGCGAAGAAGCTATTTTCGGACACAAAAAACGCACGTCCCAAGCCAAAACCCGCAAAACCACTTCGCCGGATCGCATGCTCGCGCAGTTTCGCGAGATGAATGTCGGTGACTATGTGGTCCATAAAGAATTTGGCATCGGTCGTTATTTGGGTCTGAAGCCAATGAATTTCTTGGGTGTCGACAACGACTACGTGCTGTTGGAGTACAAAGACGGCGATAAGCTCTACATCCCCGTTTACCGATTGAATGTCTTGCAAAAGTACGTGGGCGGGGAAAGTGGCGCTCCCGGACTCGACAAGCTAGGAACCGATCGTTGGGCCAAAGCCAAGGGCAAGGCGAGGCGTGCGATCGCGGAGTTGGCGGCCGAACTGATGAAAATTCAAGCGCGGCGCAAGCTGGTTCCCGGCCACCCGTTCTCGGAACCCGGCCCGGAGTACCGGCAATTCGAGATGGAGTTTCCGTTCGATGAAACACCCGATCAGATGAAAGCCATCGACGATGTGATGGCCGATCTCTCCAAACCCTTTCCGATGGATCGGCTGGTTTGCGGTGATGTGGGTTACGGCAAAACCGAGGTGGCAATGCGGGCCGCCTTCCGGGCGGTGATCGATAAGAAACAAGTCGCGGTATTGGTGCCGACGACCGTGCTCGCCTTTCAGCATTTTGAATCGTTCAAGAACCGGTTTCGCAATGCCGGCGTTCGGATCGAACTGATTTCGCGAATGCGCAAGGCCGCTGAAATCAAGTCGGTTCTGGCCGACGCCAAGGAGGGAAAAGTTGATATCTTGATCGGGACGCACCGTTTGCTCTCGTCCGACGTGGCATTTCGGGACCTGGGTCTGACGATCATTGACGAAGAACATCGGTTCGGTGTCACCGACAAAGAAAAACTGAAGCGAATGCGCGATTCGGTACACGTGCTGGCGATGACCGCCACTCCGATTCCGCGCACCCTCAATATGGCGATGAGCGGGATCAAGGAAATCTCCATCATCACGACTCCCCCACCCGATCGCCTTTCGGTTCGTACTTTCGTCTGTCGTAGCTCTCCGGAAGTGATCACGGAAGCCATCTCGAACGAATTGGGGCGCGGGGGCCAGGTTTTCTTCGTTCACAATCGAGTCGAGACCTTGATGAAGGTGGCGAAGGAAGTTCAGGATCTCTTGCCAAAGGTACAGATTGAAACTGGCCATGGACAGATGGATGGAGAAACGCTCGAGAAGAAGATGCTCAACTTCTATCGATCCGAAGCCCAGATCTTGGTTTGCACCACGATTATTGAATCCGGGCTCGATATCCCGCGGGCGAATACGATCCTCATCGACCGGGCCGATTGTCTCGGTCTGGCCCAGCTTTACCAACTGCGCGGGCGGGTGGGCCGTTCGGATCGTCGGGCGTATTGCTACTTACTCACTCCGGGAGAGAATGCGATGACGGAGGATGCGAAGGAACGCCTTCAGGTCATTCAGCGCTACTCCGATCTGGGCAGCGGCTTTCATATCGCGAGCCACGATCTGGAAATTCGCGGAGCCGGGGATTTGCTGGGCAAGGATCAGTCGGGTCATATCGGTGCGGTCGGCGTGGATCTGTATTTCGAACTTCTAGAAGAGAGTGTGCGAAGCCTACGGGGTGAACCGGATAAGATCGAAATCGAACCGGAAATCACTTTGAAGGTGCGCGCGTCGTTTCCGGTGGAATACCTGCCCGATATCGGCGAGCGCGTGGTGCTTTACCGGCGCCTTTCCGGGGTGGAGTCGGAAGAGGAGATTGCCGAAATTGAGACCGAAATTCGCGATCGCTTTGGCACTCCGCCCGAAGAGGTCATTAGCCTGCTGGGTTTGATGCGAATCAAAGTCTACTTGAAGAAACTGCATGTCCTTCGGATGAATTGCGGCCCGAAGCGAACCTCTTTGCAGTTTGCCGATACCACTCCGGCCAGTCCGCAAAAACTGGTCAAACTAGTTCAATCGGATCCCAAGACCTACTCCGTAACTCCCGACCAGAAACTCGTTTTCAATGCCGCCGAACCGGATTGGCGCGAGCAGCTAAAACACGTACAGAAAATCGCTGTGCTGCTCGGTGTCGAACGGGGCGTCCGCTGATCTTTTGCTTCCCCCCAGCCGCACCGTTACAATAACGGCATGAACTCAAACCCGAACGATCGCAGCGAAGTCGAAGGCATTTTCTCCGGAGCGGATTTGACGACCCTGGTCGATCTGCAAAAATTTCTGGCCGATGAAGTGGCACAAGGCGCGGAGAAGGGCGTGGATTTGACGCGTGCGTTCACCCCTCTCACGGACGGGTTGGGCATTCATGTTTCGGGCACGGCTCGGCCGGCCGCGGGTGCCAACAAAGGCGGCCCCGTCGCTTATGTTCCGCCGGGGGTTTCCGCCGTTACCGAATTTCGCTCGACGACCCCCATGGAGAAAACGAAGCCCGCCACTCGCCTGATCGTGGATCCGGGCGTCGACACTGAAACCGCTCGCGCCTTGGACAGTTTCGAATACCAGGAACCGCCACCGCCGGTACCCGCGGCGACCACCGGTCGGCGATTGTTAGCCGGGCTGGTGGACCAGTGTTTCGTGCTCACCGCGTGGCTGCTGGCGATGGCGATCACCTCGAATGCGATGTCATCGGGGACGGGGGATCTTTCCTCCCGCTTTCTCCGCGAATTTGGCAACCCCGCTTTTGTGCGGGCGGCGGGTTTGGAGTTCGGGATGATTTGGCTCGGCTATCTCATTCTTTCGATCGGGATTCTCGAGATGACCTTCGGAATGTGGGTATGGGGTCTGCGTGTCAGCTTCGGTGAGACGGGACGTTTTTGGAAAAAGGTCGCTCGCATCGTCATGGGAATGTTTTTCTACCCCTTCGTGGTGCCCACCGCGCTCTTGCTACTACGTAAGGACGGTCGCACCTTGATCGACGCCGTCACCCAAACCGACGTCTACCGCACCACCCCACAGTAGCCTTAGGAATGGAGGGAGAGGATTTTTTCGACTAGGGCTGTCGTCGAAAAACCGGGCGTGAATGCCAGGCATTCAATTTTTCCGCCGCCGGCTTCTACCACGGACGTTTCCGGTAAGTCTTCGGGACGGTAGTCGCCGCCTTTGACGTGAATGGCGGGGCGGACCTGTTTTAGAAACTCCACCGGCGTAAGCGCTTCGAAAACCGTGATGTAGTCCACTGCCTCCAAAGCGGCCATTTGCAGCAAGCGACTCTTCTCGTCTTGAATGGGGCGTTTGGGCCCTTTCAACGCCTGCACCGACCGGTCCGAATTCAATCCAATCCACAGCCGGTCGCCCAGTTCCCGCGCTTGACCGAGATATTGGAGATGTCCAATGTGAAGCAGGTCGAAACAGCCGTTCGTCGTGACGATCTTTTTTCCCTGTGCTCTTAACTCATCGGCCACTTGGGTGACCGCTTTCCAAGGAATGATTTTTTGCGAAGGCCTTCTCAAAGCCCTTCGACCTTACCTAGAATCGTTTTCCGATGAAAGCGGTAATCATCGGATCGAGATTGATGAGGTCCGCTTGGAGCGTGAAATTGAAGGGAAGTTCAAACTCCGCGCCCAGAAAAAAGTGGCTACCGACCAACATCCTGGTGGTATTGGTGACCGCCAGGGCCGGCGAGACTTCCCCTTCGGCAAACATCAGCGAGGCCCCAAGGTAAGGTCGCATCCGCACGTAGTCCTTGCTGATGCTCACACCCAATTCCAGATTGGTCCCTTTGAACTCTCCCTGAAAGGCATTCACGCCGGTCACACCAAAGTAAGCGGCCATGGAGACCCACTCTTCATTTTCCGGTAAGAAATTCCATTTCAAAATGCCGCCGACGCCCGAAAGGGTGTTGAGGCCGGCCGGGAAAAACGAACCGATGATCTCCAACCCCTGCGCGATTCCTTTGGCGAGGTAAATGCGGGGCGATGGCAGGATACCGGCAACGCTGTTTACGCCATTGCCGAGACTCGCAATGTTGGCTCCGGGTAGAACGCTGATTTCGACGCCAAATTTGAGGCCCGGCCAAGATGGGTAGGCTTCGGACGACCGCAGGAGCCGAGTCGCGCCGCCCATCGCCAGGAATCGGGTCACCCGATTCACGTCGGTTTGGGAAAGCGCGCCCGGGAGGGACGCTGCGTTGGCAGAAAAACTGAGACCGTAGAATAGAACGGCGAGGCGCAGCATGTCGCGATTTTACGAAAGATTGCAAAAGAATGCGAGCGGCGGGAAGATCCAGTCGTGAAAGAAACAACGCTTTGGGAACCTTCGCAGTGGACGCTGACTTGGGATTGGGTGCAGCGTTATCTGCAGTTCCTTCAGGTGGAAAAAAATTCCAGCCCCCACACGATTTCCAATTACGAGTTGGATCTCCGGCAGTGGATGCGCTTTCTGAATCGGAAGGCGGCCCAACTCGAGGATCGCGAACGCCTGACCGATTTGAAGCTCTTGCGCGCCTTTTTGGCCGAGGAGACCAAGCGCTACGAACGCTCGACGGTTGGGCGCCGTCTGTCTGTCATCAAAGGCTTTTTGAAGTTTTTGTACCGCGAAGGGGAAATCGACAAGAACCTTGCAAAACTGATCGCGCTTCCCCGACCACACGTCAAGCTGCCCCATGTCCTGAAGCCGGAAGAGGTGGAAAAACTGATTGAAGGGGTACCGGCGCAAACCCTGTTCCAGAAGCGATCGCGGGCCGTAATGGAGCTGCTCTATTCGACCGGCATGCGTATTTCTGAATTGGTTCTGCTGACTTACGAGGATATCGACTTTCGTCGGAGCCTGGTGCGGGTACGGGGTAAAGGCGATAAGGAGCGCCTGATCCCTATGGGCCGGCATTGTCAAAGCGCCATTCATGATTATATTGCCTCCTTGCCGGCGGCGTTAAGTCGCGAACCGGCAACGCCGATTTTTCTCAACCGCGATGGGGAACGGGTTTCGGTCCGAACCCTCCAACGCAATCTCCGGCATTATGCGGTGGAAATTCTTGGCGGCGCGGGCGTGAATGTGAGCCCCCATACGTTTCGCCATTCCTGCGCCACTCACTTGCTTTCCAGCGGTGCGGGATTGCGGGAGATTCAAGAGCTATTGGGGCACGAGTCTTTGGTTACCACGCAGAAGTACACGCAAGTGGATATCGATCGCTTGAAGCGGTCGTACAAAATGGCCCACCCGAAAGAGCGGGCGCGAAAAAAGAAGGATCTCGGCAACGCATGAAACGCATTCTGGCCCAGGAAAAACGCATTCGATCGACGACCGTGCTTTGCGTTTCCCACCAGGGGCAAACGGTCATGGCCTCGGACGGCCAGGTGACCTTAGGCGCTACCATTCTGAAGGGCTCCGCGAAGAAGGTTCGCACCCTCTACGGGGGGCGAGTTTTAGCGGGATTCGCGGGCGGCACCGCCGATGCCTTCACCCTCTTCGAACTTTTTGAAAAGAAGTTGGAAAAGTATTCGGGCGATCTCACCCGCAGTGCGGTTGAGCTCGCCAAAGACTGGCGGATGGACCGCAATTTGCGGCGCCTCGAGGCGATGTTGATTGTGGCCGATGGGAAGCGGCAGTACATCATTTCGGGAATGGGCGATGTGATTGAACCCGATGAAGGGGTCTCCTCGATTGGTTCGGGCGGTCCCTACGCGAAGTCGGCGGCTTTGGCACTGAAACGTCACTCGGAACGTCTAGGAGCCGAGGAGATCACGCGCGAGGCGATGGGAATTGCCGCGGATACTTGTATTTATACGAACCATAACCTAACCGTGGAAAAGTTGAGCACGAACGGATGAATTTACTCACTGAACAAGATGGCCTGACTCCCACTGCGGTGGTTCAAGAGTTGGATAAATACATCGTCGGACAAAAGGACGGAAAGCGGGCGGTCGCCATTGCACTCCGCAATCGCTGGCGCCGTCAACATGTCGGCGATGCTTTGCGCGACGAGATCCAGCCGAAGAATATTTTGATGATGGGACCGACTGGCGTGGGCAAGACCGAAATCGCTCGCCGCCTGGCGCGACTCGCGAACGCGCCTTTTGTCAAAGTGGAAGCCACCAAGTACACCGAGGTTGGCTACGTTGGAAAAGACGTCGAGTCGATGGTGCGAGACCTCGTCGAAACCGCAATCAATATGGTTAAGGCGCAAGAGCGTGAGCTCGTAGCGCCTCGCGCCAAGGAACTAGCCGAGGAACGGATTTTAGATCTCCTTCTGCCCCCAGCTTCGACTTCCGCCGATGCGGCGAATTTGCAAGGGGCTACCCGCGAAAAATTCCGAGAAATGTTGCGCAAGGGCGAACTCGATGCGCGTGAAGTCGCGATCGATACTAAAGAGCGACAGCAAGCCGCTTTCGAGATCATGGCGATTCCCGGAATGGAAGAAGTCGACATGAACTTGCGGGACATGCTCGGTAATATGCTGCCGAAAAAGAGTAAGCGCCGCCATTTGAAGGTGAAGGACGCGCTGAAGGCCTTGGAGAAAGAAGAAGGGCAGAAGCTGGTCGATATGGACCGCGTGATTCCTAAGGCCGTGCAGCTCGCCGAGCAAAACGGGATCATTTTCCTCGATGAGTTGGACAAGATTGCGGAATCGAAAGACGGCTACCGTAGCGGGGCAGGCGTATCGCGGGAAGGCGTGCAACGCGATTTGCTTCCCATCGTGGAGGGTAGCAATGTCAACACAAAGTATGGTGCGGTAAAGACCGATCACATTCTGTTCATCGGCGCCGGCGCATTCCATCAGGCCAAGCCGTCGGATCTCATTCCGGAACTGCAGGGTCGCTTCCCCATTCGGGTGGAGTTGCAAAGCCTTTCCACCGAAGATTTTTTTCGGATTTTGACCGAGCCGACTAACAGTCTTCTCAAACAGTATGTCGCTTTGATGGCCACCGAAGGGACTGAGCTCGTTTTCTCGGAGGATGCGGTTCGCACCATCTGCGAAATCGCCACCGCGGTGAATGAACGGACGGAAAACATTGGTGCGCGCCGCTTGCATACCATCCTGGAGAAAGTCTTGGATGAGGTGAGCTTCAGCGCCGCCGAGTCTTCGGGTCAAAAAGTCGAGATCACCGCCAATTATGTGCGCGAGCGCGTCGGTAGTTTGGTGGAAAACGTCGATTTGAGCCGTTACATCCTCTAAACCAAAGCCGCACTGTCCCGAAAGCGAGACTTTCGCGCAGGCCGTTCCGGAGCCTATAATACCGAGCATGAAACATTCGTTTGGGTTCTGGGGGCTGGCGTGTCTTTTTCTTTGTACTTGCAGCGGCGGGCTGCCCCGCGGCACCGCGAAACTGGGTTTCAAGATCGCGAACCGGAGTAACACCCCGTTTACCTGCTACGGGGTGCTGGCCACGGGCCGCGGCATCCCGTCCGCCGATGCCTCTCGGGATGGCAACGTCCAGGATCAAGACGCCGGTAGTAGTTATTGCACTTACCCGGGAGCGAGCTCCAAATTTGTCGAGGTGGCGAGCGATGCCGAATCGGTTGAAATGCAGCTCAATATCCCGGCCGGGCCGAGTGAGCGGCTCATTCAGGTTTTGGGGTTGAAACTGGACGGCGCCACCTGCCCCACGACCAAAACCGTGGCCGACTTTCTCGTGGACTCGCGCAAAAACGGCGCCGCTTCTTTTTCGAAAAGTTTTGGCGGCCTCTACGAAGTGGGTCGGACGACGGCGACGATTTCCCGATCGGCCTCGCTCGATCCCATTGAGAGCGAATTCGACACCGCCAATTTGAAGAACCTCATGACGTGTGGGGGGCTGGCGGTCGAAAACTCGGATTTCGTCCTCAGTCCGACCGCGGTGACCTTGAGTGCAACGGGCAAATACCGTTTTACGGCCAGTGGCAGTTCGATGCCGGCCGCGGGCTATGGGTTTGCCGTCGGCGCGGCGAGCGGCACGATCACGGCCGCTTCTACCACGACGGCGAACTACGTCGCTTCTGCCAATGCCGGAACCTATAAAGTGAAGGCGAAAGATGCATACGCGAATATTCGTTCGGCCACGGTGACGGTGGCT
>CAZFMF010000011.1:0-91466 GCA_964519985.1 uncultured Pseudobdellovibrionaceae bacterium | reverse complement strand
GCCGCTCGGCGACTCCCGAACGAATATCCAGGTGCAAGCGCTCGGCGACCGATTCTAACGCGACCTGAATGCCGTCCGAAAAGCGGCCATCGCGGAAATAGGGGGCCATGCGATCGCTGAGGATCCGTTTGGCGATGACATCGGGAATGTCGCCCTCGAGGCCGTATCCCACCTCGAAGCGCATACGGCGCTCCTTCGGCGCGATGACGAGCAACAAGCCATCATCGACCCCTTTGCGCCCGAGTTTCCAAACCTCGGCGACCTTTAACGCGTACGACTCAATGTCATACTCACCGAGCGTATCGGTGATGAGCACCACAATCTGGACTTTGCCGGATTGGTTCAAGCGCTCGATAAAAGCCCGGACCGTGCCGGCTTCGGAGGCGCTCAGCAAGCCGGCGGTGTCCACGAGCGGTCCGGTGAGGGCCGGGATGGATTCCGCGCGGAGGCCGGCACCGAGTAAGAGCGCCGCGAAAAACGCGGCGAGATTGCTTCGCTTCGCTCGCAATGACGGCGGCGGTCGCAAAGACATTAAAACTCGACCTTCGGCGCTTTTTTTGCTTCTTCCGCGATCGTAAATGAGGCGCGCGGTTCCAGTTTCAGCAAAAACCGGGCGGTCAGATTCGTGGGGAAGAAACGCACCGCTTTGTTGTATTCGGCGACTTTATCGATGTAGCGCTTGCGCGAAACCGCGATACGGTTCTCCGTGCCTTCGAGTTGGGCCTGGAAATCGCGAAAGTTCGCATTGGCCTTTAAATCTGGATATTTTTCCACGACCACCATCAAACGCGAAAGCGCGCTACTCAAGCCATCCTGTGCGCGTTGGAACTTCTGAAACTGATCGGAGTTGCTGAGTGAGCCCGCGTCAATTTTCGTTTGGGTAGCTTCCGCCCGCGCGCGCGTCACGTTTTCCAGCGTTTCTTTTTCGTGCTTGGCGTAGCCTTTCACCGTATTCACGAGCCCGGGCACGAGGTCCGCGCGGCGTTGGTACTGGTTCTCGACTTCTGACCACGACGCTTTCACATCTTCATCTAACCCCTGCAGGGTGTTGTAACCGCAGCCGGAGAGTCCCGCGATAAGAGCAAGAATTCCGAGTCCACGAAGTGCGTTTTTCATTTTTCCTCCGACGTTTTTCGTCATCGTATCTAATGGAGCGACAGGTTCAAAAAGTAAAGGACGTGCTTTGATGCGATCCTGTATCCGTCCTAATCGAATCCAAATATTAATCGTCGATAATGGAACCATGTTCTTGGGTGACTTTCATGTCCATTCCACCTTCAGCGACGGGAAGCTCACTATCCCCCAGGTTGTCGACCTCTACGGTAAGCAAGGCTTCGGCGTCATCGCGATCACGGACCACCTTTGCGAAGAGCAATCCGTGATCGGGAAGGCGACCGCGTACATTGGTTGCACGTTAACCCGCGCCACGTTTCCGCTCTATATGGAAATCCTGCGCACGGAAGCCGCGCGCGCCTGGGAACAATACGGGATGTTGGTCTTGCCCGGCTATGAACTCACCAAGAATACGCTTTCAAATCACCGATCGGCCCATCTTCTGGGAATCGGCGTGACCGAGTACCTTCCCGCGGACGGAGATGTTTTAGAACTCGCCCGGGGCATTCGCGCGCAAGGCGCGCTGGCGGTGGCCGCACACCCCGTTTGGAGCCGACGGATGGAGCCCCAAACCTATTATCTCTGGGATCGGCGCCAAGAGCTCGCCCAGGAGTTTGATGCCTGGGAAGTCGCCAGCGGGCCTTTTATCTTCGACGAAGTCGCGCAGGCGAAATTGCCCAAGCTGGCTAGTAGCGATCTTCACGTCCCACGGCAGATTGCCGCCTGGAAAACGGTGCTAAATTGCGAACGCCATCCCGAAGCCATTCTGCGGGCGATTCGCAAACAAGAAATCGATTTTCGTTACTTCACGCCGGAACAAGCGTTGATGCGGGAACTGAAAAATGCATCTGTTCAGTCTGCCATTTCTCCTGCTGTGGGGGTTTGGGCTCGGAAGCGCCCTGATGGGGACCGCTTACGCACTCTTTCGCCTCGCTAGACAGCGCCATGCGCTTCGCGCCGTCGCGCATTGGTCGCCTATTTCCGTTCTCAAACCGCTTAAGGGCCTGGAGCCGGGGCTCGAAACAAATCTTCAGTCTTTCTTCCAACAGGATTACCCCGATTTTGAATTGATCTTTTGCGTAGCCGATTTCGACGATCCGGCGCTGGCCGTGGTTTCGCGTTTGCTCGATCGGTATCCGAACGTAAATGCCCGTTTACACGTCGGTGCGCCGAACACCGAAGTGAATCCGAAGATTTGCAATCTGCTACCCGGCTATGCGCTGGCCCGTCATGAGTGGATCTTGATTAGCGATAGCAATGTTCGGGTCGGGCCGACTCACCTTAAGGACGTGGCGGAAAAAATGGCGGATGATGTGGGGGTGGTGACCGCCGTGATCCTCGGCACCGATCCGCGCGGGATTGGTGCCCACCTCGAGGCGGTTTTCTTAAATACCTTTCACGCGCGTTGGATGCAGATTCTCTACGGTTTGGGGCATCCCTGCGTCGTGGGGAAAACGATGTTTTTTCGTCGGTCCGCGATGGATCGTTTCGGTGGATTGAAATGTCTGGGTCCCTTTCTCGCCGAAGACTATATGGCGGGACAGATCATGCGCCGTCTCGGACTGCGTACCGAGCTTGTGGCCTCCCCAGTGCCGCAACCGATTGGCAATTCCTCCTTCGAGCGTTTTTGGATGCGGCACGTGCGGTGGGGGCGTTTGCGCCGGGCCCAGTTGCCGCCTTCGTTTTACGCCGAACCCTTTCAATCGTCGGTCGGTTCCGGCGCGTGCGGTGCGATAGCGATGGCGATCCTTGGTTGGCCCGTTTTGCCTTTTCTCGCCGCGCACTTCCTCCTCTGGGCACTGGCGGACTTTCTCCTGATGGTTTCGTTGGGGGCGCGCCCGACGCCTGTGACCTTCTTGATCTGGCTTTTGCGGGAGGCGCTCGCGCTGCCCCACTGGGTTCACGTCGGTAGGGGGCGCACGATTGATTGGCGGGGCCGATCGATGCGCTTATGTCCTGGAGGCCTGATTGAAGCCGTGTAACTCCTTAAATTGCCTTCGATTTGCGGGGTCGTTATGACACCACTCGCGAGTCGAGGCCGCTTCTGGCATACTCGCCGCCATGCGTAAGGTCCGGCAACTACCGACACTTCCTTCACTTTTGTCGGAACCCGGCACGCCTTTCATCCACCGCGACGTCAGTTGGTTGCATTTCAACGAGCGCGTGTTGGATGAGGCGCGTCCTTCGAGCGGAAACCCACTGATCGAGCGGGCCAAGTTCCTCGCCATTTCGGCGTCAAACCTCGACGAGTTTTTCATGATTCGCGTGGCGTCGCTAAGCCGCGCGCTCAAGAGCCACAGTCGCTTGACGAAGTGGCGTGGGAACCAAAGCCACCTGATTAGCGTTTGGAATTCCGTTTTAGAAACGGTGGCGAAGTTCGGCGCGAAGCAACAAGAGGCGCTGGATCTCCTAGTTCCGGAGCTGCGAAGTCACGGCGTGATCCTGGCGACCTCCGCGTTGGAATCCCCGACGACGGAAAAGATTGGTCGCGAGCTATTCGAAACGGAAGTCCTGCCGAAGCTCGCTCCCCCCGAAACATTCGAAGTCACGAAGCTACAGACACTTTTGAATCTGAAAACCGCGGTAATCTTTCCGGACAAGCTTTGGTTCGCCTTGCCCCCGGGCCTGCCTAATTTGCTTTCGGTGCAAAAGGAAAATGCCCGGTATTACTTCTTTCTCGATGACCTCCTCGAGAGTTTTTTGGGGGCGACCTTTGGGCTGCAGGGGCGCGTGGGCTTGGTGCGCTTGACCCGCGACGCCGACATTTCCGTTGATATCGCCGAAGAAGATCCCGAGTCCTTGCCGGACATTGTCCTTTCGCGGCTGCTCTCTCGCGAGAAGGGCATTCCCATGCGGCTGCAGTACCGCGGGCACCTTTCCGATGAGCTGCTGAGCCAAATGGGCGAGACCCTTAAACTGCCGCCCAGCCAGATTTTTCCCGCCGCCGGAAGCCTCGTCCTGCAATCACTATGGACTATGGTTAAAGAGTTTCCCGCCGATCGGGCGGCGGAGCAGGGACTCACTTATCCGGCATTGCATGCACCGTTGCCTATCTTCTTTAGTCGGCGGGCGGATATTTTTGAGAAACTTAAAGCGCAAGATTACCTGCTCCACCACCCTTACGATCCGTTTGATGCCTTCGTGGAGTTCATCCGCACTGCGGCCGAAGATCCGGATGTTACATTGATCGAGCAGACGGTTTACCGCATGGACGATGCGTCGCCACTGATTGCCGCGCTGAAGGATGCTGCTGCCCGCGGTAAGCTGGTACGGGTGATTATCGAGTTGCGCGCCCGTTTCGATGAATACAACAATCTGCGATTGGCGGACGAGTTGCGCAAGGCGGGAGTGGAAGTCGCCTACGGGTTGGGTGCGTTGAAACTCCACGCTAAGGTGACATTGGTTACGCGTAAAGAGGCGGACGGCGAGAAATGGTACACCCATCTGTCGACGGGAAATTACAATGCGATGACCGCTCGGCAATATACCGATCTGGCGATCCTCACCTCCCACCAAGAGATCGGAAAAGACGCGCGAAAATTTCTGGACGCGGCTTGGGAGGGTAAGATCCCGAGCGGCTTTAAACACGTTTTGTCGGCGCCGACCGGGTTGCACCGTCGGTTGGTCTCGCTCATCGAAGGTGAAACCAAGGCCGCGAAACTGGGCGAGCCGACCCACATCGTGTTTAAGGTCAATGCCCTGGTTGACGAGCAGGTGGTGGAGGCTTTGTACACCGCCTCCCAAGCCGGCGTAAAAATCGATCTGATTGTCCGCGGCGCATGCTCGCTGATTCCGGGTGTGCAGGGCCTGAGTGAGAATATTCAGGTCGTCAGTGTCGTCGATCGATTTCTAGAGCACAGCCGCCTTTACTACTTTCAGAGTGCCCGCGCGCTTTACCTCTCCAGTGCCGATTGCATGCCGCGCAACTTCTTTTCGCGTCTGGAACTCGCGTTTCCGGTGCTCGACCCCAAAATCTACCGCTTCATTGAAGAAGTCGTGATTCCGACGTACTTGAAGGACAACGTGAAGGCGCGCGAGCTGACGCCGCAAGGGACTTGGAAACGACGAGCTCGCCGCGCGTCCGCCGAAAAGGCGCGTTCGCAATTTGTATTCGAAAGGATGGCCGGCGAAGCGTACCGCGGGACCTCGCTGGAACGATGAAGGATAAGAATCTCATCATTGTGCGCCACGCCCACCGCGATACCTCGGAGGGGCGTGAACGCGACAATAGTCTGAGTGAGCGGGGAAAGGACCAAGCCAAAGCCGTCGCCCGCTATTTTAAAGAGCGTTACGGCAAGGAGGAGGCGCTGTTGCTGGCGAGTCCCAAGGTCCGCTGCATCGAAACGCTCTTGCCCCTAGCCGATAGGCTAGGAACCGAAGTGAAAGTCGTCGACCTCTTAGATGAGAAGCACGAGCCTCAACCGGATTTTGAACGGCGGGTGGAAAAGTTTTTTCGCTGGTGGAAGCAAAGGGGGCCTTCGCTGGTGGTGGCTTGCTCCCACGGCGATTGGATCCCCACGTTTTCCCAACAAGTCCTGGGAATCAGCTTGGATTTGCGAAAAGGCGCCTGGCTCGAAATGGGCGGCCACGGCCGACACACCGACCTGCTCTGGCTCTTACAAAAACTCTAGTACCCTTGGCATCTTGTGGTGGCGGCCCATTGTGTGGTTTAAACCGGCGTTGATTTACCGGAAAGGGTACCTTGAGTCGGATTCTCGCATTTAGCTTGCTGTTCTTAGGCTTCGAGGCCTCGGCGATGTCGGATTGTGTCTGGGCCGTGGCCCAAGGCAAGCCGGCTCGCGGTGCGGACTACATAGTCATTGTCGACGGTTACAACTCCGGCTCGCTTTACGCCCCTGCGCTGCGGAAGCAGGGTTACCGTTTGGTGCATGTGGAAGCGGCGAGGACCTCCCCCGCGTTTTATTGGGGAATGGATCGTTCACTGTACGATGTGCATCTCAATGCTGGGAAACACGACGTGGCCAATATCGCCCACTTTCTAGAACCCTATCGAATACGCGACGTGATTACCGGCACCGATCGAGGGGCGCCGGTAGCCGATCAGTTGCGGTTCGCCTTGGGTTTGCCCGGTAACGACCCGCTCTTCATGGAGGCCCGGCACGACAAAATCGAAATGGGAAAAATCATGGGGGATGTGCGGCAGTTTGCCTCTGATGACCTCGATGACCTGACGAATTGGGCGCGGGGACATACCTACCCGCTCGTGATGAAAGTGCCCCAGGGGGTCGGAACCTTCGGCTTCCATATCCTGTTTTCGGGGGACGATCTAAAAAAGGCATACCGTACACTTCACGGAAAGCCGGATAATATGGGCAATCCGGTCACCCGCGTCCTGTTGCAAGAGTACCTGAGCGGGACGGTGTTGGCGTTTGACGCCATCAGCGCCGGCGGCCATTACGTCACGGAGATTTTGCGTTACACGTTGAAGGAGATTGACTTGCCCGACCGTGGGACTTCACTGCTCTACGACTACGCGGACATCGTGGATCACCGGGATCCGGTCGTGGCACCCTTAAAGGCTTACGGGATGAAGGTTTTGGAGCGGTCCGGAATGCGATACGGGGCCTCGCATATCGAGATCATGGACTTAGGGGCGGGCGTGAAAAATCGATTCCGTCTGATCGAGATCAATCCGCGCATCGTCGGCGCGGGCATTCCCGATCTCGTAGAAGCCAGTACCGGTGAAAATCCGATCGACACGCATATCGCGTCTATCCGTTCGCCCCGAGCCTTTCTTTTACGCGCCGGTCGAAATTATGCCCGCAAGAAACCGGCGCGCATTGTGACCTTGTGGTCGGAAGTCGAAGGCGAAATCGCCCACCTCCAAAATATCAAGGCGCTGAGATCCCTGCCTTCCTACCTAGACCACCGCATCAAAAACCGCGGACGGTTGGTGCGCACCGTGGATCTGGCGACGGCATCGGGGAATGTTTATCTCTGTCATGAGAGTCAAGCGCAGATCGATGAGGATACGCTCAAAATTCGCAAGATGAATTTCTTCGTTCTGAAACCTAGCGGGACTGGACAATAAGCTGTCGGCGGAAAACCTTCTCGAAAAGTGCCTTCTTTTGTTGAAGGCGCAGTAGCGCGAGTTCGGTGGAATCGCCCCGGGAGAGCCAGAACCGCACTTGGGAACGACGAATTTCGACGCGTTCCGCTTCCACCCGTTTCGGAAAGGCCGAATCCAACGCGTCGATGAGACGTAAAATCGCAAGCAGCTTCGCAAAGGCTGGACCCTTGGATTTCCACTCGCCACTTTGGAACGGCAGCTTATCCAAGTTGCCTTTGGCATGACTGTGCAAAAGGCAGAGCTGAGTGACAAATTCCGTTTCCCAGCTTTCGGCCAGGGGGAGTTCGGCGTGTTGCACCACGTAGCCGGAATGCACTTCGTAGCTAGTGGGCGAAATGCTGCGGCCCGAGTTGCGGAACATCACCGCCAGCGCCAGATAAGAGAAGTACCGATCATCGAGCCGGTGGACGGGGCGCAAGCGCCGAAACAAGTGCTGCGAGGAATTCACCAGCCAACGCAAATGCAGGGGCTCTTCGCCAAAGCGCTTGGCCTTTTCGAGGAAGGGCTCCACGTCCCAGCGCTTTTTTGATCGGGTGGGCTCGAGAAAACGCAATTCTTGGTCGAGAATCCCATCCCGCAGCGAAAACTCGGTGGCGGAAGCGGTGGCCGCCCCGAGAATGCGCATGCATTCGTCGAGGACTAGGGTTCCGGCCAACATTAAGTCCGCGCGTTTGGGATCCATTCCGGGCAAGGCGCGGATGTCTTCGAGTTCCAGCGGGGAGATAGTGCGGATCAGTTTTTCCAACCACTTGGGCGTGATGTCTTTGCCCACGTTGCGCCGGCTCATGCGCGCCAGCGCGCGGACGGTTCCGCTCGAGCCAATCACGTGCTTCGCCTTTGGCCAGTCCTCGTGCTTGATCGTGGCGCGCAGGATTGTGCGGATGTGGCCCCGCAGGTGTTTGATCGCGTCCTTGCCCTGTTCGGGCGGAATGGCGCGCAAGAAAATCTGCTGGAGGCGCGCGACGCCAAGTGGAAAACTTTCGCACGCGAGAACTTTGGAGTCGCGGCAGACGCTGATCTCGGTGCTCCCTCCGCCGATGTCGATGAGGGCGAAGCATCCCTTAGGGTGCTTCTCGCGGGTGAGAATGCCTTCGGCGATGAGCGCGGCTTCTTCTTTGCCGGAGATAATATGAACTTCAATGCCGAGGTTCCGTCGCACCTTTTGGATGAAGGGCTCGGCGTCCGCTGCGTCGCGCAAGGCGCTCGTCGCGAAGGCGACAATTTTATCGACCTTCAATTCGTCGGCGCGCCGTTTAAAACTGGAAAGGGCTTGGAGGGTGCGACGCGCCGCACGGGAATCTAGCTTCCCGGACAGGAAAACATTCTCGCCCAAACGCACCATAAGCTTTTCGCGGTGCAGCATCCGGGGCTTGTCGCGCGGATGGGTTTCCACGACGTCAAAACGGACGGAGTTCGTCCCGAGATCGATGATAGCGAGGCGTTTTGCTTTCCATTTGGCCAATCTTAGTTTTTTCTCGGTTTTTTCCGATAATGGCAACGGGGGACTTCAAAAAAGCGAGCCCTTTGACGCGGTTAGCTCACTTCCCCCGTGACCGAAATATAACAAAAAAAGTTTGGTTCCCTCCCGGGACGGTCTGATAGAAGTAAGGAATAGGGAGGATCCCATCGAACCCATGAAGCGTATGCCGAAAATCAAAACGATGGTCACGCAGTACACCAGCTACCTCGCGGTGCACCGGTTTTTGCGGGCTTTTCAGCCGAAGATTCGGATTCAGTTCGATAAGGGAAACTTCACGGTCAAGACGGTGGAGAACTGGAGCGAATTGGAACAGGTGCTCCGCCTGCGCCACGAAGTTTTCCACAAAGAGTTCATCGGCCAAAAGCTGCCGCTGGCGATGGATTTCGACCGCTATGACCCGCTCGGGGATCATCTGGTCATCGTGGATCGCGAGCTGGGCAAGATTGTGGGAACGTACCGGCTCATCTGCTCGAAATTTGCCAATAACTTTTATACCGCCTCGGAATTCGACATCGACCAGTTCTTGACCGAGCCGGGTGTGAAGCTGGAACTCAGTCGCGCTTGCATCCACAAAGACTATCGCGACGGCGTGGTCATTGCGCTCTTGTGGCGCGGTCTAGTGCAGTACATCCAGCAGAGCGGCGCGGCATTTTTGTTTGGTTGCGCCAGCATTCGTAGCATGGACGTCGCCGAAGTGCAGACCATCTATCAGTATCTGGGTTCGAAGGATTTCTTGTCTTCCGACTTTGGGATTGGTCCGGTCGAGAATTACCGCATGCCGGGTTGGCAGCGCGCCACGGGCCAAGCGGAAGGTGTAGAGCAGGGGAAATCCCTGATTCCGCCGCTCTTGAACTCCTATCTGCGCGCCGGCGCAAAGGTCTTCGGAGAGCCGGCCTTGGACTCGGCGTTCCGGTGCGTCGATTTGTTCACCGTACTGAAAATGGATAAGCTGACGCCCCTCTTCGAGCGCCGCTACCAGGCATCCGAACCGACCGCCTAAAGTTTCTGACGCATCGCGCCGATAGGCAATAGGGAAGGCGGGCGAATTTCGTCCGTCGTCTGAGAGGGACGCCTACGTGAAACCCGCCTTGATGAGTCGTTTGCCCGAGCTGATCGAGCTCGAGCGGCTCCTGGAAGATATTGGGCCGCGCGCCCGGGTGAAAACTCTCGGCAATATCCACTATCAAGAACTCTCGTTCCCACTCTATTCCGTCACGATGGGTTCCATGAACCCGGAGGCGCCGACCTTGGCGCTGTTCGGCGGGGTCCACGGCTTGGAGCGTATCGGCACTCAGGTGCTGCTCTCCTACTTGCGCACGGTTTCGGAACTGATGCGTTGGGATACGGCGATTACGGCGCTTTTGGAAAAATCCCGTTTGGTGTTTTTCCCGCTCGTGAACCCGGGCGGGATGTATCTCATGAGCCGGTCTAATCCGAATGGAGTGGATCTGATGCGCAATGCGCCCGTGCACGCGGAAAAAATTCCCGCCATGGCGCTATTTAGCGGGCACCGGATTTCGCCCAAGCTGCCGTGGTACCGAGGCCCGGCGGGGGCGCCGATGGAAGCCGAGGCCAACGCCGTCTGCGAATTGGTCCGCAACGAATTGTTTCCGGCCAAGATTTCACTCGCCGTCGATGTCCATTCGGGTTTCGGAACGCGGGATCGCGTTTGGTTCCCCTATGCTCGAACTAAAAAGCCTTTTCCCCACATCGCCGAAGTTTTCGCACTGAAGGAAATGCTCGATCGGACCTACCCCAACCACGTTTATGTCGTCGAGCCGCAATCCAAACAGTACATGGCCCACGGCGATCTCTGGGACTACCTCTACGACGAGAACAAAAAAAACGAGAAGGGCAATACCTTCATCCCACTCACCCTCGAGATGGGTTCTTGGGTTTGGGCCAAGAAGGATTTGCGGCAGGTTTTCTCCGTCTTGGGCGCATTCAACCCCATGCAGCCCCACCGTCTTCAAAGGACATTGCGACGGCATCTGCTTTTCCTGGATTTTCTCCATCGCGCGGTAATATCCTCCCATGAGTGGATCGGGCTTCCGAAGGAGAAGAAAGATCCGTTGAAACGTCGGGCGTTGGAGCTTTGGCATGCCCCCTGATCGCGGTTCCAAGCAAAACTGGATTTTCTTGCGGGGGCTCTCGCGCGAGGCCGGCCATTGGGAGGATTTCCCCGCGGCCTTTCAGCGCAAGTTTCCCGGCGTCTCCGTCCACCCGATTGACTTGCCCGGCAACGGCGAGTTTTTTGACTCCGCGACTCCCACGTCGCTCAATGGCCTCTTAGACTTTGTACGGGAACAGTGGAAGAACCGTGATGCCGGCGGCAAGCCGCCGTTTGTTTTCGCGCTCTCCCTCGGCGCGATGGTCACGTTGCAGTGGATGCACCGATACCCCGACGAAGTCGCGGGCGCCGTCTTGGTGAACACGAGCTTGCGGGGGTTCAGTCCGTTTTTTCACCGCATGTCTCCGAGCGCTTACGGAACTTTGCTTCGCCTGTTTCTCGATCGCGATGCCAAATCGCGGGAACGTCGCATCCTGGATCTCACGAGCCAGCAGCGCGATTGGGACGAAGGCATGTTGCGCAAGCGGGCCGAGATCCAGAAAAAGCGTCCGGTCAGCAAACTCAATGCCTTTCGCCAAATGGTGGCGGCGCTCTCGACGGTGGACACAAAAGCTAAACCCACCCAACCCGTTTTGCTTTTGAATAGTCTCGGGGATCTTCTCGTGCATCCTGATTGCTCGAAAGCCATTGCCGACGCGTGGAAAGTGCCCCTGCGCCGCCACGCTTGGGCCGGACACGATCTCACGTTAGATGATCCGCAATGGACACTGCGCGTGATCGACGAATGGCTCGCCACCCTTCAAATAGAAATAAAACCTGACAAGCAAAAAGCCCCCCGTTAATTTCGGCGTTCATGATCTCACGCCGAAAGTTTCTGATTTATCTGGGAACCGGAACGTATTCGATGATGCGGGCCTTCTCCGCGGACGCCGCTCTTTTTCCCGCGAGTCGAAAGGGGAAATCCCCCGGACCTAAGTTCAAATCCGTGGAACCGAGTGGCGCGGATCGCCTGATCCTGCCGGCGGGTTACCGTTACGACCTCGTCGCTTCTTACGGGGATCCATTGGGGACTTCGGGACCCATGGGTCCGGAAACGTTTGGCTACGACAATGACTTCCTCGCCTATTTTCCAATGAATGCTTTGCGGGGTGGCAACGAGCCCCACCATGGACTGCTCTGGGTGAATCACGAATATCTCAGTCCGATGTTGGTCTCCGGCGTTCCGAAAGGGGAGAAGCGTACGCCGGAAATGTTGCGTCAAGAACACCAGTGTGTAGGCGGTTCGGTGATCGAAGTGAAACGCGAAGCGGGAAAGTGGAAGCACATTCTTGGTTCCAAAAATACGCGACGCTTTACGGCCGACTATCCGGAGTTTCACGTAACCGGTCCCGTCGCCGCCGTGAAACCGAGAATGAAAGGGACGCTCGCGAATTGTTCGGGCGGGCGCACGCTCTGGAGCACGGCTCTGAGCGGTGAAGAAAATTACCATCTCTTCAATGCCCCGATGTTTCCCGCGCTAAATTGGGGTGCCGTTCCGGAGATGGCGATTCGGGAAGATGAATTTGGTTGGATTATCGAAGTGGATCCCTTTGGCGAGTTACCGCCCAAGAAGCACACGGCCTTGGGGCGGTTCGCGCACGAGAACGCATCTTTGCGATTGGGTCAGAATGGCCATTTGGTCGTGTACATGGGCGATGACGCCAACGATCAGTATCTCTACAAATTTGTGAGCGCGGAAAAATACGATCCGAAAGCTTCCCGCGCCGCGCGCAGCGGGCTCTTGGAAAAGGGCACGCTCTACGCCGCGGATTTTATGAAGGGGATCTGGATTCCTCTCGATCCGCAACGCACACCCGCCCTGAAAACGGCCGGATTTAAGTCGCCCGCCGATGTCGCGATGCGCACGCGCGAGGCGGCCAAGGCCGCGGGTGCGACACCGATCGATCGACCGGAGGACTGCGAAGTGAATCCGATCGACGGAAGTGTCTATGTGGCGCTGACGAACAATACGACTCACGGCAATGCGTACGGCCAAATCGTTCGCCTGGTGGAAAAGAACGACGATGCCGAGGCCACGTCGTTTCGTTACGAAATCTTTTTGGCGGGGGGACCGCAGAGTGGCTTGGCCGCGCCGGACAATCTAGCGTTTGATGCCAAGGGAAACCTATGGGTCGGCACCGATATCTCCAGCTATGCGATCGGGAAGGGGATTTACGATAGTTTTGGTAACAACGGGCTCTTCATGGTGCCGACCGTGGGAGTGGCTGCGGGCACGGCGCATCAGTTTGCTTCCGGTCCGGTGGAATGTGAGCTGACCGGGCCATGGTTCAACGAAAATTTCGACACCCTCTTCTTAAGTGTGCAGCACCCGGGGGAGGAAACGACCGACCTCAACCAGCCCACTAGCCGCTGGCCGAGTGGAAAAGGACTGCCGAAGCCAGCCGTCGTGGCGATTACCGGGTTTTGAAACCAATGAACTCCTAACACGACAAGCTACCGGGGCTGGGGTAAACCCCCCAGCAATCCGGAGGACTGTTCATGAAGCGTCTATTCACCGCGTTGACCCTGATTGTCGCCTCGTCGGCTATGGCCGACGTTCTCATTAATGGTGCGGGCGCCAGTTTTCCTGCTCCGCTCTACGCGAAATGGTTTTCGGAATATCAAACAATCAAACCGGATACGAAGATCAACTATCAATCCATTGGGAGCGGTGGGGGTATTCGCCAGTTTGGCCAACGCACGGTGGATTTCGGCGCGAGTGATGCGCCCATGACCGACGAACAGATCAAGGAAGTCAAAGAGCCCGTGGTGCACATTCCTACCGTCTTGGGTGCCGTGGTCGTGACTTACAACCTCCCCGTGAAAGGCCTTCAGCTCTCGGGAGAAGTCATCGGCGAGATTTTTCAGGGCACGATCACGAAGTGGAATGACGCGAAGATTCAGGCGCTCA
Source organism: uncultured Pseudobdellovibrionaceae bacterium (assembly GCA_964519985.1). Taxonomy (GTDB): domain Bacteria; phylum Bdellovibrionota; class FAC87; order UBA2466; family UBA2466; genus JAIEOG01. The sequence goes on along the minus strand of CAZFMF010000011.1, from coordinate 77,761 downwards.
ACGCCAACCTCGCGTTACCCAATACGGCGATCCTCGTTGTGCACCGCTCGGACGGTAGCGGCACGACCCAGATTTTCACCGACTATTTGACCAAAGCGTCGAAAGGCTGGAAGGCCAAGTCGGGAACTTCGGTAAATTGGCCGACCGGTTTGGGTGGAAAAGGGAATGAAGGTGTGGCCGGCCTCGTGAAGCAGACGCCGGGGGCGATTGGATACGTCGAGTTGATTTATGCGAAGAGCAATCATTTGGAATTTGCCGCGGTACAAAACCGCGCCGGCAAGTTCATTGTTCCGGATATGAAAAGCGTTTCGGCGGCCGCCGCCGCGACTAAGATTCCGGAAGACTTTCGGGTCTCGTTGACCGATGCGGCGGGCAAGGAGGCTTATCCGATCTCCGGTTTTACCTACTTGCTGGTATGGCAGAAATCGCCGGATCCGGTGAAGGGCGCCAAGCTCGTCGACTTTCTGAAATGGGCGGTGAAGGACGGTCAGAAGTTTGCCGAAGGTCTACACTACGCACCGCTGCCGACAGCTCTCGTTCCGAAGGTTCAAACGAAGATCGGAACGGTCGTCACGGCAAACCCTGCTAAAACGGGCACTTAGAAGCGAAGAAGCCTAACGGTTTTCTAACGGTTCTACGGCTGGGCTTTCGGGTAATGCTGGTCCGATTAAGGTCTAAACAATGAAGGCAGGAACCCTAGATACCGCAACAATGCAGACTTGGTCTATCCCCGTCCCCGCAAAACGCGTCTCCGGTGCCCCGGGCCGACGCGATCGGCATTTGGGCGATCGCGTTTTCTTTTGGTTGATGTCGCTTTCGGCGCTCGGGGTATTGGCCCTGTTGCTCATGATCGGGGTCTTTCTGTGGGCCTCCGCGCAACCCTCAATCGCTAAATTCGGTTGGGCCTTTCTCTGGCAACGGACTTGGGATCCGGTGAGTGGCGAGTACGGCGCATTGCCGTTCATTTTCGGCACCGTCGTCTCTTCGCTGGTCGCCATGGCTTTAGCTACCCCGCTCAGTGTCGGCATTGCTCTTTTCCTGAATGAATTGGCGCCCCGTCGTATCGCGCGGGTCGTGGGCTTCTTGATTGAGATGTTGGCGGCGATTCCCAGCGTGGTCTATGGACTGTGGGGCATTTTCGCGCTGGCCCCTTGGTTGCGCACGCAAGTGCAACCGGTGCTTGGCGACTGGCTTGGATTTCTCCCGTTGTTCCAAGGCCCGCCGTACGGCGTGGGGATGATGACGGCGGGAATCATTCTGGCGATCATGGTGATCCCGACCATCTCTTCGCTCTGCCGCGAAGTCTTTCGCGCCATTCCGCGATCGAACCGTGAAGCCGCTCTGGCGTTGGGCGCGACCCGTTGGGAGATGATGCGGCTTTCGGTGCTCAAGGCTTCCAAAACCGGAATGTTCGGTGCGGTGATCTTGGGCTTGGGCCGCGCTCTGGGCGAGACGATGGCGGTGACGATGGTCATCGGCAATCGCAACGATATTTCGGCTTCGCTCTTCGCGCCCGCGCAGACCATGGCCAGCATCGTGGCCAATGAGTACGCCGAAGCCACGACGGCGCTGCACCTTTCCGCTCTGGCAGAAATCGGCTTAGTGCTCTTCGCGGTGACCTTCATCATCAACGCGATCGCCCGCCTCTTTATCTGGCGCGTGAAGGGGCAGGGGCGATGAATTCGGCGCAGCTGCAAATCTATCTCGCCGAAAGCCAAGCGCGCCGCCGCTGGAACGATCGGGCCATGCAAGCGGTCCTCCTACTGGCCACGCTGGTCGCACTCACTCCGCTCTTTAGCGTTTTGCTCTACGTCATGACCCGCGGCATTCCGGGGTTGAATCTCAGTTTCTTCACGCAAATTCCGCAGCCGGTCGGCGAGGCGGGAGGCGGGATGGCCAACGCTTTGCTCGGCACCTGCACCCTCGTGACTTTGGGATCCTTGGTGGGGATTCCCTGGGGCGTAGCCGCGGGCGTGTATCTTTCGGAGTATGGACGCACGCGCATCGCCGGCGCCATTCGTTTTGCGACCGACATGTTGGCGAGCGTGCCTTCGATCGTGATTGGCCTTTTCGTTTACGCCTTGATGGTCGTGCCGATGGGGGGCTTCTCCTCGATCGCGGGCGGGGTAGCGCTCGGGGTTATCATGATACCCACCGTCGCGCGCAGCACCGAAGAGATGTTGCGGCTCGTCCCGACCCATATCCGAGAGGCGGGTCTGGCGCTGGGGCTTCCCCGGTGGAAGGTGATCTTGCGGATCGTTCTGCGGGGCTGTGTCAGCGCTATCACTACGGGCGTTATGTTGGCCATCGCGCGCGTGGCCGGGGAGACCGCCCCGTTGCTCTTTACCGCTTTGAACAACCGCTTCTGGGCGACCGGGTTGAATGAACCCATTGCCTCACTGCCGGTGCAGATCTATTCCTACGCCATCTCGCCCTTTGAAGAGTGGCACACGCAGGCTTGGGCCGGAGCGCTCGTACTTGTGCTATTAGTCTTTGTGTTGAATATGGTCGCCCGATTGTGGTTCGGTTCGGACGCGTCAGGAAGAGAGTGATGGAAGGCAGTTTCCAAGACCCGATTTTGAAAGTGCGATCGCTGAATGCGTGGTTCGGGGAAAGCCATGCGTTGAAGGATATCCACGTGGATATTCCTCCGGTCGCCGTCACGGCGATTATCGGGCCTTCCGGCTGCGGGAAGTCCACGTTTATCCGCTGCTTGAACCGGCTGCACGAGGAAGTCCCTTCGGCGGGCGCGTCGGGCGAGGTCCTGCTTTCGGGGGCCAATATCTACGGCGAAGGGGTCGACCCGGTGGGAATCCGCCGTAAAATCGGCATGGTTTTCCAAAAGCCCAATCCGTTTCCGGCGCTATCGATTCAAGACAATGTGGTCGCGGGCTTGCGCTTGGCCGGCATCCGTCGTCGGAGCGTGCTCCAGGAAGTGACCGAACGCAGTCTGCGACAGGCCGCACTTTGGGACGAAGTGAAAGATAAGTTGAACGCCCCGGGCACCAGCCTTTCCGGCGGGCAGCAGCAGCGCCTGTGTATTGCGCGCGCTTTGGCGGTGGATCCACCGGTGCTACTGATGGACGAGCCGACCAGCGCCTTGGATCCGATTGCCACCGCGAAGATCGAAGAACTCATTTTAGAATTGAAGAAACAGGTCACGATTGTCATCGTGACCCACAATATGCAGCAAGCGGCCCGTATTTCGGATCGCACGGCCTTCTTTCTCATGGGGGAATTGGTGGAATTTGGTGAAACATCCACTATCTTCACCGTTCCGAAGGAAGAGCGCACGGAGCGCTATATTACTGGGAAGTTCGGATGATTCAGCGCCACATTGATGCGGGATTGAGTCAGCTCAATCAAAAACTCCTGACCATGGCGGGTTCCGTGGAGCAGGCGGTGGAGTGCGCGACCGACGCCTGGCGTTTTCGCAATATTTCTAAAATTGCCGATGTCTACGCCATTGAGCGTCGAGTGAATCAATCGCATCTTGATGTTGATGCCGCGTGCGTTCAGCTTTTGGCGTTGCAGCAGCCGATGGCCGCGGATCTGCGGTTCATTGTTTCGTGTATCAAAATCAACAATGACCTCGAGCGCATGGTGGACCTGGCGGTCAATATCGCTAACAACACGGAGTTCTATCTTCAGGGCGCGGCCGTCATTCACATCGAGGACCTCTCCCAAATGTCGGATGAAGTCCGGGTGATGGTCCGCGAAGTTCTGGATGCCTTCGTGAAAACGGATGAACGCATGGCCCGTCGCGTTTTGAGCCGCGACGATCGGGTGGATGCCTACAAGCGCAAAATTGTTGAAGACTGCTTAAATGAGATGAAGAAGGACACGAAGCTCATCGAGCAGGGAATGAATTTAATTTTTATCGCCAAAAACCTTGAACGCATCGGCGATCACGCGACGAATATCGCCGAGGACGTGATCTTCAGCGTTTCCGGACAAGATATCCGTCACGCCGTGGATCCCACCAAACACAAGGGGTGACACCATGAGCTCCCGAGTTCTGATTGTCGAAGACGAAAAAGACATCGCCGATTTGATGGCCCTACATTTGCGCCGCGAAGGGCACGATGTGACCTCGGTGGACAATGGCGAGGAAGCCATTCGCATGCTGGGCGCGATGCCGGACAATTACGAGTTGCTCGTCTTGGATTGGATGCTGCCTGGTCTCTCCGGTCTAGAGCTCTGCAAGAAAATTCGCGCCGAGAAACACAGCCCGGGAGTGCCCATCCTCATGGTAACCGCGCGCGCCCACACTTCCGATATCGTTTTGGGTTTGGAAATGGGCGCCGACGATTACCTGACGAAACCGTTTGAGTTGCCGGTTTTCTTGGCGCGGGTCCGGGCGTTGCTCCGTCGCGGTAACCCGCCGACGGACTCGGAAGTGCGCCAGTACACGGCGGGCGAGTTGGTTCTCGATCTCGATGCCTACCGCGTGACCTGCGGGAAAAAAGAACTGCAGCTCACTCCTTCCGAATTCAAACTTCTGGTGGCGCTCTTGAAAAGCCAGGGCCGCGTGCTTACCCGCGAACGCCTGATCGATATGGTGCAAGGCGAGGGCGTCACGGTCGTGGACCGCGCCATCGATACTCACGTCTTCGGTCTACGCAAAAAGCTCGGCAAATGCGCCGATGTCGTCGAGACAATCCGCGGCGTCGGCTACCGCGTTCGTATCTAGCGGCTGTCATTGCGAGGCGCCATGTCATTGCGAGGCGAAGCCGAAGCAATCCCGCATTGCGAAGCAATGCGCTCCCCGCTGAGGCTGTACCATCAGCGTCTTAAAAGGTGCCACGCACTTTTTAAGACAACCGGAAGAAAGTCACTCTCACGGTGATTTTGCTTTCCCCATCCCGCACCTATAAGTGCTAAACAACGCGATAGAGGTCTAAACGGAGATACCACGGTCATGCAGGGCTTATTGATCTTTGTAGCGCTGGTACTGGCAGCGACAGCGTACCCATCAAAAAAGGGGAAGTGCGAGAGCGGACTGTTCCTGCAGGGGATTGATTGGGTTGCCCTTGAGGAGCGTATCGAAGCCTTTGGGGTTGAGGCGGAAGCGGACGTCATCGCTAAGGTTGTGTGGGCATTGGATGGGGTGGAGCGCCCTGGCCCCGAACTGATCGATTTCTTGCGATACGTCCTTGATGTGGATTACGGTCTTTTCTCCCAGCGAATTGCCCCGCAGTTAATGTTGTGGGGAATCGTCGACACGGAAATTGCCGACCACGCATTAGAAGATATCGTTAATTTCGGGACCGGGCGCCGCGAGAAAAGCGAAAGGTCCTACCTCTGCGATCCGGATGTCGATGCCGTCGCCGTTAAGCAAACCCTCAAAGAAGAAATTGTTCGGATGGGCAATACACAAGAGTATCGAGGCGCGCTCTTGGCGCGACTAGACGCCACCTACTTCCATCCCGAAATCAATCGCGATGATCATGCGCGGGAGCAGAGGGCAATGTCCCGCGCCCTCGCTGAGCAGATCTACCGGCTCCACCGCCAAGGAGTGGTGCCTCGCTCTTTGCTAAATAGTTTGCCCGGTTTCCGATTGAGGATGGAAATCGAAATCGATCAAGATCGATATGTCGAAAACAATCCACATTTTGCTTCCGACGAAGATTGGTTTGGACCCAGAGTTGCACTGCGAACTTTTATCGCTGAGGTTCTGGCCGCCTGGGCAATGGATCCTAAATCTCCGCTAAATGAAGACGCCGTTCGGTTGCTCTTCAAAATGAATGTCGGCGAAGCGGTCGCGATCAGGACTTTCAACCGGATTTTACGCGAGCCTCAGAAAAACAGCCCGGCGGTGGTCGCTCTGGTCGAAAGTTTCATGCGCCGACCGGCCGGCACCGAAGCCAAGATAGAAACGACTTCGTTTCCGCCTCCGTCGAGTTCGGATTTCTAATGCAGCCCTACCCAATTTGGAACAATCGCCACCCCGTCATTCCGAGCGCAGCGTAGGAATCTCGCATCGCATAGCGAGGCGCTCTCGCCCCCTGTCATTGCGAACGCAGTGAAGTCATCCCGCACCGGGGCCTCGCCGCCCCGCTCGCCCGGGCTAAGTCGGCCCGGTCGGCGGGTCGAGAGCGTTGAGAGATTTTCTACGGGGCGGCTTGTCCCCGCTGGTTTTTCATCCGTGCCGCCAAGTGCGATCTTATAAAACTGGTCCAGGACCAGTTTTCACGCTCCCTATTTTTTTGATCTATCGTCGATAAAATCTTGATCTCCCACCTAAAATAACATACAGGTGTATGTATATTTTGGAGGTAAGCAATGACCTGGAAAGAAATCGATAACAAAGCGGTGGAGATCGCGTCCCAGTTTCTTCGATCGGAAGCGGATTTGCTTGAAATTGTAACGGTCGTGCACGCTCAGAAAGTTTTTAGGGAACTCGGGTTAAGCAGCACCTATGATTATTGCGTCAAGCGGTTGAATTTGAGCACCGACCATTCTCTGAATCTCATTCGTATTGTTCGAAAATCCGAAACCGTTCCGGAGTTGGGGCAAGCCGTGGTGGATGGGACGCTCAGCGTCTCTCGGGCGAAGAAAATTTCTTCTGTTGTCACTCCCGAAAATCATGAGGTTTGGATCCAGAAGGCGGTGGAGTTGCCCACGGCCGTATTGGAGCGAGCAGTTGCGACCGAGAACCCTCGGGAAAAAGTTCCCGATCGGCTGCGTCCGATCTCGGAGAGTCTGACCGGATTTCAATGTGCGGTGGATAGAGAAACCGAAGCGCTTCTGCGAGAAGCTCAAGACCTTGTGAGCCGAAGTGAAAGGACCTCGGTAGATATGAACACGACGCTCAAGGCGGTTCTGACTCGGTTTATCCGCCAGCATCACCCCGCTCCAAGGGCCGTAGCGAAACAAATCGGACCGGCCGAAGTTCCGGCGATGCGCAATGGGAAGCGGGTGGCTTTACCGGCTGCCATCAAACGTTCGGTGCAGGAGCGCGACCAAGGGGCCTGTACCTTTGTTCACCCGATCTACGGCCGGTGTGAAAATCGACGGTGGACTGAGCTGCACCATACCGTGGAGGTCAGCCGGGGTGGGGTTCATGCGGTAGATAAGCTAACGACCCTATGTTCGGAACACCATCGAATGCAGCACGACCATGAAAAGTGGTCCAGGACCAGTTTTTCAAAAACACCCTTGGCGGCGCGAATGGGAGATCGGCGGGGATGAGTCGCCCCGTAGAAAATCTCTCAACGCTCTCGACCCGCCGACCGGGCAGACTCGGCCCGGGCGAGCGGGGCGGCGGGGGTCGCATCGCTACGCGATGCGAGATTCCTTCGCTGCGCTCGGAATGACGGCGATGCGAGGTTGCTTCGGGCTGCGCCCTCGCAATGACGGAAGGCCTCGCAATGACCGAAAACCCGAGGTAACGTGGGCGGATGGCGGGTGCGGCTCCAAAGCTTTTTCCTTGGCGGATTTTTTACCGCGTCGCTATTTTTCAGTCGTTTTTTATCCTGGTGGCGTTGGCGAGTTCGGGGTTGGTGGCGCGGGAGCTGCTGAAGCGGCAGTTTGTGGTGCAGATTGAAGAGCGACTGCACGATGTCCTCATTTCGGCTTCTTTAAAATTGGGGCCCACCGCGCCCTCCGAATGGTGCCGCGAGTACGCAAAAGCCACGGGCCTGCGCTTTACTTGGATCCACCCAAATGGCGCGATCGCTTGCGACTCCGATGGGCAGAGCGGCGATTTGAGCCAGCGCCGGGAGTTTCTGGGGGCGGCGGCGGGGCGGGTCGTCTACGAACGCGAACCGGATCGCCTCTTTGCCGCCTTGCGCGTTTCGGAAGGTGGCCCGGTGCTGCGTGCCGCCATCCCGTTGACCGCGCTTGTAGAAACCTTGCGTGTCTTTGACACCTCGTTCGGGATCGCGTTGGCCGTCGTGGCGCTCATCCTCGGCATTTTGGCCATCTGGTTGGCGCGCCGGCTGGTGTTCCCCTTGGGACGGCTGATCCTCAAGACCCAGCGACTGGTCTCGCAACAACCCGAAGTCGTCTCTAAAGACGATCTGACCCAGGAAGTCTTCGATGAGTGGGCGGACCTGGAATCCAATATCGATCGCCTGAAGCGCGACCTCGCCGCCAAGACCCAGAGCCTTTCGATGGAACAGGTCGAGCTGGACACACTGATGGGATCCATTTCCGATGCGATCTTGGCGGTGGATCCCGAAGGCGGGCCGCTCTTCTTCAATAGTCGCTTCGAAATGGTTTTTGGCAACGAGGGCTTGCGCAAGCGCAATATCAAACTCTGGGGGATATTCCGGGATCCGGACATTCTCAGCACCTTCGAAGCCGCGTTGAAGGAAGGGCGGACCGGCGCGACTAAGGCGATTCCGCTCGACCAGAAGCAGGGACCGCGCCGTTACTTCACCCTTTCCGTTTCTCCGCTACGCCGGCAGGACGGCGCGATCTACGGCGCGTTGGGAATTTTCCACGACGTGACGGAATTGAAAGCCGCTGAACAAATGCGCATCGATTTTGTGGCCAACGTTTCGCATGAGTTGCGCACGCCGCTCACCGTGATCAAAGGGTACGCGGACACGCTCATTGAAGATTTCAAAAAGAAAGACGTCGAAGGGCTGGAACATCTCAATAGCATTGCTCGCAACAGCGATCGGCTGATGAATTTGATGAACGACCTTTTGGATCTCTCCTCATTGGAGTCGGACAGTATTATCCAGAAGGACCCGCTCAGCACCGAGGAAGTCACGCAGCGGATCTTGAAGCAGTTAAAGGGCGCCTTCGACACCAAAGCGCAGACGATTGAGACCAGCTACGAGGAAAAGACCGTCGTAGCGGATATGCCTCGGCTCGAACAGGTTTTGGTGAATTTGCTTTCGAATGCGAACAAGTACACGCCGGCCGGCGGAAAGGTGAGCATCGGGTGGGCCAACGACGCCGGTGCAACCGTGCTTCGCGTGCGCGATTCGGGGCCGGGAATTCCGGTCGAACACCATTCGCGACTTTTTGAACGGTTTTACCGCGTCGACAAAGCGCGTAGCCGCGAACAGGGCGGCACCGGGCTGGGGCTGGCGATCGTGAAACACATCATGCAGCGCCACGAAGGCGCGGTTTGGGTAGAAAGTTCTCCGGGCGCGGGCAGTACGTTCTTTTGCCGATTTCCTCGTTCCAACTCCGGCGATTCTCAACGAGAATAGTCGGCGGGAGACTTCAACCATGCATCCAACTCCGATTGAACTCGCGGCAACCATCCTTTTTGCGCTAGCCGTCCTCCACACATTCTGCGTGAAGCGCTTCGCGCATATCGCCGAGAACTTGAAATCGGGGAGTGTCGGCGAAAACGTTTTCCATCTGCTGGCGGAAGTGGAAGTTGTTTTCGCGTTCTGGGCGGGGCTATTGCTCGTGGCGATGCTCTGGCTCCTGGGCGCGAAGGAAACCGTTATCTACATTGAGACGTTGGACTTCACCGAACCGGCTTTTGTTTTCGTGGTGATGGCGATCGCGGCTACGCGCCCGGTAATTGAGGCCGCCAACGGATTGATCGCGGTCATGGGCCGCCTACTGCCGCTCCCCGGAGAATCGGCCTTTCTTTTTACCGCCTTGGTCGTGGGCCCGTTGCTCGGCAGTCTGATTACGGAGCCGGCGGCGATGACGGTCACCGCGCTCATCCTCAAGGATCGGCTTTTCGATAATCCCGCGATTGAACGCCGCGTGAAATATTTGGCGTTGGGCGTTTTGTTCGTGAATGTCTCGATCGGCGGCGTATTGACCCCGTACGCGGCACCCCCGGTTTTGATGGTGGCAAAGACGTGGAACTGGGATGTGCACTTTATGATGACCCACTTCGGCTACAAAGCCGTCGTGGCGGTGATTGCGAACGCCGCGCTCTTGGTGGCATTGGGCGGAAAAGCGTTGGCCAAAGCCAAAAAGACGACACCTTTGCGAGTGAAAGTCGGCCCGGCATGGTTGAGTCTCGTCCATATGGCGGTGCTCGCTGGCGTCGTACTATCCGCCCACCATTTGCCCGTTTTTTTCGGGATTTTTCTGTTCTTCCTGGGGGTCGCCGATGTGACCCGTGAATACCAATCCCCGTTGAAACTGAAGGAGAGCTTGCTCGTGGCAGCGTTCCTCGGCGGGCTCGTGGTGCTCGGTCGTCCGCAGGAGTGGTGGTTGGAGCCGCTGCTCACTTCTTTTTCTGATCTCTCGCTTTATCTGGGAGCGACGGCCCTCACCGCGGTAACGGATAATGCGGCGTTGACGTATTTGGGTTCACAAGTTCAGACCGTGTCTGATTCAATGAAGTATGCACTCGTCGCCGGCGCGGTGGTGGGCGGAGGGCTTACGGTGATCGCCAATGCTCCGAATCCCGCTGGTTATTCGGTTCTTCAGCGATCGTTCGGAAAAGAAGGTGTCAGTCCACTCGGACTTTTATTAGGGGCACTGATTCCCACCGCCGTTGCGATGACGGCATTTTGGTTTTTGCCGCATATTTCAAATTGACGGATCGGCTTATCGTCCCGAATAATAGGCACAAATTTGACCATTCAACTTTGATTTGACGAACGAGAGTCGAAAGCGAATTCATGCCGCAGCTTTTTGGTCGCAGCGCGAACACCCTGGCACTACTGAGCATCGCCGTCTTGCTCCTACTGGGCGGTACGGCCGTAGCGACTCTATATGTCGTTCAGAGTTCCTACTATGTGACGCAGGTAAATAACTTCATCCAACAGGATGTGCCTTTCAGTCACCAACACCACGTGCAAGGTCTCGGCATCGATTGCCGCTACTGCCACACCTCCGTGGAAGTTTCGAACACGGCGGGCATCCCCCCGGTTTCGACCTGCATGAACTGCCACAAAATGGTTTGGGGCGATCAATCAATGCTCAAGCCGGTGCGCGATGCCTTCAAAGACGGCAAGCCGTTTGAGTGGAACCGGGTTCACATGCTTCCGGAATTTGCTTATTTCAATCACAGTGCGCACGTGAACAACGGCGTCTCCTGTCAGGCCTGCCACGGCCGCGTGGACGAGATGCCGCTGATGCGCAAAGAAAACACGCTTTATATGGGATGGTGCTTGGAGTGCCATCGCAATCCGGGACCGAATTTGCGTCCGCAAGAAAACATCACGGACATGGATTGGCATCCGGATGAAGAGTGGAAAAAAACGAACAAGTTGGCGCATTACGGAATTCCGGAGAAGAAATCCATGCAGGTTCTCCAGCTAACTAACTGCGCGGTGTGTCATCGATGAGCGAGCAAGACAAGAAACAGTGGCGCAGTCTGGAAGAGCGGACCTCGGGCCCCAAGGCGCCCGAGCGTTTCAACCCGTTTAACAATGATTTTTTGAGCCGTCGTGAGTTCATGGAGTGGACGAGCGGAATGGTGGCCGTGCTGGGCGCTTCGGCGTGCACGCGCATGCCCCAACAAAAAATCGTTCCCTACGTGAAGTCCCCGGAGCAGATGATTCCGGGTAAACCGATGTTTTTCGCCACGTCGATGGCTTTGAACGGACGCGCGATTGGCCTTTTGGTGGAAAGCCATATGGGCCGTCCGACCAAGGTTGAGGGCAATCCCGATCACCCGGCGAGTCTGGGAACGACCGACGCCTACGCGCAAGCCTCGGTGCTCGATATCTATGATCCGGATCGCTCGCAGAGCCTTTCGTCACAGGGCAATTTGGCTTTTTGGGCCGGGTACGCCGCGAACCTCAGCAATATTGCCGCAAGCCATGCCGCCAAAAAAGGCGAAGGGATGCGCATCCTCACCCAGCCGGTGATTTCGCCGACGCTGGCCGCGCAGATCCAAGATTTCCTAAAAAAATATCCGTCGGCGCAGTGGCATCAGTTTGAGCCTGTGCACCGGGATACCGAACGCCAAGGCGCGATCTTAGCCTTCGGTGAAGACGTCGCGACGATTTACGCCTTCGACAAAGCCAAGGTGGTCGTGGCGCTCGATAGTGATTTCATGACCGAGCCGGCGACCCCGCGCTATGCCCATGACTTTGCCAACGCCCGTCGACTCACCGGCGGCCGCAAAGAAATGAATCGTCTTTACGCGGTAGAGCCGACGCCCTCGGTTACCGGGGGCAGCGCGGATCATAAAATTGTCGCGCGCGCGTCCGATATCGAGTTTATCGCGGCGGCACTGGCGCAAGAATGCGGCGTTTCCGTTTCCGGTAAAGTGGAACTGTCGCCGGTGCACCAGGCGTGGGTGAAAGCGGCGGCGGCCGATCTTAAGGCGAACGGCGGAGCGGGTGTCGTGGCGGCGGGGCTTTGGCAGTCACCGCTGGTGCACGCGTTGGCGCATGCGATCAATGCTCGGCTGGGCAATGTGGGCAAGACGGTGCGCTACACCGCGCCGGTGATGGTGAATTCGGTTGCTCAAAACGATTCGATCAAATCGCTCGCGTTGGACATGCGTTCCGGCAAGGTCGACACGCTCATTATCTTAGGCGGCAATCCCGCGTACAACGCGCCCACCGATCTCGAATTCGTAGCGGCGATGGAAAAGGTGAAGAACCGCATCCACTGCGGCCTGTATGTCGACGAAACCGGTTCCCGTTGCAATTACCATATTCCGGAAGCGCATTACCTTGAGCAATGGAGTGATGCGAAGGCGTTCGATGGCACGGTCGGAATTGTGCAGCCACTGATTGCGCCGCTTTACAACGGCAAGTCGCACCACGAAGTCCTAGCGGCGCTGATGGGCGATACGACTTCCACGGGCTACGATATCGTGCGGGCCTACTGGAAGGGCAAGGCGAGTGGGGATTTCGAAGTCTGGTGGAAGAAGGCGTTGAATCAGGGCTTTATTGCCGGTTCGGCCGCGGCGGACAAACGCGTGGCCGTGAAGGGATCCGATTGGGCCAAGGTCGGTCGCCCCGCCAGCGCGCAAGCCATTGAAGTGATCTTCCGTCCGGATCCGACGATTTTTGATGGGCGCTTCGCCAATAACGGTTGGCTGCAGGAGTTGCCCAAGCCGATGACCAAAGTCGTTTGGGACAACGCCGCGTATGTGGCGCCGGCGGCGGCGGGGCGTTTGGGCCTGAAGTCGGAGCACATGGCCCGGATCGTTTGGGGTGAAAAGGCCGTCGACGCGGCGACATGGATCACTCCTGGTCAGGCCGACAACACCGTTACGATGAACTTTGGCTACGGCCGAACGCATGCCGGCAAACTCGGGACCGGAATTGGTTTTAACGCGTTCCCGTTCCGGCTCTCCGGCTCCACCTGGCACTACCAGGGCGTGGAAGTCCAAAAGACGGATCGGTATTACAAGATTGCCTGCACCCAGAACCACGGCTCGATGGAAGGCCGGGCGATTGTGCGCACGGCAACCCTCGAAACCCATAAACACCACCCGCATTGGGCGCAGATTCACATGCATGGTCCCAAGGCCCTTGAAGGCAAGGACGTCGGCACCGCCGGCGGACCGATTGCGCCGGTGGGACCCGCGGATCACCAGTGGGGCATGGCGATCGATCTGACGACCTGCAATGGTTGCAATGCGTGCGTCGTCGCTTGTCAGGCCGAGAACAATATTCCGGTGGTGGGCAAAATCGAAGCGTCGCGCGGTCGTGAAATGCAGTGGTTGCGCATTGACCGCTACTACGAGGGTGATCCGGAAAATCCCAAGACGCTGCAACAGCCCGTGGCTTGCGTGCATTGCGAAACGGCGCCGTGCGAAATCGTTTGTCCGGTTGGCGCGACCGTTCACGACAACGAAGGCCTGAACAACATGGTCTACAACCGTTGCGTGGGCACAAAGTACTGCTCCAACAACTGCCCGTACAAAGTACGGCACTTCAATTTCTACGAATACACCAACACCATCACGCCCACGACGAAGATGGTGCAAAACCCCGATGTGACGGTTCGCAGTCGCGGGGTGATGGAAAAATGCACGTACTGCGTGCAGCGCATCAGCGAAGCGCGCATCACCGCCAAGAACGAGAACCGCAAAATTCGGGACGGGGAAGTGGTTACGGCGTGCCAGGCGGCCTGCCCAACCAAGTCGATCACGTTCGGCGATATCTCCGATGCGGGCAGTCTGGTTTCGAAGCTAAAGGCGGCGGAGCAGAATTACTCGCTTCTGGGTGAGCTCAATACCAAGCCGCGAACCACATATTTAGGCAAGGTGACGAATCCGAACCCGGCGCTCGAATCGGAGAAGCCCGCATGAGTCAATCCAAGCTAGCTCCTGAATCCGTATTGGGCGGTCGCCAGACGCTGGCTACGGTTACCGACAAGATCAACGACATCGTCGTTAAGGAAAAGATCCGTCCGGGTTGGCTCTTTGGTTTCTCGATCGCCTTCACGCTCTTAATGGGCATGCTCTATACCGTCGGCATGCTCTTTAAATATTGCGTCGGGATCTGGGGGATCAACATCCCGGTCGGTTGGGGTTTCGACATCATCAATTTCGTTTGGTGGATCGGGATCGGCCACGCCGGAACTTTGATTTCGGCGATTTTGCTTTTGTTCCGTCAAGACTGGCGCACGTCGATTAACCGTTTCGCCGAAGCGATGACGCTCTTCGCGGTGGCTTGCGCCGCGCTCTTTCCCATCTTGCACATGGGTCGTCCGGAAGTCGGAGCCTACTGGGTGCTGCCGTATCCCAATGTGATGTCGATTTGGCCGCAGTTTCGCAGCCCCCTAATGTGGGACGTTTTTGCGATTTCGACGTACGGGCTGACGTCATTGCTGTTTTGGTTGGTCGGTTTGATTCCCGACTTCGCCACCCTGCGCGATCATTCGCCGCATAAATGGCAGCGCATGATCTACGGCGTGCTGGCCATCGGGTGGCGCGGTTCGGCCGTCCATTGGAACCGCTACGAAACCATTTATTTGATCCTGGCCGGGTTGGCCACGCCGCTCGTGCTTTCGGTCCATACGATCGTGAGCTTCGACTTCGCGGTGGGCATCGTGCCGGGTTGGCACACGACGATTTTCCCGCCGTACTTTGTGGCCGGTGCGATTTATTCCGGGTTCGCAATGGTTTTGACGTTGATGATCCCGACGCGCGCTATCTTCAAACTCCAAGACTTCATCACGATGCGCCACTTGAACAATATGGCGAAAGTCATGTTGCTCACCGGTTTGATCGTGGCCTACGGCTACCTGATCGAAGGGTTCATCGGGTGGTATAGCGGCAGCGAATACGAAAAATACATGCTGCTCAATCGTTTCATCGGGCCCTACAAATACCTGTACTACGCATTGCTCGCGTGCAATGTGGCGATTCCGCAGCTGCTCTGGTTCCGTCGCTTGCGGCGCAATATTCCCTTCCTGTTCCTCATGTCCTTAGTGGTCAATACCGGGATGTGGCTGGAGCGCTTTGTGATTATCGTGGTCAGCTTGTCCGCCGATTTTCTGCCGGCCAACTGGGGCATGTACTACCCGACGGCCTTTGACTGGTCGATGTTCCTCGGAACGATTGGACTCTTCTTTAGCTTGCTCTTTATTTTCATCCGGGTCTTGCCGCTGATTTCGGTCTTCGAAATGCGGGTGCTCGTGACGGAAGAGGATCATAAGAAAAAGGGAGCCCATCATGGATAAGGCAAAGGAGCCGACGACTTTCGGCCTCATCGCCGAATTCCCGACGGTGGAAAGCTTGATCGAAGCCGCGGGTAAGGTCCACGCCGCGGGGTATTCCAAGACCGACGCTTATTCGCCCTTTCCCGTGGAAGGGCTCATTGAAGCGTTGGGCAAGCACCATTCGAGGATTGGCTTTCTCATTCTCGGGGGCGGAATCACCGGTTTGCTGACGGCGTTTGCCATGATGTTTTGGATTTCGGCCATTGATTATCCGATCAACGTGGGCGGTCGCCCGCTTTTCAGCTGGCCGATGTATTTTCCGATCATGTTTGAGCTCACCGTTTTGCTCTCGGGCTTCACGGCCGTATTTGGCATGATTGGTTTAAACGGGTTGCCGCGACACTACCACCCACTTTTCAATGTCCCCGAATTTGCGCGCGCTTCGAAGGACGCGTTCTTCATCGGCATTGAAGCAACGGATCCGAAGTTTGATTTGAGTCAGACCAAAGCATTTCTGAAGAGTTTGAATCCGCGAGGCGTCCATGAAGTGCAGCCCTAAGCAGACTCGCATTTTCGCCGGCGCCTTGGCGCTGATTGTCGTGATCGGGCTGGGAGCCTGTTCGCGCCGGCAAGCGATGTACAAGCAGGAGAAGTCCCGTCCCTTTGGGAAATCGGACTTCTTCGATGATAAGCGCGAGTCTCGACCGTTGGTGCCGGGAACGGTGCCCCACCACCATCAAGACGACCATTTGAATCTGGGGATCGTCGACGGCAAGCCGGTGACGGACTTTCCGTTTCCCATTACCCGCAAGGAAATCGAGCGCGGGATGAACCGTTACAATATTTACTGCTCTCCCTGCCACAGTCGCACCGGCGACGGTTGGGGCATGGTGGTTCAGCGTGGTTTCAAACGCCCACCGGCGTTCACCGAAGCGCGGCTCAAAGCCGCTCCGGTCAGCCACTTCTTTAACGTGATTACCAATGGCATCGGAATGATGTCGGGCTACGGCGCGCAGGTGAAGGCGGAGGATCGCTGGGCGATCATCGCGTACGTTCGGGCGCTCCAACTGAGCCAGGACGCGCGGATTTCCGACGTTCCGTCTGAAGAGCGCGCGAAGCTGGAGGCGATGAAATGAGTTTGGCGTTTTCAGGCGCGGCTTCCTATAAGCGCATGATGGTACTGCCGGCCGTGATCGGCGCCGGACTGCTGGTCTTCGGTTTCCTGATGAATCGGCCGCAGTTTTTTCTTTCGTATTTGCAAGGCTATGCCTTTGCGATCGCGATTCCACTGGGTTGCCTTGGGTTGACCATGGTGCACAACCTGTCCGGCGGACGCTGGGGTTGGACCATTCGCCCATTCCTCGAAGCGGGGATGTGCACGTTACCGGCGATGGCGATCTTGTTTCTGCCCATCGCGGTAGGAATGAACGTGATCTACCCGTGGACCAATCACGAACTGGTGGCCCACGACGCCGCGCTACAGAGTAAAGCGATTTATCTCAATGCTCATTGGTGGATGATCCGCTCGGCGGGTTATTTCGTGTTCTGGATTATTCTCGCCTGGTGGTTGCGCCGGTGGCTGATTCCGAATCCGGGGAGCACGGATTGGTCCAAAGTGCATCGCGTGCAGCGCCTGAGCGCGGGCGGTCTTTTGCTCTTCGTCCTCACGGTCAGTTTTGCCGCCATTGATTGGGTGATGTCGGTCGAGCCGCACTGGTTTTCGAGTATCTTCGGTGCCATTACGCTAGTGGGCTGCGCGATGTCCGCCTTTTCGATTTCTGTCATCAGTCTCGTGGCGATGGCGAAGACCACTCCGAACCCCTGGTTGAATGAAAAGAATCTGCATGACTTGGGCAAGTTCCTTTTCATGTGCATCATGCTCTGGGGCTACATGAGTCTTTCCCAGTTCCTCATCATCTGGTCGGGGAACTTGCCGGAAGAAACGTTCTGGTACTACGAGCGTAGCATCGGCGGTTGGCCGGTGATGAGTACGATCCTGCCGCTGCTGCAATGGGCCATCCCGTTCTGCCTACTGCTCTCGGCTCGGGCCAAGAAGAATCCGCGCTTCCTCGTTTGCGTGGCTTTCTTCCTGCTCTTCGGCCGGGCGTTCGAGCAGATCTGGCTCATCGCCCCGGGCGTGCGTATCGGCACGTTCCCCGTCCAGTGGATGGACGTCGTGGCCCCAGTGGCATTAGGCAGTCTCTGGGCTGCCCTTTACTTTGCTTTCTTGGGGAGAAGCGCGGGCATTCCCGATCCCGCTCACGCACTGGCGCACCATCCGCATGGTGGGTCGCACGGGGGTCCGCAAGACAAACCCCATACGGAGAAGAAGCACTAATGCAAAAACACTCCGAAACTTCGACGACGATCGATTACTACGAAAAGGACCTGCCGCTTAAGGGGCTGTTCCTGTGGGCCATTGGGCTTTTTGCGATGATCGGCGCCACCTGTGCGTTCGTTTTCTATGTTTACGGTACGCCGCATATGCACCCGGATCCGGAATTGGTTTTGAAGCGGCCCATGACGTTTCCTCCGCTCCAATCGCGGCCGCAGGACGAAATGGCCGCCTTTAAGAAGGCTCAGCTCGAGCATCTGTCGACGTACGGCTGGGTGAACCGACCGCAGGGAGTGGTGCGCATTCCGATCCAGCGCGCGATGAATCTCGTTATCGACAAAGGCCTTCCGGCTCGAGGGGGCTCGAAGTGAGGGCCGTGTTTCCCATTCTGCTCTTGGCTTCGAGTCTCGGATTCGCCGAGGGCGGGTTTCGCCCGACCGGTGGGGCGTACAATACCACCCAGACGATTATTCAAGGGCTGGCCTTTGACCAAAAGCTGAACGCGCAGCTTCCGATGGATGCCGTTTTCACCAATAGTGACGGCAAGGAAATGAAGCTGGGGGAAGTCTTTGGCAAGGGCCCGGTCGTGCTCGCCATGGCTTACGCCCGATGCCCGAATATGTGCACGGTGATTTACCGTGAAACTTTCCAAGCGCTTTCCCGCGTGCGCTTCAATGTTCCGGAAGCCTACCGGGTTGTTTTTATCAGCATCGATCCGGCGGAAACGCCGGAGGCGGCCGCGAAGAAGCGCAAAACCTATCTGCATACCTACAATCGCCCCGACCTCGAGTCGGGCACTTTCTTTCTGACCGGCGAGGAAAGCCAGATCAAGAAAGTGGCGGATAGCATCGGGTTTACTTACCGCTACGATCCCAGCACGGGCGAATACGTTCATCCGAGCGGGATCTTGATCGCAACGCCCAAAGGTAAAATCTCGCGCTATCTCTACGGGATTCATTACAACCCGAACGATTTGCGCTTGGGGATGGTGGAAGCGAGCGAGAACAAGATCGGGACGCTGGCGGATCACCTTCTACTGTATTGCTACAAATACGATCCCACGCAGGGGAAGTACGGTTTTGTCATCATGAGCGTAGTCCGCGGTCTCAGCGGCCTGACGGTGACGGCGCTCGGCGGCTTTATCTGGGCGATGCTGCGCCGCGAGCGAAAGCAACGCAAACGCGAAGAGGAAGACAGTGTACGGAAAGTTTAGTTTTTTCCCGGAGCAGGCGTCTAAACTCGCTCCCCATATTGACTTGCTTTACTTCGCGCTCATCGCGGTGAGCCTGTTCTTTGTCGTCGTCATTTCCGCTCTGATCGTGATCTTCGCCATCAAGTATCGCCGCCGTCCGGGCAATGAGGTTGCGCAGGAAGTGCATGAACACCATTTGATGGAAGTCGGCTGGTCGCTCATCCCACTTTTCATCGGATTGGTTTTGTTTGCTTGGGGCGCCAAACTTTTCTTGGGCATCTATCATCCGCCCCCGACCGGCACGATGGAGATCTTCGCCGTCGGCAAGCAGTGGATGTGGAAATTCCAGCATCCCGATGGCCGTCGTGAAATCAACGAGCTGCACTTGCCGGTGGGCAAGGCGGTGAAGATGACGATGATTTCCCAGGACGTGATCCACAGTTTCTACGTCCCGGCCTTCCGTATTAAGCAGGATGTTTTGCCCATGCGCTACAGTTCGACCTGGTTCGAACCGACGAAAGCCGGTGTTTACCATCTTTTCTGCGCGGAATACTGCGGCACCGAGCACTCCCGCATGGTCGGCAAGGTGATCGTGATGTCGGTGGCGGACTATGAAGCTTGGCTCGCGAGCCCGGTGATCGAGGGCGGGCCGAATCGGGACGGGACGCCCGTGAACGCGGCGGGCGGCACGGCGGCCGTGGTGGTCTCTTCGAATGATCCGGGCGCCGCCGGCAAAGCGGTGCTGGAGTCGCAGGGGTGCCGGGCGTGCCACCAGATCGGCAACACGACATTGGCCCCGCAGCTAGAAGGTATTTTCGGCACCAAAGTGGCTTTGGCCAATGGTGCGTCCGTGACGGTCGACGAAAACTACATCCGAGAATCCATCTTGATGTCCACGGCGAAAGTAGTGAAGGGGTACAACCCCGTGATGCCGCCCTACCAGGGCGTGATTAAGGAAGACGAGATCAAGCAGGTCATCGACTACATTAAGTCGACCTCTGGGAGTCATAAATGAGTGCGGTGTATTCGGCGGAAGAGCCTAAGAATTATCTGAACAACGGCCACACGATTCGGTCGTGGCTGCTGACCGTGGATCACAAGCGCATCGCGATCTTGTACCTCGTGTCGATTTCCTTTTTCTTTTTCTTGGGCGGTTTGGCGGCGTTCATTTTCCGTTTGGATCTGCTGACCCCGCAGGGCGACTTGTTGCAGTCGGATACTTACAATCGTCTTTTTACCATGCACGGCGTGATCATGGTCTTCGCCTTTTTGGTGCCATCCATTCCGGCGACGCTCGGAAACTTTCTGGTGCCCATAATGGTGGGCGCGCGGGATTTGGCCTTTCCGAAGATCAACCTTTTGAGCTGGTACTTGTACATGGCGGGCGGCGCCTGCATCCTGTACGCGATCCTCGCCGGCGGTGTCGACACGGGCTGGACCTTCTACACCCCGTACAGCACGGCGTTTGCGAAGAGCCATGTGGCAATGACCCTGATCGGGGCTTTCATTGCGGGTTTCTCGTCGATTTTTACCGGTTTCAATTTCATCGTCACGATCCACAAGATGCGCGCGCCGGGCATGACGTGGTTCCGGATGCCGCTCTTTATTTGGGCGCAGTACGCGACGTCCTTGATCATGGTGCTGGCGACGCCGGTGCTCGCGGTGACGCTCTTCTTGGCGACACTTGAGCGTCTGCTTGGTTTTGGCATCTTCGATCCGGCCAAGGGTGGCGATCCGGTGCTGTTCCAACATCTTTTCTGGTTCTATTCGCACCCCGCGGTTTACATCATGATTCTGCCCTCACTCGGCGTCATCGCGGAATTGGTCACGGCCTTTGCCCGCAAACGTATGTTCGGTTACCGGTTTGTGGCGTTTTCGAGTATCGCGATCGCGGTTTTGGGTTTCCTGGTCTGGGGCCACCATATGTTTGTGAGTAGCCAATCGCCGTACCTCGGCGTTGTCTTCTCGCTGATCAGTTTCTTGGTGGCGGTTCCGTCCGCGATTAAGACGTTCAACTATACCGCGACGCTCTACAAGGGCTCTATTTCGCTCGATTCGCCGATGCTCTTCGCGTTGGGCTTCATTGGGTTGTTTGTCATCGGCGGTTTGACGGGAATCTTCTTGTCGACGCTCGCGACCGACGTGCACTTGCATGACACTTACTTCGTGGTCGCGCACTTCCACTACATCATGGTGGGCGGTGCGCTGATGGGTTATCTGGGTGGCCTGCACTTCTGGTGGCCGAAGATGACCGGGCGCCTTTACAACGAGTTCTGGGCGAAGATTGCTGCGATCCTGGTCTTCGTAGGCTTCAACTTTACCTTCTTCCCGCAGTTTATCGTGGGCTATCTCGGCAATCCGCGCCGGTATCATTACTATCCGCCGGAGTTTCAGATCTACCACGTGATGTCGACACTCGGGTCGACCGTGCTGGGGATCGGGTACGTCTTGCCGGTGATCTACTTGATGTACTCTTTGTTTAAGGGCGAAAAGTCACCGGCGAATCCGTGGGGCGCGAAGGGGCTGGAATGGCAGATTCCCTCGCCGCCGCCCACGGAAAACTTCACTTCCCCCGTGGTGGTGACGGAAGATGCCTACGCGTACCCAGTGAGGGCCAGTACATGAGCGCGAACCCGTATCTAGCGCACCATTTCGACGACATCGTCCAGCAACGGGAATCCGTCAGTCTGGGGATGTGGGTGTTTCTGCTGACCGAAATCATGTTCTTCGGCGGGATCTTTTTCTCGTACACGATTTACCGGTACTTGCACCCGCAGATGTTCCACGACATGAGCCACCACCTGGATGTGCAGCTCGGGACACTGAACACCGGCATTCTGCTCACGAGCAGTTTGACCATGGCGTTGGCGGTGAACGCGGCCCAGCGCGGACTCAAAAAACGCCTGACCTTTTTGTTGGGCGTCACGATGTCAGCCGGAATCGCCTTCTTGGTTATTAAGTATTTCGAGTATGCCCACAAATTCCACGTGGGCTCCGTGCCGGGAAAACTCTGGCACTTCGACACCCCGTACGGCAACGAAGCCCAGCTTTTCTACAGCCTGTACTTTGGCGCAACGGGATTGCACGGGTTTCACGTTTTGATTGGGGTGGGGATCTTGGCCTGGTTCACGGTCCAAGCGGCGCGCGGCGCGTATCCGAAGGAACGCTACCAGCGCGTGGAGATGGTCGGCCTTTACTGGCACTTTGTGGACTTGATCTGGATCTACGTGTTCCCGCTTTTCTATCTCATAGGACGATACTGATGGCAGCGCACACTCACGAACATGGGCATTCCACCTTCGCGTACTACGTGGTCTATGCCATTTTGATGTTGGGGTTGGTGGCGACGGTCTGGGTCGCGTACCACGACTTCGGCGCGGCCGCGAACGTCATCGCGATGGGCATCGCGACGTTCAAGGCCGTCTTAGTCGTCTGGATCTTCATGCACGTGCGGGAAGCTTCTAAGATGATCTGGATTACGATCTGCAGTGGTCTGGTGGGCCTGGCGATCGGCTTTATCTTCTTATTCTGCGACTACGCCGCACGCTAATCAGTATTTCGGCACCAAGGGGTCGACGTCGGTCGACCAGCGATCAATGCCACCCGAAAGGTTCTTCACTTTGTCGAACCCCAGTTGCGAGAGCAAGAGTGTCGCCTGCGCGCTGCGGATGCCGTGGTGGCAGACCAATACGGTCTCTCGCTCCGGATCGAGTTCGCGATAGCGCATCACCAGGTCAGTCAGCGGGATGTGGATCGCGCCGAGACTGGCGATTTTCAATTCTTCCGCATCGCGCACATCGACCACCTGTAGGGCGTCGCCTTGGTCCAGGCGTTCTTTCAGCTCCCGCGGTGTGATTTCCCAACTCATGTTTTTCTCCCCAATAATGGCCTAAAGAAAAGGGCGACCAGGGCGCCAAAGCCCGTCCCGAAGAGGTAGCCCACCAGAATATCGGTAGGGTAGTGCACCCCCAGGTAAATACGGGTGAAGCCTACGATCAAAGCGAAGAAGAGGGCCAGTACAAACCAGCTTTGAGACGCAAAGATCCCGACCAAGATCGCGGCGGCCATTCCGTTGGCCGCGTGATTGGAAGGCATGCCTTCGCGGCTGCCGCAAATGTTTCCCACCCGCCGCGCTCCTTCGAGGTAGTGGCAGGGGCGCACGCGATTGAACTTTGGTTTCAAAAGGTAGGTCGTCGTCGCATCGCTGATCGCAATCGCCACGGCGATGGCGGCAAGCAGTTTGAGTGCGCGCGTTTTGCGCAACGTCGCGGCCACGCCGAACGCGAGTGCCATTAGGACCGTCCAGAAGAGGGTGGACGAGAGCAGGGAGATCGTCGGATCTAACCAAGTCGCAGTGAGATGCGTATTGATGAAGCGGTAAACTCCCAAGTCCCAAGAGTAGAGCGTTTCCAATTTCTAGCTCCGAGATTGGCAATCACGGCAATAGCCGAATAAGCGGTGGTCGTGAAAGATGAGACGAAAGCCGTGGTCTTTGCAGACTTGATCCTGAATGCGTTCGATTTCATCGGACTTGAATTCGATAATTCGGCTGCACTGAATGCAGATCATATGATCGTGATGGCCTTTGGAGCCGATGCGCTCGAAGTATTCGCGCCGGCCATCGCCCACGCTTTTTTGCACGACGCCGCACTCCAGAAAAAGGGGAAGGGTGCGGTAGACGGTGTCGCGCGAAATCCGTAAGCCCTTTTCCTTAAGAAGCTCGTAGAGCCCATCGGCATCGAAGTGGTGTTTGATTTTGAGAATCTCTTCCAGGAGCTGCTGGCGCTCGTGGGTGAGCTTGAGGCCCTTGGCATCTAAAAGGCGCTTAAAATGCGCAGCTTCTTCTTCCTGGCGAGGCATGCCCGGAGATTAGCTTTTGCTCGGATTTAGGGCAAGTTCCGTCATTGCGAGGGCCGTCATTGCGAGGGCCGCCAGGCCCGAAGCAACCTCGCATCGCGAAGCGATGCGGGATTCCTTCGCTACGCTCGGAATGACGAAGCGATGCGGGGCTGCCAAGCTACGCTCGCAGCAACACAGTTACTGCTGGGGACCAGCGCCGCCGCGCTTGATAACGAGATTGCTGCGTTTATGGAATTTGGCTTCCACGGTTTGGTCCGATTTCGAGAGGCATTCCTCTTCGTTGCGGGTGAAGATCGACATGAAAATCTCGCCGGCTCCGGCGCTGCTAACTAGCCGCAGTTCGCAGTTCGCTTGCTTGTTTTCCTTTTGCTCCGCGAGCACAGGAAGCGTCGCCAAGGTGAGAAGCGTCACGAAGTAGAAAGCCTGGTTGAGTTTCATTGGTGTCTCCCTACCTCGCTATTTTGCAAGTCAGAGGCCTGCGGTTTACGCAGGGTGTTGAATGGCTTTTTGACTGCCCGCTCACGGGGGTTTTTCCGCGCGAGGGGCAACGGCCCTGTTTTCAATGGGTTAGCGTGTACAGGCAGTGGACACCCGTCGGCGATGGCCTTTGCATCGGGATTTCGATGTGATAGCAGAGGGTTATGCCCAGATATTTGGTTTCCGGCGGTTCGGGTTTCATCGGCTCGAATCTGGTTTTGGAGCTCGAAGCGCAGGGCGCGGAAGTGGTGGCCGTCGACTCCTTTAAGACGGGGTCGCGGGCAAACCTGGCCGGCTTTCGCGGCCGTCTGATCGAGGCCGATGTGACCCAAGCTTTTGCCGCCGAAGGGCCTTGGGATGCGGTCTTTCACCATGGTGACATCACCGATCCCCGCCACCCGAATGACGCCGAAGTCCTCGAAAAAAATGTCGCGGGGTTTCAGCGCCTGCTCGATATCAGTTTGAAGGCAAAGTGCCGGCTCGTTTACGCTTCCACCGCGGGTCTGTACGGCAACGGTCCGACGCCGATGCGCGAAGACCAGGAAAAGCATCTGCTGACCGCTTACGGAAGATCGAAATGGCAGATGGACGAAATTGCGTTGCGTTACGGCCGTGAAGCGGACGTCATCGGATTGCGGTATTTCAATGTTTTCGGCCCACGGGAAGCCGCGAAGGGGCGGGCGGCTTCGATGGTTTACCACCTGTACCGGCAAGTGAAAGCCGGAAAGCCCCCTCGAATCTTTGAGTGGGGCGAGCAAAAGCGCGACTTCATCTACGTCAAAGATGTCGTGCGCGCGAATCTGGCGGCACTGACGGCACCCAGCGGCGTTTACAACGTCGGTTCCGGAGTGGCGACGACGTTTAATGAGCTCGTCGCGGCGCTGAGCGAAGCGATGGGGCGTTCGCTGAAGCCCGAATATTTTCCGATGCCCTATGACACCGCGACGTACCAGGGCAATACCCACGCGGATATCGCATTAGCCAAAGCGCGGTTAGGGTTTGAAGCCCAGTGGGGCTTTACCGCCGCGGTGAAGGACTACGTGCAATGGCTCGAGGAAACCGGGGGATGAGACTTCTGCTGCTCGCGATCACCACGGTGCTGTCCGCGCACGCGGTGCCGTTGGATTTTAGCGGCATCGACCTGCGCAACGGAAAAGCGCTGAGTTGGAGCGCGCAGGCCGGACCCAGCGTGGTCGTTTTTTTATCCCCGTCTTGCCCCTGTTCTCGTGGTCACGAGTCGGCGTTGGCCACTTTGGCCCAGCAAAATCCGAGGGTGCGCTTTTTGGGCGTGGTGTCGGGCGACGCGCCCGATGCGCCGGCGCATTTTCGCAACGGCAGTTTGCCCTTTCCGGTGATCGCCGAAAGGGAGCACGCCTGGGCCGATGCGTTTGACGCATTGAACACGCCCCACGCTTTCGTGATCGCCCAAGGCGAGGTTGTCTATCGCGGCGGTGTAGATGATAGTCGTGACGTAGAGCGGGCTAATCGGCACTATTTGCGGGATGCCTTGGGCGATGTACTGGCCGGCCGTAAAGTCGCCAAAGCGGAAGCGCGCGCGGTGGGTTGCGCGATTAGGAGATAAGATGAAGCGGCCTATCTCGTTTTTTGTCCTCGGACTTTTGCTGTTCTTAGGTTGCGGGGGGGAGAAAATCGCTCATCGCGATAGCATCGATTTTCCGGTCGCTCCGGCGCCGGTCTCGACGGAAGCCGGGGCGCCGAAGGTCGTCGAAGGCGCGACGCCGGCCTATCGTGCACCCGACTTGAGTTTTAAGGTGGCTGCGCTCTCGGGCGATATCCAATGGGATGCGCCGATTACGGCGGATCAACCGGCCGCGTTTGAAGTCCGATTCTGGCCGAAAGCGGATGCGACCCGCACTGCCGTGGCCCCTCACGCTCCGCCACAGGCATTCGTCGTGATGAAGTGTTGTAAAACGGTCACCAATCTCGACTTACGGGAAATCGGTGGGGCCTATCGGGCGGAGGATATTCGCCTGGCTCCGGGTGAGTACATCCTTTATATCCAATTGGGCAAAGGTCCCGCCGCGGATCGCAGCTCCATCGATCTCGTGGTCCAGTGAAACAGTCTTTGCGAGCTTTCCGTCATTGCGAGCGCCTTCAGGCCCGAAGCAATCCCACACGGCGAAGCCGCGCGGTCGCCGTTGCGATAGGGCTGGCCATGACGGCTCCCCGGCTGCTATTAGCCGCCGCCTGCTGCGGGTCCGGTAATCTTTTTCCGGCGCTGATCTCGGGCGATGAGCGGATGCAGCTCACCGCCACCACGCTATTGGCAAGCGTAGTGGGCGAAGCTTCCGACGTAGGCGCTTTTGTTCCCCGCGGCGCCGGTGATTCGGAAACGCGCCAAACTTTGCGGCTGGATTTTGCGACGTTGATTTCCGATCGTTGGCAACTGGGGGTGAGCGTTCCCGTCGCGCGGCGGGCGCGATCGCGCAATGGTTCCTCGGCCGAAGCGCTCGGTCTCGGCGATGCGGGTTTGATGGTGGGTTATGAAGCCGTTCCGCTCTGGAGTTATTCGCGCTGGAAACCAAAGGTGGTGGCTTTCGCGAGCGTCACGCTGCCCACTGGGCGCGCCCCCTTTCATTCCGCTTCGCTCTACCAAGTCGATGCTCTCGGTCGCGGCTACTGGACACTCACACTCGGGGCGCTGGCGCAAAAAACCTGGGGAAGCTGGGATGCGGTTTTGCTGGGTGAAGCGCATCAGCCGATCGCGCGCGATTGGGAAACGTCGGCCGGTACACTGCACCTGGCGCCGGCGCTTGGGGCCTCGGTTTCGTTCGGCGGGGGATGGAGCTACGAGGATTTTCGGTTTGGTTTAATGCTCTCGGCGGTTTTCGAAGGGCCGGTGCGGACTACGGGTTTGATCACGGCCGCGAGTTCGAGCCAGTTTTCCGCTCCCATTACCGCCCAGCTTTCCTATCTCGCCGCCGAAACGCTTTCCGTGGGGGCGCTCTATTCGGATGCGACGCTTTTGCCGTCTCGCGGCGTTCCGCTCTCGCGGTCGGTGAGCCTGCTCGTCCAAACGCGATGGGATCGCTGAACCGCTTCGTGGCGGGTGTTACAATGCGGGAATGAGATCCGTTCCAATCTTCTTTGCCTTTTTTTTATGCATTGCGCTAAGCGCGACGGCCGATGAAAAGAAGCACGCTGAACCCGAAGCGAACTATGGGAGCGAGCCCACCGGCCCAAACACCACCACGGTCGACCGTAATGCGGCGCCTTCAGCCGAAGAAGTGGAGCGTCAGAAGCTTGAAGCGCTGAAGCGGAAATCGGCCGAATGGGCGAAAAAAACCATCGCGGATCCTAAGGGGGACTTGAGCGGTTTGGAGGAGCACCCCGATCTGAAGCAAGCGCTCGAGAGCGGAAAACTCGATGAGGTGCAAAAACTTGTCGGGAGTGACGCGAAAGCGTTGTCGAATATCTATACCTACCAAAAAGACTTCGGTAGGTTTTTTAAGGAAAACATCAAGGCGATCAAAGCCGGGAATCTTCCCAAGGGAACCGAGGAATTGATTCAAGGAAACACCCGGCAGCACGGACTCGCCGCCAAAGAAATTGCGGCGCGCACGGGGGAGAGCGCCGATGCGGCGGCGTTGCGACTACAGAAAATTCAAAATCTCCTTAAAGCGGACCCCGCTGGGGCCGGCCGCGCGATGTCGGAGCTGATGTCCACGCTACGCGATCGCCAAGAACTCGCCACGACATTGAAGACGAAAGCGGGCAGCTACGCGCTTTCCGAATATTTTGAAAAAGCGGCGACCAAAGAGAAGGCGCTGTTCACGAAAAACCTTCAAGCCCGTCTCCTTCCCAATGACGCGTTTACTCGAGCTTTCGGTGAGCATTGGGAGGGCACTTCTTTACCGCACATGAAGCAATTCAATGATTGGGTCAGGGCTGGGGCTCCCAACGATCCAAAAATGGTAGAAAAATTTGGGAGGCCGACGTCCTGGGGCAACTGGGCGGTGAGTGCGCGTAACCCATCCGCGGTGATGACGGTGGCCGGCCCGCCTTCCGCAATGTCCCAGCTGCATTCCATCCCCTCGAAATACTTCACGGGCAAGGATGGGGTTCCACTTCAGTTTCGGGATGTGCGCGAGGTGGAGGATTTCTTTAGGCATGCGGAGTCCAAATTGGCCAATACGGAAAGGGGCAAAGACTATTCGGCTTTCTACCGGCAGGAGATTGCGCGGGTAAGCGGTGATTCGGGTACGGTCTATATGAGCGCCACGGTGACAAAATCACCGACGGCGAGCGCGCCCGATGGTTGGTCCCTCTCGAGTCAGTCCCCGGCGATTGGGCTGGGGCAAATTCTCAGTGAGCCCGGCACGGAAAGCTATTATCAGAAACGGCTCGAAGAGCAGTCCGTCCAGAAATCCGCCCAAAGCCATTCGACGACCGTCCAACCTGTTTGCCAAGGCGGGGCTTGTGGCGTTCCGCAGGTCGCCGTTCCCGCTTGTAGTGGTGCGGGATGTCGGGTTCCGCAAGTCGGAGCCCCGGTCCCCACTCGGGCGACCCGAAGAGTTTGCAACAAAGCCACCGGGAAATGCTATTACGTTCCAGTCAAATAACCACGCCGGGCAAGAGGCGCCCAGCGTGGTCATCGTCCCCCTTAAGTCTTTAAAGATAGGCGGTCACGGCAAACTGGAACGTCCCCGTTTTCCACCCCTCCGCCTTCAGCAAGTCTCCGCTGTAATAGGCAAGCCCTAGCGAAGTGGTGTCGGTGAGGCTGTAGGTGAGTTCTGGATACGTCCACAGAAACAGCGTCCACGCCGCATTGTTCTTCGCCCCCGCCTGAAAATCCGCGTAGCGGGTTTGGTGGAACATCAGCGGTACCGAGAGCGAGAACTTCGAACTGAGTTTGAAATATCCGATGAGATAAACCCGGTTTTCGAAGATCGAGTTTGCCGACGCTCCCGTCGCCCCTACCGTGCCCGCGCGGCTATACGCTTGCAGAATAGGCATTTCCACGAGCGAAACCGAGACCCGATCCGAAATCACCTTGGTAAGCGTAACGTAGTTACGTACCAAGGTGATCATGCCGGCCGCCTGATCATAGTCGGCGGTCGGCAGATAAATTCGGTTTTGGTAACTGAGACTCAGTCCCAACGATGCGTCCTCGGCAAGCTTGCTGAGCGACGTTCGGATATAGCCGCGGTCTAGCTTGGAACCGAAGCGTTGTTCCGACCCCGGAGTCGTTAAATGGGTATTGAACGCCTGAACGTAAGTCACCTGCCGTCCCGGACGAAACTGGTACCCCAACTCCACCGAGTCTTCTGAGCGCAGCACCCCCGTTGCCGGATCCCACGACGGGCGAATATCGACGCCCGCTACCGCTTTACTCGTCGGTGCGGTCACTTCCGCGGACGACGTCCCCGCGACTTCCGCCAGCAGTTGCGCCGTCCCCACCAAGTGAAGTCCCAATAGTGCGACTTTCCCAAACTCAAATCCAAACTCGAACCCAAACCGTGAACTTTTGTTCTTAGGCATTGGCCCTCCCCGAGGGGTGGTAGAGCAAAAGACTTGCCACCGACTTCAGGCACGAAGGGTGGTGGCGAGTTGGGATCTTTTGCCGAGGGGCGGTGTCAGAAGGGGACCGTTAGCGCGTGATTTCCCAGTCGATCGGCGTCTCGCCCCAGCTTTCCAGAATCGCATTGGCGCGGGAAAAGGGACGGCTACCGAAGAAGCCCGCGTAAGCCGAAAGGGGAGAAGGGTGAGCCGATTCCAAGATGCGGTGCTTGGGATTGGTGATCAGGGCTTTTTTCTTCCGAGCCGGCGAGCCCCAAAGGATAAAGACCAAGGGCTTTTCGCGTTCGTTGAGCAGGGTGATGACTCGGTCGGTAAAGCACTCCCAACCTTTTTCCTTGTGCGAGTGCGCTTGTCCCTGGCGAACGGAAAGCACGGTATTGAGGAGCAAAACCCCTTGATCCACCCAGTGGGAAAGTTCCGACTCTTGCGGGTTTACCGGCTTGCCGAGATCGGAAGTAATCTCCTTGAAGATGTTCATCAGGCTCGGTGGCTTGGGCTTTAAGGAATTTGGAACGGCGAAACAAAGGCCAATCGCCTGACCATCGCCGTGATAGGGATCCTGTCCCAGGATGACGACCTTCACCCGATCGTAATCAATTGCCTGCAGCGCCCGCAAAATGTGATCGCGCGATGGAAAGATCTTCTTTCCGCTCTGGTATTCCGAACGCAGGAATCGGGTTAGCCCGGTGAAGTAGTCCTTTTCCGCCTCCGCCGAGAGGTGGCTACGCCATTGGGGCGGAAGGTTCTGGGGAAATCGCGCGGTGCCGGACGTTTCATTCATGAATTCCGGTATAGCGCCGTGGATGGTGACCCGACAAGCGAAGGAATCGCGGCGCGGCACCCTGCCGAATCGCCACTCCGGCGCCGGAGTGGCGCTTACTACCTCGTTCGAAAGCAATGGGAAGATTCGGTCCCGTGCCGTCACTCGGAAACGGGAAGGGCAACGTAAAATGTCGAGCCATCGGCTGGCGCTGACTCCGCCCAGATTCTTCCCTGATGATGCTCCACGATTTTTCTACAAGTGGAGAGACCAAGTCCTGATCCAGCATATTCCGTGCGGGAATGAAGACGTTGAAAGACGTCAAAAATCTTCCCGGAGTGCTCCATATCGAAACCTATACCATTGTCTTTAACTGCAATTATCCATTGTTGGTCTTGTCGCATTGCCGATATAGAAATTTCCGGAAGGGATTTTCTCGTTTGGTACTTGATTGCGTTCGAGATAAGATTTTGGAAAAGCTGGACTAACTGCGTGCCGTTCCCGCGAATCATTGGGAGTCGGTCTCGCGTAATTCTGGCGCCACTTTCCTCAATCGCCAGACTTAGATTCTCCAGAGCCTTCTCCAGCGCGGAGTTCAGGTCTACTGGCCCTGAGTCGATTTTCTCACCGAATAGCCTCGAATAACTAAGTAGATCCGTTGTGAGACGCTTCATTCTATCTGAGGCATTCACAACCGAATGCATGTATTCTTTTTCGTCTTCTCCCAATCTTCCTTGAAAGCGACGTTCGAGAAGCGAAAGATACATAGAGATCATTCGGAGTGGCTCCTGGAGATCATGCGAGGCCGTAGAAGCAAAACTTTCCAGCTCTCGATTCGAGCCCTTAAGGCTATCGATCAGTGCCGTTCGTTCTTCTTCCGCTCTTTTTTCATCGGTAATGTCCATCACCGTTCCAATGAAACGAGTGGGTAGGCCTTGCTCGTCCGTGTAAACTTTCCCCCTTACATAGAGCCACCGCATGATCTTATCGACTAAACCCACCGTTCGGTACTCAATCGCGTATTGCCCGTCGGCTTTTCCGCTCAGGGCTTCTGCTATTCTTTGCTCGACGCGAGGGCGATCTTCAGGGTGTAGTGAAGCTAGAAAGGTTTCGTAAGTTACCGTGGAATTCTCGGGGAGGCCGGCTAGCTCTTTCGCCCGATCGGACCACTCGAGGCTACCCGTCTTCGGATCGTAGTCCCACGTGCCTAATCGCGCGGAGTCGACCGCCATTCTAAAGCGATCTTCACTTCTTTTAAGTGTCTCCTCCCACTCTTTCCGCCGAGTATTGTCACGCACCAGCTTACAAAATCCTCGTAGCTCTCCATTCTTGTCTCTTAGCGGGGTCACCACTCCGTCCGCCCAAAAACGTGTGCCGTCTTTCCGCAGATGCCATCGCTCATCCTCCGCTCGACCTTTTTCTTTCGCTTTTTCAAGCTCCAAAAGGTGCACCCTCTTATTCACATCTTCGGGTACGAAGATAGTCGAAAAATCCCGCCCCAGAATTTCCGATTCCTGATATCCAAAGATACTTTCGCACGCCGGGTTCCAGTTGTGGATGCCTCCTTCAGGATCGATAAAAAAAACGCCGTAATCTTTTACATTATCGACGAAAAGATGAAGTAACGCCTCACGTTCAAACTCTTCCCGAAGGCGCATCGTTTCCCAACGTTGCCGCATCTCATTGATCGCCTGCTCTTTAACCTGCTCACGGAGCTCGAAGAGTTGAACGAATGCCCGAACTTTAGACTGTAGAATTTCCGTACCAATTGGTTTGTGGATGTAATCTACGGCGCCCAAGGCATAACCGCGAAAGGTTCGCATCTCATCCAATGGGTAGGCGGTAACGAATACGATCGGGCTATGCTTCGCGTTTTCCAGTTCGCGAAGCCGTTTTGCCGTCTCGATCCCGTCCATGTCGGGCATCATGACGTCGAGGAGAATCACCGCAAACTCACGTTCCCCGGCTGCTTCAAGCGCCTCGGCTCCGGAACGGGCCATGACGAGATTGGCCCCCACATTGGCGAGTACGGCCTTCAAAGCCAGGAGGTTTCTGGGATCATCGTCCACACAGAGAACATATGATTTAGCGATACTCATTCCTTGTCTCCTCCTATCTCACCCGCAGATTCGTTTCCACAATCCTTGCGGAGATAAGATTTCATTACGGAAAAAAAGGCCCCGAGACCTTCCAAATTACTTGGTTTGGTGAAGAACCGCTCGGCCCCCAGCGCGAGACACTGCGCTTTGTCTCTTGGATCATCCGAACCCGATAAGACGATAACGGTGACGTTTTTGAACTCGGGGTGCTTTTTGATCTCGGTCAGGACTTCGGTGCCGCTTTTTCTCGGTAGGTTAAGATCCAAGAACACGATGCAGGGTGCTGTTCGTCCCGAATACCTTCCTCGTTTGTGAATGTAGTTAAGTGCCTGCTCACCGTCTTCCGCTACGACGAAATGGTAGGCTCCCAGTTCCGCCGGCCAGAAGTCTCTTAGGATCTTCACATCCGCATTATTATCGTCGACGACCAATATTTCGTTGCTGACCTTCATAAGCCGCCTAAAGTCTAACTCCCGTCGGTTGTGTCTTGGGGAGTGTAAAATGAAACGTCGCCCCTTTTTCTTCTTCGGACTCCACCCAAATCTTGCCTCCGTGAATCTCAACTATCTTTTTGCACACGGAGAGACCGATCCCGGTTCCTGGATACTTTTCCTTGGTATGGAGCCTTTGGAAAATCTTAAACAACTTGGCGTGGTATTCCGGACGAATTCCGATACCGAAGTCTCGAACTGAAAATTGATAAAATCCATCCACTTCCTTGGCTTCGATCTTGATCTTGGGCGCCGCCGCCCCACGAAACTTAATCGCGTTACTGATCAGGTTTTGAAACACCTGGGTAATCTGAGCCTCTTGAGCTTCAAGTGACGGAAGTCGCCCGCAATCGATCTCGGCGCCAGTCTCGGTGGTTAACGCCTTGAGATTGCCAATAACCTTATCCACGACCTTGCTCGTATCGACCATTATAAAATTCTCTTCTCCTCGTCCCACCCGGGCATACGTAAGAAGATCGTCAATGAGGGTGCGCATTCTCGAAGCTCCCTCGACTACGATATCCATACAGTCCCTGGCCTCCTGACTCAGCTGTCCGGCATGTCTTGCCTCCAGGATCTGGGTATACATCGAAATCATCCGGAGGGGCTCTTTGAGGTCGTGAGAAGAGATATAGGCGAATCTTGCCAACTCTTCGTTGGATCGCTTCAGCTCCTCCGTTTGCAGCGTTAGTTCCATTGTTCTCTCTTTTACGCGTCCTTCCAGATCTTCTTTTGCTTTGCGGATTGCATTTTCGGCACGTTTGCGCTCCGAGATGTCATGAATGAAGGCAAAGAACGCGATTCCATCTTTTACCGCAGCGTCCGAGATGGAAATTTCAATGGGAAACTCCCTGCCGTCCTTGTGCAGAGCCGAGAGCTCGAGACGTTTATTCAAGACCGCACCCTCTCCCGTCTTGAAGTAATGATCCAATCCTTTCTGGTGGGCGGGTCGATAGCGCGAGGGGATGAGTGTTTCGGCCACCGGTTTTCCAACAATCTCGTCCTTACTCCAACCGAATGTAAGTTCCGCGGATTGGTTCCAGGCGGTTATGACTCCTTGGGCATCAATCGCCACAAAAGCATCGGTAGCGTTCTCGATAATCATGCGTGTGTGTTTTTCACTTGCCTCGAGAGCTCGTTGTGTGAGTTTACGCTCGGTCTCTTTTCGATACATCTCGGCAAATATATTTACCTTGCTCCTGACGATCGTGGGGTCGATCGGCTTGAGGAGGTAGTCAAAGGCTCCGATCTCGTAGCCCGTGAAAATGTCATCTTGCCCAATCCGATGGCCACTTACGAAAATTATCGGGAGATATTTTGTCTTCTCGTCGCCGCGAATAATTCGGGCAAGTTCAAATCCGTCGATATCGGGGAGCTTTACATCAAGCAAAACACACGCGAACTCCATTTCTAAGAGCCTGGCTAAAGCTTCATTACCGGTGCCAGCTTTAACAAAATTGATTTTATGTCCTTGAAGAGTGTTTTCGAGAGCCAGAAGATTTGATGGCTTGTCATCTACAGCAAGAACGTTGACGATCTCTTTCATACGATTGTTCCCTCTCCCTCACAACAACGCACTATGAAATCCGTGATTTCTGGTAGCGGCAGAATATAGTCTGCCTTTGCCTGTCGAATCGCGGCTACCGGCATAATCCTGCTTTCGGCGGTTTCCGGATCCTGAACGATCGTGAGTCCTCCCATCGCCTTAATTTTCTCGAGCCCCCGGGCGCCGTCGTGACTGGCGCCGGTCAGGACAATCCCGATTAGGGACCCCTTATAGGCCTCCGCGGCGGATTCAAAGAGAACGTCAATGGAGGGTCTAGAATAGTTTTCCTTTTCATCGATGGAAAGCGATAGCGTCCTATCGGGCTCAACCAGAAGGTGGTAATTGGGCGGAGCAACGTAGACAGTTCCTGACTCAATCGCCTCTTTGTCATCCGCTTCCTTGATCCGAATAGCGCATTTTTCGGACAGGAGCGAAGGAACTAATCCGTCGGAATTTGGATCTAAGTGCTGGACGATAAGGATAGGAACCCCAAATCCGCGCGGCAGTCCCAGCAGAATGACTTCCAAAGCACGAAAGCCACCGAGAGAAGTGCCGACAGTGATTGCCTGGTAATTTTTCTCCCCCATGGAATCACCATTTCTTTCGATAAATTTTTTTTGAAGGCCCAATTTCCTCAAAGTCCCGTCTATACTTCGATAGGCTCAGGCTCTCTTTCGCTCCCAAACACAGGAAACCACCCGGGCAAAGACTTTCTCGAAACAAGCCGATCGCCCGGTCCTGAAGATCTCGATTGAAGTAGATGAGCGTGTTTCTGCAGAAGATCAGCTGCATTTCTCCAAAAACCCCATCCGTAGCCAAATTATGATCGGAGAAGACAAGGTTTTCTCTTAATTCGGATCTTAGAAGAGCCGCATCGTATTCCGCTGTGTAATAACTAGTGAGAGATTGCTTACCGCCCGCTTCAAAATAGTTCTTCGTGCCGTCTTTAATCTTGGCGAGCGATACAATCCCGTCACGAGCACACTCCAAAGCCAAAGGATTGATATCGGTTCCGTAGAGGATCGAGTGGTTGTACAGTCCTTCTTCTTCAAGAAGAATGGCTAATGAGAAAACCTCTTCCCCCGCAGCGCAGCCTGCGCACCAAACCTTTATCTCGGGATAGGTTTTTAAATGTGGCACAATCTCTTCCCGGACGGCACGGTAAACGGAAGGATCTCGAAATAACTCAGTTACGGTGACGGTGAGATCGTTAATAAGAACGGAAAAAAAATCGGGTTCGGTTAACGTTCGGTAAAGAATCTCCGCAATATTCTTGCAGTCATGTTTGATTCGGGCCTTTACGAGCCTTCGCTTAAAGCTCGCGTGCGCGTAGTTGCGAAAGTCATAGCCGTACTTTTGGTATACGGCATCAATCAGAAGTTTCATTTCAAGGTTTTCGTAATCCGTCGCTTGAATGGCTTTTAAGCTCATGGAGTTTACGCTCTGGTTAACCAAACTCTTAACAAAGAGAGCAAACTTTCGCCGTCGATGGGCTTCGAGAGATAGTCATTGGCTCCCGCCTCTAAGCATTTATCCCGGTCTCCAACCATTGCCTTCGCGGTGAGGGCAATAATCGGGAGTTTCATGAATTTTTCCTGGGCCCTTATTTTTCGCATGGCCTCAAAACCGTCCATTTCGGGCATCATGATATCCATGAGGACAATATCGACGTCCGAGTGTTCGTCCAGGTGTCGCAGCGCTTCCTTACCCGTCTTAGCGGCAAAGATTTCAAAGCCTCTGCCTTGCAGAAGGCTTCGGAGCGCAAAGACATTTCGCATGTCATCATCGACTACCAATATTTTCTTTCCCTCGAAGAGCCCTTCGCGGTGTCGAACACGTTCTAAGGTACGCTGTTTCGATTCGGGCAGGTCCGCTACGACACGATGAAGGAAGAGAGCGACTTCGTCGAAGAGGCGATCTTCTGATTTCACGCCCTTTATAATAATGGTCTGTGAAAACTTATTTAAGCGCACAATTTCATCTTTGGTGAGATCTCGTCCCGTATAGATGATGACGGCGGGCCGAGAAAGAGTCTCGTCCTTCTCCATTTTATCCAATAGATCGAACCCCGAAAAATCGGGGAGCTTTATATCGAGAATCATGCAGTCGAAGACTCTGGTCCTGAGTAATTGAAGCGCTTCTTCTCCAGTCTCGGCACCGACGGAAGTGACGTCTCCGTTACCGATAAGCTTGAGAATGGCCTCTCGCTCAACTTTACGATCTTCGACGACAAGAACACTCCTCGCTTTGGTGCTAATCGTTGTTTCGATACGCTTTAGAGCGTCCTCGAGTCGTTCTTTATCGGCGGGTTTTGAAAGAAACCCCACGGCTCCCATTTGGAGGACCTCGTTACGTTTCTCTTCGACCGACATAACATGTACTGGGATATGCCTGGTCCGAAGATTTTTCTTAAGCCTTCCCAGAACCGTCATCCCGCTCATGGCGGGAAGTCTCAAATCCAAAATGATAGCATCGGGTTGGAACTCATCGGCATCGGTTAGTCCCGCTTCACCATTCGTGGCGAGCAAGCATTTAAATCCGCGACCTCGACAAAGTCCCAGGAGAATCTTGGCAAAATGAGGATCGTCCTCAATGATAAGGAGGACTCGGTCACCCTTATCAATCTTTCGTCGATCATCCACTCGTTCCGAACCATTTTTGCGAACCTTGGCAGCGGGAGCGGGTTCACTAGGCGTCACGTCCACAGAAGGCGCCCGCGAACTAATGGCGGTCACGGTCCTGCCTTCATCGAAGTGAATGGGGAGTACGAGCGTAAACTCACTCCCTTTGCCTTCCTCGCTATGGACTTGTATTTCTCCGCCCAGGAGACCGCCGAGCTCCCTTGCGATCGTCAACCCCAATCCCGTACCTCCATATCTTCGACTGATTGAGTTGTCGCCTTGTTCGAAAGCTTCAAAAATGAGCGATCTTTGTGCTTCCGGAATGCCGATTCCGGTATCTTTGACCGTGATAGCAATTGAGGAATTGTCATGAGGAACCGCATGGAAAATGACTTTGACGAAGCCTTTTTCCGTGAACTTAATTGCGTTAGAAAGAAAATTCTTCAGGATCTGCTCGAGCCGCAATCGATCCGTAGTAATTTCTTCGGGACAGAGCTCGGCGATTTCGATCTCGAAGGAAAGATCCTTAGCCTCCATCTGGGCACGGAATTGGTTCTTGAGGGCCACGACCAGCTCCGAGATTTCGACGTCCGAAATTCTGATTTCAAGCTTACCCGCTTCGACCTTGGAAAGGTCTAAGATATCGTTAATCAGGTTCAGTAGATCCGTTCCGGAAGAGTGAATGGTGTGCGCTGATTCCAATTGATTGGAATTCAAATTCCCTTCCAAATTTTCGGACATGGCTTTGGAAAGAAGGAGAATGCTGTTTAATGGGGTCCTGAGCTCATGCGACATATTTGCGAGAAACTCAGATTTGTATTTGCCGGCCGTCTCCAGAGCTTCGGCCTTTCGTTGCACCTCAGAGCGGGCTTCCTCCGCTTTGCGATTTGTTTTCTCCAGAGATTCCTTTTGTTCCTCGAGAGCCGTCCTCTGCTCTTGCAGCTCTTCGTTGGCCTGCTTTAGTTCCTCTTGCTGGGTTTGTAGCTCGTTGGTTGTATTTTCCAATTCCTCGTTCGATGCCTGAAGTTCATCTTGCTGAGCGCGCGTTTCCTCTAAAAGCTGCTTTAGCTGTTCCCGGGTGTCGGCCGAGAAAAGCCCAACCCCGATAATCTCCGAGATATTCTTGACAAGAACCCGATGCTCTTCCGCGAACCCACTAAGCGTCCCAAACTCAATTGCCGCGATTACCTTCCCTTCGTGCTGAATGGGGACGAATAGCAAAGAGGCTGGCTTTGTTTCTCCGAGTGCGGATCGGATGGTGAGGTAATTCTCAGGGATCGTCGCAAGGATAAAGGGCTCCCCGGATTTTACTGCCTGTCCAAGAAGCCCTTGCCCCCTGTGAAACATTTCTGGAAATGGAATATTCGTTTCATGGGGAAGGGCAAATCCAGCCAGGCGTATCAGGCGCTCTTCATTTACTCGATAAAACGCCCCGACATGAGCCTTTAGGGAATGGGCCAGGTAGGTGAGGACATTTTCGGCGAGCTCCTTGGTAGTTGGTTCTCCGCGCATTCTTGCGTAGACCTCGTTGATCACGGAGGTGGTATTCAGAAGCTCCTGAATATTTCTTTCGGTTGCTTTTTTTTCCGTGACGTCCCTGCCGATTTTGCAGGCACCAATGACGTTCCCTTTCTCGTCTTTGATCGGAGAAATCGTGGAAGCGATTTCGACCAGCGTGCCGTCTTTTCGAATCCGAGTGGTCTCGTATTGCACGAGACTGCTTCCTCGCGACAGCCTATCCAATATTCTGCGCTCTTCTTCATGCTTATCTGCAGGGATAATTGAGAAGATGCTTTTCCCTTGCATCTCATCTGCAGAGTACCCGAATATTTTTTCTGCTCCCGGATTCCAGGTCAGAATCGTTCCATTCAGAGTCTTACTGATAATAGCATCATCGCTCGAGGTAATGATGGCACTGAGCTGTGCAACTTCACTTTCCGCGCCTTGAATGGAACGAAGCTTTCCGCTAATCAGACTGAAGCTAAGTCCGGTGAATGCAAACGTGACGAGGCCAAATAAATCGCCCACCCGGGTGATAGTGAACGAGTAAATAGTGGGAACAAAGAAGTACCAAGCGCCGATGGTCGCAATGAAACTTGCAAGAACGCCAGGCCCGAGGCTGCCGCTGATCAAAGCGCTAAAAAAGACGGTCGGATAGAGGAGAAGAAAACTGCGCTCTCCAATTACCGGTCGGAGAAAATGCTGGGTAACAAGGGCTCCTATGACAAGAAGCGACGGGACAGCCCACTGGACTGCTTTTGGATATTTTCCCAGATGCCAGTAAAGGAGTCTTTCGCCAGGGCTAGTGCTTGGCTTATTGCGGTTAGGCCTTTGTTCCATTGCCCGTTTCGCCGATCAAAGTTTCGCGCTTAAAAGCGTGATCCCAGACTACTTTTCGGAGGTAAGTTTGGTACGGGAGGCCTTCCTGAGATGCGAGTCTTCTAAGTCTCTCAATGAGAGATTCTTGAAGTCGAATTCCAACCATTTTCATGGGAAGAACGCGCTTCGGACGCCCAGCCTTCCTCCTCGTTGTTCCCATGCGTTGGGTATGTCTTATTTTTGTATAGACGGCAAGAACCCTTGGGATTCAATAGCCTGTGGGACAGCGTTCGTAGCGGACTCATCGGCTAGTCGTTTCTCACCTTTGAAGGAAGTCTCTTGGTTGAGACGCAAACCCTTCGAATTTGAGACACCACGCGAGGCCCGGAACTTCGGCTGCTGAGTTTCATCCGAAAAAACTCGGGTCTGCGGCCCATCCAATATGCCACTGAGCTGGATACCCACTGGAGCGAAGATACGCTTTCGAACACGCGATCCCGAAAGAATGGGATCTTTTACTACAAGCCCGGTCTTGCTCTGCGTCTGAGTGCATCGGATTTTGAAGGAACGGTAAAGACGAGCGTCATCTCTCACCCCAAAATTCGATTCGATTTGCGGAGTGATTTCTACATCGATGCCGAAGATCCAAGTGATTTCAACCGCGGGCCGCGCAAATCCGTTGGCTACTATGAGCCGCCGCGGATGGATCCGGCCGAAATGGACAAGAAACTATTTCCCGTTTTGGCTCGGTATTTTGAAGTGGATGGTGATGCGATTTTCAACCCGGGCACCCTTTCGACTTTGGCGCAGGATTGGATCGTGGCCGAAATCCGTCGCCACGAGGTCGGGTTTCAGGATGAGCTAAAACTTGCGCTGACGTCGTCGAAGGAGCAGGTGAAGGCCTCTGCGCCCGGTACATTCCACTACCTGGGGTACGATACGGCGGTGGCGCTGAGCGGTTTGCTCTCGGATATTCGGGATCTGACGTGCTGGCGATTGCACAATCAGGAGCTGTTTGCGCCGGAGGTCTCGCGGCTCTACGAGGAAACCCATGAAAAACAGCTCATGTCGCTACACGAACTGATCCCGAAAAGCGTTTTGACGGGCGAGGATTTGGAGCAGACCAAGAAGTCGGTCGATACGCAGTTTGCGGATCTGGCGCATTGGCTCAAAACCGCGCTGGTCGATACGAACGAGGACCCGTCCCGGTTTGCCGCAATCGACGAAACGACGGCGGCGCTGGAGCGGGCGCTGACGGCGCAGGAACACAAGAACGCAATTGCGCAAAAGGCCAAGGCTCTGACGG
Source organism: uncultured Pseudobdellovibrionaceae bacterium (assembly GCA_964519985.1). Taxonomy (GTDB): domain Bacteria; phylum Bdellovibrionota; class FAC87; order UBA2466; family UBA2466; genus JAIEOG01. Next base: position 36,701 of record CAZFMF010000011.1, on the reverse strand, counting down.
AGGTACTGGAGGACTAGTCCCTCCGGTCACCCGCCGATCCGTCTCATAACAGGCCAATTGGGGTTTGGCGCTCTCTTGAAAAATTATGTAAATTGACACAAAATTGAAATCGTGTCATTTTATTTAAATGGGCCAGGCAAAAATTCCAAGGTCTTTCAAGAACCGGCCATTTTCGACCCAGGAAGCGGCAAAAGCTGGCATTACCTTCTATTGCCTCAAGAAGATGGTGACGGACGGAACGCTGCGTAAGGTCGGCCGAGGACTCTATCAGACAGGCGACGCCGATTATTCGGAAGAAGAGTCCTTTGCCGCAGCCTCGGCGCAGATTGGGCGTCCCAATGCCGTGTGCCTCGTATCCGCGTTAGCGCATTACCACTTAACCGACGCGATTCCGAAAAAAGTTTGGCTGATGGTCGAAGCTGCCAAACGCACACAGCATCGCAATATTCGACTGTTGCGAACGCGAAACCCTCAATGGAAGATTGGAATCGAAAAAAAGAAACAGTATTGGATAACCTCTATCGAACGCACTCTGGTAGATGCCATCCTGTTCCGAAATCTGATCGGCACTAATATCGCGATGGAAGCCTTACGAAGAGCTATCAAAGGCTCCGTAAATCTCGGGCGTATTGCCGATGTAGCGAAAGAGTTAGACGTCTACCATCGAGTCCAACCCTATCTCGAGGCCCTCGCATGAACGTGGAAAGGGGCCGGGCTGTCATGAGCGCCCTCAAGAAAATTGCGGATGCGGATTCCTCTCGAGATATCAATGAGCTGAGAATCATTGTTGCCCTTGAACGGGCGATCGCCCGCATCGAAGCGCATCCCATTCTCTTCAAGCACTTGGTGTTCAAAGGCGGGTTTGTTCTATTCAAGCTTATTGATAGTCCCAGATTTACCCGCGATGTTGACGCCCTCGCCCACGAGCTATCAGCGCAAAAGATTCCGGCCCTGATGGAGTCGGCACTTTCAAAAAATTTGGATGATGGACTTTGGTACGGTGACCTGAAAAATGAACCGCTGGAGCACCAGGGTGATTACGAAGGAATTCGCTTCAGCGTCGCCTTTCAGATCGGCGAAGAACCTTCAGCCAGTAAGGTCAAAAAACTATCTCGGATACAGATGGATATTGGATTTGGTGATGCGCTCCCAGCTAAGCCAAAGTCGCAGACTATGGAATCCATACTGGGGCGGGGTCAATCGGTGTCGTGGCGAGTGTATCCACTGGAGAGCATGTTTGCGGAAAAATTGCAGACTCTCTACCGACGCGGATCGGCCAACTCTCGCTCCCGCGATGTTTATGATCTCGTGCTTCTCTTTGCACGGTGCCAGGACAGAACATCGCTGCTCAACGCTATACGAATGACATTCGAGAGGAGGAATACGGAAGTGCCTAGATATTTTTTGTCGGAAGCCAAGAGATTTGACCTTTCGATACTGCGAGGCGCGTGGCCGAGTGTAGAATTAGGAGAAGACCCTCCGTCATTCGATGATCAGTGGAAGGCGCTACTGGAGATTCTCGCCGAACTCGATCGGAGCTAATCCAGACCTTGATTGGTTTATTTTGTGCTTCGATTTGCGAGACGCGACATTCTGAGCCGATCCGATCTTCACTTTTGCGGTTTCATCTCATACAGATTGTTTGATGTCGCGTGATCGGGCCGCGTTCTAACATAAGTTCGCCCCTTCTCCGTTACCACGACAGCATCGATACGCCCCTGCTCGATGAGCGCGATCGTCTCCGCCTTCGACAACCAACCGTAGTCCTCAATGTTGTAGGCGACAATAGCGTTCCGTTCGTTTACCCGAATATCTATTATCTCCTTAACCCGAAACTTTTCCTCTCGTCCCGGTCGATTTCCTTCGATTTGCTTCATGGCCGCGACGAGTGCCGTAAACTCGCCATCGGAAAGATCCTTCAACACTCGATTGCGCTTCAAGCCAGCAATCGACTCGATCTGCCGCGCGTACCGCTCGGGATTATTGCCGTCGCTCTTCGGCGCATAAGATTTCACTGCCTCGATGATCGTCTTGTTTCGATACTTGCTTCCCTTCAACAGCCGAATCCTCGCTTCCGTCCCGATCTCCTCGGTCGGAAACACAGCAAATCCGTTCACGACTCCGATCGAGCCATGAATGCGCGTGTGGGCACCGCTCTTAAGGTTCCCCGGGTTGTTGTTCCGCCAAGCCGGGTCACCGCCTATTTTTACAAGACGGTCCTTGCCATCGATGTAGATAACGGCGCTGCCGACCACCTTTGATGGCACGGGAATACATTTACTTCCCGGTCACTTTCAGCACTTCCATCAGCACGCTGGTGTGATGGCGGCCAAAGATGGCTTCAAACAACATTCCCCTCACGGTAACTTTTTTCCCAACGCGTTTTTCTAGAGTTCCATCACTAATGAGCTGGATGCGTTGCACGTTTTTACCCCACCCCTCGGAATCATTAAGTGGCTTATTGGGGTCGTTGGCAGCAGCTATATCGAAAGGTTCTTCGAGTTCCAAAATGTAAACTCCTTCACGTTTGTCACCATCTTTAATGGACTGGTAGTTGGGCGACCCCGGAAAATAGACAAGCCGCAGCCTGCCGCGACACTCTACGATCGCCGGTTCGTAGCGGAGTAGGCGGCGACCCAAGAGAATCTCCGGTGCAAGTAGGAGTGAGAGGAAGATGATCGCCTGTAGGGAGTTCACGGACAGAGGATACCCGCCCCGGTTGATTTCCGCCAGACCGTTTGGGAAGCGTGATTCCTTCGGGGGGCCCCGGTCCAATAGAGTAGAGCCAAGGTTGACCCGGCGAGCTTGGCAAGTTCTGCGAGCCGAGAGTGGACGAGTCTCGAGTGTTTTCGTTGCGACTTCGCCAGTCGGCGGAATGCTCTCGTATGAATGGTATTCGTGAAAGTTGCGGCGATACTGCAAGGAACTTGAGATTCCTGTGATCGGAACTCATGGCCTTCGCCACTCAACTTCTGCGTTGTGCCTTTCTCACGGAGCGACTCGGGACGATATCCGACAGCTCTTCGCTCACAGCGGTAGTAAGGTTACGGAGCGCTACATCCATCATCGAGGTTCCAACCTCGAAGGGGTGGAGCAGGTAATCCGGCTATTTCATTAATGTTCCACGAATGTTCCATGGACGAGAAAATCGCGGTAGACGGATTTTGGAAAGCCGTGCTAAGTATCCGTAGTAACAGTTCTTTTATTTATTATGCGGGTGTAGCTCAGTTGGTAGAGCATCAGCTTCCCAAGCTGAGGGCCGAGGGTTCGAACCCCTTCACCCGCTCCAACTCAGTCTGATATCGGATGGCTCGATATCGGATATCCGATATCAGATCCGAATGCCGGAACCGGTTTTATCTTAGGGCTCCTCAGCCGAGACTAGCTCGAGCTCGTCGGCGGGGGGCGCTCCAAAGGCATCGCAAATCAAATGAATCGAGGCGATAATCACTTCCTGCGTGCTTCCTGGCTGTCCGCCCAATAGCTCTTTCGCCATCGTTTCGACGCGCTCGTGGAGTTCGTGGCCAAGTCGGATAGGGCGATAAACCATCTCCTCGTGGCGTTGGAGAACGACTTTGCCAACGTAAGTGCCCCAAAGGTCGGGATCGAAGTTCTTCGACTCTTCGCCTACAAAATTCACGATTCCTACGAGCAAAGATCCCAGTGGTTGCTCACCTATGGTGGCATCGCCACCCCACTCTCCGGTAAGCCAGCTCAAACGAAGGATAGCTCCTGTCCGATCTCGAATATTTATTATTGGGGACAGGCTCGGCGCATTATTCGGTACTCGCTTGCTGTTTCGGGGCTTTCGATAAGCAAGTATCCTGGCCTTGAGAACTTCCGGGTCCATTGTTTTTAGTAATTCAACAAGATAGATCGGGTGGGCGGCCGGGAGAGTGCCGCGAGGTGTTCGCCGCAACGTCCGATCTCCTCTCTCCGATTCCAGGCGCCCTATTCTTCGATCCAGATCGAGTAGAATTTCTATCATTCGGGGATCCGCAGAACGTTCCTCTAACATCTTCTGCAGTTGTTTCGTGCATCTCCCAATCTTTCCAATTTTGTCCGTTGCAAGTGCCGACTGATTGACGAAAAGGAAGGCCAAAATGGGAATGGCAAGATGGCTTAATATGGTTAGGACCATGCCGACTCTCCTCAACCCCGAACTGAGTGAAGAACCGTAGGTGCGCTTTGCGGGGGAGGAGTTGATAGCATGAATAGGAAATGGGAACAACCGGTTTTAGTTCTGGATATTCCGGTCATAGCTAGATGGCGGGTTTTTGCGCGCCTGCGAACTCGGTACCGCCATGTCGGACTCCGGCGCCGGAGTAGAGCCTCGGATGAAGTTAGGACTGTCACTTAGGCAGTTGCTCAACGGCCGCTTTGGCAAAGGCCTCGACGTAGCCGACCAGACCGGCTCGAAAATCGTTCAATGAGATGGAGTGGGGGTAGTCTGGTTTCTGGCCGTTGTTTTCGGCAAGATCGGCGTCCGCGTATTTGCCGTCGGCGCGATAGACGGCAAAAAGTCCGCGGGTCAGATTGACGCTGGCACCGGTATGGGTGAGCTCTCCGATGGGTTCCACGTTGCCCCCCAGTCCCATGGTTGCTTCCCCGAAAAGTTTTGCGATGTTGTTCCGCTTGATCACCATGGGAAAGATATCGCCACACGATCCGGCCAGTTCATCGATGAGAACCAGCATGGGTTTTTTCCAGGTGTAATCTTGGTTCGGATCGAGCTCGGAGTCCCAGTTCAAAGGAATAGGCTCCTTAGTGAGAAACTCACCTTTGTCCTGCGACGTTTCGATCATGCGAGCCCTCAGCATGAGCTGTCGAGAACGCTCGGATTCAAGCTTCGGGTCGGCCTGCGCCGCCATTGCTTCGTAGTGCCGAATCCATTTTCGGTCCGCCCGCATAAATTGAACGACGCTGGCCGCGCGTTCTTTGATGAAAAGCTGCAAAAAGGCTTCGAGGTAGTTGGAGTTACCGCCGGGATTGTGGGTTTGATCGACGACGAGAACATCGGCGAAGGGTTCGTACTGGTTCAAGATCGCCTTGTACAACTGGATGTAAGGTTGCCACTGTCCTTCCGGGAGGCTGTACGTGGGCATGCGCAGAACGAGGATGTTCTTGTTTTCGTATTTCAACATCGCCGCAAAGACGTCCGGGACTTTCAAGGGATCGACTTTGAACTTCGCCAAAAAGTCGGCGTTCGCGTGGATTCGGGTAATGCGGAACTTCTCCCGCGCTTGAGCGGTATAGTAGAATGGCTCCGAGGCGCCCATTGCCTGAAGCGAAGCGGCCCCCGCGGCGTCGTTAAAATCTCGGACGCCCCGAAACAAGTAGCTCGCGGAAGGATCCTTAGACGCCACAAATTTTACATCGGCATCGTGGAGGGCGCGGGGTCTCCACACTGCATTCACGGTTAACTTTTTGCCATTGGCCTTAGCGACGATGAGCGTCGCCTCGGCACGTTTGGGAGTGAGCTCCACCATGTAACTATCGCGGCGTAGCGCTTGGTAGATGAGATGAGCATTGCTCTTCGGATTTCCGAAACTACGGTAGGCACTCACCTTATCGGCGAAAGTCATCGTCGGTTCGCCATCCACGGATACAAGCTCGTCACCGACTTCGATTCCCAGGTTTGTGATTGAAGGATCCACCGTCGCAACAATCGCTTTGCCTTCCACGGGAGTGACGAAGATCGGGATGGAGTATTGAGACGTATTGCTGGTGTAATTGGGAAACTGGATGCTCACATGCCCGTCGCCTAGTTTCCCCAGGAACTTCGCCAGCGCCGAAATCGCTTCCGCTTCCGACTTGGCGGCTCGGATCTGCTTCTCCGCCAGCGTCACCGCGTCGTCCAGCTTGAATCCAAGCTTAGAGGACTTGTACTCCAGTGGCCCATAGTAAGCCTGAACGTTTTTCACGAGCTGGTTGAGATCTTCCAAGACCATTTCATTCGTGAGTGGGCGCAGTGCTAAGGCGGACGCGGCCCCACTCAGGGTTACCAATAGGAAGATTGAGGTCAGAAATCGCATACACGAACTCCAGGACTTAGGTGGGCGAGTTCCTACCACAATCCGAGGCCGAGAAGACAAGTTTTTAGGCGCGAAATTAGCTTTAGATCACAAGATGTTAACCAAGCACCTCGAAGCCAGACGCGAGGGCAGCTCCAAATAGCTGTTTATCGTGGGTCGTAAGAACAAGCCGGGAGGAATATCTTTCGCGGTACAAAATCGCGGAAGCGAGGTGGATGGCGTCTAAGGAACCTAAGATGGTGGAAAAAGGCTGTGCGGCTCGATTCAGGATTTCTCGTTGAATTGGAATGAGATCGATTTTTTCCAAGAAGAGAAAGAAGCGTCGGACATACTCTAGATAAACTTCATCGGAAAACTTATTAGTGACGCGGACACGATCGATAGTGCGCATGCACTCCACTCGTAGCAGTTCGCTCGATACTGCCGCCTTGATCTTCTTAAACTCCTTGAGCGAGTTGGACTCAGAAAAAATAACTCGAAGTAGCACCGAAGAGTCGATGTAGGCGATCATTAACGATTACCTCGCTCCTTCAATAGGTGCGATAGGGAGTCTACTTTTTCGTGGTCAAGAGGTTCCAGTTTTGTATCCGCAACTTCCGCGAAGGAACCTTTGGCTCGAATGATATCTAGCCCTTCGGGCTCCAGCTGAACTATTTTGGCGACGGGTCGCTTATGCTCGGTGACGATGACTTCCTCTCCCAAGCGGACTTTGCGGAGATAGTAAGCAAGTTTGGCTTTGAGGTTTGCAATGCTCACTTTTTCGCCACCGCCAGAATGTGACCTTTTCATGACCCAATTATGACCCATTTCAAAATGGAAGGCAAAGACAAGTTCGCTCTAGCGGTGAAATTGAGTAGGCCCGAATTGGAACGTCTCGTCGGTGAGAAATAGGCTCTACTCCGGCGCCGGAGTGAAGGGCGATATTCAAACGCCGGTTACTTCTTTTCCACGATCGCCAGCGCCACGTCATCAGGGACGGGGCCCGCGATTTCGGAGAGGACGGTTTGGGCAATTTTGTTCCGGGCCTCGGGCAGTACTAGACCAGCGGTCGATGAGAAGAGCTTGTTGAGGCGGCGTTCGCCAAAAATACCGTTTTTGTGAGCGAATTCGAAGGCGCCGTCGGTGCAGACCATGAAGCGGTCGCCTTTTGCGAACGGGATTTCGGTTTTCTTGACCGGCTTCACATCCAGGCCCAGAGGCCCACAGGACGGAATGCCAATCTGCTCGACCGCTTTGCCTTTCTTTAAGAAAGAGAAGTAGGGCATGCCGGCGTTGTAAACTTCAATTTTGTCCTTAAGCACGCGGACCACGAGTAGGGAAATCCAGTATTCGCCCTTCATCATGTCCTTTAGGACTTGATCGATCCGCTCCAGGATCACCGGTGTGTCGGCGGTCTCGCGGAGGGCGTGGTACGTACCGGAAACGATGGCCGTGATCATGGCGGCGGCCGGACCGTGCCCCACGACATCCCCCAACAGAATGGTGAGGTCTCCGTTTTCTTCGGACTGGTACCAGATCCAGTCGCCGCCCGATTGGCTCGCGGTTTGGAAAAAGTAACTCAGGTGGAAGCGGTCGGTTTCTAGATCGGTGGATTTGGGAATTAAGAGCCGTTGCACGGCTCCGGTCAATTCGAGTTCTTTCTCGATGCGGACTTTCTCCACCGAGATGCGCGCGCTGCGATTGCTATCAATCCCAATGGCGATCTGGATACCGACGGCGCGCAGGAAATCGAGATCCCGGGCGTTGAAAATTCCTTTGGCGAAACGGCTATCCAGATAAATGACTCCGAAACGCTTCTCGTTCACGCTAACGGGGGCGGCAATAATACTTCGGAGGTCGAAGAGCGTGATGCTGGCGCTGCCCATCGCTTCGCCTTCTTCGGTACCACTGACGATAATGGGTTGTTGCGTGCGGAAGACTTTATCGACCACGGTACTGCTGTAGCCCTTGAGTTCATTGAATGACTTTCCATCGCTGGATTGGCCGAGCGAGAAGCTTAGGCGATTGGAGGCGTCGTCCCAGAGAAAGAACGCTCCGCGTTCCGCCCCAATGGCATGCATCACTTTATCCAAAACGAGTTGCCCTCGCTCGGAATCATTACGGGCACTCGCCAAGGCGAGGTTGATCGTAAGCAACGCATCCATTTCCTGGACTTGAGACTGATTGACCTCGTCGGAAGGGCGGCCCCTTTGCTGCGCCGGTTCCGTGCCGGTGCCTGTGCCGAGGCGCACATCGGCAAACTCTTTTTCGATTTCCCATTGCCGTCCCGCCCAGCCGTGGTTTTTGCAAAATGCGTAGACGGTTTGGGCGATGGAAGTTGCGGAACCGCCTCCTTGTTTCTTCTCCATCCGCGCCTTGGTCAGCTGCTGAAAATACAGTGCCGTCGAATTATTGCAGATGAAGGCCAGTCGCTCGGCTTTGTTCAAGGAGCGCAGCGCTCGCCGATTCTTCCCCTTATAGGCCAGGTAGGCCCCTCGCAGCGTGTAGTAGTGGGAGCTAAACATGGGGTTATCGCAAGCCAGTTTCAATTCCCACAGCGCCTTCTTAAAGGCCTTTTCTTTTTCGCGCGTATTTTCGCGGCGAGCAAAATGCATTTGGTTAAAGCGAAGGTAGGCCTTGGCGATGTAAAAATGGCGCAAGTGCAGCAGGAGCAAGGGGATGAAGACTCGAATGAGTCCGTTGTGCCGGGAAAATTCTCGTTCCGGCGCGTCCGAGTATTCTCCCTGCTCCAAGTGAGCCTGAATGAGATTATTGAGGTGAATTCCGAGATGGTATTTATCGTTCGGGTGTTCTCGGAAGTAGGCGTTCAAGACATCTAAGTAGTACTGCGCCTCGCTGCTCCGACCCATCATGACGAGGCTCGCCACCGCGTAAGATTGGCACCAGGTCATGTAGTGAGAACGTAGTTCTTCCGATCCTTGCGAACCGGCAGACAGGTGCTCAATCCCACTCAGCGCACATTTCAAAGCCTTTTCGGGGAACCCTCGAACCACGAGGCTCGACATGTAAACACCGCATAGATAGACGTAGTCCTCGGTAATCAGGGAATTTTTATAGTCATGGAGAAGCTGACGGACGCGGTTCTCGGCCTGGACTTCCTTTCCCGCATAGACAATGGCGAAAGCATAGTACGCTTCGACGTGGGCGATAAGTTGCGGATCGGCGAGCCGTTCGGCAACGAGTCGAGCTCTGCGATAAAAGCTATCGTAGAACGGGCGAATCTTAAGAATCCCGAACGCCAGATAGAGGTTGCAGTAGAGATTAACCAATTCGGCGCTGTCTCCGATTCGGTTGACGTTGTGCAAGTTTCTTAGGCCCGAGTAAACCATGTAAAGCGGCTGGAGGTCGAAGAACTTCACGAAGCCGAATTGCGCATGCAGATTGACGATGATCTTAAGCTGTTCTCGTTTTTCCCCGGTCGCGTTGCCATAACCGATCCCGGTCCAGTAACCAAAGAGCCCTCTTACGACCCCCCAAACAATCGAAACGATCGTTCGGACGGGGTGAGGGGGAACGAGATCGATTTCCGCGAACGCCCGTTCAATGAGTTTGAGCCCTTCGGCCGTCTCCAGATTTGTAACGTAAGTTTCCGCCATTTTTCCCAAGATGCGGGCGCGCAACCACTTGGAGGAGGTGCGATCAATCGCCGCTTGGTAGCGTTCAATGGCTTCCGCTTTCTTCCCAATCTTTGTGCAGATAGCGCCGATCAATTCGGGGTCGACGGGGTCCAGTCCCGCCTTCGCGGCCAGGCCTTCGGCCCGTAGGAAATACTCGTAGGCCTTTTCCAGCGCATGGCTCTCGCTCGCGAGTTTCCCCGCCGCGACGCTTATTTCGTAAGCTTCCTTGGTGTTTTGTTCCGGGTAGCCATCCCAGAAGTGATCCGCCATCGAAAACACTTCATGGGCCGCGGTGGGTCGGGTCTCCAGCAGTGTGAGCGCGATCTTTTGATGTAGCTCGCGCTTTCGGGATCCCTCTAGCTGCGCCCGAAACGCTTCATGAACTCGGTCATGTATGAACTTGTATTCGCCCTCGGTCGTCGGCTCCACGAGAAACTGGAGGTGGCCCTGGGTGAGGGCGTCGAGGACGACCGACTCTTTTTTTCCGGTCACCTTCGACAACAAGGCAACGTTGAAAGAAACACCCACAATCGAAGCCGTGCACAGTACCTCGCGCGTGGTTTCCGAAAGACTCGAAATACGGCGTCGAACGAGCTCGATGACATCCGAGGGTAAGTCCAAGTTGTAAAGCTGATCCCATTGGACCTCGAGCTTTCCCCAGTTCGGAGCGAGGACACCGTTCAGACTGATATTGCGTAGTAGCTCGCCAACGGAGAAGGGCAGCCCACCCGTGCTGGTATGGACATGCGTGAGAAAACGTTCTTCGATGCTTTGGTTGCCGGAGTAAGCTTGAACGAGGAGATTTGTTTCCTGCGGCGTGAGAGAGCCCAAGCTAATTTTCCGAGAAACTTTGAATCGTTCCTCAAAAAGTTGAAGACTGTCGAGATATTCGAAGCTACTTCGGGAGGTCATGACCAGCAGAATGCGGTTCTCCGCCAGTTTCGGCGACAGGCAATCAAGGGTGCGCATGGTCTCGGCATCGATCCATTGAATATCGTCGATGAACAAAATGACGGGAAGGTATCTCGAGAGAATGACGAAGACGTCGGCTATCTCTTCAAAGAATCGATCTTGGTTGCCGCCGATGTCTCCCTCACCGAGTCCGAAATGATCGGCAAGCGCCGGGCTAATGCGACGGATGCTCGCGCTCTTATCCACGAAATTCGAACCCAGTTTGCTGTACGCCGGGTGCCCGTGGGAGATCGTCTTTTGAATTTCGGCAAAAAAGCGTCGCAGCGGGGCAAAGGGAAGGCGTTGCGTGCACTTGCCCCGAAGCGAGATGGTGTTGTCCGATTGCGCGCGCCGCACGAGATCCGAAACCAGTGCGCTTTTGCCCGCTCCTGCTTCTCCTTCTACGAGGATGGAACTGCCTCGACCGGAAAGGCAGTCCTCCCAATGCTTATAGAGAAGCTCTTTTTCACTTTCTCTTCCGACGAGGTGTTCCTGCTTGGAAAGGGTATCCTGCCGGTGAAAAACTTTCCGGTTGATGGCGGTGAAAAGTTCATCCGCCGATGCAAACCGATCGTCGGGATCTTTTTTCAGTAGGGTGCAAAGAATCTTGGCAAACTCGTATTTGATCTCTTCGTTGAGGCGGAGAATGTCGGTGGGTTCGTACTGAAATTGCGCTTCGACCGAGCGACCGGCTATCTGCGGAACATTCATTCGCTCGGCCACGCACTCGAGCAAGGTGACGCCCAGGGAATACAAATCGGAACGGGCATCAATGGGCCGATCGAGAATCCCCAACTGCTCCGGTGACATGTAGTCGAGCGTGCCGATCGACTGTCCCGCGGTATTTCGCCCTTGGGTTCCCACGAGCCCAAAGTCGAATAGCTTGAGAACACCCGTTTTCGGGTTCCAGTAGATATTCTCGGGCTTCAAATCTTGGTGGATGACGCCGTGGCTATGAACGCTGTGCAGAACATCGGCGAGTTTCAGTGCGATGGTATAGATTTCATCGCCGGGCAATTTGCCCCGCTTCAACCGCGAAGAAAGCAGCTCACCCTCGAGGTACTCCATCACAATGTACGGATGACCGTGGTGGCTACCGACTTCTTGGGTTTGAACGAGCGCCGGGTGATTGATCTGCGCCAGAATCGTCGCTTCCGTTCGAAAGCCCTTGAGCAAACGCCCATCCGGATCCGCCGTTTTCGACATCTTGACGGCGTAGATCTTCCCGTCCCGCCGCGCGCGGTACACCAGGCTCGAAGTCCCCGAGCCAACCGCTTCTAGCAGCTCAAGGCCGCTGGGAAGCGACTCGGTTTTGATTTTCGGAACTGCCGACAAAGAGGCCCCCGTCTGCCTCCGTATCGGCAAAAAAGTCGTTAAGCTGTAGGACTTTCAGGGGAAAGTAGATCACGGTTAGAGATCGGATATCCGATATCTGCCGTTGGACGGGGATGGCCGACGCCCCCCTAGCGAACTTCTATGTAAGTCTGATACGTGCTCTGGCTGCCCACATCGTGAAACTCTAAGTAAATCCTGCCCTGCATGGTGTCATCGATACCGTAGAAAAGCGTCGATTTGACTTCACTATCCGCCGCCGACGCGAAAAACCGCGCGAAATGGCTCAGAATTCCTCGGGTCTGGTTGGCCGCTTCGGAGTCGCGTGCGCGAGCGAGGTAGGCTTCAATTCCCATACGCGGGAGGGGAAGCTTCTTCAAAGGTCGCATTCGTGATGTGAAGGTGGCTTCGGATTCATCGACTCGCAGAAAGTCGGCGGGCACGGCGACGTTCGGATACCCAAAAGCCCGAGCTAAGCTCTCCCGCAAGGCATTCATGTGTTCAGAAAACTCTAGAGAATAGCCAACGGCAATTTCCGTCGTAAGAAGAGTCATCGCCCTATGCTCGAAGGAAACGGTTTCGATGGGATGCGATTGCTCGGCTCGACGGCGGGGATCGCCCACACTTTCCACTGCCACCGTCAGTGGTTGGTTTCCATTTTCGGGATCGGTGTAGCGGACGACCACGAACCCCTCCAACTCCAGCCGTAAGGTTCCTGCGGAGCCAACTCGGAATTTCCTAGGGTGGGTTCCTTCAAATTTTCCCTCTCCTTTTGTGCCAGTCAGTTTTGCCGAGAGAAGGTAGGAGTCGAGCCCCTTCGGCAAGAGTCGGACGACACAATTGACCCGAGTGATTCCGGCGGGCAATGAGCTTTCGCCCGCCCGCGCCAGGCCACTGATTGAAAGGACCCAAACAAAAATCGGTACGCATGCCCGCATCGCTCTCTCCGGAATTCAGCGGGGCTTTTAGCAGCCGATCTGATTCCACACAAGGCCAATTGGAATCGACTCCGGCGCCGGAGTTGCAAGGCAGGGATGTATATACCACGCATATACGCCTTTACCGTCTGGCCGGCACGGGTGGGCCGCCTCACGCAGGTCAAGAAGTTGATCCGGCGGAGGGTCGGGTTGGCAAACCGGCCAAATTGCCGGCTATGGTAAAATTCTTTTCATGCGCAATCTCTTGCTTCTCCTTCTGCTTTTCGCGGCGGACCTCATAGCCCGAGACATCAAAAAGCCACTTCACGAGACATTGGAAGAGAGTCGTCGGATACGCACCGCTCCGAAGGTCGTGGTGTTCTCTTACGGGCGAAAGGAACAGGTTACGGTAAAGACCGAAGTCATTCGGTCCGGTTACAGTACGGTTGAAGTCGAGACAACGAAGACAACGCGAGATCGGGCCGTGCAAGTGAACTCGTATCTGGATCCCTTCAAAGCGTGCGGGATTGAGGTCAAGCACCACGACGATGTCCCCCTCGGTCAGGTTGCCGATGTTCTCAAAAGCGAGCGCATGGGCCCCAATGATCTCGGCCTGCTCAATGCGCACGGCAGTCCAGGGTACGAAAGTCCCTCTCGGTATCAGGTGGGCTCGGAAAACTCGCCCTTGAAGTTTTTTGATGGGGATCGGTGGGTGCAGGAAGCTGTATCGGTCGCAAAAAAATCAAAGTTCTGGCTCGGCACGTGCCACGCGGGGATTTGCTCGTTGCTCGATAAATCCACTTGTATAGGAGGTGAGTGTAAGGCTCATCAGGTAGCCCACAATAAGCTCTTCGCTTTTCATGAAATTGCCAAGCTCATGTGTGATGCCCACTCCGGCGACTGTAAACGTTGGCGGAGCGCCGATCGCAACGGGGATGGGAAACTCGATGCGCAAGAGCTCGACGATCACATCCGATCGACAGGGCAAAAAGAAGAATTTGTTTCGGAGCGATATGCCGGCTGCGGTGACGAACGTTGTAAAGAGCGGGCACAAAAGAATTTGCGTGCGGAGTGCGAAAGGGACGGCGGTACGGAGAAAGAGGTTTCGGCATCGGCCCGTTGGACCCTCGCCTACGATTCGTTTGTCAGCGGCAAACCGGAGACCTTTAACTCCGAGGTATATAGCGAGGACATTATCGATCCCACTCTGATTACAAAATTGGAAAGTGATGTTGCTTTTCGAACCTCAAAAAGATCGTTTCACGATTTTCCGGACGGAACCCGGCGCAAGCTCAAAAAAACGATTGATAGAAAATACTACTGGGAACTTGAAAAGCCCAAAACGGTGACGCGACCCGCGCCGCGGAAAGTTGAGGGTTTGGAGGATTTCGTCAAGAGCGATACGTTGAAAAAACTGCTCAAGACGACTTACGATCCCGAGAAAATGAAAAAAGCCCTGCAGGGGGAGATTCAGTTAGAGGGGTCGCCCTGCTTTAAGAAAGGCAACCAGGAGGGACGAAATTGCGAGCTCGAATTGCAGATGATCGAGATTTCCCATGTGTGCCTCATTCCCCCCGGGCATTTTAAGGTGGAAGGCCAGTTCTACCACCCGGAGATGGCGGGATTCCATTTGGAAAGTTCACGCTGCAAAACGCCCGATGGTTTCAGCGGGATACGCTAGGGCAAAATCGTGGGCACTTGTGGTAGGGTGCCGCCATGAGTCTATTTCGGGTTCTGCCGCTCCTCGTATTGGGCTTCACGCCGCCGCTTTTCGCGGATCCGCCGGTTTCAGAAACCGATATCAAACTCCTGATTGAGAAACTAGGCGACGAATCCTATGAGGAACGAGCGAGTGCCTCGCAGCGCCTTTTCGATTTGGGAGAACAGGCGCTTCCGCTGCTGCGAAAATACGAAAACGACCAAGATAGTGAAAGACGATATCGCGTCGGCGAGTTGTTAAAAGACCCCGAGCAGGTGATTGATGCTTGGGGCTTTGTGTGGCGAGTGCGTGCTCGACTCGCTCACGCGCCGGAGCAGAAGGATCTATTCCTACTCCAATCGGAGGTTCAACGGGCTTACGATATCTCCCGGTTGCAACTCGAGCCGTTGCGGGACCAAATCGCTTCGGCTCTCACCGGTGCTAGAAATCTGGAACCGAGAAAACGGGAAAAATCGCAGGCGTTGATTAAGGAATACTTGGCCGTGCTGCAGGAGCAGCTGCGGGGTTCAGTCCTGGAAGACACTGCTCTGATATTAAAACTGGATCGGCGACCGTACCGATTGACTTGCTTCGATCATTCTTTGGGTAGCGAGACGTACGAGCTCCTGGCGCTGGACGGCTCAAATGAGAAGACCTCGCTGGGCGTGTTTTTGTCGACGTCTGCGCGCCTCTCGAATGGTCGGCCGGTAACGACGCGTTGGTCGAATGGCAAGGCGTTCGATCCGGAGGAAAGCCTTTCACTGCGCGCGCACATTGCCTTCAATCCCCAAACCGGTGAGCGTTACGGAGAGTATGTTCGGTATATCGTCAACGACGGTTTGACCCTCACCGGCGATGGTATCGACGTGGCAAATCACTTAGGGCTGAAATTCTTTCAGGACCAGGAAATCTCCGCGGCCGCCTTACGGGTGCGTCAGTTGGACAATCGGGCGCGGTTGAACGGTCGTTAGCCGTTCACCGTGTTAACTCCGGCGCCGGAGTGGCGGCTGCGCATCACGCGGGGACTAACCGACAGTTCCACTTCACGGATGACGAAGCTCTATTTAGAAAGCTGATCCATCCGAGCCAATGGAAATCGGCATTGATCGCTCCATGACCCAACTAGCGAACATCTTTCGGAAGATGTTCCAGAAAAGCGGTGAAAAGCTTTCTCAAGAAGACGACGGATTCTTGGTAAATTCCGGGTTCCGATTCTTCTCGCGGCCCGCCGATCCCAAGGCTTCGGATCTTTTCCCGTTCTAGCCAGCGAAGAATAGTGGTCTCGCCCGGCGGTTGATTGAGATCGATGATCAAGAT
Organism: uncultured Pseudobdellovibrionaceae bacterium; assembly: GCA_964519985.1. Taxonomy (GTDB): domain Bacteria; phylum Bdellovibrionota; class FAC87; order UBA2466; family UBA2466; genus JAIEOG01. The sequence continues at coordinate 20,833 of CAZFMF010000011.1, read as the reverse complement.
CGGCCGGGAATACTCCGACGCGGAAGTGACGGCCAGGTCCGTTCCACCATAGACCCTCCCACGAGTAAGAATGAGAGAACCGTCGGAATCCCGCACATTCCATTGCGTGCGTTGAGCGTACTCCGCACTGGGTGTCTCTTTTAGTGGGTACTTCGGATCGAGCGGTCCGTCTTCGGTTCGACGTCCCCGGGGGCACCACCCTCCACAAGGGATCGCCATTTCCAGCTACGTCGAGCGCCGCTCGATCGACTCCGGTTTGGCCACCTGAGATAATGATTAGGGAAATATCGGGCATTCGGTGTCGGCTATTCAAGGTGCCGATCGATATAGGGCTGAGTGAGTAAAAAAGGACAGTGCGACGAGCGGATGACTTGAGCAGTCTTTTTCAAAACGTGAACGGCTTGTTCGATGATTTGTGTGCGTTCGGTGCTGCTCGGGGAGAAAGAGGCAATGATGAATTTAGAATAGGCCTGAATTCGAGTGGGGAGTATTTGGCCGCGGGTCGGGGATAACAGGAGGTTTTGAAAAACCGACTCACTTTCGGGGAAAACCAATGCCACCTTTGGGAGTTTTAGAATCGGAATATCGCGGTCCGGTCGTTGAACCAATTGTTCCGGAATCAAATAAGTGTATCCGTCCGAGTCGTGCGCGAGTTCGATAGCGGCGGTGGGATAGGAAGCCGCGAGGCGCCAGGCGACTAACTTCGGGTGGCCTAGCCGGCGAATCTCGTTCACGTCTTGCCAGACATACGAGCGTCGATAGTGATAGGCAAATTGGTCGGGTTTTCCGCCATCGGATTTCAGATAGGCGGGGAACAATCCCGCCTGTACCACGGAAACTTCCAGTTGAATTTCAACCGAGTAACCTTCCGGTTTTTCGACGGCGCGCGTGCGCCCGGTAAAGGAGGCCGGTTGCAGCCATCCGGCGGTTTCGGCTTCGCTGAACGAAACATCAGTCAGCGGGACAAGGTAGTCTTTACGCGGTTCATCACTGCGGGCATCAAGGACTTCGGTCAAAATTTCCTGACCCTCGTCGGTTAGAGGAAAAGAAATTCCGGTCAAACCGCGTAGAGAAAAGCCGGGAGGGGAGAGTCGAAGGGGGCCGCCTCCCCAGGGCTTGTAGACCTGGCCGTATTGACCCGGTTCGCTGGTCCATGCGATGGGGAAACTCGTCCCCGGAACGACCGCGTCGGCAGTCCCGGCTAAGGCAATTGCGATCCCTAAGAGCAGTTTTCTTACCGCGATAATCATATCGGTCCCTCAAAAACAGGCGCCGTCATACCACTCTCACCGGAAGGAGGGGGTGAAAAAATCAGCCGAGCTGTGCCGATTATTGTCCCTAGATTGTTTTCGGTCGTTTTGGTACCTTCCGCGCCGAAAATTGGAGGTTGCTATGAATCACGGTGCATTGGTCTTGGGTCTTGTGATGTTCGCGACGGTGACGGCATCCGGCGAAGTCAAGAATGCCCTTCTCGGAAACCTCGTGGTGGTAGAACGCACTTATCCGGCATTGCCCAAAGAGGCAAAAAAGGAAGTCGTTCGGCCCGAAAAAGCGCTGGGTCTATCGAGCAGCGGCATTGTGACCCGACCGGGACTCGCGATCATTCAGATTGAACAAAGTTTCGAGATCAAGGATGAGGACGGAATTCGAATCATTGGTCCGGCCAGTGTGTTGCAGGCGAGTGAGAGTTCCTTCCTCTTGCAAAACGCCGTCGGTCCCCGCTCGGTCATGGACGGCAAGATTGGGGATGTGGAAACGACCTGCCATAGCGATTTTCGCATGCAGGAAAATGGCTACTCGGTCATTTTGCGGCTGTCCCAGCGAGGAGACACGGAAGTGACGACGCCGGATGCGGAGAACGGCAAATTCCTGGAAGCGTGTTTTGATAAGTTCGCGGCGGACCTCGAGAAAGACGAGACGACGCGCAAGGTTCCGCTACTGGGTATCAAACAATAGCTTTTTTATTTCGCGTCTCTCTGGCGCGAGATCGACCGTCAGAGTTCGGCGCGAACGTCGTCGAGTTCTTCGCGGAAATCTTTTTCTTTCAAAAGCCGCTCGCAGATCTGCTCGGCCAGGTCTTGACCGCTGGCCACGTCGCTGGGGTGATGCACTCCCGAGATGACCCGCAACTCTCCTAAGCGCGTGCCGTGGGCGGTGAGGGCTTGGGTCTGGGCGGGAAAGAGTTCGGCCAAGATGCAGGCACCGGCGGTGGCGGCTGAGGCGTGAGAACTCGGGTATGACTTGCTCCCCGTAGGTTTCACGGCGCACGGTTTGAGGGTGGGATCCGATCGGTACGGACGGGGCCGCAGATAAATATTTTTGAATTTGGTCGTGATCTTCTCAGTGTAGCGCATGACGCGGGAAATGAAAGGCTTCACCTTCCGCGCTTCTTGCTTGGTTAGCAGGCCCATTTCCGGGCCAAAAAACGCATCGAAGGTGGGAAAGGTTTGTTTTGCCGCGAGCGAGCAATCCGTTTTTGTTCGCGTCGATTCGTGATCATGAAGCAGTTTCAGTTCCTGCTGGTGCTGCGCCGAACCGGTGACCGGCGGTTTTCCTACCTGGTATTCATTCTCGTCGATTTTGGTCCAGTTCCCATTGGCGGTGGAAACCAGCGCGCCGAGCACTAGTGCGATTTGAAAAAAATTCACGATCCCCTCCCCAGCTCAAGAGTCTAGGGGAGTCGGGCCTCGCCTTCAAGCTCCGGGCGTCGGAAGCTTGCGGTCACGAAATTGGCGTTGCGTGATGAGACTGCACGACTCGGAGTCAGGGTCAAAGACCAAGATCACGGACCGGTCTCGCAACTGCGCCCGCACCTGTTCGATTTGGGTTTCGAGCGAAACATCGGGTGCGCCGTAGTTGGTCCCCTCCCGCAGCACGAACGCTTCGATCACCGCATGCAGCGTTTCGCTGGCCAGCTGCTCGTAGGGGACTTCGATGAGGTCGGACTTTTCTTCCATGGGGCGGGCTTTATACCACAGTGAGTTCGGAAATCTCCGAAGGGACGCCAAAGCGGTTAGCGGGCCCCCAGTAACCGGTGCCGCGGTTTACGTAAATTGAGAGTTCGCCGCGTTGGTACAGTCCCGCCGAATACCGGTGGGCAAGGTCAATCAGTAGACTGAACGGAAAGAATTGTCCGGAGTGAGTATGTCCCGAAAACTGGAGATCGGCGCCCAGTTTTTCCGCTTCGATGCCCGTGTGCGGTCGATGGGCGAGAAGAATTTTATAGTCGACGGGGTCGAGGGAGTGCAGTGCCTTCTTTAAATCCGGCGCATGACCCGGCACCCGCTCGCCGGTGGGATCGGTGACTCCGGCGATGAGCACTTTTGCTTCGCCTATTTTTAAGACGCGGTTTTCATTCATCAGCGGGATGATGCCGAGATCAGCCATCGCGGTAACGAGATCGGCGGCGCCCCAATAGTATTCGTGATTGCCGGTCACGTAGTACGTGCCGTAACGGGCTTGGAGGCTTCGAAGTGGTTCCAGATGTTCGGCCAGCGAAGTCGCATGGGCATCGGCCACATCGCCCGTGATGAAGATCAGATCCACATTCAATGCATTGGTGCGCCGCACGACTTCTGCCACGTAGCCTTGTCGCAATGTCGGGCCGATGTGAAGGTCGCTGATCTGGGCGATTTTAAGGCCGACTAAGGATGGGTGTTTTTTCTTACCGGAAACCGAGATGCGTTTCACGTCCGGCCCCCGGTACGCTTGAAAGAGCCCCACCGCGGCGAACCCGCCGGACAGGCCGAAGACCGATAGGGACAGACCCCGAAAGAAAGTGCGTCGATCCGGATCGAAAGCCTTGCCGTCCACGACGCGGTGGTACGCGTTCATCATTAGGTGCATCAGGTCAAAGGGCAAAGACAACAAAACGAAGGTGGCCCAAAACCCCATCGTGATGGCGCCGGACCAGACAATGACGCGGAACCAAGCCGCATTGAACACCTGCGGATTCGTGCGGTAAAAAAACGTTCCCCCCAACATTAGGATGAATAGAAGCAACGTCAAAGATGCGGTCAGGACGCGGCGCGAAGGCCAGAGTTGATTGGCCTTGTAACCCGTATAGAGAAAAAGCAGCGTAATGATGGTGAAGAAGCGAACCATAGGTGGCCCCATCGAAGCATTATAGCCGCACTCGTGCCGGCGCCGTTAATGACTTCGAAGCACTGCGGGCGGGTGGACTTGCGGGAACCCTTCTTGGCCCAACCAGCTCACCGCCGAGGTCATGTCATTATAAAAAACCCGGTAGTCCCCTTCGCCAAAGGCCAGCCGAGCGAGGTACGCCAGCGTGGTGTTGGGAACGACAATCGCCCGGCGCAAAGGTACGGGCGGGCATTGCTGGTCGAGTCGCCACTGGAAAAGGGGAACTTCAACCGGCGGAACGCCCATCTCTAAAACATCGTGCAGGATGCGGCCATTGCCGGTCTCCTTCACCAGAAGTAAAAGGCGTTCTTGGCATTCCCGCAGAAGGTCCTCGGTGGGGATCCCGCGCATTCGCGCGATGATGATATTGCCAACGGGCTCAATCCAAAGCTGATTCATTCCGCGATTTTATCCGAACGCGGTAGGCTCCCTCAAGCGAAGGGTGGCAAGCTCAGCTATTAAAACTTAGTGGGCAATGGATTTGCTGTACCGACTGTCCCAAAGATCGCGGAAGAGATCGCCCAGCTGACTCGCGATTTTCGCATCGGTGGAAACCACGCCTACGCCGCGCGAATTGTAGAAATAGCTTTTCGAAAAATTGTCGGTCCCGAGCCAAAATTCTTTTTCGTCGACCACCATGAACTTGCTGTGAATCAAGCGCGCGAAAGGAATGGGGCCCGAGGAATGCTCGGGAAGTTTGACCGCCTTCACTTCGACTCCCGCCTCGGCCAGGGCGCGCAAAGCGGCATCCTTGCTTTTGCTGTCGTCCACCAAGAGCTGGACGGAAACTTTTTTGGCGGCCGCGATCAGCGCCTGCTGAAGCACGGTCCATTTTTCCTTCTTCTTACCGAAAACATTCTCGGAGTATTCCATGGTTTGGAGCCGGATCGATTGCTTCGCGCCGCCGATCAACCTTAGGAAGGAATCAATCGTGGAGGGAACGTTTGCGGGAATATCCCCCGTGGGTGAGGCGGTAAAACGGTGGGTACCCGCCGGGGGGACCGTCACCGGCGTAACCGGAGTGGACGGGAATTGGAAACTCCCTTGTGGAGTTGCCCGATCCCAATCGCGATCGAAAACCGCTTGGAGCGAGGTCACGATGTGGGTATCGGTGATGCGCAATCCCGTTTCGTGAATATGTTTAAGCGCCCGCCAATCGAAGTTGGCGCTCCCTAAGTAAGCTTGCTTCCGATTTACGATCAGGAATTTCGAATGCTGCACCCCATCGGCAATCTTGCCGTAATCTAAGGTACGAACTTCAATTCCGTCTGCGCCGAGGAAGGCCTTGATGCCACCGTCCTCCTTGGCGAGAAACGTCTTGTCCACGATCACGCGTACGGGCACGCCTTTTTTTGCCGCATCGTGCAGGGCGGCAATGACCGGTTCCATCGGTTCTCCCTTTGCGGTGCTGATGTAAAACTGTTCGATATCGATCGAGTCATTTCGATCCGCAGCGGTTCGGATCAACTCCAGCCAGGTGTCGGCGGTAGCCGGAATGGAAAAGCTTTTAAGCTGGGTTTCGACCGGCAACGTGAGTACCAACTCTAGACCGGCTCCCCATCCGGGAAGGGCCAGAACCAAAGCCAGAAGGAAAGCGCGCCAGAACCCCATCGGAACCCCCCATTTCAGCGAAAGTATGCGTTTGGGGGATTGATCGGGTCAAGCCGGTATGTCAGTTTTCCGAGCATGATGGATTTGATCGTGCGATCGACGGCGGTTCCGGGACTGGGCATCCGGTTTGCGCAGCCCGCGGACGCGGGACTGGTTTTAGATTTCATTCGCAAGCTCGCGGAGTACGAAAAACGTTTAGCGGAGGTCACGGCGACCCAAGCTGCGGTGTCTCAAACGCTTTTTGGGGAGAAGCCGTGCGCTGAAGTTTTGATCCTGGAGGTCGATGGCAAGTCCGTCGGGTTTGCGCTGTTTTTTCAAAACTACTCAACGTTTTTAGCCGCGCCCGGAATCTACTTGGAAGATGTTTACGTAGAACCCGAGTACCGCAGTCGCGGTATCGGTAAGAGTGTTTTTATTTTTCTGGCTCGCCTCGCGTTGGAGCGCGGTTGCGGGCGATTCGAGTGGTCGGTTTTGACGTGGAATGAACCCGCGATTCGTTTTTACGAAAAGCTGGGGAGCAAGCCGAAGACCGAGTGGACGATCTATCAGCAATCGGGAAAAGCTCTGCAAAGCCTGGCGGCGCAGGAGTTTTAAACGCCGACGCCGCTATTCCAGCGCGTAGAAGTCGATATCGAGATTGTGATACGTCGCTCTTTCGCCCACGGCGATGATATGCCCTTTGATTGGCGTGAAACCGATATAGTTTGTTTTGGTGCCTACGTTCGCCAGGGGTTCGGGAGAGGCGAGTGGATCGGTTCCGTCCCGAAACACGTCGTATCGAAGTCCGGCCTCGTAGTGCGGCGTATGGAAATACAGGCCATGCGCATAGCCAAACGAAGTCGAGTTCTTGAGCTTTCGGAAATGGAGTGATTTCGGATTCGCGGGTTCGGAAATATCGAACGGCAGGATCCCGTCGTGGGTGACGGCGAAGAACGTATTTCCATCGAAACGCGTACCGTACAGAGGAGATTTGGGGTCACCGTTGCAAGGCAATGTCGCGACGGGAAGGTATCGCCGCCGGTTTGCCGTGTCCCGCCTAGAAATCAAGATCTCGTTCGGGCTCAAGCCCCAGGTCGTAAAAGCCAGGTCGCCGATTCCTCTCAAACCGTGGGGGATGCCCACGGAGCCCTGGAACGTCGTGGAGGGAGAGAAATCGGGTCGCAACGGATCGGAGGTGTCCACCGTTTCAATCCCGAACATCCAGTCGAGAAATACGGTCAAAACGTTCCCATCGACGAGGATCGATTCTGGAAATTTGAGCACCTGACAGTGCCCTCCGGCGCAGGCGTCGCCAAAGGGCATCTCGTTCACGATTTGCCCCGAGTTTTCGAGATCGTGCACCGTCAGCTTTGCCTCGTTGGAGCTAGACACTTTGGGGACTTGGGCGATCTTATAAAGGTATCTTCCGGCCGGGATGAGCGTCGAAATGTTTTCGTCTTCATTGCTGAGGGAGAAAACTTTTCTCGGGGCTTTGGGATCGGAAATATTCCAAACATCAAAACGCTCCCCTGGGTTCTTCGGCCAAGCGCGTTTGATGCGATTGCTGACGAAGAGATAGTCCCCGTAAACCCGCACGAAGTTCACAAAGGCGCCGGCGAGCGGAATCGACGCAACCCGTTTCAATTCTAAAACATGATAGTTTTGCGTCGCGGAAAGCAGGCCGTTCGCCGTCTCTTGTTTGGCGACGAGATCATATTTCCCATTCTTGTCGGCGCGAGCCGCAAAGCGAAATTGCCCCTCGTGGCAGGGAACGGAAGATGGGGTCGTTAGCCCAGCGGGCGCCGAGAGCAGGACGTCGGTTCCGTCCGTGCAGTTTCCGGATAGTTCAAAGGTTTGGGAACGAATCAGCGAGCTCGATGGCAAGCTCAATGGGCTACCCTGAGCCCCCGTTGCGATCAGAATAATGCCAGCAAGCCCGAACCGAGATTTCAAGAACATGACTGCCCCTCCATCGGGCAGCTATAGCGATAGGGGTTTCAGTGGTCAAACGGATTCGCGGACCAGATTGCTTCGGCTTCGCCTCGCTAATGACCGTTACTGTTTCAGTTTGAGTAAGTACTCGGCAATGGCCATGAGCTTGTCTCGTCCCAGGTGGCTTTGGGCCGGCATCTCCGGATAGTCGGAGCGCACTTTCTTCGGCGCCAGGGCGAAATCCGCAATCCCTTTGGCGTTCGCGCGATACTTGGTCTGTATTTCTTCGATCGGCGGCCCGATCACCCTTACGCCCAATCCGTGGCAACCCGCGCAAATGGCGTTAAATAGCATCTCTCCCGGCTTCGGGGCGGGTGCGCCGGCAGACAAAGTATTGGCCTTTGGATCTTGGAGCATGCTCACCACCGATTGGGTCGTGGCCCCGGAAGGGCAAAGGGTAAACTGCTTCTCGCCGAGAAACTTAGCTTGCAGATTTGCCGCCCGACAGTTTCGCCGGCCTTTGCCGTACGCAACGATGTCGGCTCCGGACAGCGTAAAGTGTTTCACGGCCAAGAGCAGTTTGATTTTTCCCACGGGCGCTTGGCCATTATCGTAAAAAAAGTTTTCCAAGATCTGGTTGTCATCGAACTGCGGATCGATCGCCGGATCCGGCGCACTCGCATCGGCGATGTATTCCGTGTCCGAGAGAATCAACCCCGCCGTTTTATTTCCGCGCACGACATTGTGCTCCAGGCGCACTTTGTCGGCGGCCATCACAATCATGCCAGTGCCCGACGGCACGTTGGAAACGATGGATCCTTCCGCGCCAAAGTTTGCGTGATTGTTCTCGTACACCATATTGCGCCGAACGATGACGTTCTCACCCGATTTTACCGGCAAACCGGGCAAGGTGAAGACGAGAATTCCGGCGGTATTATCGTAGACCGTATTGTCCTCGACCAAAGCGCCGTGGGAATTTTCGATTTCGATGCCCGCCACACTTTGGAACACCTGGTTGCGACGAACATCCACCCCATTGCACATTCCGATATAAACGCCGGCATCGGCGATGCCGGAGGTTACGGTGTCTTCCACGCGCACGCGATTGCCACGGGTAGGATAAATGCCGTAAATCCCCGCATCTTCGACGCGCAGGTGGTGCAGGTAAACATCGTCGGCGGCTTGGGTGGTGACCCCGTTGCCCTTGTATTTGCGCAAATGAAAATACGCCATTTCGAAACCGGAGCCGATGGCGATCACCCCATCGTTTAGTTTTCCCTCGCCATCGAGTATCGGCCATTGCCCCCGTTTGGGTTTTCCCATCAGTCGAATTTTGGTTTTGTCGACGACCAGACTTTCCCGGTAAGTGCCGGGTTCGACTTCAATCGTATCGCCGGGTTGCGCGGCTTTTAGCGCGGCCTGGATGGAAGCGCCCGCGCGCACGACCGTGGTTTTCCCGTGCGCTGCCCCCGCTACGAGGATTAGGCCGAATGCAAAGTAGTGGATCATGGAATCTTTCCTATCTCCGAAGGCAGGCGCGCTGGTCGTTCCGGCAATGTACTTTCGTCGGTTAAGCTGCCGAGGAAAGCGACTAAGTCGCGTCGCTCGGTCGCCGTCAAACCCATTTCGCGGATATGCCAGTGCAAGTAGGGACTATCGTATACCGGCTTTCGCCGTCCCCCACCCTGATTGTAAAAGTCAACCACCTCCGTGAGCGACACCAAGGCCCCCGAGTGCATGTAAGGCGCGGTTCGCGCGATATTGCGCAACGAGGGTATTTTAAATGCCCCGCGCATTTCCGGGGATCCCTGAGTTTTCGCCATTCCGGGGTCGGGGGGCAATCCGTCTGGTTCGGGGGCGCCAATAATCGCCGCTTGGAAATTGGTGAAAAGCGGAGGCGTGTGACATTCGGTGCAGCGGGTGACGAAGGATCGAAAGACCTGTAACCCGCGAATCTCCGATTCGCTCAACGCGTTTTCTTTGCCGAAAACATAATCATCGTAGCGGCTGCGCAAGGACACGAGCGAGCGTTCGAACTCCGCCAAAGCGCGCGTGATGCGTTGGAGGGTGATCCGACGCGGCTTGGGGTCACCGTAGGCGATCTGAAAAAGGCGCCGGTATACTTCATTGGCGTTCAACGCTTTTTCTAGACCGGCGCGCGTGGCCCCCATTTCTTGCGGCGAGAACAGGGGACCCTGGGCTTGGTCTTCCAACGAAGGGCTGCGGCCGTCCCAAAAGAAAGTATCCGAAAAAGCCACATTCCAGAGCGTCGGCGTGGAGCGCGAACCCATTTGCTCGCCCATGCCGATCGCTCGCGATCTTCCGTCGGTAAAACTTTTTTCGGGTTGGTGGCAACTGGCACAAGCGAGCTTTCCATCCCCGGATAGAATCGGATCGAAGAAGAGATAGCGCCCCAAATCGATAAGCCGAGGGGACAATGTTGCCGGTTTCAAATCAAAGGGTTTCTGGGCCCCGGTCAGGGGCACCGAGTCAAGGTAAGCGGTCTCATAACGGCAGAGATCGCCAATTGCGGCCATGCCCCGGGGACAGTTGTCACTCAAGGAAAAGAGAAATAATATAAAGGACATGGAATCTTGAGTTCAGCTTCCCTCTAACGGAGAGCGTACTAGGGAGTGCCAATGCAAACAACACCTCGCGCAACCGGCACCTCCTACGGCGCACTGCTCCAAACGCAAAGGGCCTACTTCAATGGGGGTGCCACTCGCCCCCTCGCGTTCCGATTGGAGCAACTCGATCGCTTGGAAAAAGCGTTGCTTGAGCACCAAGAAGCGTTGTTCGATGCGCTGAAAGTGAGCCTCGGCAAGTCGCGGACGGAGGCGTTTACCACCGAATTGGCGGTCCTGCTCGAAGAGATCCATTATTGCCGCAAGCATCTCAGAAACTGGATGCGGCCACGGCGCGTGCGGACGCCGCTTTTTCTTTGGCCGGCGAAGAGCCGCATTCTTTCCGAACCGGTGGGGCTCACGCTGATCATCGGGCCCTGGAACTACCCGGTACAACTCATTATCGGTCCGTTGATCGCCGCGATCGCCGCCGGGTGCTGCGCGGTATTAAAACCTTCCGAGCTCACCCCGGCCGTTTCCGAGGTTCTAGAGCGTATCATCATCAAGACCTTTCCCAAGCAATACGTCAGTCTCGTGACCGGCGGAGTGGAAGAAACCTCCCAGCTACTGGAAGAACGTTTCGATCACATCTTCTTTACCGGCAGTACCCGCGTGGGACGCATCGTCTATCAAGCGGCCGCGAAACACCTCACGCCGGTGACTTTGGAACTCGGGGGAAAGAGTCCGGCCATCGTTTGCGCGGACGCCGATATCGCGCTGGCGGCCCGGCGCATTGCTTGGGGAAAGTTCCTCAATGCCGGTCAAACCTGTGTCGCCCCTGACTATGTTTACGTGCACCAGTCGGTGAGGGAACCCCTTCTACGGGCGTTGCAACAAACCGTGGAGGGATTTTTCGGGGCCGACGCGCGCACGAGCGGTAGTTACGGCCGGATCGTAAACGAATCTCATTTCGATCGATTGCAAATGCTCGTCGGAAAAGACCGGATCGTATTTGGCGGTCAGGCCGATCGCGGGGCGCGCTACTTGGCGCCTACTGTCCTACGGGATGTGGATTGGAATCACCCGGCAATGCAGGACGAAATTTTCGGGCCGGTTCTACCGGTCTTGGAGTTTACCGATCTCGATATCGTGTTGAATCAGCTCACCCTTCGGGAAAAGCCACTCGCCGCTTACTTTTTTTCAACCGACCGCCACAATCAGGATCGTTTTTTAAAGCGGTATTCTTTTGGCGGCGGTTGCATCAACGACACGGTACTACACCTAAGCAGCGCACATTTACCGTTCGGCGGTACGGGTACGAGTGGCCTTGGTGCTTATCACGGTGAGAGCGGCTTTCGAACTTTTTCGCACCGCAAGAGCATTCTAAAGAAGTCGCATTTCTTTGATACAGCGTTGCGCTATCCGCCTTATTCCGATGCCAAACTTTCTAGGATTCGCCGTCTTTTTAAACTGGGGCGTCTATACACCTAAACGGGAGGATTAAATGAGTTACGGCAAACTGTTGCTCGCCGCCTGTCTTATTAGTGTTTCGCTGCAAGCCGAGATTCCAACGCGCGTTCCCGCGAAGGTGCGCAAGCAGTACGCCTACCTCTACTCTCTTACGCCCAAGGTCGAGGCGGATGGTTCGGTCTCGTTTCACCGAGCGCGCAAATTTGAGCGCGGCGGTGTGAACGTTCTCTTTTTAAAGGGCGACCGGTTTGAAATGGCCTTCCAGCACGGACGGCTCTTGAAGGATCAAGTCGTTGAAGGCGCGCTTCCGGCGGCGGCGAGGCTCTTTGAAAAGACCGTTACGAACGGAATCCCCCAGATGCCGGTGCTCAGTGCGATCGTGATCAATCGTTTCAAGCGAAAGTACCCGGACACCATCCTCGAAACGATGATGCGACACCCGGAGCTCGCGCCGGATGGAATCCTGCTCGAAGCGTATGGGCTGTCCGAAGGTGCGGGGCTACCCGTTTCCGAACTGCTCAATGGGTTGGTGGGCCCGGAATCCCTCCAAACGATGATCGGCGAACGCTTAGGGAAGTCCTCGCTCCTCGGTGCGGTCGCGGCTCCGAGTTCGCAGTGTTCCGCCTTCGCCGCTTGGGGCGATATGACCGCGGATGGGGAGATGCTCATTGGCCGCAATACGGATTACGGGCTCAACGGCACCTTCGATCGGTTCCCGGCCGCGATTTACTACGAGCCAACGGACGGGGCCCAGAAAGTTCTCGCCATTACTTCATCCGGCCTTCACACCGCCGGCGTGGTGGGACTCAATGAATCCGGTCTGTACCTCGGCGTGCACACGATTCCATCGTCGAACGTATCCACGTCCGGCGTGCCCGCGTTCATGTTTGCCCAAGAGGTGCTGCGCCAAGCGAAGACCTTCGATGAGGCCGTCGCACTTTTCTCCAAGGTTAAGACCGCGGCGGGTTGGACTTATCTTTTGGTAAGCACCCGTGAGAAGAAGGTGGCGAGTCTCGAACTTTCCTACGGCGGCATGACGGTACTGCCGGCCCGCGGCAAGTACCACGTTCAGACCAACCACTTCCGCACCCCCGAGCGCTCGCCGGACTATTTGCACGTCAATGTTTCCGTCGACGACGATACGGTGGGCCGTTTCAATCGCGTGGAACGCATGTTACGCGACAGCGCCGGTACGCTAACCGATCGGGAAGCCATGGCCATCTTGGCGGACAAATTTGATCCGATCTATGGCAAGGTGCGCGGCGTGGGCAACACGGTGGCGAATCACACAACGATGACTAGCGTGGTGGTGAAACCGGATTCCGGATCTATCCTCGTGGGAAGTGGTCGCGCTCCGGTTTCTATTTCTAACTTCGTCGAACTTCCGCTGATTGAGCGCGCGGATCCAGCCGTCTTTGGCGTCTTTCCGACGGTCAGTTACTCCAATGTCAACTACGGGGCGCTTTTTCCCAAGGAGATGCAGGCGGAGCAACACTTTATTCGGGCGAAGGTGGCTTTTGAGAGTGAATCGGACGCGGGCAAAGCGCTTGGCTTTATCCAAAATGCCATTGCGTCCGATCCGGTAAACCCGCTCTACCGGTTTATGGGCGGAATGTTGGCGTTGAAGGCGAAAGCCAACGGCACCGCGGCCCAGTTGCTCAAGGGGCTACTCAATTCGGCCGACGACCATTATCGGCGTCTCGCTCACTATTATCTTGGCCGCATCGATGCCGATGCTGGCCTGCCCGGGTCGGCGCTCAACCACTTTCGAGATTGCCTCGACCGCATCGACTCCCAGCGGGAGAAAAAGCTCGCGGGGGCGGCGCGGGAAGCCATCCAACGCTTGGGCCGCATTCGGCGCTACCGCCTCCACACCGCGGGATTGGTTTTGTTGATGCAACAAGGGGATATGGTCGAATACTGAATTAAGCGGCGCAGCACTTTTTATACTTTTTTCCGCTGCCGCAAGAACACGGATCATTACGACCGACTTTAGGTGACTCTCGCACAACCGTTTCAATCGGTTCGTGATGATGGTGATGGCCTTCGCCTTCTTTGTGCGTGTGGGCATCGCCATCCACGAAGAGCCAGCGGCCCTCTTCGTCCTTTCGGAAGGTCGAAACCTCGTGGTGTTCGATGTTTTCACCTTTTAGTTCATAGATGGCCTTGAACTCCACTATCCCTTCATCTTCCTGGGGACCGCCCTGTTCGGTTCGCAAGATCTCCAATCGCTTCCATTTGACTTCCTTCGCCGAACGTTTCGTTTCTTGGACATCGAAGCCCTTGCGCGACTCCGGTGCCAGGGTCTTTTTCACATACTCGATCTCATTCTTGGCGAAGGCGGTGTACCGGGAGCGCATGAGTTTTTCCGCCGAGTCGGGTAGGGCTTTCCCTTCGAGGTAAGGTTCACAACAGGATGCATAGGTTTCGGACGTACCGCAGGGGCAATTCATGGGCGTATTTTTTCTGGACTCAGCCGAGAATGCAACGTCATTCCGAGCGCAGCGAAGGAATCTGTGAGATTGCTTACGGGCTCCGCCCGTCGCAATGACTAGGGGGTGGCGGGGTTGGACTCCTTCGGAATCGTGAAATAGAAAACGGAACCCTTTTCCGGATCGGATTGGGCCCAGGTGCGTCCGCCGTGTTTATTCACGATCGAGCGGCAAATCGAAAGGCCCATCCCCGAGCCGGGGTACTCCTGGGCGGTGTGCAGACGCTTGAAAATGAGGAAGATCTGATCGGCGTATTTGGCATCGAAACCAATGCCGTTATCGGAAATCGAAAAACGCCATTCATTATTCACGTCGGCGGTGTCGATGCGAATGCGAGGCACGACACCCGTTCGCCGGTACTTTAGGGCATTCGAGATGAAGTTTTGGAAAACGTGAATGAGTTGCACCGGGCTAGCCCGGAGAATGGGTAGCGGTCCGTACGAAATCTCGGCGCCGGTCTCGGTGATCATTAACTTCAAGTTTTCTAGCGCGCGAGAGAGGGCTTCGCTCGCATCGATCTCGACGAGCTGGTCTTCTCGGGTCACCGTGGAGTAGACCGCCAAGGATTCAATCAGCTGCTGCATGCGAGCGGCACTATCCGAAATATAGGAAACCAGTTCCCCCTCTTCGGCGGAAAGCTTTTCACCGCACTTGCTCCGAAGTATCTGCGAATAAATCCGCATCACTCGCGCTGGTTCGCTCAGATCGTGGGAGGCAATGTAAGCGAAATCTTCCAGTTCCTGGCGGCGGCGTTTTTCCGTTTCCCGCGCGGTGCGGGCGCCAATCAACTTCGCAAACGAATTCACGCGGGTGAAGAGCTCGGCGGGGTGGAAGGGTTTGAAAAGATAGTCGTCCGCTCCAGCTTCCCAACCCTTAAGCAGGGCATCCCGGTGGGTGAGGGCGGTCAGTAAAATAACCGGGGTTTCGCCGAAATGTTTGTCGGCCTTGATCGCCCGGCAAAGATCAAAGCCGTCCATGCCGGGCATCATCACGTCGGAAAGGACGAGGTCGGGCGTCCAGGATTGGAATAGGCTTAAGGCTTCCTGACCGTCCTTGGCGAGTCGGAAATCACAGGTTTCCTCGAGCAGCGAACGGATGTAACCGGCGAGCTCAATGTTGTCCTCGGCCATCAAGACTTTTAGCTTTTTCACTCGGCTGGGTCGGGGCGTCGCCGCGGTCTCCGTTCCGGTATGCTGCGCCACCCAGCGGGCGGTTTTCGAGGTTGGAGAAGCCGCAACGGCTTGCTGAGAAACCGGAGCATCACATTCTAAAACAAATTCGCTGCCAGCGCCGAGCCGGCTCGTGGCCCGAATGCTGCCTCCGAGTAGCTCGGCGAATTCTTTCACCAGGGCCAAGCCCAGCCCCGTGCCTTCAAATCGGCGCGTGGATGATCCCTGGAGTTGATGAAAACGCTCGAACAGTCCCGGAATCGCTTCCTCCGGCATCCCAATCCCGGAGTCTTTGACCGCCAAGCGCAGGCGATTATCCGCGAAACTCAAACCGACCGCGATTCGGCCCCCTTTTTCGGTGAACTTGCACGCGTTCGAGAGCAGGTTGAATAGAATGCGCTCGAAAAGATAGCGATCGAGTTCCACATTGGGCGCGTTTTCCGAACAATGGAATTCGACCGCAAGACCTTTGCGTTCCATCAGGGGTCCGAAATCGGTTAAGACGGATTGGGAGAGTTTCACCGCATCCACGGTCTCGCGCTTTAATTCGATACGGCCCGCTTGAAGGCGGGAATAGTCGAGTAATCCCGTAATCATCTGCAGGAGGCGAATGCAGTTATTGTGCATGGTGCGCAGAAACGGAACATCGTCGGGATGGGAATTCCCCCGCGAGAGCAGGGTTTCCAGGGGGGCCAGAATCAATGTCAACGGGGTGCGCAGTTCGTGCGAGACATTGGCGAAAAACTCGTCTTTTAGCCGTTCGGTTTCGCGGAGCTTCTGTTCCGCTTCCTTTTTTTCGCTGATGTTGCGGCCTTCGGCGATGAGGTAGCGGATTTCCCCGCTCTCGTCGCGAATCGGCTTGGCAGAAAAATCGACCGTGATCGCAAACTTGCCCCCGCCGCCGGCTAAAATCGGGATCTCGTCCCGGTAAAACTCACCCCGGGCCGCGGCCATCATGGCGCGTTCTACCTTCTTGGGTGTCTCAGTATCCGTTTCCCAAGCGGGAACGGTCCAAATCTGCTTTCCGATCACATCCTCGCGCCGCAAACCCGAACCATCGATAGCAGGCTGGTTCACTTCTAGTAGGTATCCTTCCGCATCGGTGAGCGCCGAGAGTTGGAACATCTCGTGCACCATGATGCGGGCGTACTTATCGCGGTCCTCTTCTCGAAATGGTATGCGTTTTCCGCCTGGCACCTGAAAAACTCCGTCGCTAAACTTTCTCTTAATTACACCTGCTCGTAAAAAAAAATCCAGTCGGAGCTCTGCCTGAGGTCGCTTCGGAAACTCATTCGGAGTTTTACAGGCTGGGTGCGAGTCGTCATAGTACTGGAAATGGCGAAATTACAGCGACATATTGGGTTTACGGCACTGGTGATCTACGGGGTGGGCGACATCCTGGGGGCCGGCATCTACGGCTTGATCGGCAAGGCGGCCGGGGAGATGGGAAATGCCGTCTGGATTGCCTTTGTGACCAGCATGGTCGCCGCGGGGTTGACGGGCTTGTCCTATGCTTCGTTGGGTTCTCGGTACTCGAAGGCCGGCGGCGCCGCTTACCTGGCTCACCGCGCATTCGGCAGTCCATTTCTCGCCTACATCGTGGGCCTGGCGGCACTCTGCTCCGGGATCACTTCGATGGCTACCGCGAGTCGGGCGTTTGCCGGGTATTTCACGAAATTGATTCCCGGTCTCCCCGCCGAAGTGATTGTGGCGGGCTTCTGTCTAATGGTTGCCGGCGTGGTTTTGCGCGGGATTCGCGAGTCGATGTGGTTGAATATCGTTTGCACCACGATTGAGTTGAGTGGCCTGCTTCTAATTCTACTGGTCGGTGTGCGCTATCTCGGCGGCGTGAATTACTTAGATGCGGTGACGCCCGCCAACCCGACCGGCGCCATCGGTTTTCCCCTAATTCTTTCCGGTGCGGTACTCACGTTTTATTCCTTCATCGGTTTTGAAGATATTATTAACGTATCGGAAGAGGTCAAAGATCCGGCCCGCAACGTACCCCGTGGCATCTTGCTCGCCGTGCTGATTTCGTCGGTGATTTATGTCGGCATTAGTTTGGTAGCCGTCTCCGTCATCCCGCCCGCGCAGCTCGCGGCAAGCAGTGCCCCACTGGTCGATGTTGTAAGGGTGGCCGCACCTTGGTTTCCGTCGGTCGGATTCACTTTCATTGCGATATTCGCGGTGGCCAATACGGCGCTGCTGAATTTCATCATGGGCTCCCGCCTGGTGTACGGAATGGCCAACGACGGGCTCTTGCCGAAAGTTTTGGGGAAAGTGAGCCCCAAGCGCAATACGCCCCACTATGCGTCTTACGCGATTCTGGTGCTCATGCTTTTGCTGGCATTGATGGGCGATATCACTTCGCTGGCGCGATCGACTTCCGTTCTGCTCTTGTTCTGCTTCGTAGTGGTGAACCTTTCTTTGATCGTGCTGAAAAAGCGCAAGGGAGAGACGCGGGGCGGGTTCGAGGTGCCCTATTTCGTTCCGGTATTGGGGGTCTTGGTTTGCCTGGCGATGCTTTCCTGCGTCAAAGCGGAAGAGGCAAAAGTGGCGGGCGCTCTCGCTATCGGAATCGTGGTGCTTTACTTCGCCATGCATCGGGCCCGGCCCAAATAGCCAGGCAGCGAAGCATTCTCCCTGGCTAATAGTTTTCATTCTGTGATACGGCCTCATCTATGGGGCGATTTCTCTCTTTGGCTCTAAGCTTTTGGCTAGTGGTTCCGAGCGAGGGTGCCACGGTGGCCGATGGCGGTTGTGAGCGCCACCTGGAACAAGCCTGGGTCTACGCGACCGCTTTCCTCCAACGGGTAGGTCAGACCACCTCCTCCGAGAATCTCAACGGCCCGCATAGCGACAAGATTCGATTGGAGATTCGTGGCGTCCCCTACTGGGTCTCGCGACACCCTTTCCCGGAGCGGTTAAAGCTGCGGCACTATGTTGGTGCGGGCAAGGTGGGCGAGGCCAACCTGCGGGGCCCGGATTTGGCAGAACATATCTTAGCAACCCAACGACTCATGGCCGGTCCCACTCCATATGTCCGCACGGATGATCCCCCGCAATGGTTCCGCGAGACCTACTTGGATTTGACGGGCGTTTTTCTGACAACGCGAACGCAGTCCGCGGAAGCGGTGGGAGTGTTACCTTTAGACTATGTGGAGATCGAATTGCTGCCGGGCACCCCGGTCATTGAACTCGAAAAAGACCGGATCTACCTGATTCCGGGACCTCCTGACCAGTTGGTGGTGCCGGTAAGGGCTTTCCGTTAGTTGGGTCCGAAAAAGGGTTTCGTTCACGACGTGCTGATCGATAGACTTCATTTTCTCCCCTAAAAAAAGTAAGGTGCGGGCCGTGTTTAGGAGCCCGATTTTGACCCGAGTTTGGAAATCCACGTGCCTATGGTTGGCCTGTGTGCCGGCCCTTTCCAATGACTGCATCTATCCATACCTGCTGAGCGGGGGCCCGGCGACCCAGTTGGCGGAGGTTACGAACTACGAACAGGTTCTCATCGAGAAGATGAAGCGGTTCGGGCTCAATCCGGCGGAGTTCCCGGAGTTCGAGCTTCCGAAGCGCCGGCGTGACCACCTGGTTAGACTGCCCGCAACGCGCTCCAAGGAATGGGATGCGTTTTTGGATTGGATCGCCCGAAATGATCCCGATGAAGAAGTGTTTGTGGCGGCCACTTTTCGGTTGAGGGAAGCGTACCCGCACAGCGCCGTTCCACTCACCACGATTCTGGATCGCCTGCACCATCCCGAGCCGCGTTTTCGACGGGTCGCGATTGAGTTGCTTTTCTGGCAGTACCCACACCTTTCCGCCGCGAAAGGGGACGAACTCCTGGAGGATCCGTCCGGACACGTTCGCGCCGGGGTGATAGAGGCGATCGAAAGAGCGGCGGTCTTGGATCGTATGCCCAAGGTGCTTCCCTTCCTTTCGGATCCGGAAGCCGCGGTGCGATTCGCGGCGTTGCGGGCGATCTACCACTTAGACTGGGTGGATCGTGTGGATCCCAAACGGATGCAGTCCGCCATCGAGGAGTTTTCGGATCGGCCGCTCGGCAAACAGCTGCAAACCTACTTGCTCAATAACCCTCGGTTCCACCGTCTGTATGAGGGTCTCGATTTTGCGTGGGGGCCCCGCGACACTTTCTTCGATGCGTCCCAGCCGGTAGCGGTCGCGGACTTCGTCAAGACGGGAAGCGAAACGTTTCTGCTTTCGGGAAAACTGGCCGGCAAAGTCATCGCGCGTGTCATTCCCAAGGAGAGCGCCGACAAGTGGCGTGAAGCTTTGGAAAGTCCGCATTGGCGTCGGCGCGGATTCGATTACGTCCCGATCGAACCGATCCTGAGTCTGGACGAAATCGAAAAAGCGTACGGACTGGATTCGGTCTCCATGGACAAGCTGCGGAAGCTCAAAAACCGGGCGTCGCCGATCGAAGGCCGAGAAGTCGTCTTTGCGAAAGTGCTAATGGGCCCCACCGTTTGGGCAATGCGTCTAGAGTGCGAGGGCCCGTACGTTCGAAAAGAGAGCCGAGAGCAGATGAAGCGCATTGAAGACACGCTCAAAGAAATCGGGATCGATCACCAGCATGTGAAGGGTGATAACTTCGTCGTGGTTCGGGAGGACGGGGCTCGACGCTATTACTTAATCGACTTTGATCAGGCGACCGATCTGCGTCGATAAGTTAGTCCTGAGCGCCACGGAGCAGGTTCTCAATCACTTGTTTTCGTTCCGCCAGTTTTTTGGTGAAATCCAAGTAGTCTATATTCTGCGCGTTGTAGGCGATTTTTACCGGCAGAGAAAACGTTACCGCGTTTTCTTCTTCGGACTTCCCCGGCTTGGATAGCAGCGTCAACTCAATCGTGCCCACGAGTAAAAGCGGGTCCTCATCGCCGAACAAATCTTGCTTGAGGAGTGGGACCTGGTTCTCAATCACATTTTTATTTAACTTTTCGTCCGAGGGACTCACCAGCGCCTTCACATTTACCATGAGGCTGCGATGACTGAGGTACCGCGCGCGAATCTTTTCTTGCTGACCTTCAAAGATTTCTGTCGGGGTCTGTTTGTCGTAGCCGCTAATTTCGAACTCATTCGGCAAAACAAAACGGACTTTTTTTCCCGCGGCATTGGTAAGCGTAAGAACATGGTTCCCGCGCATGTAGTAATTAACCTTTTGAATGTCATTCACCCCGTTATAGGCGTGGACTCTGGGAGACTGATTCGGATTAAACTCGAGACTCAGTTCCATTGAATCGGTTGGAACCGCAAAGTCACCCATATCGGCGGCGGCGACCATGGGAATCAGACATAAAAATTGAGCTAGAAACGACTTCATTCGCACTCCTGTTTTCAGTGGCGCTTAATTAGCAGAAGTGCGTTGTCGAAATCCAGAGACAAGATTCGTCACTCGATTGACCCTCTCCGTAATTTCATGTGGTTACGGCGCGTTAGGGCAGGAATGGAAAAGATC
>CAZFMF010000010.1:0-91584 GCA_964519985.1 uncultured Pseudobdellovibrionaceae bacterium | reverse complement strand
CTCGGCCGCTTCCTTCCAGGAAACGACCAAGGTACTCACCGAAGCGGCCATCCAAGGGAAGATCGACCGCCTACGCGGCCTGAAAGAGAACGTCATCATGGGCCGCTTGATCCCGGCCGGAACCGGCTTGGAAACGTACCGCCGCGTGATGATTCATGCTCAAGAAGCGGCCGGCGTGGAAGACACCCTGGAAGACGAAGACGACACCTCATCGCATGATGAGATCGGCTCGATGGCCAGCACGGAAGCCAAGCTCTAAGTTCATTGCACGTCATTGCGAAGCCGTAGGCTGAAGCAACCCCGCAGCGCTTCGCGCTGCGAGATTCCTTCGCTACGCTCGGAATGACCACGATCAACAATTGCGAGCCGGGCAATAGCGGTGGCCCGATCTACCACCTGGATGCCCTGCTAAATCGCGGCGACGCGGTGGCGGATGGTCGGGCGTACGTCGCTCCGCTCAGTGGTATGTTCCGAAGTTCGGGACACATCCTCTTTCCGTACGCGAGCACGTTCTTGCCGAAACTCTTTTCGACGACCCGCTAAGCGTAGTCGCCGAGCGGCGCAGCGGCTTCACCGCCCTCCCACCGCAGGACGATGGCGCGCAGCTGGTGCCATGGTGGTTGTTCCGCCCGCATTGCAAACTGATCGTCGTACTTTCGATCTCCCAATAGCGGAAAACCTCCGTGGCTTAGGTGCACGCGCACTTGATGCGTGACCCCGGTTTCGCATTCCACTTCCACCAAAAACCGATCCGGATGCCGGCGCACCACGCGGACGCGACTCAAGGCCGGACGGGCTTCGCGCCCCCCTACCGCCATGACCGCACCGCCCTTTCCCTTCCCTTTACCGATGGCTTCCCGACATTCCCACACATCCGTCGGGGGAACCCCCCAGCACCAGGCCCGATAGGTTTTCTTCACTTCTTTAGCGGTGAAACGTCGCCGCCACTGCGCAAAGGCATCGGCCGTGCGTGCAACCACCAGCAGCCCCGAGGTTCCAGTGTCGAGGCGATGGGGAGTGAGCGTGGGTTGAATGAACGGAAACTCTTTGGCAAGCATCGGAGATTGGGCCAAGGCCCAGTGGGTGACGGTCGCGGTGTCTTCCAGTCGCAGAGGATGACCGGGCATTCCCGCCGGCTTATCGACGATCCAAAAGCCCGCTTCGGTTCGAAGAATCGGGATCACCAGCCCGGGGTTTCCCCGCGCCAGAGCTTCGAGGTGGGCCTGCAGGCGCGCGAAATCGAGCGTTTCGCCCTCGGGGAGGCGCGTTCCCTTCGCAAGGGAAACTTCGGCCTGCACTAGCCCCATGGACACCGCCTCGGCGGCCTGGGCGCTGGATAGGCCGGGGAAAGCCTGCCGGACAAGCTTTTCCGCGCGAGTTCCTTTCCGGGATGATTCTTTCGCCTTCCGAACCAAAGTGCCGTGCACTATACCTGACCCCGAATGCCATCCACGGAAAATTTAAGGGTCGCTTGGGCGCACTTGCTGCGGGACACCCGCGCGTTCTTTGCCGCCCGGGACTTTCTGGAAGTGACCACCGATGTGGCGGTACCGGCCGGTGCGTTTGAGGCCGCGATCGATCCGTTTGGGGTACCGGGACTCGGCGAGCTCCAAACCTCACCGGAAATGGCGATGAAGGGGATCTTGGCGCAGATGCCGCGGCCCATCTTCCAGATTGCGCCCTGCTTTCGCAACGATCCCCCTTCCCCAATTCACCGGCGCCAATTTACGATGTTGGAATTCTACCTGGTCGACGCGCCCTACGAAGCGCTGATCGAAACGACCCGAAAGTACCTCGACTCCATTTTGGGCCCGGATTTGCCGTGGGTGCGCCGCTCGATCACCACCGAATTCGCCGCACTGGGCTTGGACCTCTCGACGCTCAATACCGCCGAATCCTTGGGGCGTGCCCTTCGAGAACGCGCCATTGTCGAGACGGCCGAGAATGATAGCTGGAGCGATCTTTTTTTCCGGGTGCTACTAGAAAAAATCGAAAGTCGCCTGGATCCGGGCGCATTCACGATTTTGGATAACTATCCGATCCAGGTTTCTCCCCTCTCCGCTCCGGCGGGCAACCCCGGCGTCGCGCGACGGTTTGAAGTCTACGCGGATGGAATGGAGCTCGCCAACGGATGCGAGGAGCTACGGGACGCGATCGGTTTGGTGCGCCGCTGGGAGCAAGAAAATGCCGAACGGGCGGCCCGAAACGCTCCGCCCCATCCCTACCCCTCGGTTTTGATCGAGGCGACCGAAAGGGGCCTACCGCAGTGCGCCGGAACGGCCGTAGGTTTGGACCGCCTGCACCTCGTGAAAGCGCGCCGGCAGTGGCCCACGCTAGAACGGACTCTACTTTGAAAAAATCCAGTGCGCACAAGCCAGAATACGCATCTTAGGTTATCCTCTCCTGTCTTTTGACTTTGGACCGCCCGTTTCCATATTGAAGGATGAGTTAGCAAGCGAATGAACCTCAATCAATTCACAGTCAAAGCCCAGGAAGCCGTGGTCGATGCCCAGGCCGCGGCGGTTAAGAGCAACCACCAGAGCGTGGAACCGGATCACCTCCTACTTGCGCTGCTGAAGCAAAAAGAGGGGGTGGTCGGACAGAGCCTCGACAAAATCCAAGCCGGCACCACCGCGCTACTCGCCACCGCGGTGGAAAAAGAGCTGGCCAAAAAGCCCCAAGTCCACGGCAATGTGCAGCCGTACGTTTCCAATATTTTGAATAAGATCCTTCTCCAATCGGAGCAGGAGTCCAAAGCCCTGAAGGACGACTTCATTAGCACCGAGCACCTTTTTCTGGCGTTGCTCAGTGCTCCGGACGCCGGTTCACTGGTTCCGCTCTTCCAAAAAGCGCACGTCGATAAGGCCGGTTTCTTGAAGGCTTTGAAAACGGTGCGGGGTGCCCAACGCGTCACGGATCAAAATCCGGAGCAGAAATACGATGCCCTGGGACGCTACACGCGCGACCTCACCGCCGCCGCCTCCAATGGCCGGCTGGACCCGGTGATTGGGCGCGACAACGAAATCCGGCGTGTGATTCAGGTGCTCTCGCGCCGGACGAAGAATAATCCCGTATTGATCGGTGAGCCCGGGGTGGGAAAGACCGCCATTGCCGAAGGTCTCGCTCAACGCATCATCGAAGGCGATGTTCCCGAGGGCTTAAAGAACAAGAAACTGCTCGCCCTCGACTTGGGATCCCTGGTCGCCGGTGCGAAGTACCGCGGTGAGTTTGAGGAACGCTTGAAGGCGGTCCTGAAGGAAATTACCGAATCACAGAGCAGTATCATTCTTTTCATCGATGAACTGCATACCGTGGTCGGCGCCGGGAAATCCGAAGGCAGCATGGATGCCTCGAATATGCTCAAGCCCGCGTTGGCGCGCGGCGAATTGCGTTGCGTGGGCGCAACTACCCTCGACGAGTATCGTCTGTATATTGAGAAGGACGCCGCGCTCGAACGGCGCTTCCAACAAGTTTATGTCGGCGAACCTTCGGTGGAAGACACGATCTCGATTTTGCGCGGCCTGAAGGAAAAATACGAAGTCCATCACGGCATCAAGATCCAAGATGCCGCCCTGGTGGCGGCGGCGAAACTGAGCCACCGCTACATTACGCACCGCCAGCTGCCGGATAAAGCGATCGATTTGGTCGACGAAGCCGCCAGCAAATTACGCATTGAAATCGACAGCCGTCCCACCGAGATCGATCAACTGGAACGCAAGAAAAGCCAGCTGGGAGTGGAACGGGAGGCCCTTAAGAAAGATGCCTCGGCCAAGGCCCGCCTCGCGGAGGTGGAAAAATCGATTGCCGAACTGCAGAAGAAACTCGATGTCATGACCCAGCAGTGGCAGGCGGAAAAAGGTGCCATCACAGAGATTTCCCAGCTTAAGGAAGAAATCGAAAAGACCCGCTACCTAGCCGAAAAGGCGGAACGGGCGGGCGATTTAGGCAAGGCCGCCGAATTGAAATACGGCAAGTTGAACGAGCTCGAACGGCGGCTCAATGCCGCCAATGAAAAGGTCGACGCGCAAAGTACGACCCACAGTATGCTCCGTCAGGAAGTCACCGAGGAAGATGTCGCCGAGGTGGTGGCGAAGTGGACGGGAATTCCCGTTTCCAAAATGCTGGAGACCGAGAAGGCCAAGCTCGTGCGCATGGAAGAAGAAATGCGCAAGCGGGTGATTGGTCAGGATGAAGCCATCCGGACCATCTGCAATGCGGTTCGGCGCAGTCAGGCCGGTCTCGGCGACCCCAAAAAGCCGATTGGCAGTTTCCTCTTCCTCGGTCCGACCGGGGTGGGAAAAACGGAGACCGCGAAAGCTCTGGCCGAGTTTCTTTTTGACGACGAAAACAACATCGTGCGCATCGACATGAGCGAGTTCATGGAAAAGCATTCGGTCGCGCGCCTGATCGGCGCACCCCCGGGCTACGTCGGTTACGAAGAAGGGGGCGTGTTAACCGAAGCGGTTCGACGTCGCCCCTATTCCGTAGTGCTCTTTGACGAAGTCGAAAAGGCGCACAAGGACGTTTTCAATATCCTCCTGCAGGTTTTGGACGACGGGATCTTGACCGACGGCCAAGGCAATCAGGTGAATTTCAAAAATACCATCATTATTCTAACGTCTAATCTGGGGACGCAGCATCTGGAACCGGGCGAACGCGTGACGGTGGCCATCCGCGACCAGATGATGCAAGAAGTGCGCACGCATTTTCGCCCGGAGTTTTTGAACCGACTGGACGATATCGTCATCTACCAACCCCTCACGCCCCAAGAGATCGTTCATATCGTCGACATCCAACTCGAAGGCCTAAAGAAGTTGCTGGAAAACAAAAACCTGAGTATCGTCGTCGACGATTCTGTCAAGGATGTGCTCGCCAAGCGCGGCTACGATCCAGTGTACGGAGCCAGACCGCTGAAACGTCTGATCACCGAACTGATTCTCAACCCGCTGGCCAATCGCTTGCTGGAAGGACAGTTTCAGTCGGGCGATAAGTTGACGGCCACCCTCGACAAAAAAGGCGAAATCGCTTTCAAGAAAGCGGAGTAAGTCCCCCCAAGGAAAAGCTGAAGGTGCCCGAAATGCGCGATGATATGTACGATCCGGAAAACCCCACACCCCCTCCGTCCCCCTCATGGAAGGCGCGACTCAAACGCCCCCTCGGCTACCTCCTCGCGGGGGCCACGGCCGGAGTCGCCAGCATTTTGGTTTACGCGGGCGTGCAGTACGCCTACCAGCGCAGCGCGGTGGTTCCCACTTCCAGCTTGCTCGACAATCCCGCTTCGGCTCAGCTGGGGCCGGAAAGCACCCTGCTGAAGAAAACCTCGGACGGTTTCCGCATGGTGGCAAAAAAAGTGGGACCGGCGGTCGTGAACATTAAATCGACGAAGAAAGCGGCCAACCCGCGCACCCGAGGTTTTCGCCGCGGCAGCCCCGAAGAGGACGACGGCGGGCAACGCGATCCGTTCTTTGAGTTTTTTGAACGCTTTGGCAGTCCCTTCCCTTTACCGCAGCAGGAAGGTCCCCAAACCAGTCTGGGCTCGGGAATTATCGTCGATAAATCGGGTTTGGTGGTGACGAATAATCACGTGGTTGCCGAAGCCAATGAGATTCTTGTCACGCTGAACGGGAAGAAGACGGATATCCGCGCCAAAATCATCGGTACCGATCCGAAAACGGATTTGGCGATCCTAAGATTGGAAAGCACCCAAGACCTGCCCGAACCGGCCATTTGGGCCGATTCCAAAAGCGTGGAGGTTGGCGACTGGGCGATTGCGATCGGCAGCCCCTTCGCACTCGGTCAGTCCGTGACGGTGGGGATTGTGAGCGCCATCGGCGGACGCAATTCCCTAGCTCTGACCGGGACAGAGTTCGGTGGCGATTTGATTCAGACTGACGCCGCCATCAACCCGGGAAACTCCGGCGGGCCCCTTTGCGACCTGGAAGGCAAAGTGATCGGGGTTAACACCGCCATCTACACGCGCAGCGGCGGGTATATGGGAATTGGATTTGCGATTCCGGCCGACGTGGCCAAGGAAGTGACGACCAAGCTCGCCAAGGATGGGAAGATCGTCCGCGGGTGGCTCGGAGTTTACATTCAGCCCCTGGATGAAGAACTGGGCAAAGAGCTCGGCGTCAAACAGGGGGTCGGCATTCACGAAGTGATCGAAGACAGTCCGGCCGCCAAAGCCGGCCTAAAAGCCGGCGACGTCATCATCAGCGTCAATGGCAAGAACGTGGTCGAGGTGACGGAGTTACAACGCACCATCGCCGGATTCAAGCCGAAAGAGAAAGTGGAAATGAAGGTCGTGTCCTACGCGGACAAAAAGACCCGGGCCGTGACCGTGATCATCGGTGAGTTGCCGGATGGGGATGGGCCCACGGCTTCGGGCCCGAAGGACGTGGCGCCGGACAAACTGGGTCTCATCGTGAGCGCGACCAAGAACCATCAAGGGGTGCTGGTAGAAGGGATTGCTCCGGGCTCCGTCGGCGAACAACTCGGCCTAGAAGTCGGGGATATTCTGGTTACGATCAATCGCAAGAAGCTTGATTCGGTCGCGACCTACCGAAAGTATCTCGACGGTT
This sequence comes from uncultured Pseudobdellovibrionaceae bacterium, assembly GCA_964519985.1. GTDB lineage: Bacteria > Bdellovibrionota > FAC87 > UBA2466 > UBA2466 > JAIEOG01. The sequence goes on along the minus strand of CAZFMF010000010.1, from coordinate 85,003 downwards.
CCAAGCGGGTTTATCTAGAAGTGAAGCGCAAAGGCCGGACGCTCTTTTATCAGTTCTCTTTGCCGCAATGACAGTTGCCGTTTGGTCGAGCCTGCATTAACGAGATCTTTTAAACATCGGGAGAGTGCTCATCTTATGTCTATTGTCGTCGTCGGCTCCATGGCCTTTGATTCCATCGAGACTCCGTTTGGACGCGTCGCGAAAGTCATTGGCGGTTCCGCGAACCATTTCGCCCTTTCGGCGGGCCTTTTCACCCCCGTTCAATGCGTCAGCGTTGTCGGCGAGGATTTTCCGGCCGAGCATTTGGAACTTCTCCGCGGCCGAAAAATCGACACCGCCGGAATTCGGATTGAAAAGGGACTGACTTTCCACTGGGCCGGCAAATACGGCTACGACCTCAATAATGCCCAAACGCTCAAGACCGATTTGAACGTTTTTGAGCACTTCGAGCCGAACCTGCCGGAAAATTATCGAAAAAGTGATTTTGTCTTTTTAGGAAATATCGTTCCCGCGCTCCAGCTGAAGGTTTTGGCCCAAATCGAAAAGCCAAAATTTGTTGCCATCGACACCATGAACTTCTGGATCGAGAGCAGCAAACCGACGCTAATCGAAGCGATTTCTAAATGCCATTGCCTCATCATCAATGAAGCGGAAATCCGCCAGTTGACCGAGACACACAATATCGTCCAGGCGGCCCATATCGTCCGCGGCTGGGGGCCCCAGATTACGGTGGTGAAGCAAGGCGAGTACGGGGCCATGCTCTTCGATCATGGTGATATTTTTCGCCTTCCCGCCCTACCGCTCTCCGAAGTCAAAGATCCCACCGGGGCTGGAGATACCTTCGCGGGCGGTTTTATGGGTTTTTTGGCGTCGCAGTCGCCGTTCTCCTTGTCGCGCTACACGCTGCGCAAGGCGGTCGTTTACGGCAATGTGATGGCATCGTTTACAGTGCAGGACTACGGCTCCCAAAACCTGATACAATTAAGCAGGGAGAAGGTGGACGAACGCTTCTCGCGATTCCTCGACCTTACCTCCTTTCATCAAGGATAAAACCTTCGCACTTGACGGGAAAAATCTTTCCCACTAGTTGAAGGCCTCTCGGTAAGGGGAACCCTGGCAGATGAAAAAATCAGCGGCTAAAGCAGAACCAGTCAATCTCGGAACCAAACGCAGCTGTCCCAAATGCGCGTTGAAATTCTATGACTTCGCGCGGCCTTCTATCCAATGCCCGAAATGTGGCACGGAAGTGGATCCGAATGCGGAGCTCAAGGCCTTCAAACAACCGGCCGACTCGAAGAAGAGCAAAGTTAAAAGCTCCTTGCGAGATGACGACGAGGAAGCGACACCGGTCGTTTCCGAGGAAGCCTTCGAAAGCGTCGATGATCTGAATGATGACGACGAAGAAGGTCTCGAAGACCTCGCCGACGACGAGAAAGACGACGAATAAGCTCATGTCGTTGCGAAGCCCGCAGGGCTGAAGCAAACCTCGCAGCGCTAGCGCTGCGAGATTCCTTCGCTACGCTCGGAATGACACCCGAACCCGTCGGCCCTCGCAACGACTAATCGCGTTTTTGCGGGAGATCGGAACGTCTTGGCAATTGGCGGGTATCCACCCGTACCTTTGGAGCCCCGAGGTCCGATCGAAAGTTCCGGCGCGTCGACTTGCGATAATTCCAATAGATCGCCAAAACGAAGGCGCCCGAAATCCCAATCCAGGTCAGCGCGAAGAGATGCTTCGAATCCACTTTCTCCAGTAATTGGAGCAGATACTTACCGTTGCTCGCCAAGCCCCTTCCCCCTCTTCGCTATTGCACCCGCGCGGTGACGGCGTTCGTATGCACGTCCCGCGCGTGAGAATTGAGTAAGAGCCCCGCGGTCACCCCCGCCAGCGTGGCCCCGGCCACAATCCAGAGCACTTTGTTTTCGTACCAACGCGGGCGCTCCACCGTCGCCGCGGTGGTTTGGCGGGGAAAGACATAACCGTTCTCACCCGCTTGGGCGAGGCTCACCCGCAGGGGAGCGGCACGATGGCGATCCAAAAGTTCAGAAAGCGCGTCGGAGGCAATGGGAAAAGGCCCCTCGGCCGCCTCGTGACCCGGTCCCCCGAAGGCGAGCGGCGACTCGAGTGGAACGGAATCCACGCCCACCCCCGGCGTATAGAGATAAAGCCCGAAACGCCCCGGTGAAACGGTACGGGTAAAAAGCAAACTCGCGACGTCCTTTTGCCGGGTCAAAACCCGCAAACGCTCAACTAAACGCTCGGGTTCTCGAACCCCGGGAGTGAGGCGCACGGTTTCGAGCCATTGGCCCGCCCGCCGACAATCCAAAAGCACCTCGCGGGATCCAAATCCCTCGGCTTGGATCCAAGCCTGGTACGCGCGCCCCCTCAACAACTGAAACTGGCGTTTGCCGCCGAATTCAAAGCCGTCGACCTGGATCGAAGCGCGAGCAGGAAAAACCTCCAGCGAAACTGAGCAACCGCGCGAGATGCTTTCAGCGGCTTCGCGCAATGCGCCTTTCGGAAGGCCTTGCCCACCCTGCTCCAGACTGCCCTCCGGGTGAAGCATCAAGGCCGCGTTCAAAAAGCGCCGGGCCAGGGCACTTTGCCCCCATTGAAAGTCATGGATCGCTTGGGCCACCCGCGCCCGCTGAAAGAGCGGCGACAGCTCGGGAAATCCTTCCAGCTCGGCCACTTGCCGGTCGATGCGTTGGGACAGCGGCAGATTGGGCGCCGATGCCGCCGCCAAAGTCATGGCGTCATTTTCCAACGTCCAGACCTGGTGGCGGTAGGTGGCCAAAGCCGAATCGAGGTTGCCCAAAGACTCCGCCCGGACTCCCAAAGACCGATCGTTTTCCAGAAACCGCGTGAGATTTCGTTCCAGGCGGGCGTAGGCCTGCTCTCCCGCGACCCCGCCCTCCGAGTCGCCCCGGGACACACCGATGCGGTACGCCGGCGAGTGCGCGGCGTACAGGCCTCCCGGCGTCGGGAAGAGCACCGAAAGGGCGACGAGACCGGCAATTCCTTTATTGCGGCGCATTAGCCCGCCTCCCAAATGAGTATGGGTTTCTTGATTTCCCGCGGACGACGCGGTTTTTCGCGCCTCGCGGAAGGCGGATCGCGGTCGCTTCGGACCGCAACCCTTAGTTTACCCGTTTGCCGGGCCAATTCCACCCAACGAATCTCCGCGTCGGATAGGGCCAAAATGGGTTGTCGGCGCGAACGGGGGTCCAAAACCCGAAGTCCGGTCAATGGCTCCTCGTTCTGCCTTCCGATCGGCCAAAGGTCCACCTGGTCACCTTCTGCCAGCGGGACATCACTTTCCACTGCCACGGGGTACGCCCGTTTTCCCTCCGGCACCCGGCGACGCAAACGGCCACCCCATTCTAGATCACTATGCTGCAAGCGCGTCCCGCGTTCCAAATCGCGGGCGGCGTAAGCTTCCACTGCCGCTTCGAGGAGATCCTCAGACACTTCGCTGGCCCCTTCCGCCACCACGAGCGCGAGGTCACCCAGAACGAGTTTTTCTCCCGCGTGGAGGGAACGGGCCAACAAGAGCGAGCGCGGGCGCCCGGGAGCGGAGTTATCGACCGATAAAAACCCATAAACGCTCCAAGCGATCAATCCGAGTGCGAGCCAGAGAGTGGTGTCACGCGCGCGCCGGTTTCGCCCGACCCAAGCGACTGCCTCGGCAAGCCGTCGAAACGCAGTCGCTTCTCCTGGAGTCTTTCCAGCTTTTCTCGTCCCCGCCTTATGACCGCCGCGTGCAATGGAAAGAAAATCACGCAAAGCAGCCCCACGACCCAGAGCGTTTCGATCAAGGCCCCGCCCTTCACCCATCTTCGCCTTCCTCGATGGCGTAGTCCCACTGTCCGCCTCCTCGCAGGCTCCGTCCCACCCAGCGCACCCGCAATGCCATCCCCCTTAGGAGCTGGACCGATTCCAATCGCGGAACTCCGATTTCCCATTCCGACGGCAAACCGCAAACCGAACAACGGACCGATTGCAGCGGCGGAAGAGGCAAGCGGGAAAAAAGAGCGGTGGGAGCCTGCACTCGCGCGCGCTCGGCGCCCACGCGCCAAGCCGTGGCGGCTGCAACCCCAGCGCGCGCGTGCCGCAGCGCCAGCTCGCCTTCCGCCGCTAGATCTGCTGTCCGACATTGAATGGCCGTCGCCGGCACCCGAGCGCAGGCGTGAACTAAATGGTGGCGCGTTTCCAGTCTTCGGATTTCGGCGTTGGCTTTCTGCAACCCATTCCAAACCGCGCGCGCGGAACGTCCCAGTTCAATGGCGGCATTGTCTAATGCGATCCAATCCGATTCGAGAGCATACAACTCTTGAAATCGCGCATGACTCGTCCCCAGCGTCAGCAGCAACGGAACGCCCACTAGCGCGAGCAAGCAAAGCGGCATTTTCGCGTCACCTCAAACTGGCGCTTAACCCCGCCCGCGTACCGAAAGCTCAACCAGCTGGGCATTTTGAGATGCACTCGCGCCACTCGCTCCCGCCCCCTCGCTTCGATCGAGAATTTGACCTTTCGCGAAAACGCCCGCCCCGCTTCTTCTCCCAACACCTCCCGCCAAAAGCGCCGGGCGACCGCCCGGGGGTCGTTTGCGGAAAAAAGCGAAGCCCGCACCGCGCGAAAAGCCCCGTGGTGCAGAAGCAATTCGGCGCCCGCCCGACGCATCAACTCTAAATTCGCCATCAGAGCCAATCCCGTCAGAGCTAACCCCGCCACGCCTTCGATCAAAACCGAGCCGCGCTCACCAACCCCCATCATGACCTCCTGATTTGCGGGCCCCGTGCATGAAATCATCCATTCCCCGACCCCGATAGGCTTCTTCGGTCGCCTCGGTCCGAGAAATCGCCTGTCCATCTCCCCGCGTCAGCGCGCGTGAGATATTCGCGTATTGCTCAGCGATATTTTTCCCCACCGTACTCACGATCCAGATCGATGAGACGGCAATCAAACAGACTAAAATCAGGTACTCGACGAGGCCCTGACCCCTTTTTCCCAGCTGCGACATCCTTGCCTCCGGGATCTTGCGAGTGCGAACCGCGTACCAACGCTCCGGCCGCACGATCGCGCCAGTTTGTGAGAAAGTTCCATTCCGGGAATCGAACCCCCGAACCGGGAAAAGGCCCAAAACCGAATAGGCTTGCAAAGGGGGTTCGATCTTCCTACTAATTCAGCATGTTCGTTCCCAAGGAAATCTTCTTTGTTAAGGGTGTGGGTAAGGAAAAAGAGCGCCTCGCCTCTTTCGAGATGGCTTTGCGCGATGCCAATATCGCGGAATACAACTTGGTGAAGGTGACGTCTATCTTCCCGCCCAAATGCAAGGTGATCCCGCCCACTCAGGGGGTGAAGCGCTTGAAGCCCGGCCAGATTTTATATGTCGTTTTGGCGGAATCTTCGACGAACGAACCCAACCGCTTGATTGCGGCGTCGATTGGCGTCGCCATCCCCAAAGACAAAACTCAGTATGGCTATTTGAGTGAACACCATTCCTACGGGGAAACGCAGGTGAAGGTAGGCGAATACGCGGAGGATCTCGCCGCTTACATGCTGGCCACGACCCTCGGCCATTCCTTTGAAGACGACGTGCTCTACGATGGCCGGCAAGACCAGTGGAAGATCAAACGCGATGTCGTGACTACGAAAAATGTGACGCAAACCGCGGTGGGCGAAAAAAACGGCCTGTGGACGACCGCCATCGCCGCGGCCGTCATGCTCGACTGATCTTGCCCGTAACGTTTGATCGCACTCTTTTTAGAGCCGCCTTTTCTTTCTCGCCCCCCCGTTGTTAACGTCCTCGCTTTGGGGGTACTCCATGTCCGTCCGTCTTTTCATTTTATCGTTATTGTCCGTTTCCGCGTTTGCGGCCGCACCCGCGCCGAAGGGGTCCGTCTACTCGGACGTCTGGGCGGAAGTGCAAAAGAATCCTTATTCCAAGCTACCGTCTCACCAAGTGACCTGGGCCAGTTTTTTTAAAGGCAAGACCTTGTTCCACTCGGGAACCAATCTCTTAGAACAAGACGCCGCCCGCACTATTAAAGTGGGAACGGACATCCTTCCGACGTTTCAAAAACTGGTGCACCCCATTGGTATTTGCTTCGCGGGCGTTTGGGCGATTACGGAGAAGAACAAGTATAGCGGCTATTTTTCGGCGGGTAGCCGCGGCCGGATTATCGTGCGGGCCTCCGAGGCGATGGGCAATCCCTTAAAGAAAAACTTTCGGGCATTGGGCCTGGCCGGAAAGCTCTATCCGACGAGCAATGCAAAGGACCCGGCGGAATACGAAACCGCGAGCTTCTTCACCGTCGATGATTTGGGGGGTGCTAAGGCCGATTCCTTCCTCGACTTAGCGAAAACCAATGCCCCGCCCGTTTCCGTCCACCTGGCCACGTTTGTCGGCTTGCCCGCGGTGGTAACGATCATCAACGCCTTCAGCGCCGCCGATCCGGCCAATCCTAACGTCCGCCAGCTCTACCAGATTTCCGAATTGGGCTTGGCCGACAAGACCAAGGCCGCGACACCCTACCTGATGTCGCTCGATTCCGAGAACACGGAGCGACCGGGCGATGCGGACTTCCGGGATGAATTGCGCTTAAAGAACTTTAAACACGGCTTGAAGTTCTCGATCTCGGTCGCCGACGAAGATGCGGCGTTCACCAAGATTGGCGTGATTGAATTGGATGAAGAAGCGTTGACCGAAAGCTGCGATCACCGCCTGCATTTCGGACATCCGAAGTGGAAGGATTAGTTGGGTGAGTGGGCCGGGCGGCTGACCTGGATAAATTCCGTCAGGTAGTGCCGCGCCACTTGCTCCGGTACGACACGGTTGCCGAGAAAGGACCACTCCACTTCGTGGAAAAGTCCGAACTGGGCTTCGATCATCCCCGAGAACATCACCGAGGTGCGGGTCGAATTCGCCGGGTCGACGCGCTTTTCGCAGGAGAACTGGATCACGCCCGGCTTGCCGGTGGCGATCGCTAGTTTCATCTCTGCGCGGGAGACCTGAAATCCCTCGGCGGTATCGGAAAGTTTTACGATTTTGATCTGTATGCCATCGTCCACCACCCGGAGATTGAAGAGCCGCGTGAGATAGTCGAAATGGTAGTAGAGATCCCGAATGAAGGTGGCCGTCTCGACGGAGAGAACTTGGTCCTTGGTCGTGCAGAGATCGATGCTGACGCGGTCGCCCGACTTAATCGAGACTTCCTGTTCCGCCAGGCTTTCGATCCATTTAATGGTGCGGTTGCTAGTCAAGATGCCATCCCGATAAAAACTCGGTCAGAAAGCGGAGAAGCTCCCCCGCCACTGGCCGTGGTTTGGAATTCTTAGCCCAGGAATATAAAGTGGGAGCCCTAATTGCTGTTTTAGGCTTCCTAAATATTAGGCCTGCACACCACAGCAAGGGAGAGCTCCCGGCTAAGAACCTATCGGGTAAGAATTAACGAAACTCACGTACCGGACAGGGGAGCTATTGCTATTATCGCAAATTAAGAACCGCCCTCCAAGAGCTTCGGAGGGCGGCCAATTCCCTAGCTAAATGATGTGGTTACGACACCGAATTAAGCTTCGGCGTTTTTACCAGCGCCAACACCCACTTCCCGGCCCGGAATCACACCATATTTGGCTTCCAGGTCGGTGAGCTTGGAACCGAGATCTTTGAGCTGGGTTTCCAAGGTGCGGATGATTTCACCCTGCGCGGACTCAGCGCCTTTGGCCAAAAATGAGCTAAAGGAGCCATCCCCGTTCTGGATGATATGTCGAAGCGTTGTGATCGGCACGGGCGTTTCGGACTTCTTCTGCTTTTCAAAAATAATCTGGGTCAGCGTCAACGCCGTAATGTCTTTCTGGTTCCGGTTGTCGACGACGGCGACTTCTTCGCCCTGCTGGATCATTTCCGCTATTTCGTCCAGGGTCACATAGCAGCTGGCATCCGTGTCGTACAACTTGCGGTTCTGGTACCTCTTGATGATTTTTGCCTTCTCCATTTATCCCCCAACCTTCTGTAAGGTATGTTTTCGTTTCTGTTAAAGCGAACAACGAGGCCGCGCCCTTCGGACTGTGGCCAACCCGACATTGAAACTCACTACGTGCTGTGAAAAATTCGCCTTTTCCCCCGACGGAGAGAAAAACTGCTTTCCCCGTTGCCGGCTAGTCTCAGCCGTCGAAATTGCTGAGATAGCCGTTTACGAGAGCCATTCTTCGGCGCGTAACTCTCTATGTCAAGGGCATTATTGGAGACTTGTTAACGGGTTTTCACAGAAAACATCATAGAGTTTCGGGAGGTTAGAAATATCGACGTAGCAAGCCGATCAAGTAAGTTGATCTCGCAAAAGGCTGCGCAGATCGAGGGGAATTTCCGCGCGGGCGGCTTTCTTCTTCGCTTCGAGATCTTGAACCGAGGGAATATTGCGCGTCACCGCCGCCGCCACCGGGCTCTGACGCAAGGCCTTTAGTTCTTCTTCTTCCAAACTCGCCGTTCCCGGCTGAGCGGTTTGCGCATGGCGCATGAGAATGGAATGCGCTTGCTCGCATAGACCGACGAGAAAACGCAGCTGATCTTCCGTTTTTCTCCGGTACTGACTGAGATCGGTTTCCCATTGGCGGGAGAGCCCGGAGGAAAGACCGTCGTCTACCGCGGCGGAAACCGGACTGCGTTCCCGCCAACGGACAATCAATGCCATCACGACAATCACATTGATGAAAAGCTGGATGATCCAGAGCCATTCCATCGCCCACCCCTTACAAAGTGCGTTTGAAGGATTCTTCCGCGTTCATGATTTTCGCGGTTACGAAAATGAAGATTTCACTGCGCGAGTCAACCGAGGTACTTCCGGAAAAAAGGTAACCCAAAATCGGAATGCGCATGAGCAGCGGGATGCCTTCCTTCGTCGTATCCACCGTGTTCTGAAAGACCCCGCCCAGCACCGCGGTGTCGCCGTTTTCCACCAAAACCTGGGTATTCACGGAACGCGATGCGATCGTAGTACTTCCGCTGACTCCACTCGGAATATCGTTGTTCACCGCTACGGTCATGAAAATCGAACCGTCCGCGGAAACAATGGGCGTCACCGAAAGATTTAACGTCGTATTGATCTGGGTGAAACTCGGCTGGATAACGCCGCCCACGATCGTGTTATTGGGCACGAAGAAGGACAAGCTCTGGGTGACCGTACCAGTCTGGTTTGCCACGACGCTCACCGACGGATTGGCGAGAGTGCGAATCTTTTGATCCAATTCGCCCAAGCGGAATTCGGTCTGCATGTTCAGGAAATCGTCGGAGCGAATCACCGCCGAGAACGAACCCTGCACACTGGTGCCCAATGCCCCGCCGGCAACGTTGGGAACATCGGTGGCATTACTGCCCAGCGTCCGTACCGGATCGCCGTTGGCCAGATTGTTTATCCCGAGCAACTGGCGCATCCCAATCGTGCGGGTGAGCGAGCTTCGCATTTCCACAATCTTTGCCGAAATAGAGACCCGCGGCGGCTGCGTGTCGAGCGCTTGCAATAGACGCTGAACGCGCGAGACCACTTTTTCGATATCTTTAATGATGACGGTGTTGGTGCGGACGTCGACTTCCACCGCGCCGCGTTCACTCAGGAACGGCTTGGCGCGAGGAGCGAGATCCGCCGCCTTGGCGTAGCTGATGGGCAAAAGCACGGTCTTTAGCACTTCGACTTTCTCGGCCGCTTTCATCACCTGATCGGCTTCTTCTTTCTCCGACCGCAACGCCAGCGAGGTTCCCACGCGTAAGACGTTGCCCTCTCTGACGAAACCCAGTTTGCGCGATTGGAGCACCAAGGTGAAGGCCTGATCCCAAGGGATATTGGTCAAACTCAATGTCCCGATGCGGCCGGTCACATCGTCACCGATCACGATGTTGTAACCGCTCGTGCGCGCGATCAGGCGCAACACGTCCTGCACTTCCGAGTTCTTGATTTCTAGGCGTTGAATCACTTCGCCGGAATAGACCCCGCCCTTGGCGTAAATATTGTCGCCACTCAAGATCTCGCGCTTGGTCGGATCGACGATGGTCGGCTCGGCGCTCTTGGGCGGACCAAATTCCATGATCAAACCCCGATCGGAATCGGTAATCGTGGGAACCTGGTCTTCGCGCAATTGCACAATGAGTTTGCTGGTCGCGGTCGCCGCATTGGGCAATTGGAAGAGCGTGAACAAGGCGACCGGACTCGAAAACTCGGTGGTATCGTACGCGCGCTGGAACTTCTCGGGCGTCTGGGTGTTCTCGAAGAGGTAGATAAACTGCCGCGTCCCGGCACTCTTGTTCTCGCTAAACTTCAATTTCCGCAGGGAACTTACGACCACGCGCGAACCCTTCGCATCGTGCTTAAACTCCAAATTGGTGATCTGGTTCGGAACCGAAGGATCTTCCACGGCCGGCGCGCCGACCTTTACCGCTTCTTCATTGCTGATGCCGCGGGCCAACTCTTCCATCTCGCCGCCATCTTCCGGCATCGTGGGGGGAGGAGCCGTCTTGGCTTCCGTCGGCGCTTCATTGAAAAGCTCTTCCAACTCGGGTTCCGCCGGCGGAGCATTCTCCGTGCCCACATCCTGCATTTCTTCCATCTCATCTTCGGCGGAGGCCAGGAGCGTAAAACCGCCCATGACACTCGCGAAAATCAGACCGAGCAGGATTTTCGACAACCGAGTCTTTTGTTTGCGACTCATGCTAGCTCCTATTCCTAAAACTATTTGCCCGCCGTAGGCTCGATCTTCGCCGGCGCTTTTTCGATCGAAACGCCGGTATTGGCCGCCGGAACCCGACCATCGTCCGGATAGCCCTGCTGAATCGCGGCGGCCGCGGGAGCTCCCGACTTGCTTTCTTGATCCGCCGGCAACGAAATCACCTTCTCGAGCAAAATTTCTTTACCGAGGTGGTTGGCGCTACGCTCGGTGACAATGACTTCGGAGTTCACGATCCGACTGACGCGTGCCCCCTCCATCCCCAGCTTGTCGCCTTCCACCACCACGTGCGATTTTCCGTCCGGATCTTCGAACATGGCTTGGGGCCGATTGCCGCTACGCAGAATGGCGCGCAGTCGGTAGCCTTCCAGCCGGTACTTGCGCAACGGATCCACCGGAATCGTTTCGCTGCCCAACCCACTGCGATCCGGAACGCGAAACGGATCCCGTTTCCCAAACGAGGAGTAGAGATTGGAATCTTTTTCGTCGCGGTCGATAACCTCGTCGGCGCCAAACGCCGATCCCACCGCGCCCAAAACCAGCAAAATGTAGAAAGTCTTTTTCATGTAGTTAGTCGACAAAGCGATAGAGCTTCGCGTTCACTTCCGCCGTCGCGCCGACGCCCGTATTGCGGCTGGCGGCCGCCCCACTACTGGCCAGCGCCCGCATGGCGACTCGGTCGATGCGAATAATTCGACGCAATCGCAACGCCTGATCAAAAAATGACATCATCTGCGTAAAAGATCCGTTGAGGTTAAACGCCACCTGCATCGTCTCGTAGAACTCCCCTTCTTTGTTCGAAGCGGTACCCGGACGGAAGGCGTTGAGCTCAATGCCGGAGTTGAAGCCGATGACCGAGAGCTTTCGCAGCAATCCCGACAGATCGTAGTTGCGGGGCATCGACTCCAGGGCCGCTTCGAGCTGCAGGTTGAGTTCCCGCAACTGCAATTTCACGCTCTCAATGTTCTCACTGAAGTTACGCAGTTTACGCAGTTCATTGTTTTTTCCCGCCAAGATGCGATCTTTTTCGGCCAGCCGCTGTTCCAACTGGGGAATCGTGGTCTCCACCACGCCGTAAAACAGATAGCCCCCGTACAAGAAACCCACCGCCACGATAATGGCCGGAATCTGGTATTTCTTCTTCATCGGCTGCCTCCGATTTCTCGGGCGGCCGCGGTGTAAGGCGTGGCTTCCAAATCCAGGGTAAAGCTGCGGATTTCCGTCGTACTGGCGAAAGCGGATTCCACTAAATTGATGCGGACGTTCCTCAAATAGGACGACTGGGCGAGCCGGTCCACAAAGTCGGAAATGTCTTCATTGGAAAGTGCTTTGCCCGCGACCGAGATTTTTTCCACTTTGTCGACGCCTTCGAAGTTCACCGTCTCCAACCAAACGCCTTCGGGCATCGCCTGGGTGACGGCGTCCATGGAGATAACCGGTGTGCCCCGCGAGTCGATCAGCTGACGGATCACCGCCAGACGTTGGTTCACTTGATTCTTCTGAGTCTCGTAGGACTCCAGCTCTTGCTTATAAGGCTGCAGCGACTGAACTTCGGTCTCGACCACGGCAATTTCTTTTTCCACCGCGCGTATTTTTTTCTCGTAGCTGCGGGTAATGACGCGCTCGTATTCCCCAATGAACAGATACGGCAAAATCGCCACGGCAATAGACAGGACGAACGTGATCATCCGGCCGACATCGCCGTCGAACTTGGCCAGCAGCTCTTCGTAGGGCTGCTGCAGCTTCAGCTGGGTAGCGACTTTGCGGATCCGCTCGCCCTGCTTCTTACTGCCGCGACCTAGATCGATCCGAATCAAGCGGCGCCCCCGTTCCGAAGGGCGAGCCCAATGGCGGTGGTACCAAGGTACATGATTTCTTGGATGGCCTGTGCGTTCATCCGCTTGCCCGATCCGGCAATATTCTGGACGGGATTAAGCGGCTTCACCGGCGCGGCCAATTTCTTTTCCATCCCGGTCAAAAGGCCGTGCGTGCGGGAGGCGCCACCACAAATGTAGATCCCATCGATGGCGGAATCGGCGCTCTGGGTGAGGGAGAAATCGATGGTACGCGAAACTTCGTCGATGAGCGTATTGGTAAATTCTTCTAAAACCGCCGCGACCGAACGGTTGTCATAGTCACTGATTTTTAGATTCTCGGCTTCATCCAAAGAAACGCCGAGGCGTTCGCTGAGCATCAACGAGCAAGACATGCCGCATTGGCGGAGTTCGCGATTGAAAACCGTCTTGTCGCCTTCGAACATCGAAACTTTGGTCGTTCCCGCCCCGAAATCGATCAGGAAGCTCGTCGCTCCGCCCGGCGAGGTATCCACCAGATGCCCGTAGTTGAATTCGAAGGAGTTTCCCAACGCGAAAGCCTGGGTATCGATCCCGACCGCTTCTAAGCCGGCCTCTTCGAGAATCGCCATCAGATTGTTCACGTAGTCTTTTTTGGCCGCGACCAGGAGCAGGTCCATTTTGTTGGCGACGCTGGTGGTGGAATTTCCCAGAATGGCGAAGTCCAAATTCACGTCATTCACGTCAAACGGAATGTACTGCTCGGCTTCCCAGTAAATCTGTTCCCGCAATTCCTCGGGCTTCATGCGATCGACTTGGATCTTTTTCGTGATAATGGCATTGCCGAAACCCGCGGTGGCCACCCGCTTGGTCGTGAATTGCTTCGAGCCAAAGAGGGTCTTCAAGGCACTGACAACCACCCCCCGATTTTTAATTTCTCCGTCGGGCGAGATGGTATTCCAAGGCAAAGGAATGCGGTTGTACGCCATCAAGCGCCGCGTCTTCCCCGGACTCAGCTCGATCGCTTTGATCCCGGAGACACCAATATCTAGCCCAACGAGGCTCTTCCCGAAGATTTGAAAAATTCCCATGATTTGGATTTGGAAACGGATGAAAAGAAAATGGAGAAAGCTACCTATTCATTATAGGCGTCGTCGCCCGATTCGTCGATAGTTTCGCTGGGATTCGGACGACGCGCGAAGTCGGAGACGTAGGTGTCGGCGAGCACATCTCCCAAGCGGGCCCCGGAGTCGAGACGCATCAAGAAAAAGACTTCCACCGCGATCAACGGGAGGAAGACGAGCACGAAGAAAACCCAGAAAGCGGGAATCGCACCAAATAAAACGCCCAGGGCGAATGGCACATTGCGCATGGCCGACTGCGCCATGCCGATCGGGCGGTCGGTGCCGTCCTGAAGCACGGTCAAACCAAAAAGCCGTTTGCCGACGCTCTGTCCCCAACCATCCTGCAGCAGCAAGACAGAAAAACACAGCAGCACCCCAATGGGATAGGAAAGCGCGTTGCCGAGACTGAAGAGGCTGGCCGCGATCAGGCCGTCAAAGGCCTTAGCCACAATGCGATCGACCGGGGAATGACGTCGCGCAGCAAGAAAAACCGGATGATTTCTGAGTTGCATCGTCGATGCTCCCTAGCGCCGCTTGACTCCATCCCATCGCCTCTCTTAAGTAAAGGCACAGTCACCTAAGGAGATCGAATGGCAAGCGGCGTTAATAAAGTAATTCTCATTGGACGGCTCGGTACGGATCCCGAAGTTCGCTACACCAGCAACGGGGGAGCCGTTGCCAATTTTAACATGGCCACCAACGAGAGCTGGATGGACAAAGCCGGTCAAAAGCAGGAGCGCACCGAATGGCACCGCGTGGTGGTTTGGGGCAAGCTTGGAGAACTCTGCGGCCAGTACCTTTCCAAAGGACGCCAAGCCTTTGTGGAAGGCCGTCTCCAGACGCGTGATTGGACGGACAAAGAAGGCGTGAAACGCTATACGACGGAAATCGTCGCCCAAAATATTCAGTTCTTGGGTAGCTCGGGAGAGCGCGCCGCCAATACGGGTGATTTTGCGGCCCCGCCGCCGACTTCCGACTTCGAACCCTCGGGCACGGCCAAGGGAATGACGGATGAAGAAGTCCCGTTCTAAACCGGAAACTGCACTAACTTTTCCGCAATGCCTTCGGCGAGCAGCCACCCTTTGCGGGTGAGCCGGGTGAATCCGTCTGTGACCTCGAGCATTCCCGCCCGACGAAAAGCGCCGAAGTGCTGCGTTCGGGTGAGGTCATAGCCATAGCGCGAGCGAAAAGTATCCAGGTGAATTCCGTCGCGCTTGCGCAGCTCGAGAAAGCTCGCTTCCAAAACCGTCTGAAAATCCGAAGTCGCCTCAAAGCCGGGCGACGGAAAATGATCGACGGCGATGTAGTTCTCCCAGTTCGAGACTTGTTTGCGGTGGTAAAACTTCCCGTCCCAAAAAAAACGGGTGGCGGCCGAGGGGCCGAGTCCCAAGAAATCGTCTCCCGACCAATAAAGCAGATTGTGCCGACTCACTCGGCCCTCACGACAGAAGTTGGAAATCTCATAAGCTTCAAAGCCGTGATGCTCGAGACACGCCCGCCCCTGCTCATAAAGATCCGCGGCCTGATCGTCGGAAGGCAGGCGAGTAAAGAGCGGGTGCCCCGGCTTGAGCGTCAGATTGTAAAAACTCAAATGCTCGGGCCCCAACTCCGCCGCAAAATCGATTCCCGCGCAAAGTTCTTCGGCGGTTTGCCCGGGAATGCCGGAGATCAAGTCTAGACTGTAGTGAGAAAATCCCCCCGCCCGTAATCGCGAGACGGCGGTGCGAATGCTTTCCGGCGATCCCCGCCGTTCCAATGTTTTCAGATGCTCGGGCTGAAAACTTTGCGCCCCCAAACTCACGCGATTCACCGGGGTGTGGCGTGCGAGGCCTTCGACAAATACATCATTCACGGTTTCGGGGTTGGCTTCCAAGGTGACCTCGGCGCCGTCCGCGATCACAAAGTTATCTCGGAGAGCGGCAAAGACGCGCGCGAGCAGTGGGATCGGCATCAATGAAGGTGTCCCGCCGCCAAAAAAAATACTGGTGACGGTTTTGCGTGCGCGATTGGCTTCCAGCCAATCCGCCGAAGCCCGAGTTTCCCACTCCAGTTTCTCCGCCAGTTTTTCGAACGATTCCCGCCCGTAACGCGTGGTCGAGTAGAAGTCGCAGTACGAGCAACGATGCACGCAGAAGGGAATATGGACGTAAATTCCGAACATGGGCGAGCGATTGTGTACTGAGAGTGGACAGCTGTCTATAAAGACTCGGAAATCGGGGGTGTATTCCATATAATTCATTATAAAAATCAAATACTTAATATGGCATATCCGTTGCACGCAATTAGGGTATGAATCGGAACCGCTTCCACCACTGGGCCCTCGCCGCCGCGTTTTTGGCGCTGCCCGTGCGTGCGGACGGACCCGCCAAAGACGCCCCGAAGGTGAATAAGCTGCTCGCGATGTACGAGCTTTTCTACCTCCCCTTCCCGCTGGAGTTTCACGTCGGCCGCAACCTCGAAACGATTTTGCCCTTTGTCACCGATGCCCGCGGCGAAGCCACCCGTATGGTGGAAGCCCACGAGCTCGTCAGTCTCGATGCCGAGTGGGCAAAGATCCGTGGCAATTGGCGCAGTAAATCGCTCTTAGAATTTCACGCCGTGCCCACTGGCAAAAGCGTGCGTATTGCCCAGCGCCTGGTCTCGCACCGCGTCCCGGTGACCCGCGCCGCAACCGACACTCTGCCGCTGGCCGACCGCATGGCGCTGAATGATTCGCTAAAAGGCAAGAGTGCGGCCGTGATCGCGTCTTTCTACCAATTGCGCTTTTTGAAATCGCTTTTGGAAGCGGGCGACGAGGGGAAGTTCAACTTCTTCGTGGTCTCGGCGAGCTGGTGCGATAGCAGCCGCGAGTACCGCACATTGCTGGAAGCCTATTTCAAGAAGTTTCCGAACGCCCAGCTCACTTTGCATTCGCTCGTGGTCGACGATCCGAAACAAGCGATTTTCGATAGCCGCTTGATGAAAGAACTCTTTCCCCACGCCAAACGCTATACGCACGATACCGTGCCGCGGTTCCTGGCCGTGCAAACCATCAATGGGCAGCCCAAAGTCTGGGAAGAAGGCGAAGCCCTTCGCGAACTTTACGACCGTTTCTACGCCCAACACCGCGGCTTTCTGGCTGGCGAAATCAAAACCTTAAATCGCAGCTTGGCCTCGAAGCCGAAGCTTGACCCGGTTCTTTCTTCCACCCCAAAATAAGCCCCTTGTGATCGAAGAACTTAGAAGCTTGCGCACCCGCGGGGTGTATTTCGGCACCTCCAGCTGGAAGTATCCCGGCTGGCAAGGCTGGTTCTACCGCCACCTCTACCGCAGCCAAAAGGCATTCAATGAAAACTGCCTGAGCGAATACGCCGAGACTTTTCCCGCGGTGGGCGTGGACCACACCTACTACGATTGGCCCAAACCTAAGATGTTTGAACACTACGCCGCGCAAACGCCGGCGCATTTTCGTTTCGGGCTGAAGGTAACTGAGCGAATTACTGTCTTTCGCTACCCGAAACTGGCCCGTTACGGCAAAGAATCCGGAACGACCAATCCGGATTTTCTCAACCCCGTCGCCTTCGTTGAAAATTTCCTCAAGCCACTCGATGAAGTGAGGGATCGGATTGGCCCCATCATGCTGGAGTTTTCCCAGTTCCAGCCCGGCATGTTGGAATCGGGTCGGGAGTTTATTCAGCGCCTCGATGCCTTTTTCGAGAAAGTGGGAGAGACCGGGCACCATTTTAGCGTCGAGATCCGAAACCGCGCCTGGCTTCAACCGGAATATTTTCAGATGCTCGCCAAGCACAGCGCATCCCACGTGTTCAATAGCTGGACCAAGATGCCTTCACTTCAAGAGCAGCTGGCGCTCGCAAAAGCCCATCCCCTGCGTGAGATCGTTTCCCGGGTGCTTTTACAGCCCGGCACGAAGTACGAAGACGCGGTTGAAGCCTTTTCTCCGTACAACCAAGTGATGGAAGAGCAACCCTCGCTGCGCGAGAGCATTGCTGACCTCGTACAATGGGCGGTAGAACTCAAACTTCCCGCCTATATCTTCGTAAATAACCGAGCGGAAGGTTGCGCTCCGAAAACCATCCAAGCTGTGCTAGACATCCTGCGACAACGTAGCTTCTTTTAGGCTTTGAACTGAATCCGCAGAAAACGATGAAAATTCTAGTGTTTTTGCTTTTGGCCGGCACCGCTTTTGGGGGACAGAATGAGCGGCGAGGCGTTCCGAGTGCGGTGTGTTTGCACCTGCTAGCCGCGCTAAAAGATTCCGACATCGAGAATTTGTATGCGGCGACCCAATACCTGGCGCCAAATGACGCGGACAGATCGAGAGCGTTGGTCAATACCGCCTTATCCCACCTGAAAAGCACGGGAGCCCCAAAGGAGACAGTTCAAGCGACCTTGGCCACAACGCTCGCTCGTCTGCTTTTGCACCATGAATCCAATCCCGAAGCGAGCGCCCGCGCTGCGGAGATTGTCTTAGAGGGGGCCCAGACCGTCGATCAATTGCGCGAATTTAATGTGCAAACGCGGAGGGCGGAAGGTTGGTTGGAGCCGGAACTTCTCACTCCCTTCCTAGACCGTTTTCAAAATCGACGGGTGGCGGAGAAGGCAGCTGAAACCGCCCGCTTGGAGCGTTTTGCAGTCAGAGAAAAGCAGCGCCTGGCCCTCATCGCCGAGGCAGAACGTAAGAGAATTCTCGCGAAGTACCATGAGTTGAAATGGTACCCCGCCGAACGCGTGGGACTTCCCGCGGTGCCGCCGATGTCATTAGATCGCTTTTTGACCGATCGCAATGTAACCAACGCGCATTGTGCCGCGAGAACCAATTCTCTAAGACTCGAGCTTGCCGCCCTTCTCGATATTTCTAGATCGGGAAAACGATTGATTGCAGCGGAGACCTTGCAAGTTCAGGCGATCACCGCGCGAGAGAACGAACAAAACACCATCAATGCGGATGCCGTTAGCGTTACGCTCGACGAAAACTTTGAACCGGTTTTTCACGTGCACGAGTTTAAGGTTGATCCGTGGGATGACTACGCGATCGTGCAACTTCGGTTTGTCGTGGAACGCATTCTCGAAAAGAAACCGGGAGCCAGGTTCGGTGAGATTGAGGTCGTCTCGCCCGACACATGTCCTTTGAGAAGCGAACCGAGCTACTTCTGGTTGGAGGGCTCCCGTCGTGAAGTGCATTACCGAACCATCCCCGTACCCCGTTTCGCTATCGACAACCAAAGAAGATTGATTCCCTGACTTCTCTGACTTAAGGCTTCTCTCGCAACAAGCGCAATCCCACTCCCTCAACGCGAGTGTCGGGTTCAATCGAGTTGATACTGGCCGAGCGCGCATCGTCAGATTTGAAGAGCCACCAACCGCCGCGGATGACGCGCATTGGTAGCCCCCGAGGCGTAATCGCATAGCCCGGGTTCTTCGTAGTGGGTTGATAGACATCCTCGCAAAGCTCGTTAACGCTTCCGTGCATATCGTACAATCCCAAGGGATTGGGCTTGCGACTACCGGCGGGCGAAAGCGGGGGCCTTTTGTCTTCGGACGTCTTAGCGTCCCAAACCGCTGCATACTCCTGGATTTGGCTTGAATCCCGGCCGAAGGGATACGGCCATTGCCTTTGCTCGGCGCCTACTTTTTGTCCACCGCGCGCGGCATACTCCCACTCTGCTTCCCGGGGAAGACGATAGACTTCTCCTTTTGCCCGACGCAATACTGTCACCGCGGCTGCGAAATGGTTTGCGTCATTCCAGCTCACCCACGTCACCGGAAGCGCGTCATCTTCGTCTCGGACCTCCAGAGGCGTACGCCCCATGATTGCCTTCCACATCTTCTGGGTAACTTCTGTTTTTCCGAGAGCAAAGGGCTGAGGGATCGTCACCGGTTGATGGCCCTCATTGTCGCGTCGTCCAACCTCGTCGTTCGGACTGCCCATGGTGTACGCACCCGGTTCCACATCCACAAATGGAAACAGCCCGTTGAATTCAGAGTCAGTCAGGGTGACATTTCGTCGTAGGAGGTCGGCCAAGATTTCTGGCTCGGTTGGCCACGCGGCATCCGGCGTCGAATTGGGCAGCGCCAATCGGTGGGTGGCCTCGACCAACTGCACGCGGAGCAAGTCGATGTCTCGATCCGAAAGCGACTTCGCTGCAGCGAGCGCTTCAACCTGTTCCATGCGTTGCGCCACACTCGTTCCCTTTTCGGCCCCCTGATAGTGAAGGGGGTGCCCGGCGATCTCATCGAGTTTTGCGTGAAGCTCTGCCCGAAGAAGAGCGCTTCCCGTTCCTTCCCCCTTGCGTAAAAGAATTGCAATGAGGGATCGGACCTGGGGATCGGATTCTACTTTTTGGAGCCCGAGTAAAAACTCGCCCGTTCGATCAAACCGGGCGGGTTTCTCCCAGCCAAATCGCAGCACGGTTTCCAATATGGTCGCCGTTTTTTCTCGCGCGCTTTTTTTGACGGGATAGTCGATCTCAAGCTGGTCGAGCTTCTGAACCAGCGCCGTTTGATCTTTGCGCTGCCCCATCGTGGCCAACCAAGTCACTCCTCCTACCGCGGCGGTACCGGCAATCAGCAGCCCAAAACTGAATTGGCAACCTCTGAGCAACTTCAACTCTTCGGCGATTCTCCCTTCAACCCGCTCAGCGAGCCCGTTATTTTGGCCGTTGGACTCCGATCGCACCGGCCACGACACCAATGCAAGCACGCTGGACACCAGAATCAGGGTTCGAATGGTCACATTTGAATGATACCAGCCAACCGGTCAGCCCATCTAAGGCCGAGTCCTCGCAATACGAAAACCGATAAGGTTATTGCGAAGCTCGGAAAGGGGGTCTTGCCGGGAGGCGGAGCGCGCGCTCATAGAGGGATCGTTCAACCAGCTCCCGCCCCGAATAATACGGCCCGGCGCTGAGGTGCGATTGACGGGGTGGCCGTAGGTAGGATTGTAGGGGGCGTCTTTCGGGTTCCCTTCGCTATCCTCGACCCATTCCCAAACGTTCCCGTACATATCATAAAGCCCAAGGGGATTGGGCTTTCGGCTCGCCACTGGTTGCATCGCCTCGCGACCGACAACCCCAAAATCCTTGGCCTGGCTTCCATCCTTCCCGTATGAAAATGGCCACTGTCTCTGATCACTATCAACCTTTTGGCCCCCGCGCGCCGCGTACTCCCACTCGGCCTCGGTGGGAAGGCGGTACACTTCACCCTTGTGCTTGCGCAGCAGTGTGAGCGCAGAGACAAAATGATTTGCGTCATTCCAACTCACGAAGATAACCGGCAGTTTCTCACTAGGTGGTTCAACAAGGAAAGACTCGGGCTCGGTAGGAAGTTGTCCCATCACTTCCTTCCACACCTCCCGGGTGACTTCTTTTCGACCCAAGGCAAAGCCCCGTGTGATTTTCACCGGGTGCGGGATCTCATCATCCCTCCACCCCCCCGGCACGGCATCCGGACTCCCCATAATAAAATCCCCCGGCTCAATCTCTACAAATTCAAAGAGCGCATCAAACCGTGCATCCGAAATCGACACGTTCCGCCTTCGAAGGTCCGCCAAGATCTCGGGTGGAGTGGGGTAGCCATCCTCCCGCTGCGCTGGCGCGCGCGTTTGCCGGTGGAGCGCTTCCGCCACTTGCACCCGTATCAGATCGAGATCTCGCATCGGAGTGGGCTCGGCACCGGCAAGTGCCTCCACCTGTTGAAGGCGTTTTTGCGTATCCGCCTCTGCGTCCGGTGTTTGGTAGTGAGGTATCGCGTGATCCGAAATCGCATCCAGCTGCGCTTGAAGCGCCCCGGGAAATCTAACTTCCCTAAGTTCTCTACCTTTATTTAATAGCAGCCTGGCTAGCGCGCGCACCCTTGAGTCTGTCTCCTGCTTCAGCACGTTGCGCAAAAACTCCCCCATATCGCCAACCGAAGGGTTTCGTGTCCAGCCAAAGCGCAAGAATCCATCCATGATCACGACCGCTTTTTCCTGCGCGCTACTTCCTAAGGATATTCCACCCCCAGGACTTTTCCCGCATCGACAATCTCTTGATGCTTTTGCTGCTGCCCTACGGTGTAGCGCCAGGCCACTATTGCGGCCCCACCGATTCCCGCCACCAACAAACGAAAACTGAATTGGCACCGCCCCAACATTCTAAATTCATCCACCACCGCACCCGCGGCCCGCCTCAGCATCCCGGTGCGTGGCGGTTCTGCCAACGTTCGCACTGGCAACAGGAGCAATGACGCCACACACCACAGCGCAATGAGTTTTCTAACCGGCATGTCCTAGATTCTACCCCACATCGCCGAGCCGATCTCATGCAACCTCTCGCGCGAGAGATTGGAGCAACAAACCCGGATTATCGTCGATAAAATAGAATTCTGAAGGGGAGCTTCCCAGAACCTGTTCCTGGTAAGCGTTGTCGTTACGGTTTAGTCCTCGTCAGTCGAATACCGACGCCTCCAATGCGGAGAACCGGCCCTGCTCCCGTGCGGCTAGCCGAGCGCGCCCGTTCCGGTTCTACGATGAAAGAACCGCTCCGCATGACTCGGGTCAGCCCTGTCTTCAAGTTGACGGGGTGGCCATAAGCAGGATCGTCGACGATTGCCGTTGAGTCTTCATAAGTGTCGGCACACCATTCCCAAACGCTCCCATGCATGTCGTGAAGCCCCAAGGGATTGGGCTTATGGCTACCGGCGAGCGGAAGAGACGGATTGAATCCATCCTCGGGCTTCCTAACGGCGGCAAACTCGTGAACTAGACTTGCATCCTTCCCAAAGGAAAACGCCCACTGCCTTTGCTCGGTCCCCACCTTTTGCCCCCCACGCGCGGCGTACTCCCACTCGGCTTCGCTGGGGAGACGATAGACTTCGCCTTTATGGCGGCGAAGTAACGTGAGCGCGGCCGCAAAATGGTTTGCGTCGTACCAGTTCACATGGGTAACCGGCAGCTTGTCGTTCAATGTATCGATAGTGCGCGGCAATTTTCCCATCACTTCCTTCCACATTTCCTGGGTCACTTCCGTCTTACCCAGCGCAAAGGCCCGAGTGATCTTCACCGGGTGGCGGGCACCTTCCTCATAGGTCTTTCCCGGCTCATTGTTCGGACTTCCCATGAGAAATTCTCCCGGTTCAATCTCCAAGAATTCAAAGAGCGCATCAAACCGCGCATCCGAAATCGACACATTTCGCCTTCGAAGGTCCGCCAAGATCTCGGGCGGCGTGGGGTAACCATCGTCACGCTGCCTGAGTGATCCCGTTAGCCGCTCAAGCGCCTCAATCATCTGCACGCGAATCAAATCGAGATCTCGCGTGGGGGTGTGCTCTGCACCGGCAAGCGTTTCCACCTGTTGAAGGCGTTTTTGGACATCCCCCTCCACACTCGGCTCCTGGTAATGGGGTATCGGGTGGCCCGCAATCGCATCGAGCTGCGCGCGAAGCGCATCAGGAAACTTGTCTGGAACGCCCCTACCTTTGGTTAGCAACAGGCCGGCCAGCACCCGCACCTTGGAATCCGGCTCGCCCTTTTGAACCTTTCGTAGGAACTCGCCCATCTTTCCACCGGCCGGATCTTCATTCCAATCAAAACCCAGAAAAACATCCATGATCGCGATCGCCTTTTCCTGCGCGCTGCCTCTCCAGGCTGGATAGTCCCCTCCAAGGTCCTTGCCGGCGTCTTGAATCGCTTGGTGCTTTTGCTCCAACCCCACGCTGTAGCGCCATGCCCCCACGGCGGCGGCGGTCGTTACCAACCCCAACAGCCCCAAACTCACCTGGCACCGCGACCACAATCTGAATTCATCCGTCACCCGGCCCACCGCCCGCCCAACGATTCCAGGTTTGGACTCGGTCGGCTCGCCCATTGCCGGCATCGGCAATACAATCAATGACGCCAAACAACACACGGCAATGAGCTTTCGGATCGGCATGGCCTAAATTCTACCCCACATCGCCGAGCCGATCTCATGCAACCTCTCGCGCGAGAGATTCCCCATAAAAAAACAAATATATCGTCGATAAAACACAATTTGGACGGTAGGGTGTTCCCGGAACATGTTCCGGGAAATGTTGTTTTCCCAAAGGCCCCGTAGCGCAGCGCAGGGGCGACAAGCCGACGTTGAACTGAGTTAGCGCGCGGTCCGGGTCGGCGCGTCAGGGTTTGTTTACTGAGGGCATTGCTCGCCACCGCATCGCTCCGCGATGCGGGATTGCTTCGGGCCTAAAGGCCCTCGCAATGACAAAGGCCCTCGTAGTGACTAAGAGGTGACGAGATCTTCGCGGGGATTAAAGGCCGTGCTACGCAACGCCTCGGCGGCTTCGGTGTAAGCGGTGTCCGGAGCTTTTGGCACCTTGATCGCGACTTCCACGATTTGATCGCCCGTGCGTTCACCGCGAGCCGGCTTCACACCTTTGCCGGTGAGCTTCAAACGCTGCCCACTGGACATCCCCTTCGGAATTTTCATGACGACTTTGCCATCGAGGGTGGGCACATCCACTTCCGCACCCAACACCGCTTCCGAAAAGGTGATCGGTAAGGTCAAAATAATATCGAGACCGTCGCGTTTGTAGAGCGGGTGCGACGCGACTTCTAGGATCAAAATCAAATCCCCGTTTGGACCGCCACCCGCGCCCGGATCGCCCTGTCCCGAGAGCTTGATTTTGGAGCCGGTCTCTACTCCGGCGGGAATCTTCACCGTCATGCGCCGGCCGTCGGAAAATTCAATCGATCGATCGCCACCGCGCGCGGCTTCCAAAAAACTGATGTTGAGTGCCGCCTCGCGATCGGCACCGCGCTGTGGGAACGGACGTCCGCCAGTACGTCGCCCCCCTCCCCGCATTCCTTCGAATCCGCCGAAGCCGCCCCCGCCACCGAAAATCTCTTGGAATAGGTCGCCCAGCCCAAAGTCGCTGAACGTTTCGTAGGAGTACGCGCCGCCGCCCGCGCCTTGCGGGTTCCAACTCCCGCCCCGTCCGGCGCCACCGCCGCCAAAGCCTCCGCGGCCGACCGTGTCACGCATCTGATCGTACTGGGCGCGCTTCTTTTTATCTTTCAGCACTTCGTGGGCGAAGCTGACTTCCTTGAACTTTTGTTCCGCCTCTTTATTCCCTTGATTCACATCGGGGTGGTATTTTTTTGCCAGCTTTAAAAACGCTTTGCGGATCTCGGAATCGTTCGCAGTTTTTTTGACGCCGAGCACTTCATACAGATCTTTATCCAACATGGTCTTTCTTAGGCGGAGCTTGTACTTTGCACTCGGCCTTAATACCCTTTCTCTTACGGCAAGACGATGAAACTGCAAACCTTTCTTAGGCCCCTCATTAGTATGGGAATGGTTGGCGTTTTGACCAGTCTGGCCGCGGAACCCAAGCATAAGCGCGGCGAAGGGCTCGTTCTACCGCCAAAAACCAGCAAACAGATACCGCCGAAAGCGCCCCCCTTAGTCAAAAGCGGCACCCCCAAAAAGGCCGGCGGAAAACCTAAAAAGAGCTCGCCCCACGGTCGACCCATCGGCGCTCCCGCGCAAGTCTCGGCCGAACCCGCGGCCTCGCCGGAGGAGAAAAAGGGCTGTACGCCAATGCCGCTGGAACGGCTCTTCAAACTGCCCCGGCCGGAAGGGCCGCAGATCTCGGCACTGGGTGTTTTTTACCTCGACGGCGTGGAAGGAGATCGCCAGGTTTACGAACAAACGTCCCCCCACGGCAAACCCATCGCGCTGACTTCAATCGACGGCGGTATCCGATCGTTTCGGGCTTCCCGCGACGGAAAAAGTTTCGCGGCGATTCCAAATCAGACCGGCGGACTTTGGCTTTGGTCCGATGCCGATCGCAAATTGGAAGAAGTCTCTTTGCCCGAAGCCGCCAAAGCCGAAAGCGCCGCTTGGTCCCCGGATGGAAGCTGGCTCGCGTTCTCCGCGCCGGGTCCCGGCTCCGACTTTTTGATTTATCGTTTCGAGCCCGCCGAACGGAAGCTCTCCCTACTGGCCACGCTGAACGGCCGCCATCGGATCGACGATATCTCCTCTGACGGTCGGGCGCTGGCGTTGCGCCACCTCTCGTCCGACATTCACGCGGAGGAACTGATTTGGTTTAGCGACGAAAAACCGTTGCTCCGCTTTAGCGAGCCGGTGGCGACGAATGCCTCCCCCGCACTTTTCAGCGCGGCCTCGGACGGCATCTTCTTCCCATCCGGAATTACCGAATCGCGCCTCGTCTTTGGCGCCTTGACCGGCGCGGTGAAGCCGGTATCGGACATGGACGCCGAGATCGAGACCTTTGGGATGGATACGCGTCGCGACCGTCTCGTTTTTTCACAAAGTCGTGGCGCCCAATCCGAGTGGGGCGGGTGGGAAGTTGCGGCATCCGGAACGAAGGGACGGCGACTGTCCCTGCCCCCGAGCGCGGGACTGGTGGCGGGTCCCCCGGCCGTCGAGAAAAGTGCGGTTGCGGGTAAGGTGGGGTTCTTCTTCATCCGATCGACCGGGCGGCGCCCCGAACAACTCTGGCGCTGGGGCGGATCGCGTGAAGAACTTTGGACCCCCCTTCCCGACGCCGAAAAAAGCGAAGGGTGTTGGCCCACCGCCACGCCGGCCGAAATCGACGAGAAGAATGCGTTGCGCGGCTATACCTACCTCCCCAAAGATCCGCAGCCCAATACTCCGTTCATCGTCTTAGTTCGCGAGCAAAGCTTTCGGCCCCATTTCCACCCGCAGATCATTTATCTCACCCAACGCGGGTTCGGCGTTCTCGCGGTCAGCGCGACTTCGGCGGCAGAAGCCGCCGCCGCCGCGGCCTGGCTCGGGAAGCGAAAGCTCGCCGCCCCGCGCCGCACCTTCCTACTCGGCGAAGCCGGCGCTCAAGCCGCGATGGAGGCGCTTAAGATCCACCCCGCGGTGTTTCGCGATGGCGTACTGATCTCCGACTCCACTCTGGAAACCTACCGACAAGCGGTCGTGCGTTTTGAGACCGCGGAAAAAGAAAAAGGGCCCCCGTGAAGGGGCCCTTTTAATTTAGGCGAAGTGACTAAGTTGCAAAACAAGCTGAGAAACGAAGCTGCGAACCAGGATGTCGGACTAGATGAAGTTCGCGTTGTGTCTGCCCTCTATGAATTGCAGCCCCCGTGCCATGATTAACCTGTTGGAATCAGGCGGTTTTCACAATGTATACAGGGCCGGGGCGACGAGTTCCGAAACACCCCTCCGCGTGACGCGAAAACCCCGATGGGTTTGGAACACTTAGGCTGTCTGGGGAGTGGGCGCTAGCCCTGAAAATCCAAGAGGGCTTGGATTCCAATGGTTTGGAAGACAAATGGGGACTGGATTAACCCCACTCCGTACATGGCCCGCACGGTCGCGTGGGTAATCTCGGAAAACGTAAACTGGTATCCGATGCCTCCCCCGATCCAAAGGGTCGAAAGCTCGGAAATCGCTCCGAAGGAACCGTTCAAGGCTCCCGGCAACGTCGAAACGCCCATCGCAAAGGCATATCCCGTGCGCGCGACCAATTCCAAATCGTTCACCTGATAGGCCAACGAAAGGGCCGTCTCCAGAAATCCGAAGCTGACCGGTGCGGCCGTGGCCTGTCCCAGGCCGTTGAGGGAGAGGTAGGTCAATTCGAAGCGCAGCGGAAGATCCCGCCCCAAGAAAGTGCCGACATGTCCCCCGGCGGAGAATCCCATTCCGGTGAACGAATCGGTAGAGGCGTTAATGATGCTGAAAACGCCGGCTACATTCGGACCGTAAAAAAAGGTGGGCTGGCGGCGTAACAAAAGCCCCTCGTCCTTCGGCACCCGACTGCGCTTAATGCGCGGGGCCAGTTCCCGCGCGTTTTTTGGTTTGTCGTCCCCACGTCGCGACTCTTCGAGAAGCTCCTCCCGCGATTGTTCTTCCAGGTTCAGCCGCTGTTTCACGACCCAACCTTCCAGCGTCCCGCTCTGCAGCTCGACTTCCACCGAGACAAAACGGCCGGTTTGCTCGCCCAGCAAGCGCAGGAGCGTCCCTTTGGGCAGAAGGCCGAACGAAGGTCCTAACCGGGCCTCTTTATAAAGTTCGGAGTCCTCCATCAACTCCGCGATGGTGCCTTGCTCAGGCTCCGCGAAGATCGGAAACGCAATTAGGAAGCACGCCGCGAGAACAAGGCGATGAATTCGATGTGACGGGTATGTGGGAACATGTCGATGATTTGCACCTGCCGAAAATCGAATTGCGCATTGAGGCATTGAACGTCTTTCGTGAACGCCACCGGATTGCACGAGACATAAATGATCGTCTGAAGGCCGTCGAAGCAAAGAGGTTCAAGACACCCTTCCGCCCCCGCCCGCGGTGGATCCAACAAAAGTGTATCATACCCCTGCATGAATTCGCGGGGCAGGCGCCGCTTCAGACGCACGTCGACGTTAGCCTCGATAAAGGCCGCGCGCTTGCCCGCAAATGCCTTCAAGCGTTCGCGCGCTTGTTGCAACGCGGTGGGTGAGCTATCGATCGCAATCACCTCTTCGACGCCGGAGAGGTATTCAAACGTCAGATTTCCGTTCCCCGCGAAGAGTTCCAAAACATTTTTCGCCTCGGCCCCCAAAACCAGCTGGCCAATGGCCTGCCGCAGTAACGCATTTTGGGCGTCGTGCACCTGCGCGAAGCCAGCCGCAGCATTCGCCTCGTTGTCGCGCCGGCCCACACCGCCATCCTCCTGGACGAAAAGCTCGATCTTTCCGCCCGCTAGCGATTCGGGTTCCCGGCGCAGCTCGGCCAGGGAAGCGTTCAGTTTCGGGTGGGCCACCGGACACGACGCAATATCGACCACGTCGTGCGATTTCCGACGATAAAATCCCAAGCGGCCACCGGCCGCGTGCAACTGAATGCGATTGCGGTAACCCATGGTCTCATTCGCGGTGATGGTGGGAAGAAATTTCTCCGGAAGCCAAGTGGAACGTTCCAAGACATGGCGCAGGGTCTTTTCTTTCGCGGCGACTTGGGCGGCGTAGTCCCAATGCAGCCAATCACACCCCCCACATTCGTGAAACACCGCGCACTCCGGATCGCGGCGATCGGGTGACGGCGCCAGCACTTCGACGAGTTCGGCATCCCGGTAACGTTTCGACGTTTCCACCGTCTCCGCCAAAATGCGATCGCCGGGTAGAGCTCCGGGGATAAAATAAATATTTCCTTGGGTATCGTGGGCCACGCCTTGGCCCATCAATCCAACCTGTTCAACCTGCAACTCAACGCGCACCCGCTACCTCAATCACCCACTCGGCCAATGCTTCGGGCGTCGGCATTTTCCAACGCCCCTCTTGCTCCGTCGCCGGGAAAAAATGCGCGCCCCAGCTTTCGAGCCGGTGGCGGTATTCCCCGAAGAGTGGGTGTTCTTTTAACTGCAAGTTCATGGCGGGTACCAGCGCTATTCTTCCTTTTCGACCCAATTGTCCGGCCACCAATAAGGCGACGGCACTATCCGTCAGTCCCAAGGCGAACTTGGATAGCGAATGCAATGTCAGGGGAGCCACCACGACGAGATCGAAAGGATCCAAATGGTCTACGTCCGCACCGGCTTCTCGGACCACCGGAGTCTGAGTGGCCCAGGCGACGCTCAGCTCGGTGATAAAACGCTCGGCGCTGGGGGTTAAAAAGGCTGTGATATCGGCGCCATGCCGACGTAATTCGCGAATGGCCCGCACCGATTCGACGGCGCCGATGCCCCCGCAAATGCCAAACGCGATCCGGTTGCCGGCCAGTTTCTCGCTCTTTTTTTCGACGCCCGTGTCTCGAATCACAGCCCAAGCTTTGCCGGAATTTCGCGAAAACCACAATGGCCAGATCGCCCCAAAGACTTCCGCCGCTGAGGTTCCTTTGTTCCTTGTTCCAGTGTCAGCCTTATGTTAAGAAAAGCCACGTTTTACGAGGAGGCCGGATGGGAGAAATTGTTCTTTACGCGAAGAAGAGCTGCACGCAGTGCAAGAAAGCCATCGCTTTCCTGAACAAAAAAGGCGTGCGCTACCAGTTGAAGGACATTGTCCATGAGCCGCCGCCGCGCAGCCTTCTGGAAAAAGTGATCAAGGCGGAGAACATCTACGCCAGTTTGAATCAGCGGAGCACGACGTACCGTGAAAACCATCTCGGTCGCCGCCGCACCACAAAGAACGAAGCCATTCGTCTCATGCTCAAAGACCCGAATCTGATTAAGCGCCCATTGATCATCAAAGACAATCGGGCCTACCAAGGTTTCGACGAAGACAGCTTGCTGGACTTCGTCGCCGTCCCAGAAGTTTAATCCTTTCGCGCTTTTGCCTGACGCTTCCGCCAATTGGCGGAAGTGTCAAAGACCTAGCCAACCCAACTCTCTAGATCCTTATGGGATTTTGGACCGCGACCCATTTGCGTCCAAAAGTTCGGCATCTGCCTAAGCCTCAAACACGCGTCGCGTGCGCAAACAAGCTCTGGCACCGATTTCGCAAACTTTAAGCCTTTAAGAACTGTGTTTTTGAAAAGAGTTTCTGCCTCCACGAATGCTTCACATTCGGGGGTCAGAATGAAGGAACTTAAAGGAGGCCGAGTGAATCGAAATCTTGCGAAACGCGGCATCGGATTTCTGATCGCGGCCGTGATCACGGTGGCCCTTTATCCTACGCCGGCCTTCGGCCGTACGATTGAAGAGTCAATTGAGCTGGCCAACAAAATTCACATGAACCTCACGCGCGGCGTACCCCTGTTGCCGTCGCACCCGAAGTTCAATGAGATCGTTTCGCTCGTCCACGCGGACGATCAAAAGGCCGCGGCGGCGCTCATTACCGATCCCAAAATCGGATCCCCGGAGTTTTACAACGTCGCCATCGCCTCGATCCCCCAGACTTTCAACCGCGAAGGATCGCCATTAGGCAACCGCAACGAATTGAGTGCCTTATTCCTCGGTTACGCCCGCGACGGGCTACCGTTCGATGAAATCTTTACGAAAGACTGGGTGTTCTTCGATCCTACGGTGACCGACCCCAACGTGAGCTACGCGGCCCGGCCGGATATCCATTACAACGGGATCTGGCGCAATAAGAACCCGCGCAACGTTTTAAAGGGTGAACGCCGCCCCGGCTTCCCGGCGGTCGGCATTTTCACAACCGACCCATGGTCCCGTAACTACATCGACATGGGCACGAACCGTCGCAATTTTCCCGGTGTGCTAAACAACCTGTATTGCGTTGAACACGAAGCGATCCAAACCTTGATCATCCCTGACACCTACGTGAGTCGCGACGTGCCACGTGCCCCGGCCGGTAGTCCCGAAGATTACGCTACAAATTGCAAGAGCTGCCACGCGCAAATGGACGGCTTCGTTCGCCCGGCGTTCTCGCGGTACGACACGAACGACGATGGATTCCTGCAATATATCCCGGTGCGCGACAAGATTAATGAAACGAACTTCGTGAGCTACCCCGTGCGCAACGACACCTGGCACCTCTTCGTGACGAACCAACAGAACGCCGACATTTTCGGATTCAACGAGATTCCGGGCCGTTCATTTGAAACGTACGGAAACGATTTGAAGTACCTCTCGGGCCGCGGTCTCGAAGAATGGGCCAAGCTGGTGGCCGGGTCGTCGGGAGTTTATCGCTGCCTCGTGAAACGCATCATTTCGCAAGTCTATCTCCATCGGGACTACAGTCTGAAGACGATGTCGCCGGAAGACCGGGCCCGCATTGATGCCCAAAAGAACGCGATTGCCGAATTTGCCAAGATCTTCCAGCAGGACAAGAACCTGCGGAAAATCTACGAACTGATTGCGATCCACTACGCGAACCGCTGATCGCAATTGAGGAGAACGTATGGTGCACGTGATGAAAAACTTGAAAGCCCTCTCGTTCGTGCTGATTGCTTTGCTCGCCGCTTGCGCGAAGAGCGATGAAGCCGGGACGGTCCAAGAAACGTCGGCCGACCCCATCGAAACTTCGATGAGTGCGCGTAATAGCTTCGAGCTGATCGCGTACATCGAGGCCTTTTCCGGCGGACTGAATCTCAATGACAACAATATCGGCAACCAGTTCGACCGCAAGGCTTCGCAGATCGCGGCGACGGGCGGCATGACTTCGTCTTCGCTGCGCGCGACCGCCGAAATGCTCGCACAAGCCTGCGTAACGTCGACGGTCGATGCGAGCCGCCGAAAACTCGTTTACGGCGATGTGAATCTGAACCGCTTGCCGGGCGCCATCACGGCGGCAGAGCGGCGAACCGTGGTCGAAACTTTGATGATTCGGGCTACGGGCCGCAAGCCGTCCGCAGCAACGGTCGCCGAGGGC
This sequence comes from uncultured Pseudobdellovibrionaceae bacterium, assembly GCA_964519985.1. GTDB lineage: Bacteria > Bdellovibrionota > FAC87 > UBA2466 > UBA2466 > JAIEOG01. Next base: position 53,113 of record CAZFMF010000010.1, on the reverse strand, counting down.
GTGGCCGGATTCAATGAGCTTTTGAACGGTATTGTTCCAAACACCGGTTCTGGGACGGTGCTCGCCGCGCACGGAATTTGTACCGCGATCTTAAGTTCGGCGGTGGCGGGGCTCGGTTACTAATTTTTTTGAATACAAGGAACGTTTTATGAAGAAGAATCAGAAAGAAACTCAAGTTACGAAACAGGGGATGACCCGCCGCGAGTTCCTCAAGAACGGAACGGGCGGAATGGTATCATTGAGCCTCCCCGCCCTCTACTTAGAGCTCCTGCGTACGGAAGTTGCGCACGCGGCCGGATTCTCGCCGGTGATCTCGCCGGTGAAGTACATCCATATCCACCTGGTCGGCGGCGGGCTGATGGGGCTGCACGATGGTATCGGTTTGCTGAATGGTAACCTCGCGCAAGCGGGAACGCTCACCCCGGCACTCTTAAGGGCGCATGCTATTTACAGTAGTCCGCTTGCCAATGCGGCCGAAATGCCCACGACCATATATAACAACGGCGTGCGCTCGCTCCGCCCGACGAATTTCGGTGGCAACGCGACGGCCGGGATCAGCCCCTTCCACAACAATCTTTACGCTCAGCTTTCCGATGCGACGAAAACCGGCAATCAGGTCGGTCGCGCAGCGGCGTTGCCGATTTCCGGAGACGATAACCCGGCCGGCGCCAACTACAGCATCGCCGGGATGCTCTCGGCGGCCGGGATCACCGGTGAGCTGACCACGCTTTTAGGCTCACTTTCTACTCCGACCGGAAGCTCGGTCGGCAGCAGCTACAACGATCAGAGTCAGAAAAGTATTCCGGTCACCCAGCTACGCGATATTTTAAATGCAGGCACAAACTCTGTCTTCGGCACCGCCGGTGACCCGTTTTTGCAGAAGATTGCCGATATTGCTAAACGCCTAACCGATCGCGAGCTTGCGCGCGTGGCGGAAAAGAGCCGCGACAATGTGCAGAACGCTTACGGCGAATATCAGAAAACGGCGACGGGCGGTTTGAGCCCCGAAACGCTCAATGCCACGAACGATGCGGACGTGCGGGCGGTATTCGGACTTACCCAAACGGCCGCCACCAACGCGGCCTTTCAGGGCAGCACCGACTTTAATTCCCGCGTAGCCCACATGGTCTACAACACCATGATGGGTCGCGCCGCGAATATGTCGATTTCGATAAACGGTCACGATTACCACAACAATTCATTTAGCGGCGTGCAAGCCGTGACCATGGCGAACGCCGGAACGATGGAAGGGCGCATCATCGAACTCAGCGCCCGACTGGCAAAACGCAACAATCTATCCGCCGTGATCGTGACCACGACCGATGGGGGTATGGGCACGGATCCCAACTTCGACGGTTCGGATTTGAACGCGGTCTTGGGACAAGGTGACCGTTCGTCACTTTCCCATGCCCACATCACGACGGTGAGCCCAAACGGCCAGGTCATGTTAACCAAGAACGTTCTGGGCGCTCACCAGGCGAACGGAACGGTCGATGGCAACAATCTCTTCGGACGTGACGTGCGGTTTTCCGCGGTTATGGCTTTCAACATGCTGACCCTTGCGGGCGTACCGGAACGTTTTCCGGTCGTGGCGCGGTTGGCGGGATTGTCCGATGCAACGATCGCGGCCATCCAAGCTCAAGGCTTGTTCCTTCGACGCGGCTAAAGAGTAGCCCGTCCCCATTTTGTTCGTTGGTTAGGGGATTAACGTGAAACGCATCTCGAAACAATTCATTCCGGTTTTGATCGCGACGGCCTTCGCGCTGTTGGCGGTCTCCTGCGCCATCGGAAAAGATGAATCGCAGGCCAGTGCCTGCGCGGGCGAAGATCCATCGATCACTGCCGAGCGCCACTCGGCTTTTTCGGCGACCGTCTCCCCGATTTTTGCGGCCAACAGCTGCACCGCTTGCCATGATGGTTTGAGCGGTGCCGGCCCGGGGAGCTTCGCCAACGCTAGCGCGGATACCGCCTACGGTTCGGCACGCGGCTACGTCAACTTCGACTCCGCCGCGGGTTCGCGCTTTGTCACCAAGATGAAAGAGAATCACCAATGTGGTTCAAAATGCGCTTCCATTGCGAGTGAGATGGAAACCCAGATCGCCGCTTGGGCGACGCGCGAAGCGGCGCTGCCGGCTTACGAATGCAATGAGGGGGGGTCGGCGATCACGTCGGCAGCTCTCACCATCAAAGCGACCGATCTCAACCTCACCACCGCCAAAGTTTATCGCTGGGACCTGAGCCAAGCCACGCCGCCGATGCCGGGCGCCGCGTTCGAGCTCAAAGCGCGCTTGTACTATGAACCAACCACGATTTCGAATGGCTCGTACATCTTGAGTGATCCGAAGTTTGCCTTTACCGGCAGCTCGAATATGCGCGTGTCGAACATTTCGTTTGTGGTTAACGGTGTTGCCACCAACCAATATTCCAATTACATCCCGGTCGACTTCGTGGTGGCCCCGGGCGCCTTCACGATGCCGCAGCTCGCGTGGAACTTCCCGATTCTCTCGACGTCGTTGCAAGTAAAGGCTTTCGAAGGACCCGGTTCGGAAACGCTGGCCGTCAGCCTGACACTAGAATCAACCTCGGATCCCGTGGATTCCACTAATACCCGATCGGTGTCCTGCATGAACCCAACCCGATTCTCCGCGCAAGTGGCTCCGATTCTCACCGGCACCAGTCGGTGCGTCCGTTGCCATGCGATGGCCGGGAATCAGGCGATGCTGGCCTTCTCGATGGCGACCGGAACGGATCTCTGCAACGAAGCGATGCTGCGCTCGACGCTGGAAGACCCGCGGCAGTCGTATCTCATCACCCACCCGCGGAAGGAAGACGGCGGCGGTCACCCCGCGTTGGATAATAATAACGGTGGCGCCAATGGCGGTTTAACGAACGCTCAAGTCACCACGATCGTCGACTGGCTGACGGAAGAAGCGCAGTTGAACGGAATGTAAAATGAAACGCTGGACGAAAAGCCTACCCTGGATTTTAGCCGCGGGCCTGGTGCTCGCGTGCGACGGTACGGAAAAAGACACCGGCGAATCCCAAACGACGGATGCCGCGATCCAATGCCTTTCGCCGATAAAGATGCTGACCGCCGGTGAGAAAGCGAAACTGGAATGGAGTTTCGTGAATATGGCGGCCACCGACTTGAGTTTCGGTCCCGATTTTGACGCCAATCCGAGCTTGTTTTTCGTCGACACCGGCACGGTGGAGGATGGCGCCACGGCCACCGAGGCAAACTACACCGCCCCGTCTTTGATTACCTCGGCCCTTTCCCTGGGCATTGAAGCAGTCGCGCCGGACGACACATCGGGATCGTGCCGCGTCCTGATTTTGCCCACGACGGACACCTCGTACCTCTATGCCACCAGCGAGACCGGTCCCTTTGAAAACCCGGTGGCCACCGCCTATTCGTTGAGTTCCGCCCCGAGCACAATTCCAGATTTCGCGACGCTAACGGCGACGGGGGTTTTCCCGCTTCGGCGCTTCAGTAAGGCAAATGACACCAATCCCTTCGCCGGCATTTCCTCCTTAGTTCAGCTCTTTGCGCTACAGGTAACGGGCAAACTCGTGGTGAAAAAATCGGGTACGCACACCTTCCGATTGACCGCCGACGACAAAGCGAGCTTTTGGTTGAATGGACAAAAGCTGATCAACGAAGCTTCGACCGCCACGACCGGATCGACTTCCTTAAGCCCTGGCGAATACACGATCCAAATCGACTACTTCCAAGGCACGGGCAACTCCCGTTTACTGCTCGAGTGGCAGGAGCCAAGCACCGGCTTTGTCACGATCCCGGTCACCGCGCTCAAGTACTAAGCCTTCCGCGCGTGAGCGCACCTGATTCAGTCGCTTTTGCAATTCCAAACGGAGCACTTCTAATTCCGCGGCGCCGGCATGCGTCGGCACTTCCAAAGGCTCGGCGAAGGCCAATACACAGCGAGCGAAAGGCTTTGGGATATAGGTTTGATTCCACGCCCCGGGAATGCGCCACGCTCGATTGGCCGCCCCCGACGCCGCAACGATCGGCAAACCGGTCGCCTGGGCCAACGCCAAAATCCCCGGCTTCACTTCGAACACCGGGCCGCGGGGACCATCCACCGCTATCGCGGCATTGAGCCGGCGAGCCTTTACGGCATCGATTAATCCCTTCAAACCACCCGCTCCCCCTTTCGAACTAGATCCCCGCACCACGAAATAGCCCAAACTTTGGAGCAAGCGAGTCATCCGCTCGCCATCGCGGCTGCGGCTCGACATCACGGCGTAGTTCCGGTGGGCGAAGACCGGGAGCAGCATCAGCTCATCGCCGTGCCAGTGGGCATAGATATGCGGAGTCTGGCTGTCGTCCGGTTTCTCCGACAGATCGATGCGCCAGAAAAGGCGCGTGCTTCGTAGCACCGCCCGCAGAGTCCAAATCACCAGAATTTCTCGCAGCTTACCCAAAGTCCTCAACCGCTAACAAAAGGATTCCGAAGAGTAAAGAGCATGAGTTCGGCCAAGAAATTAAAGCCCAAATCCGCCGTCAAACCCCGGGAAAACCCGGCGACGGGTGTTGCGCCCGCGCGCGGAGGCGAGGACGATAAGTTAACGTCCTTCTGTCGGGCGGCCAGCCACGAACTCGGCAACGTTTTGGGAACCATCGTCGGTGAATTGGACTACGGCCTGACGAATACGAACACGCTGGTGCGTTACCGCGCCATGAATGTGGCGCTGGCCGCCGCCGAACGCGCGATTAGCCTCGCGCGCAACCTTTCCTATTTCGCGGTTCACCCCATCCTCTCGCCGATCCCGTGCGATGTTTCGCAACTGGTGATCGACACCGTCGAAATCGTCGAAAAGGATCTGCGCAATCGGCACATCAAATTCAATGTCCTGGTGGAAGCTGCCCGTATGATCAGCGTGGATCCCGGGGCGTTGCAGCAAGTGTTACTGAATCTCTTTCGCCGCGCCAGCGAGACCATGCCCCAGGGCGGTAAGCTGACCATCAGCATGCGCCAGATGGGCAATAAGGTGGAAATCGCCTGTTCCGATACCGGCGTCGGCATCCCGCAAGAACGCCTGACCGCGATCATGAATCCCGACGTCCAGAATCCCCTGGAGAACGCGCTGCAGGTCCAGGGTTTGGAATTGGCGGTAGCGAAAACACTCGTCGAGCGTCAGGGCGGAGAAATCAAGATCCAGTCTTCCCCCGGACAAGGTACGACCTACACGCTTTTGTTTCCTTTTGATCCCCAGGCCGCGGGCCCGCGGAACTTCACCGAACACCGGCGCTTCCGTCGCGTGAAGGCGAGCCTGCCGGTGGAGGTTTCTTTCGACGGACACAGCCCCTTTATGTCCGAGATCCAGACGCTCAGCGTCCGCGGTTGCTTCATCGGCCTGCTCGACGGCGATGCCGTACGCTTGCCGCCGGTGGATACGACCTGCACCTTGCGAATCTACTACTATCAGGACCAGGTCCTCGACATCGCCAAGTGCCGGATCGCCAACCACGCGACAAATAGTGGACTGCCGGGAGTGGGGATTGAGTTTATCGAATTTGATTCCCGCGCCCGCAAGCTCCTCGAAGCGATCGTAAAAAGCCATTCTTACTAGTTGTAAGTATTTGTATTTAAATAACAATTACCCATCATTGGACGACCCTAAAATAGCCTTCCCTTTACTCATTGCCTAAGCAAGAGTTACCGAAACGAGTAGCGCAATGAAGATTTGTTTCGTCGTCCGTTCGGTCCACAATCAGCTGCCGACTTACACGACTACGCATTTGGCGTTTGAAGCCTACAAGCGCGGCCACAAGGTCGTTTACACGACCGTAAACAGCTTCTCGTACACCAATGACCAACACATTCGCGCCACGGGAATCAGCCCCGCCTATGCGGGACTCGAAACCCGCCAACAATTCTTAGATGCGCTTCAGGGCGGGTACGCTCAGCGCGAGGAAGTCTGCCTGACCAAGTTCGACGTGGTCTTCTTGCGTTACAACCCGCACGAGGGGGACGGTGAAAGCCGGAGCAAGAATCCCGCGTTGGAGTTCGGACGGCTGCTGAAACAAAACGGCGTGCTAGTCGCTAACGATCCGGCGGGGCTCTCGCGCGCGGCGAGCAAGATGTACCTGTGCACCCTTCCCCCCGACATCCGCGCCAAGACGTTGATTACGCGCTCGACGCATAAGATCAAAGAATTTCTGCGCGAACTGCGCAAGCCCGCCATCGTCAAACCGCTTTCTGGCTACGGCGGTCAGGATGTTTTCTTCATCAAGAACATCCGCGACATCAACATCAATCAGATCATTTCCGCCGTGAGCAAGAACGGCTACGTGATGGCGCAAGAATACATTCCCGAAGTGAAAAAGGGAGATAAGCGCCTGCTCATGTTGAACGGCCAACCGATTATTGTCGACGGCCAAGCGGCAATTTACCGTCGGATGTCCCCCAAGGGCGAGATCCGCAGCAATATCCATATCGGCGGCACGCGCAAAGCGGCCGAGTTTACCGAAGTAGAACAGCGCATCGCCGAAGCGATCCAAACCAAGCTCGTTTCGGATGGGTTGTACTTCGTGGGCGCGGATATCGTCGGGGACAAACTTCTCGAGATCAACGTTTTCTGCCCCGGCGGAATCAATAACATCAACGAACTGTACAACATCAATGTCGGCGCCTACGTCATCGAAGACCTAGAGAAACGCGTCCGCCTCTGGAAGACCCACGCTCCGTTTACCCAACCCCATATTGTTCGCGCGCTCTAACCGTCATTGCGAAGCCGAAGGCCCGTCATTGCGAAGCCCGAAGGGCTGTGGCAATCCCGCAGCGCTACGCGCTGCGAGGCTGCTTCGGCGCTAAAGCGCCTCGCAGTGACATCTTTTTTGAGTTACCCTTTTAGTCATGAAAAAAGTGCTCGTTCTGTGTGGCGGTCGATCCGCTGAACACGAAATTTCTCTCATCTCGGCAAAAGGCATTTTAGGCGCCATCGATCGCCGCCAATACGAACCCATCCTAGTCGGCGTCGCCAAAGACGGAACGTGGTACCACCAGGACGAAGGCAGCTACTACCTCGGGGAATTCCGTGCCGATAAGATCCGCCTGAATGAAAACCGCCCCAAAATCACGCTGGCTCCTTACGTCACCGGAAAAAAAGGGACGCTCGCCGTGGTCGACGGTCCCACCCTCCCCTTTGATGTCGTCTTTCCCATTCTCCATGGGCAATACGGCGAAGACGGCACGCTCCAGGGAATGCTGGACGTGATGGGCATTCCCTACGTCGGAGCCCGGTGCGGGGCTTCGTGGGTTTGCATGGATAAATTCCTGACCAAGACCGTTTGCGAAAAAAATGGGATCCCGGTCGCGGAATACGTGGGCCTCCGGCGGGGAGAAAAGCTCAGCGAGAAGTTAGGCGAAATCGAAAAACTCGGCTACCCCGTCTTCGTGAAACCCTCCTGTCAGGGATCCTCGGTCGGCATCACGAAAGTCAAATCTCGGGAAGGGCTTCAAGCCGCGATCGACTTGGCTTGGCGGCACGATCGGATCTGCATTATCGAGCGCACGATCGTCGGTCGCGAATTGGAGATTGCCGTTTTGGGATTACAGGACACACCCAAAGCCTCCCTGCCCGGCGAAATCCTGATCTCGAAAAAAGCCGAGTGGTACTCCTACGAGGCGAAGTATCTGGGGGGCGATTTGGCGACGACCCAAACTCCCGCGGATCTGACGCCCGAAGAAACCCAAGCGGTGCAGCGGTTGGCGGAAAAGGTCTTTACCGTTCTGCAGATCGACGGCATGGCCCGGGTGGACATGTTGCTCGAGACCGCGACGGGCAAGCTCTACTTGAATGAACCCAATACGCTCCCCGGTTTTACCCCCATCAGCATGTACCCCCAAATGTGGGAAGCGTCCGGACTGCCCTACGCGGCGCTGATCAGCCGCCTCATCGAACTCGCCTTCGAGCGGGAGCTGAAGTAGACTCGCCCGCATGTTGAATGGGGATATCGGTAAAGTCGATTTTGCGCAGCGGCGGAAAGCCTTCTTTCAAAAACTGGGTGACGGAGTCGCCGTTTTTCCTTCGCCGCTGGAAGCGGTCCGCAATAACGACGTCCACCACACGTACCGACAGAGCAGCAGCCTTTACTATTTGACTGGCTTCGATGAGCCCAAGTCGTTGGCGCTGCTGGCGGGAGCTTCCAAGAATCCTTTTCAGATCTTTGTGCATCCCAAGGACAAAACCAAGGAAATGTGGGAGGGCAAAATTCTGGGCCCCGAACGCGCCAAAGCGTTGCTGGGTGCGAATGTGGCTTCGGTTTCGATTCCCAATGAGCCCTTCAATGAAGCTTTCATCGAAGCCCTGCTCACCGCCGACAAAGTTTACTACCGGTTGGGGGTGGATGCGCAAATGGATGCCCGCATCCTGACGTTGATGCATAAAGCCCTGCGCAAACTCGGGCGTACGGGACGCCCGCTCTGGCCGATCTTAGATCCCGACGAAATTCTCGGCGAAATGCGGCTGGTAAAATCGAAAGCCGAGATTGATCGCTTGCAGCGCGCGGCGGATATTTCCGCCGAAGCCCACCAGAATGCCATGCGGATCGCGAAACCGGGGATGTACGAATACCAGATTGAAGCCGCCCTCTTTCACGCCTTCCGCGGCAATGGCGCCAAACGCCTCGGTTACGATTCGATCGTGGCCTCGGGCCCGAACGCCTGCATTCTGCACTATCACGAGAACAGCCGCCGAATGAGTGAGGGCGACTTGCTCCTCATTGACGCCGGCGGCGAGTACGATTTCTACACCGCCGACATCACGCGCACCTTCCCCGTTTCGGGACGCTTTACCGAAGCGCAAAAGGATGTGTACCAGGCCGTTCTGGAAGCCCAGAAAGCTTGCATCGCCATCGCCAAACCGGGCAAGACGATGAAAGAAATTCACGAGCACGCGATCGAAGTGCTCACCGAAGAGCTAAAAAAGCTGAAGGTCCTCAAGGGCCCCACCGCGCAGCTGATCAAGAATCGGGATTTTTTTGCCTATTACCCACACGGCACCGGCCACTGGCTCGGCATGGATGTGCACGATGTGGGGCGCTACTATCAGGATGAATATAAGAACGCCCGCAAACTCACACCCGGGATGGTTTTCACCATCGAACCCGGCTTGTACTTCGGCCTCGATTCCAAAGCCCCCGCCCGTTTCAAGGGCATCGGCGTGCGCATTGAAGACGATATCGTCATCACCCAAAATGGCTGCCGCGTCTTAACCGCCGCCGTTCCAAAAGAAGTCGAAGAAGTCGAAGCGCTTTGTAGCGAAGCGGGTTGATTCTCTCGTAGCCGTTCCACTCCGGCGCCGGAGTCAAGAAAGTGTGAACTGAGTGTGGCAAGGGGCTGGTTCAGGTAGCTTTCACCGGCTGGTACTTCGCAGGCGATGGCAGCCCTGGATTTCAGATCACTCAAAAAGAGCTAGCTGTTCTCGACACCAAACTTGCGGCTTATAAAGATCCGAGGGAACTGGATGAGGACCTCTATGTCGCCTCCGGAGCCATGCTTCGGTATTTGAAGATGCTGGATTCCTGGCTTTCAAAGGGGCGGAAAGATTCTAACTTGACCATCTTTCCCCACAATGGCGGCGCACCCAACCACATTGTCAGCCAATTTTTGGGGTATTCGGATGAAGACCGAGCGCTGGGGCGATCGGTTGGCATTTATCCGACGGACGCAGAGCTCATGAACAACACCGAAGTTGTCACCGCGCTGAAACAAGCGAGCCTAACCGAGATCACTCCCGAACTTGTTCTGAAACAGTACGTTGAGAATTCGATATGGGAGCGCAAGCAAGGTGGAATACACTATCCGATTACACCGCTGAAACTGTCCGACGAGGCGCTCGAAAAATACATCTATGAGAAGCTCAAACGGGATATGCGGGACGGCGAACCAGATGCCGATGTCTCGATCCGTGAACTCGCCCGAAACACGCTCGATCGACGTATTCTCCAGATCTTTGGGCGTCCCCACTTGGATGGCAACATCGAAGACGGTAGGGAAGCGCGGCGCAAATTCCTGTTCAACTGGTGGAGTGAAGCGTTCACTCCGGCGCCGGAGTCGAGTTTGAGCGAGCCGCCCCAACAACCGCTTCGCGTTCGCTTTGCTGAACTCTACGCCGCCTTAATCCCCTGTAGGACTGAGCCAATGGTCTCAAACGTCGGATTGAACGGTTTGTCCTCATTCAATAGATCGTAGAGAGTCTGTCGGCCAATTTTGCAGTCTTTGGCGAACTTCAGCTTGTTTGTGACACTAAGATGCGCGATCAAAATCTCTCGAAAAGACTCGGCATCGTTTTCTACCAAACATTCAATCAGAGACCAATACACACTTTGAGTCTCTTTCAACCTCTCACTGGGATCGTACGGAACAACCGTATAGTCACCAGAGTTAACGTCGCCAAACATGGCAGAACGACGCTTACCCAGAACGGTTTTCTTGGACTTTCTTGAGGAGCGAGAACGCCCTCCGGATGTCTTTGTTCTGACCATTTTTTGAACCTCCTAATAAGACGAAAATCCCGTCTGCGATTTCAGCACGTAAACTCGGAGACCATTTTTCCATCGAAGCTCTGTTAGTCCGTCAAAGCGTTTCACATCCCCAAAATGCCCCTGGCGAATCAACACCAAACGAGCATCAATCCGATGCCTGATGGGATCTGGTTGGTCGTCGAGCCACTCCGAGAAAGACCTCGTTAGGTAAATCCGTCTCACAGAGATAGTGTACGGAAAACCGTACATAAGGTCAACGGCGACCTTGCAAGCAGCTAAATTAAAAGAAGAATTCAAATCCGAGCATGGGCCGGTAATGCAATCTCTCGCGCGAGAGGTTACTTCGCTAACGCTCGCAATAATGGGGCGCTATCGTTGTGACTTCGCCTTGTAATCCCGCAGCACGCCTTTTCCATCAAACTCGGCGATGACTTCGTCATAGGCTTCGTAGCGGGTGCGGTTTTCTTTGTCGCCCTTCCACTGCACGCCCATTGATTTATAGAAGCGGCAGGTCTCGGAACCGCCGGGGCGCTGTTCGCACCAATCGGCCTGACCGAATTCTTCGACCAATTCGTTCTTCGTGGAGGCGCCGACCTTCTGAGAATACCGATCGTTGAGATCCTTCAACGCATCGGCGGAAGATTTTGTCGACTTGCCGGCGCAACCGGCCAAAACCAGAGCAATCACGAAAATGACTTTGTGCATTTTTCTCCTCGCAAAAGTATCAAAAAGTACGTGGCACCTTTGATACCTACTATGATTTCTTTTTGGCGCCGTCGTTAAGATCGTCGCGCCGTTTCTTGAGTTTTGCTAGCAAGCTGGAAAAGCCTTTCTCCTTCAGGAAGGCTTTGATCTGCTCGCGGATGTTTTCGCTGTAACGGATATCTTCGAAAGCAATGTCGTAGATCAACCATTTGCCACCGTTTTTCAGCAGATAGTAGTCGAGCGTGAACTTCTCGCCCTTCACATCGTAAATCGCGGTCGCCTGCGCCTTGTTGCCCTTGATGTCGATCTTGGAGAAGTGATACTTGGCGCCTTCCCAGAAAGTATCCAGACGCGTATACGCGGTCTTCACGATCACCTCTTGCAGCAAGTCTTGGTACAATTTGCGATTGGCGGCGGAAGTCTTGGTCCATTCCTTCGGTCCGAGTCCATCCTTGGCGACTTCTTGCCAATCCATCGAGGCCTCAATCTTGCCCCGCGCCGATTTGCGTTCCGCATCGTTCGCTGAGTTGATTTTCCGAGAGGCGTCGAAGAGCACCTCTAAGTAGTCCTTCAACTTGGCCGCTTCACCGGTGTAAACCGGGCCGGCGGGTTCCTTAGCCGCGGTAGGGGCCGGGGTCGCCGTCGGAGCCGGATCGGCGGCAAAAACTGGGGAGAGAAAGCCAATGGACACTAAGATCGCGATGAGCTGATTTTTCATGTCCCGAATTCTACCCCAGGACCGGCAATGGTCAATTCAGCGTTGCAATGGAAGCCAGGACATCATCGACCGAAAGCTCACGCAGACAGACTTGGTATCCCAAGCCGCCGCGACAGTGCGCGCTTTCGCAAGGGCTACAAGCGATCCCTTCCGCTCGCGCAATTCGCACTTGCGGCCCCAACGGTGTGACGTACGCGGGATCACCGGGCCCGAAAAGAACGACGGTTGGCGCCCCCGCCAACGTCGCGGCGACGTGGGCAACGCCCGAATCATTGGCGACGACAAAACGGGCTTGGCGGCAGAGCTCAACCAATTCTGGCAACGTCGTCAAACCGACTAAACTTTCAATCCCACTGTCCCGCAACGCCGCAAAGCGCGGCTCCCACGCTTTTTGCGCAGCCGCCCCCACCACCCGAATCGGCGTTTGGGGATAGCGCTGGCGCAAGACGGCGGCCAGTTCCACAAAGTAGGGCCACTCCCGCAAGGCAATCGAAGCGCCGGGCGCCAAGACAATGGCTTCTCCCGGCGGCGGGAGCGACTGTTCGTAATCGCGTTTCGGCGCCGCGTGGCCCGCCACCCACTCCAGCAGTTCCCGGTAAAGCTGCGCCTTGTGTTTGCCGGTCGTGCGCCCGGGCCAGCGCTTAGTCTTGGTCAAAAAAATTCCAGCGCCCCGATCCGAATAACCGATGCGCTCCGGAATACCGGAGAGCCGCAACAAAACGGCGGCGCTCAGAGAGGAGGCCAAGGAAATCCCGCAATCAAATTGTTCTACCGCGAGGCCACGCCAAAAAGAGATTCCCGTCGGCAATTTGCGCTGGGCACGCGTGATGGATATCACGTGATCAAAAATGGCTTCGGGGGCCAGGTCCGCCATTTCCAGCGGGCAAACCAAACTGATGCGACTGTTCGGATAGGCCGCCCGCAGCCCCGCAAAAAAATCATCGGCCAGAACAAAGTCTCCGATCCAATTTGGACCCCGCACGAGAATGTTTTGGTAGCTGCCCATTGGAGTCCTTGGTACACCGGTCGCCTTCAAACTGCTATAACCACGGCATGTTTTGCGTCGCAAATGCGGGCGAACGGCGTTCCGCGCTTTGGGTAGCGCTGGGTACCGGTCTATTTTTGGCGGCGGGGTTTCTCCCCGTTTCCCAGGGTATCGTCGACAGCGCGATAGCACCCTTTTTACCGGGGCGGGCCCGGGTTTTGGCCTGGTTGGGGTGCTTGGCTTTTCCCGCCCTGGCCTTGGCGTTCCACCTTTCCATCCCCCGTCCCGTGCGCCCAGAGTCCAGGGAACTTCCGTTCTGGAGCTTTCCCCTTCCCTTGGCCATTGGGTTGGCGTACGGCCTCTGGGATCCCGCTCCCGGAATTTTTTCTCTGGTGAGAAGTCCGGAAACGCAACTGGCGGCCGTTTGGGCCATCCTCCTAGCGCCCCTCGGGGAAGAATGGCTTTTTCGCGGATGGCTTTACTCGCTGGCCTACCGCCTTTGGCCCGGCCGATTCGCGAGCGCCACGAATCCGTTGCCCCTCGCCGTTTGGGTCACGGCGATCGCCTTTAGCCTTTGGCATTTGCAGAACTGGGGCGCGGAGCCCGCGGCGCGCGTGCTTTGGCAAACGGCCTACACGCTTCCCGCGGGCCTTTGGCTGGGCTGGTTGCGCTGGCGGAGCGGGGGAATGGCCCTTCCCATCTTGGCCCATATCGGACTCAATGCCGCCACCGCACTCGCTTAAGTCCGCCGGCCAAAAGGTGTTATGATAAAGGCGTGATTTCGCGCCGCCGCAAATCCGGTCAAGCCATTCTCGAATACTTGTTAATGGTCATTATGCTCGCCGTGACGGTGGCCGTGGTGATCCGCAATACCAATCGCACGATTTATCAGTTCTGGACGGGGCTCGCGCGCCAGATTGCCGCTCCTTGTCCAGAGTGCACTTCGCCCGCAGCACCCGATCTGAATTAACAACCGTTAACTGAGTTTTCCACTCCGGAGACCTCATGCATTGACTTGGCGAGCCGAACCGCCAAATAACATTAAATACAGCAAATGGGTTATCGCTCACCGCGTCTTAACCGGACGTCGTGGGTTAATTGGGGGTTCTACTTGAAACACTTCTCCGTATTCACGTCGATTCTTGCCTTCACGTTTTCCCTGTCCGGCTTTGCCGCGAAGACCTTGGAAGAAAACTGGGCCGATGTCGGTCTCAAACTAAAGAGTGTGGGAATCGACAACGCCACCTGCCGCGCGAGCGAAAAAGATTTCATCGCCTGCTTTCACGGCCTCAATGCCGGGCTGGCGTTTTTGAAACCGCGCCAGGAAATTTTGCCAAAAACGCGTATCAGCGCGGAAAAAGGGTTTGGTTCCACGTTGAAGGATTTCGACCACGTCGCGGTGGTGGAATCGAAAAAGATGGAATCGGAGAGTTTTGCGGAACTCTACCGCCTCAACAAAGATGAGAAGAAGCTCGCCAGCGACGCCTTGGTGGCGCTCTACAAAGATCGCGCGAATCGCGCCGTCGATTTCGATGGCATCGTCGGCTGGTTGACTCAAGACCCCGATCTTAAAAAGAAAGAATCGATGGTGACTGGCTTCATGCTCAACGCCATGCTCGGCGTGCGACACGATCCTCACACGTATTTAGTGCCCAAGGCGGTCATGATCGGTGAGAACGTTGCCGGCGCGAAAAACTTCACCGGTATCGGCGCCGCCCTCAAGACGATCAAAAAGAACGGTAAGAACATCTTCGTCATTCAACAACCACTGGAAGGCGGCCCCGCATTCAAAGCGGGCTTGAAAGCCAATGATGTCATCTTGGAAGTGGATGGTATGGCCGTCGATGGCTTGGAACTGTCGAAGGTGGTCGAAAAGATCAAAGGCCCGAAGGGCACGACCGTGAAACTCAAGATCGAGCGGGGACCCGATGTCCTCGACGTTTCCATCGTTCGCGATCTCATTGAACAAAAGAGCGTCGTGCAAAAGTCGTTCGCCAACGGCGATGTCGGCTACGTGAAGCTTTCCGATTTCATGAGTCGCAACGCCAATAATGCCCCCTTGACGTACACGGAATTGAAAGCAGCAGTATCCACGCAGCTCGCCAAGTCACCCAAGAGCCTCATCTTCGACTTGCGGGATAACGGTGGCGGGATGCTCGGCGAATCAGTTCGGGTGGCGAGCTTGTTCCTCAAAACCGGCTCGTTGGTCCTTAGCACGAAATCCCTATCGGGGGTTGCAACCCGCAGCTTCAAGACCACCGACGCGCCGGTCACGCAACTGCCATTGATCGTGTTGATCAATGCCCGTTCGGCCAGTGCTTCGGAAATCGTTTCGGGTGCGTTGCAAGATCACAAACGCGCCTTCCTGGTGGGTGAGCGCACGTACGGCAAGGGCACGGTCCAACAAACCGCCGAACTGCTGTCGGTGCCAGAACTCTTGATGGCGCAAACCATCGAACGTTTCTACTTACCCTCGGGCCGCACCAACCAGGTGGAAGGCGTTTTGCCGGACGTGGAGGTGTTCTCGAAGCCGAATCCGAGTGAAGACGACAAGGTCGCTTACCGAGAAGAAGACGAGTACGAGGCATTGCCGTCGATCGGTAATAAGTGGGCGCAGCCCCGGCCCGACGTCATTGCAAAACTATCGGCCTGTGTTTCAAAAGGATCGGCGGAGAAGGAATTCAATGCCGGTGCGAATGCGGCGATTTTGCCCGACTACCAGCTCCTGGTTGCGCAAGACGCGGCCAAGTGCGCGGTCAGTGAAGGCCTCTAAGGTCAGCTAGAGCTGGTGACGGACATATTGCCGAATGGCGCGGCGGTGGGCAGGTGCGGCGGAACTAAAACGCACGCCCATCCCGGGCCGTAAGGGATTGCGGGAAACCCAACGGACCTCGCCCTCGCTGTGGATCACGGGGACGTTGAGCGGAATGGGAAGTGGGATCGTCAGATTCACTTTTGCGTTCAGCTCCAACGGGTGGGGCGTCTCGATAAAACACCCGCCATCGGAAACGTTGCGCAATATCGGGTAGTGGAAGTTCCGGCCGTCGCTCACAATGAGCGGCAAATTGGTTTCAAAGCGCGGCTTCGCCTTCCACCAACAAAGCTTGGGATCGAAGTACAGGGTCTTGACCCGGGGATTGATGAAATACGAAAGACTTAAGGAATAGATCGCCAAGTGCGCAAAGAGCGGGGCGAGATTGTCTCCCCGCGCGCGGTAAAACAGATACACATCGTGCAGTCCCCAGAGCGCGACGAAGCCCACCAGCGTGTACCAACCGATGCGCGTAACGCGCAACAATCCGAAGAGCACCACCACCGGCAGAATTCCCGAGACTAGAATTTCCCCAAAGCTAATGACAAAACCGGCCGCGTGCCGCGCCCATATTTCGGCCGGAAAATATAAAAACAATAAACTGGCGAAGAGGATTGCCAGAGGACGCTTTTGCATCCAACTATTATACACATGAAGAGAATCCTCCTGCCCCTCACCCTTGTGCTTCTCAGTCTTTCTTTGACGGCACGCGGCGCCGGGACGGTGGAATCCATTGTGACCATGCCGAACCCGATCGGCCGTTCGATCTGCTAAATCTCAAGACCAACGCCGTTTTTCTCTACCGGGGCGACTGGAATGCGGCGGTGGATTTCGGGGTTTTGGAGAACCTTACCGTCGGCCCCTACTGGTTGAACACTCACGGCCAGGGCACCAGCCAGACCTACGTCGGCGGGGCACTAGTGGCCGACGAGGTAACCACGAACTCCGATCAGCAGATCGGGATCATGGCGACCTTCTTGCCCTACTCGCGCCATGCGGATGGCTTCTTGGTCATAGGATCGGCGGCGCTTTCCCTGGGCAAGGTGCGCTTTCAGGAGATAGGCAATCTCTGGAACGGCTCATACAGCGGATACGTCCTCGGTTTGCAGGCGGGCTACCAATGGATTTGGGGTTTCGGGTTGAACGTTCAGTTGGCGGGGGGCGTCTGGGTTTGGGGACCGACCCAAGCCACCGTCAAATCGGGCGCGGGCGCCGCCCGCACGATCGACCTGCCCGGTCGCTTCTTGGGCAATTGGACGCCGACGTTTTCGATCAATTTGGGTTACGCGATTTAGTTCGGTTTCTCTTCGATTGATTCGAGCCGTTCCAAAAAACCGCGTAGTCTCGCCCGTACCGCCGGATCCGTCAGATCCATGCGCCTCGGATCGCCTCTCCGAATGAACAAAAGCATTGCCGCGCAGTGCTGCGTCACGGAATCCCCACCCCGACTCAATCGCTCCAGCCAATGTGTGAACTCCTCAGACCGCGGATGATCGGGCGGTGGATCGATAAATCTCTCCACCAGCGCCCTCGAAAACGCGAGGGGCCGGACTTTCCCATCTTCTAAGGATCGGATGATTTCCGAGATGCCGTCGTAATCCTCACTAACAGCAATCAACCAGGCCACGAGGTCCAGCACTTCTCCTTCGGCCGGGTGATTCATGACAACTTCCAAAGCGAGCCGTCGAATTCGCTCCCGCGGGAGCGGATCGGGGACCGGATAGATCACCTGCCCTTCCAGGCGATGTTTTTCTGCCAGCCACACATTTCGGAAAAAACGAACGCGGTCGGATTCGGTTTTGGCTTCGCCGAAGCGACGCTCAAGAATCCCGCAGATGCGCTCGTCCGTCCTACTCAACTCACCCGGGTTGCTTGAAAGGGTCGCCAGATAACGCAGTGCCGGAATGGCCCACTCATAATTCGAATGCTTTTCTAGTTTCTCCCAAAGCACCGGGAGCGCGGATTGCATTTTCTCCTGGAGCACGACTCCATAAATCGCGGCTTCCACGTGCTCAGGACCATAGGCATGAATCTCACGCTCGACTGCTTTGAATTGCTCGACCGTTAGGTACTGCGCTAGCAACTCCAGTTCACGCAGGATATCGGCGGCGGGTGAATCGGCCTTGCAGCAGGTGATTGCCTGCCCGGAGGGAATCAGAAAATCAGCGGCGGGGGTGGGGTTTCCCATCAGGAAAACCAGCGCGAGAACAGCTTTTCTAGCCACTTGAAACCCTCAATTCCAAAACGAGGGCGGGTTATAACAACTCCAAATGGCGGAAGCGAACCAATTCAGGAAAATGTAATGATTTTATCTGTTTAAGACTTGTCTAGGCGGCTTCGGTGCCGGCAATACTACCCGGATTGAAGCGATAGCCTTCGCCGTAGATGGATTCGATGTGATCCTTGAACGGCCCGAGCTTCTTACGAATGCTGCGGATATGGGAGTCGACGACCCGGTCGGTAACAAAGGTGTCCACGCCCCAAACGTTATTGAGGATCTTCTCCCGACTCAGAACGCGGTCGGGATTGCGGACGAAGAACGAGAGCAGCTTGAACTCCAAGGCGGAAAAGGCCACTTCCTTGTCCTGGATGTAAACGCGGTGGCCGAGGAAATCGATGCGCAAGCCCTGCAGTTCAAAAGTCGGTGAACCATCTTTGCGAGCTTGATTCTGCTTGATGCGAACCCGGATACGCGCCTTGAGCTCGTCGGCTTCAAAAGGCTTCTGGATATAGTCATCCGCCCCGAGGTCAAACCCCATCACTTTGCTATGGGCGTCGCTGCGCGACGAAAGGAAGATCACCGGCGTGGCCGCCGTTTCCTTCTGCCCCTTCAAAAGGTGGCAAACCTCAAAGCCGTCAATCTCGCCCAGCGAGATATCCAGCAAGATGAGGTCAGGCTTATGTTCCTTTGCCAGCTGCACGCCCTGTTTCCCGGTATCGGCGATAACTACCTTGAAATCCGGGGAAAGGCACGACTGGATCAAGAACTGATAGTCCTTGTTGTCATCGATAACTAAGATCTTTTCCATGCAAAGAGGCTCCAGATGCTCATCGGCCTTTGTGCGGAAAGCTTAACCTTTTTTCCATGACCCACGTGCTAAAGACTCGCTGCATTAGGACCGATAAGCTCGTAACCGCGGGGTTGCTTCGGGCCTTTGGCCCTCGCAAAGACAAAATGTTCAAACTCGACCAAATCAAAGACGGCGTTCTTAACCGTTTCACCATTCAAATCCCGGCCGGGACGACGCTCTTCAAACAGAATGACAAGGGGAACACCCTCTACATTTTGGTCGAGGGCAGCGTGAAACTGACCCACAAAATCGCCCAGAGCGAGCGCGTCATCGCCACCCTCGGACCCGGCGAAATCGTCGGCGAGAAGGCCTTGTGTGTGAGCGCTCCGTACCGGCGCGCCTTTACCGCGATTGCCGACACGGAAACGGTGGCCTTGGAATTCGACTCCCAGAGCCTCAAGGCGATTGCGACGAAAATTCCCGACTTTTCGCTGAAACTATTGCAGGTGGTCGTGGAACGCCTCGACCGCGCCAATGCGATGATCGGCGTGCTCCAAACCCCAAACTCGGTTGAGCGCATTGCCCAATACCTAATGTTCGTTTGCGAACACCATTCAAAAACGTCGGGGGCGGGGATTGAAATCCACGTTTCGGCGGAAAGCATTCATGCCGCCACCGGCATCGATCTCGAAACAGTAAGCGGCTGCTTGAAGGACCTCATCGCCGAGAAGGTTCTGGCGATCCGCGACAAAGGCTTCTTTGTCTCCGACGAGAATGCCCTGCTCCAACACATCACATCGCTAAAAGAAAAATACGCCGCCTAACGGATCTCGACCACGCGATCACCGGCGGCCGGTTGAAAATCAAATGCCGCCACCGGGATGTCTTGGCGTTTGAGCGATTCCCAAACCACTTCCATCGCGGTGTCCTGACCAGGCAACGTCACCTTGGCTTCGTAGCCCAACGCAAAACTCCCGCGCATTCCTTCACAGCATTTGTCGTAGTCCTGGTACGTCGCTTCCACCTTATCGCCGCCGGCTTCCCAGACCAGCGCCTGAAGGGATTCGTTGCCGGAATCGACCCAGACGGTCAGCGTTTCATCGCCCTGCTTTGCGATCCCACGGAAAGCGCCTTTGCTCTTGTCCCATTCCCAGCTTTCAAACTTGGCCTTGTCCCACTTGGCCGGCACCACGCCGGCAAAAACGAGCGCGAGGTCGGAAAAGACCAGGTCCTTACCCAGCACTTTCTTGAAGTAAGCTTTCCCGCCCACCGCTTCTTTCACCGCCTGCTTGTTGCGCGGGTAGTGGACGGCAAATTGCGTGCCCTTTTGCACGAGCACATAGTGCAAGCGACCGATCGGATCGCGCAACTCCACGCGAAAACCGTTTGGCGCCCGCCCGACGATGCGACCCTTCCCCGAAACCTCCTGGTCTTTGCCGTCGTAACTCATCTTCAGCTTGCCCGAAAACGAAGTCAGAAAGCCGCGCCGAACCGCTTGATCGCGCCAGAACATCCCCGCATCCACCGGGTGGATCGGACTTTCCAGAACGCGTTGGTGCGAGCACGCCGTGACCAGCAATGTCACCGCGAACGAAGTGAAGCGGGCTCGCAGCGCGGAGCGCTGCGGGATTGCTTCGGGCCTTCGGCCCTCGCAATGACCACGCCCTCGACGCTCGCAAAGACCAAGTTTTTTCATGCTGAGTAGCCCGCCCTTCGCAGAAAGCTTTCGATACGTTCGTTCACTAACTCGGGAAAATCCATATGCGCATTATGGCTTCCCCCCGGAATTCTCTCCAACTCGCCGCAGGGGAGCAAGCGCGCGATGGCTTCTTGCACCGGGATCGGCGTAATGCAGTCTTCATCGCCGGCCACCACGAGAGTCGGAATCCGGGATTTTTCCAACAACGGACGCCGATCGACTCCACGGTAATCGCGCATGAGCCGAAAGAAAACATTCGCCGGTGTTTCGCGCACGCCCTGCAAGTAGCTTTGGACATCTTCCGAGCGCGCCACGTCGGGATTGAACCCCAGTTGGGAGGCCATCCACTCGGCGAACAGGTGCCGACCGGTGAAACGGCGCCAGAAAAAATCCCCCATGGCCGGGCTCGTTTCATTCAATCGGGCCGCCCACTCGAAAATCGGGTCCAGCTTGTCGGTGAAAAGCATTTGCTGGAAAGGGTTGTGGACCGAACCGCAGACAAAGACATTCGCCTTCACCCGTTCAGGCTCCATCAGGGCCAGGTGACTCAAAATCGGCACGCCCACGCTATGCCCCAAACAGGCGACCTCCTCGACCCCCAGGAAATTCATCAAATCCTGGATATCCCGCGCGCACCATTCCAAGGTGAGGTTGCGATCGTTCTTAGGCATCGCCGAGCGCTGGTGGCCCCGGTAGTCAAACAAGATGGTTTGGTAGTTGGGAGCGAAGTGCGGGAGCTGGCGTCGCCAATGATCGCGACGACACAGCAGGCCATAGCAGAAAAGCAGCGGACGCCCCGTACCACTCACTTCGTAGTAAATAGAGGTGCCGTCACGGGACTGAAATAAGCCTTTCATGCTGATATAATTTCTTTATCACATGAAATTCAATTTCGGATTCTTTGTCAGCGTTCTGGCGTGCGGTGTCATTTTGAATGCCCTTCCGGTCGACGACCTGAAGTTCGCATTGCACAAACTCAGCCCCCTCATCCAGAGCGATATGCGCCTGCGGGAACTGGTGGCGGAAAACTGCGGCTCCTTGGAGTCGAGTTCGGCCACGCCCCTGGAAAAACACATTCTGGAACGCCTCCCGGTGCCCAGCCGCGAGTTGGAGACCGGCGCGGAATGCGTTCTGGTCGCCCAACACGCCAAGGCCACTCGCCTGCGCCTGCGCAGCTATTACGATTTTCATCTCCAAATCCGCGGGTTCGATAGCCAACCCATCGCTGACACACACTTCGCGGTCGATTTCCCACGGCCGCTGGTCTTGCTTCCGCTCCTCGTCTTTTTGCTGGCACTCGTCTTTGAATTCCGTCGCTGGGGAATCGCCGCTACCATCGGTAGCTACATCTTCATGCTCTGCGGGGCGAACCTGATCCTGCTCCTCGAGTCCGTGGGCCGCGCGGTCAAGACCTCGCTCACCGGAGAGCAGAGCTGGTTGGGCCTCTACCTCATTCTCTTTTGGGCCGCCCTTTGCCGCGGTCGTACCCGCCGGCCAAAGTCGCCCCCGCTCGGCACGCCGACCTCCGAGGGACGCTGGATCAACCGCGCCGTATTGGGAACGATCGGCCTTTGGAACCCAGCCGCCTTCACCGTATCGGGCGCCCTGCTCGCGCCGTTCCGTGGTGCGGTCACCCGCCTTTCGCCTTTTTTCACCGCGCAAGTCGCCGCGATCGCGATGAGCCTGTACCTGCTTTCGCTCTCCCAGGCGGACTGGAAGGCGTCGGTCGTCGAAAGCCTTTCCCTGCCCCGGTACTTCACCTTCGGCACCCTGCTGTTCATGCTGCTTGAGCACGAAAGCCCGAAACGTGAGCCCATCTCCTGGCGCTTACCCGCCTTCTGGCGCACGTTGCTCTTTGTCACCGTTTCGGAGGCCGCCGCATTTCACTTCCCGGCCTGGGACACCGTTCCGACCCTCACGCGCATCGGGATTGCCTTAGTCTCAAGCCAATTGATTTGGCCTTTGCACATGAATTGGAAGCGGGTGTCGTTGGATACCTTCAAGTGGGGCTCAGCCCTACTCACCGCCGCGGTGATCAGCGTCTTGAGCCACCAGCTTTCCGTGACTGACCTGGCGCTGCTTCTCTTTGACCCACGCATCCATCCCACCGGGGTGGTCTTTTTCACTTTCCTCTCCGGACTTTGCCTCGGGTTTATCACCGGCAATTTCGCGGTGGCCTTTTTCCCGCTCTTTATGACGTTGATGAAAGCAGCAAGCGTGCCGTTAGTGAAGGCGGCGCTGCTGGATGGAATTCTGGCCGGGATTCTGCTCTCGCCCTTTTCCATTCACAATCTGCTGCCGGCGGCGCAGTTCAGCCTGAAGATGCCGCGCCTCATCGCCTACCGCTTCCAGCAGCTAGCCTTTCCGCTGCTGATTGGCCTATTGATCTACGCCGTGAGTGCGATCAATTC
Source organism: uncultured Pseudobdellovibrionaceae bacterium (assembly GCA_964519985.1). Lineage (GTDB taxonomy): Bacteria > Bdellovibrionota > FAC87 > UBA2466 > UBA2466 > JAIEOG01. Next base: position 30,262 of record CAZFMF010000010.1, on the reverse strand, counting down.
GGTGGCCATTCTGCGGCCCGCGACGTTCATCTTCCTCTGCCTAGTGGCGGTCGTGTTTCAGCTTAAGAAGGCCGCTTGGCGGCTACAGAACTATACGATTTCGCCAGATTTACGTAGTGACGCGCGTTGAACTGAATTTTCTCGCGCTCCGCTTCCGTCAACTCCCGCACCACTTTTGCCGGGCGGCCGAAGGCCATGGAACCGGGCGGAATCTTCGTCTTGGCGGTGACCAGACTTCCCGCACCGATAATACTGAAATCCCCGACCTCGACGTCATCGAGGATCACACTGCCCATTCCCACCAAAACGAAATCCCGGATCGTGCAAGCGTGCAAAGTGACGGTGTGGCCGATGGTCACATCGTTCCCGATGATCGTCGGACTCGCTTTGTAGGAAACGTGGATCATGCTCAGATCTTGCACATTGCTGCGTTCCCCGATGCGAATGAAGTTCACATCGCCGCGCACGACCGAGTTGAACCAGATGCTGCTCTCTCTGCCGACGTGCACATCGCCCCAAACCTGGGCGCCGGGTAGGATCCAAGCGGACGGGTCGATCTTAGGCGACTGAAACCGGTGCGGGTAGTCGCGCTTCAGATCCCCGGTCAATACGGGGAGCTCCGACATAGTAACCTCTTAAGTTTGTGACATTGGCTTCCGTGATTTCCACATCCACCGTTTTCCCCTGACAGGCCGCACCGCCATTGAGCACGTAAACCAACCGCCCGTGCGGATCGCGCCCGATGTAAAACTCGCCCTTCTTATCGAGCGATTCCACGAGCACGGGCAATTTCTGCCCCAGGGTCAAAGCATTGTACGCCCCGATGCCGGGATAGACGACATCCATCAGGCGCTTCAAGCGCGCTTCTTTCACACTTTCCGGAACCGGGGTGTCTTCATAAGCAAACGCGCGCGTGCCGGGCCGCGGGGAATACTTAAACATGAAGGCATTGGCGAACCCTACCTCGTGCATGAGCGTCAGCGTGTCTTCAAATTCGCTTTCCGTTTCACCGGGAAAACCCACAATCGCGTCGGTCGAAAGCGCGATATCGGGACGCGCCGCCCGCAGCGCCGCTACCTTCTCCAGGTACTGCTCGCGAGTGTAGAGCCGCGACATGCGTTTCAGGACGCGGTTATTGCCCGATTGAAACGGCAGGTGCAGAGCGGGTGACAACTTTGGAATGGAACCGAATTGCGCGATGAGGTCCATTCCTAGGTCTCGCGGGTGCGAAGTAACGTAACGAATGCGTTCCAGGCCGTCGATCGCCGCGGCCGCCTCAATCAATTGCGCGAGATTCTCGCTCGTGCCTTTTCCGTAGGTGTTGATGTTCTGCCCCAGGAAGACGACTTCCCGGGTTCCCTTTGCCACCAGGTGGCGGACATCGCTAGTCACTTCCGCGATGGTGCGACTTTTTTCCCGTCCGCGCACGAAGGGCACGATGCAGTAGGTGCAAAAATGGTCGCAGCCCTTCATGATCGTCAAGAATTCGCTGACCTTGGCCTCTTGGACATGTGCGGGTTGTGAGTAATTGCGGCCCGGCGCATCCATTTGGGTATCGACCGCACGGGCGCCGCCGCCCCGGGCGTTTTCCACCAACGGCACGATCCGGTCGATGCTATCGGGACCCAGAACCAAATCTAGGTGGGGCACCCGTTGCAAGAGAGTCCGGCCCATGCGCTGGCCGACGCAACCCGAAACCCCGATCACCATTTCCGGGCGTTTGTCCTTTAGCGGCTTCAACGTCCCGAGCAGACTCAAAACCTTATGTTCCGACTTGTCGCGGATACTGCAGGTATTGATTAAAACCACGTCCGCTGCGGCCAGATTGGGCTCCACGGTATAGCCGCTCGCCCGAAGCGAATTCAGCATCCGGTCGGAGTCGTAGACATTCATCTGGCACCCGAATGTCTTGATATGTACGGACTTGGACGGAGTCATCGCCCCCAAGCTAGAATCCTTGCTATTGAAGCGCAACTGTAGAAAAACGTGTCCAGGAGAACCGTGAAACGTCCCCTCTATTCCAAGCTGCTGCTGATTCCATTTTGGCTGTTTCCCCCGACCAAGTTTGCCCTCACCCCGCGTTGCCCGGGGGCGATCTGATGTTTCATCTCGTGCTTTACCAGCCCGTGATTCCACAGAACACGGGCTCGATCGCCCGCCTCTGTGCCTGCACCGGCGCCAAGATGCACCTCATTCACCCGTTAGGTTTTCAAATCGACGCCGCCCGCGTGCGTCGCGCCGGGCTGGACTACTGGGAGTACGTGGACATTGCGGAACACGAAAACTGGGAAGCCTTTCTCGCATCGGAAAATCCCGAACATCTGTTTTTCCTCAGCAAGAAAGCGGAAAAACCCATGTACGACACGCCCATTCCTTCGGGCAGCTACCTCGTTTTGGGAAGCGAAACACAAGGCCTACCCGATCACCTGCACCAAACCGAGCGGGCGCGGTTCTTGAAAATTCCCATGCGCACGCACCTCGTGCGCAGTTTGAATCTAGCGCAAGCGGCGGCGGTGGTTTTGTACGAAGCACTCCGACAGAATGATTTTGAAGGGATTACGGACTTTAATGGCGCGCACCCGAACGCGCTCCGGACCGAGATTTCGAACGCGCCCCCGGACGAGAACCCAGCTTTGCACTGATCCGCGCCGTCTTGGCCGACCGGGGTTTCTCGCCCCGGAATAAAACGCGAATCGCCTGCCCCTTGAAGCCCAAGCGGCTGCGCAGCTTTTTTTCCAGGTAGGTGCGGTAGCTCTTGGGAATATTGCCTTCGCGGTTCATGAAGAACACGAACGTCGGCGGATCCACGCGCACCTGACTCGCGTAAAGAATATTGAAGTTCTGCCGTCCGGCGGTGGGGGGCGGGTTGCTCGCGACAAACCTCTCGACGATTTCGTTCAGATGGGAGGTCTTCACCCGCTTTTGCGCTTGTTTGTACAATCGGAAGGCCAGCGGCAAGATTTCCTTGGTATTGAACCCTTGGAGTCCGCTGATGGGCAGCAGGTGAAAGTTTTCCAAGTAACTCTTGAAATCCGTGCCATCGACGAAGTGCTTGCGCTCCGTGCTGCCGAGGCAATCCCAGAAGTTCAAAAGCACCGCCGTCGGGCGGCCCTCGCGCACAATCAAATTCAAAAGCCGCACATCCTGATCGGTGACGCCTTCCGCACTGCCGATCAACAAAAAGACCACATCCGCCTGCCGCATCATGCGCGTCGACGCTTGGATGGAAAAGGTCTCGATGGAACTTTTCTCACTGCGCGGACGGCGCATCCCGGCGGTGTCGATAATGCGGACCCGACCCTGCGGGGTGTCCATCTCCCAGTTCACCGGATCGCGCGTAGTAAGCGGTTGCGGACTCACGCGCGAAACCATCGCGCCGCAAAGCCGATTCATCAAAGTCGATTTGCCGGTATTGGGGCGCCCAATCAGCGCGATGGAAAGCGGGGCTTCCCCTTCGGTCACCGCGGTTTTGCGCGACCATTCTTCGGCGTCGGCTTCGGTTTCCGCGTCGGCCGCTACCGGGGGCAAACCCACCGCGTAGCGTACCCAGGTCTTAAGTGCCGAAAAATTGAATCGGTGCGCCGCCGAAATGCTGAGCGTCTCATCGAAGCCCAATTCGGCGAAATCGGTTTCGGAGTGGGCTTGCTTAGACTCTACCTTATTCACGCACAGCAGCACCCGCTTGCGCGTGGCTTTCAATTGGGAGGCGATCCAAAGATCGAAGGGAGTGGGACCGGAAATCGCGTCCACCACGAACAAGAAAAGATCCGCCTCGGCGATTAATTGCGACAGAATCTCGGAATCCTTTTCCGAAAAGATCCCCTGGCTATCGACGAGATAAAAGGCGGTGCCATCCCAATTCACCTTTTCGCTGACCTTATCGAGCGTGGTTCCCGGTTCGTCCCAAACGATCGCACGCCGGTAGCCCAAGAGTGCGTTGAGCAAACTCGACTTGCCGACGTTGGGTCGGCCAACGATGAGAACCTGCTTTTCCACTTATTCCAGCTCCAGGTACTTCTTGATGTGACGGTCGTCTTCGCGCCATTTCGGCTGCACTTGCACGTGCAGCTTCAAGCAGATGTGTTGCCCCAAGAAAGCTTCGATTTCTTTGCGCGCTTCCGTACCGATGCGCTTGAGCATCTCGCCGCCCTTGCCGATCAAAATCCCCCGCCGCGATTCCGAATCGACATGCAAGATGGCGTGGTACGTAGGAACCTTCGCTTCTTCGGTGGGCCAATTCTCCATCTCCACCCAAACCGAGTAGGGAATTTCCTGGCGGGTGGCGCGGTAGATTTTCTCCCGAATGAATTCGCTGAGCACGAAGTCTTTCGGCCGGTCGGTGATCTCGCCCGGCGCGTACCAGTGCTGACCCGGCGGGAGTTTGGGCTTCAAAAAGCGCGTGATGCGATCGAGCCCGTCGCCTTTACGGGCGGAGATCGGGATGATTTCCCCAAACAATCCCATCGCGCCAATCTCGGCCAACATCGGCAAAAGCGCCGTCTTCGGGAGCAGATCGACCTTATTCAAGAGGCAGAGCGACTTTTCGGGCGGCTTCTGGCCGATGCGCAATTTCAATTGATCGATCTGGCGCGGGACGTTTTTCGACGAGGCATCGAAAACCCAGATCAACATGTCGCAATCTTTGGCATTGTTGTCCGCCACCCGATTCAAAAGGCGGGCGATGGATTCACGTCCCCGTTGAAACCCGGGGGTATCGACGTAAATGACCTGTTCTTCTTGCGTGGTCTCAATCCCGCGGATGCCGTGGTAGGTCGTTTGTGCGCGCGGCGAAACGATGCTGAGTTTCTTCCCCAGCAGCGCATTCATCAAAGTCGATTTTCCAGAATTGGTGGGACCCACAATTCCTACAAACCCGCTGCGAAATTCCGTATTCATGACTGCATCTCCGGGGGCGGCTCTTTGCGCTCGCGTTCCAAGCTTTCGAGCGCGAGACTGGCCGCCCGCTGTTCGGCTTCTTTCTTACTCCGCCCGTCGCCGGTGCCCATGAAGCGACCGTCCACGAGGATCTCTACGCGGAATGTCTTCTCATGTTCCGGCCCCCAAGCCTCTACCAATCGATAGGACGGGGTCGATTTATACAGAGACTGGGTCACTTCCTGCAAATACGTCTTGTTGTCGAGGCTGGGGACCGGCGCGTGGGGGTGCAAAGCCAGCTGTTCCAACGCGTGGTGAAAGAGTCGGCGCAGAAGCGGGGTGACCGCCTCGAGGCCGCCATCGAAATAGACCGCGCCCACGATCGCTTCCAACGCCGCCGCCAAAATCGAGCGCTTTTCCGCACCCCCGGTGCGGCGTTCGCCCTGCCCCAAAAGAATCGCCTCTCCCAGCCGGGATTCAGCCGCGATTTCGGCCAAGTGCCGTCGGCTCACGAGGTAACTGCGCCATCGCGAAAGCTTCCCTTCGGAGGCCTCGCGGAACCGCTCCATGAGCAATTCCGCCACGACGAGTCCAATCACGGCGTCGCCGAGGAACTCGAGGCGTTCATTGTCCGAAAACGCAGCTAGGGTGGGATTCAGTTTGCGATCTTCATTGGAAAAGGAGGAATGGGTGAGGGCTTCACATAAAAGGGAGGGGTCTTTGAAGTCGTAATGCAGAAGTTTCTGCACCTGCTCCTTGAGCTCAGGCCAGCCTTTGATTCGATCCGACACCGCGGTCCTTTGCGAAGACCCCTGGATGAAAGCGTCCCAGTGACGCGGTCATTCAAAAGTCGGTTGACGATTACCACAGCACGCTTGACCGCCACAAGGCGGGAAGCAGTTTTAGGCACAAATTCAATGCCTTGAGGCGGGTTTTGACAATGTTTATGAGGGCACGATACTCCTAGTCCCCTTGCATGGAACTCTTTCCCACTCATTGGATTGACCGGATTATCGGGATCAATAGCGAAACCCAGCGCAGCAATGCCGAGGTGGTCGCCTTTCTCACCCCCCTCATTCAGGAGAGTGGGCTGAAAATCCTGGAACACCGGGTGCGGGAGAATGGGCAGGATTTCTTTAACTTGATTGCTTTTAACCAACGCCCCGATCACCCCGATCTCCTCCTTTTCAACACCCATTTAGACACGGTTTCCGGGGGCGATACCCGGCACTGGACCAAGACCGGGAACGATCCCTTCAAGGCGACCTGGGTCGGCGGCCGAGTCTATGGTCTGGGCACGGCGGACGTGAAAATCGATTTCCTCTGTAAGCTCTGGGCGATGCGCCACGCCAAAAATGTGCAGCGCCCCTTTGCCCTGGTAGGGACTTACGGCGAGGAACGCGGCCTAGTCGGCGTCCAAATGCTCTTTGCCGACAAGCAAGTCACTCCTAAGTACGCAGTCGTCGGCGAGCCGTCTGACTTGGAATTGATTTACGCCCACAAAGGCCACGTGATTGGGACGGCCTCCCTGCCGCTCGAGACCGCGAAACCCGACTTTACTAAGGACTGGAGCGGCAAAGCCGCCCATAGCTCCACGCCGCAATTGGGGGTGAATGCGTTGTCGAAAGCCTTTCAGGAAATCGGGCGCAAGCGTTGGGGAATGGTGTCTTTAGAAGCCGGGACGAATTCCAACCGGGTGCCGGAGTCCAGCCGGGCCAGCTTGGTTGCCGAAACCGGCACGGCGACCCAGGAGCTTCTCGACTTTGTCCAGGCCGTTCAAGGCCTCGAGAAAGCGCTGCGCAAGACGCGAGACTCACGCTTTTCGCCCTCGGTCACCACCTTGAGTTGGAACTTAGCGCGGACGCTGTCCGGGAGAGTGGAGCTAACTTTTGATCTACGCACGCTTCCCGGGATCGATCCTCAAAAGGTGAAGGCCCAACTCATTCCCCTCTTGCCGAAGTCGGGCCGATGGGTGGAGATCACCGTGGACCTGCCGCTCGCCGGGGACAAAGACAATACCTTGATGAAAGCGGCCTCTGCCGCTTTGAAGGACTGCGGGGTGAAACCCGTGAAAAAGACGAAGGCCTCGAGCACCGAAGCCGCGGTCTATCACCAGAACGGGGCGCAAGCGATTGTCTTCGGTCCGGGGATCAGCGTGGGGAATGTGCACAAACCGAACGAACACAACCGTCTGAATCAAATCCGAGTGGCGACACGATTCTACAAAGAACTTTTAGAACGCCCCTGGGAGGAGCGTTGAAAATGGAGCCGGGTTTTATTGTTCGCAGCGCACGCGAAGAAGATCTGGAAGGGCTTTTTGCCCTGAGCCAGGAGGTCTATTTCATCAATCTCCCGGACGATCGGGACATCTTGAAACACAAGATCCAAGTCTCCATCGATTCCTTCAACGGAGAAATCGAAGACAAATTCGCCCGCGAATACATCTTTGTTTTAGAAGATGTGTTGACCAGCAATATCATTGGCAGCTCGATGATCATCGCCCGCCACGGCGATCCCACCGAGCCGCATATGTATTTTGAACTGAAAGAAGTGCAAAAGTATTCGGAAACGATCCATAGCGGGATCATCCACAATGTTTTGCGCATGCGCTTTGACGAAGACGGCCCGACCGAAATTGGTGGGCTCGTTCTCAACCCCCAATATCGCGGGCACGCGGCCAAACTCGGGCGCCAGCTTTCCTTCGCGCGTTTTCTCTTTATGAAGATGCGCCGCCGCCTTTTCAAGGACCGCGTACTTTCCGAACTCATGCCACCGCTCACCGAAAACGGTGAAAGCGTGCTCTGGGAAAGCTTGGGCCGAAAATTTACCAACCTGTCGTACCCCGAAGCGGATGTGCTTTCGCGCAAGAATAAAGAGTTCGTCACGAGCCTTTTCCCGAAGGGCGAAATCTACACTTGCCTGCTGCCCGGCGAGGCCCGCGACGCGATCGGAAAAGTGGGTGAAGCGACCGAGCCCGTGAAGCATATGCTGGAGAAAATCGGGTTCCGTTGGAAGCAGCACATCGACCCGTTTGACGGCGGGCCTCACTATTGGGCGGAGACCGACAAGATCACCATCATGCGCGACACGAAGAAATTGCGTGTTGGACGCGAACCGCTGAAACGCAAAAACAAAGAACCCATGCTCCTCGGCAGCCTCAACAAGAATCGGTTTGTGGCGTGCCAGAGCCCGATTGAAGTGACACGTGGCGCCGCCCACCTCCCGAAAGCCGTCATGGAGCTTTTGCAATTGGAAGGTGGCGATACCGTTTACGCCATGCCGCTTTCCTAGTAGCTTTTGTCTTATGAACATTCCGCAACGCCAGTACCGTGGCAGCTACCTTCTGGGACATTTCGTCGGCATCAATGAAAGTCATGGAGAGATTCTCAGTCGCAATCCCGGCGACCTCGATTCTCCCGCGGTGAAATGCCCGTTTAGTTATGAACATGTGAACGAAGCGGTTTTGGCCGCCCAACGCGGCGTTCCCGCTTGGCGACGCATGCTGCTCTCCGATCGGCTCGCCGCCGTTTCGCATTACCGTTCGGTGATGTCGGATCGCGCCGATGCATTGGCTCAGCTCGTTTCATTTGAAACCGGGAAGCCTTTCTGGGAAGCCCGCGACGAAGTGGAAGAGACGCTGATCGCGATTGAGTATTACCTCGACTCGGCCAAGACCGCGCCGCTGGAGTACAGCACCGACCAAGACAATCACGGGATCGCAACTCGCGTGATGCACTACCCCCGCGGGATTGTCGCGGTGGTGGCCCCGGGCATTTCGCCGGTTTCCGATGTGCACCTGCATCTCATCCCCGCATTGGCTTACGGGAACACCGTGGTCTTGAAAGCCTCACGGCACGCGCCGCTCGTCGGGCAATTCATCGCCGAGATGATGCACGATGCCCAGATTCCCGCGGGCGTATTCAATCTCATTCAGGGCGATGCGGAAGTGTCGCGGCGCCTGGTTTCGCACCCCGATATTCAGGTCGTGCTGTACACCGGGTCGTACGAAACGGGACTGAAGATCAAAAAGCAAACCTCGTCCGACTACGACAAGATTGTCGTGCTCGATATGGTGGGCAAGAACGGGATTCTGATTTGGAATGACGCCGACTACACTCAAGCGTTGCACGAGACGTTGCTTTCCGCTTTTTTGACCACCGGCCAACGCCGCACCACCGCCAGCCGCGTCCTAGTCCACAAAACCTTGGTCGACCGTTTTCAAAAGGACTTCCACGCGCTGGCGAAGAAGTGTTCGGTCGGTTACGGCTACAACCCTTCGACCGAAACCCCGTTCATGGGACCACTGCTCAACGACGAAGCGGTAGAGAATTATATTCGCTACCAAGGGATTGCGGTGCGTGAAGGCTGCGAGGAAATCATGCGCGGCAAATCTCTGGAGCGAAATCCGAAGGGGCATTATGTTTCGCCATCCATCCACCGCGTAGAAAAAGCGGATCCCAAGAGCGTTTACCAAAAGAGCGAAATCTTTGGACCCAACGTCGCCCTGTATTCGGTCGAAGACGTGGATGAAGCGATTGAGATCCTCAACCTCTCTCAGCACGGCTTGGTTGCTTCGGTTTATTCGCAGAGCCGGGATATTTTTCACCGCATCGGTGAAAGTGTGCGTGTGGGAACGCTTCACTGGAATCGGCCCACCCACACCGAAACCTACCGGCTTCCGCGGGGCGGTTTGAAGAAGAGTGGAAACTCTCGCCCCTTGGGGAGTCTGGCGTGGCAGCAATGCACTTACCCCGTGGCATCGACCCAGCGGCTTATCCCGTGGGACGCGAACCACCTGCCCAAGTCTCTGCCCCGGAGTGAGACTTAATGAGTGGACCGTGTTTGCTGCTTCGCCACGATAAGGCGGGCGATGCGATCAAGACGTTGCCCGCGTTGCGCGCGCTCAAAGCCGCCGCGCCGAAGCTCGATCTGCACGTCTTGGTTTCGGCGCACAACGCGTCGCTTTTCGAAACTGAACCGGGAATTCGGATCCACCGCCTACCGCCGCATTGGAGCTTACTGAAGGCCGAAGTCCTCCAAACGCACTTAGCCCACCATGGCCTGCCACCGGCCTTTTCTCGGGTCGTCAGCCTGCTCTGCGATCCCTTTGAAGAGACGGACCGCCTGCTCGCACTTTTCAAGGCCACGGAAAAATATGCCCTAAGCTTGAAGGACACCCGGCTTTCCGAAACGGTGAATCTCTTAAAGCTGCCGCGCAACTCGCCCGCGAAACGCGACGAGACTTTAAACATCGCATTGCTCTTATCCCAGGCGTTTGCGGCTGACCTAGTCCCGCGCTTGGAATCCGTGGCCACCGCGCCCGAACTCACCGCCGAAGATCACCGCGAAGCCCTGAAACTGATGGGCGAAAAAAACGGTTTGTGGTTGGGCTTTTGCCCGTTTGCGGGGTTGAAAAACCGATCGCACCCCATGCAGCGGTGGGAATCTTTTTTGCCCCAGGCGACACGTGTCCCCAACGCCGCCCGCCTTTTTCTTTTCGGAGCGCCGTCGGATTGCGCCCAAATGGAAGTCTTGCGTGAGCGTTGCTATCAACCCGATCGGGTGCAGCTTTGTTTCCCTTCCACGTTCCGCACGCTCGGCGCCTACCTGCAGCGGCTCGATGGCGTCGTGGCGGTGGACTCGGGCCCGTTGCATCTGGCTCGCGCACTCAATGTACGCTCGCTCGGAATCTTAAGCGGCGGCGATGCGCAGCGCTGGTTTACCAAACTCAATCCGCAAGACCGAATCTTGAAACGCGGCCTGCTCCATCGCTTCCCGTCCGCGCTGGAAATGACCTGGGCGTTCCGCCGCTGGCTCCCCACTCCCGCCACCTAAACCGTTGCCGTGCAGTCTCAGCCATGCATATGGTTGAGCTGCGGGGATTGAGTGCGTTACCTTCTACGTTGGGAGAGGTTCCGGACGACCTCTTGGCTCAGGCCTGGGCGGCAACGACCAAGCTCGTCGAAGGCGACCAAGAAAGCCTTCCCAAAATCTATCTCCATGCCGATCTCGAAGGCACCCAGATCCTTCGGCGAATGGTCCTTTTGCACGAGACCCTAAATGTCAGCTTGAAGCGAGACTTTGTGCGACGCAACCCCCACCGAGAAGCTCACATGGTGGAAGATTCCGGATCGCGGGCGGAGCACTTCTTGGAGATGGCTTCCGCCGCGACGCAGGATAAAATCTACCGACTCGCGCCCTTCCGAGTGGTGATTACGGAACTGATTGAGATGCCTCCCTCTCCCACGCGCAGAGCCATGATGGAGGATTATATCGGACGGCACTTCGCCTGTTTGGACAAGCTGATCGTCTCAGTCGGCATCCACGGCAAAGAAACCGACCTCTTCCTTTTCTTGGATTGGTTGCACCGGATTCAAGGTCGGGCCGAGGCGCCTTGTCCCCCTTTGTGAACGGAACGCCCTACCCGGCGGAGGGGCAGCGCCAAGGCCCCTGTGGTAGAATGAGCTAACACTGCGTCAAACCCGGAGAAGCCTTCATGTTCTCACGCGTGCTCACCTGGGTATTTTTTTTCGGTCTCTTCGTGGCTTTTCTCGCGACCTTCTCGGTCATTCGGGGTGCCGGCGGTGAGCCGAGAGAAGTTTTGATTCCCCGCGGCGTGGCCGTGAGTCGAATCGGTACCCTGCTCCATGAACAAGGGGTCCTCACTAGCCCCTTTCTGTTCAAAGTTCTGGTCTACGCGACCGGCGGAAACCGCCGCGTCAAAGCCGGAGAGTACGCGTTTAAGACGGGGATGGGTCCGCTGAACGCGGTGGGGGTGCTTTACTTCACGAGCCCCATTGAACACGCGATCACGGTTCCGCCAGGATGGAACTCCCGCCAAATCGCCGGCATCCTGGCCGCCAAACGTCTGGCCGATCCGAAGAAGTTTTTGGATATCGTGCTGTCGAGCAAGAGTCCCATCAAATACAAACTCAAGGCGCCGACGTTGGAAGGGTATCTCTATCCGGATACGTACACTTTCTCGCGCATTGATGGCGAAGAGCGGATCGTGGAACGCATGGTCCAACGGTTTTTCACCCAAGTGGATCAAACCTTGATCCAGGCGGCGCGCGATAAAGGAATGTCGCTCGAGCAATTGGTGACGCTGGCGTCGATCATCGAAAAAGAAACCGGTGTGCCCAATGAACGCGAACTCATCTCCTCGGTTTTCCACAATCGCCTGAAAAAAAAGATGCGCTTGCAGAGCGACCCGACCACGATTTACGGAATTCAAAACTTCGACGGCAACCTAACCCGCAAACACCTACAGACGGCAACACCGTACAACACTTACGCCATCTACGGCCTACCGCCCGGCGCGATCGCCAGTGTCGGACTGCCCGCCCTGCGCGCGACGGTCAACCCGGCGAAAACCGACTACCTGTATTTTGTCGCCAATGGTAAAGGGGAGCATGTCTTTTCGTCGACGTACGAGCAACACAACAAGTACGTGGATTTTTACCAACGAAACCGCGCGACCCGGCAGTCGAATTCCGTTCGGCAACTCGGCACGGTAAGGAAATAAAATGGCCAAGACGCCTATCGTCCACTCCGATCGCTCTTCGGTGATCATGACCGAACTGGTTCTCCCCTCGCATACCAATGCCCTGGGCACGATCTTCGGGGGCGTGGTCATGGGGTGGATTGATATCGCCGGCGCCATCGCGGCCCAGCGCTATTGCCGCACGCCGGTGGTCACGGTCTCGATCGACTACTTGCACTTCATCGTGCCGATCAAAATCGGTTACACCGTGCGCATCGTCGCCAATGTTTCCTATGCCGGTAGCACCTCCATGGAAACGGAAGTGCTGGTGGACGCCGAGAACGCCATCACCGGCGACACCCGCCGCGCCACGAATGCGTTTCTCACTTACGTCTCGATCGACGAATTCGGCCGCCCCAAGAAAGTCCCCGCTTTCGACACCCCCAAAACCGCCGAGGAAAAAGCCGCCCACGCCGCCGCCCTAGAACGCCGCGAACGCCGCCTCGCCTGGATCAAAGAATCCAGACAGTCATTGCGAACGAAGTGAAGCAATCCCGTAGCGCGAAGCGCTGCGAGTTTGCTTCGTCGCTACGCTCCTCGCAAAGACAGCTACGTCAAAAAGTCTTTTAGTACTTTGGCGAAATGAAGGGGCTCATTGAAGACAAGGTCGTGGCCACTGCGGGTGAATTTCACGAATCGCGCGTTGGGGAGATTTTTTTGCATGATCTCCACGGCGGATTGTCCAAAGAGTTCTGAGCGGCCGCCGGAGAGCACCGTCGTAGGGACCGAGAGCGACTTGATCGACTCGCGGAAATCGTAGTTCCCATTGAGATATCCCTGAATCACGACATAAGACCAAGGCCAGGACGCCCGACCCGCCACCAACGTCTTCACCACCGGAGCGCGGTGCAAAATGGAATTAATTGCCCGTAACGCCGGCAACGTGATGCTCTTCTCCCCTAAAATCTCCAGAAGATTTAAGTAGCGCGTCGCCAGTGGTTCTTTCAGCTGATCCAGATTCACGCGCGCCTGGTCCGGATCTTTCTCGACGAGTGCCGTAATTTCCTCGAACAACGCCCAGAGCTCGGGGTGAACTCCGCCATCCCAACCGGCGATGCGCCGAGGGCACGGCGAATGATCGATGTGCAGATAACGACTCACCTTGCGAAAGCCACCCGACGCATGCAGCTGCAGGCTCGTCAACGCACCCAAGGAGTAGCCCACCAAAATCACATCGGCGGCGCTCGTCTCCTCAATGACCTGTGCCACGTAGCGGGAATAGTGTTCCAGCACCCCTTCGCCCGGCTCGGGCAAAGTTTCGCGGTGGCTGCCGAACCCCGGCAGATCGGGAAGATAGAAAGTGAACCGATCGCGCAGCGACCAGATGAAGGGCACCCACATGATCGCCGAATTCCCGAACCCGTGGACCATCACCACGGCTTGGGGGCCGTTTCCGATTTTGCGGACCTTAGTTTGCAATCGGAAAACCTTTCCCCACTACGCCCTTGCACCCCGAGAGATCCGAAAAAGCTTCGGGGCTCTCACCGGTCTCGACGTAGACGTCCTTAAACCCAAACTGCTTCAATTTTTTCAAGCGATCGGCAACCGGGGCTTCGCCGGGCAAGTTTGCGTCCATGTAAATCGGAAAATGTGTCGGCACATTCACCCGATCGCGACAAAAACTCTCAAAACTATCGTAGCTCAACAACGTCACCACGTAACGGTGGGCGCCCATTTCCCACGCCATGCGCACGAGTCTATCATCATCGATGAGCACCAGCGCGCTTTCGCGCACAGTGAGCGGAATGATCCCCAGCAACGATTTGGCGAGTAGTCGAATGTCGCGCTGCTGGCACCCCTCCTGAATACTTTCGTCATCGAAGTGGTTGGTGGCGAGAATCACATTGCCACGGCCGCGCAAGGCATCCGCCAAGTCCAAGCCGGTGAGCTTGGAGTTGCGAAACTCGTAGTCGACCAAGAATTGGATCGGGCGATTCGTCTGCAACGTCGGAATCCAACGCAAGACCTCTTCCGGCGTCGAGAAGTAGAGCACCTCGGCGTCCACGCCTTCCAAACGCTGGGACCACGCACGCTTGAGCAACGGATCATCGTCCACGACGACCACCAACGATTTTGGCTGCAGATAGATCTCGGGCAAAAACCAAGTCGGCAACTCCGCCGGCGGCAAAAGCACACAAACCCGCGCTCCTTTGGCCCGCCTTTCGTAGCGCAGGTCCCCGCCCCAACCCCGCAATGTGGTGGCCGCGTGATAAACACCTAGGCCGCTGCCCGAAGCCGTGCCTTCCTTACCCAGCGTCACCGGCTCCCGCCCCAGCTTCGCCATCACCGCATCCGGCACGCCCGGCCCTTCGTCTTCAATCGACAAAACGTGCTGGGTCGGAGTGATTTCTAACCGCACCCGAATCGTCCCGGCACGCTGCCCCATCGCTTCCACCGCGTTGTCGATCAGGTTTGAAACCAGACGCTTAAACGAAGCCACTTCCACCAGCGCAAACATCGCGCGATCTTTTTGCTCGATACGCCAGTCGATTTCGATCTGGGGCACGGACGAATACTGCATGCGTTTTTCACTGACGATGAAATCCACCAGCGTGGGAATCGACATTGCGACTCGGCTGTTCGCGGTAGCGGTGCGCCCTTTCAAATCGTTGGTGATGTCGCGAATGCGCGCAATTGCACGCTTAATCAACAGCCGCCCGCCCTCATCCACTTCACTCGGTCCCGCAATCGCCACTTCCAACGCAGAAAGCGGGGCGCGAATATCGTGCGTCACCTGCTGCATCACCCGGTTCTTCTCGGCCAGTGCCAGACTCTCCATCTCGGCGGCTTCCTTAGCCGCCCGCAGTTCATTGAGGCGATCGGCCAGCGCTAAGGACAAAAGCAAACCCTCGAGCGCCGCGCCAAACAGGATCGAGTAACTCGTGAAGAAGTTGAGCGGCACCACGGCGTCGATGCGTAGGAAAGTAATCATCCAGAAAACAATCAACAAACTCCATGCGACCAGAAAGTAGCGCCCCTGTTTCAGGCCTCGCCACGTCAAGACTCCGGCCAGACCCAAGATGCCGTAAGAAAAGAGTGAAGAACTGACCTGAAACGCCAGGTCGATCGCATAGGTATCGGCGAACAGACCCACCGAGAAAATGACCCCGTTTAGAAGCACGGGGATCAGCAGCCACCGCCCGGCCCGCGGCGCCATGGTCTTAAACTGCAAAAAACGGGAACCAAAAAGATAGACCGAAGCCACACTAAAGAAATGGGTGAAGTAAAAGACATGTGTCTGCAAGAACGTCCAATTCGGGAAGACAAATGCCCGGACCAATCCGTACTGCGCGAGATTTGAAAACAGATGGAGCGAGAAGAGCGCGGCGATGTAATAGAGGTACGCCGGGTCTTTGACCGAAACATAGATGAAAAGGTTGTAGGCGATGAGGATGAGGATCACGCCCATATAGAAGCCGAACATCCAATCCAGGCCGCGCTGCTGCTGCACGAACTGATCCTTCGGAACCAGCTGCGCCGGCCAGGTGATCGGCCAATTGGAAATCGCCCGCACGTAAATCGTCTTCGCCGTTTGCGGCGTCACCGTTATGCCAACCGCATACCCGTAATACGGGATCTCCGGGGCCCGCAATGGCACCGCCAATCCAAAGCGGAGATCGGCGACGTGGTCCTGTTCATCGAGATAGACATCGACCTGATTGAGATAGATATGGTCCACGGTCAAAATGTAATCGCCCGGAGCCACATCCATTTCGCACTTGAGCCAAATCGCCGACGATGTGAAACCCGCTTTCGGCGGCCGGTCAGAACGCGGCGGGAGAAAGGGACGTTGCTTAACGTCAGCAAGAGTCGCCTCGCGCGAGGGATCTTCGAGCATCCCACAGCGCTGCCAAAGCTCCGACGCCTGCACCGGCCCACCCAGGCCCAGCACCAGTAGCGCCACCCCGGCGTACGCACGACTTTTCAACGAAATCCCCACACAACCCCTAGTTAAAGAGTGGCGTGGCTTATAGCACAAATCGCCCTGCCCCCAGAAGAGCGCAAGAATTGTCACTTTTCGCTCATTGGCGGGGTAGCCCAGTCATTCCAAGGCCCTAGGCTCCAGACATGAGCCCGCGCTATTGGTGCACTTAGCGGCACGTGAAGGCATTCACTCCGGCTCCGGAGTAGCCTGTCATGCGAGGTCCACCCGCAGCGCTGCGCGCCGTGAGATTGCTTCGGCTACGCCTTGCAATGACAGGTTAGACGGAAAACAGACTAAGCGGCTTCGAGACTGATTTTTTTTGCCTTGTCCTCCGCCCGAAGGTCTTTGATCGTGGCATTCAGCCGGATTTTGAGTAACTCCGCCGTAAGCACGCGAAACAGCATCTCGTAAGGAGCGGGCAAACGACTACTGACCTCCTTACCCCACTTTAGAACCGTATTTCGGCTGATGCCTAATTTGTCGGCGATGGCCTCATTCGAAAGTCCCAGAGCGCTTTTCATGACTCGAAACTCAGCCCCCCGAATAGGAACTTTGTTCTCGATCAAAGCCACGGCGACCAGCTTTTCCAAGAGCATCGGTTTCAGATCGATAATTTCACCAAATTCCGTCTCCCTAACCGGAACATTGGTGATCGTTAGGTAGGTCAAACCGGCAAAGTGTCTTAGTGTTGTTTTTCGCATATTCTATCCCCCGAAAAAAACCGTTACGATGATAACCTGTCCTCTCAAGGCCGCGCTTACTGTCAGTTTTTCCTTCCAAGTACTTAGCCCCGAAAGAAGAAAAGTATCTTTTTCGGCCTGATACCTGATAGACCGCAACGTTTTGGCTACCTCCACGATATCCATCTCGGAAACGAAGCGCTCGTTCATTCTCTCCCGTGCATGCAACGTAAAAATGAACTCACCAGCCTTAATCCGTTTGATGACGAGTTTCTCTTTCCTGGTCACCGAGCCGAGCATTGCACAACTTTGTGCAACTATCAATTTATGAATATGGGCTGGCTACGGCGCTGTCTGATATTCACTCCGGCGCCGGAGTAGCCTGTCATGCGAGGTCCACCCGCGGCGCTGCGCGCCGCGAGATTGCTTCGGCTACGCCTCGCAATGACAGGGCGCCCTCGCAATGACGGAGCGCGAGATTGCTTCGCTACGCTCGCAAAGACAGGGCTTGAATAAACTTCGTAATATCGCCCAAGGCAGAACCGGGGGTGAAGATCTCTTTCACGCCCAGCTTTTTCAGGGTCTCGATGTCGTTGGCGGGAATGATCCCGCCACCCAGCACCGGGATATCGGCGGCGCCCTTCTCTTTCAACAGCTTTAGGATATCGGGGAAGACTTGGTTGTGCGCGCCCGAGAGAATGCTGATGCAGATGACATCCACATCTTCTTGTACCGCGGAGTTGGCGATCATCTCTGCCGTTTGATGAAGGCCCGTGTAAATGACTTCCATTCCGGCATCGCGGAGTGCGGACGCCAAAACTTTTGCGCCGCGATCGTGGCCATCGAGGCCGGGCTTGGCAACCAGGACGCGGATGGGTCGGTTTTTCATCGTTTCCCCCAATTCTTTGGAAACACGCAAATCGTCTTCTTCTTTCCGACCAGAAAGACTTCGATCCGAGGTTCGAGATCCGGGCTGCCCATCAAGAGGTGTTCGGCAAACGTGAAATTTTCGGCGTTGACCTTGCGCAAGAAACTCCGCCATGGCAGTCCGGGATAGCGGTGAATGCGCGGATCGGAAACCGCCGTTTGCCACTCTTGAAACCACTTGAGTTCCGTACGGGCTTCAACTTCTAAAGCGGCGAGGTACTTGGCCGGCACCCGATCCGCGCCCAACTCCAGAATATTGCGCAGGAGCAATTGATCCCAATCGCGCAGGAACGCCAGAAAATCCAGGCTCTCAATCGAATCAATCGGCGCCGAATCGCGGCGCAAGACCAAGAGCGAGGAAACGCCCGCCGCCCGCAACGCCAAGAGCGCTTCGCGAATCGCTTCGCGTCGGTGTACCGACGCGCCGACCGTTACGAGGCTCTGCTTTGAGGCTTCCAACAAGCCCATGCGCGCGGGCAACTCCTCCGAGGACAGGCGATCCAGATCTAAATCGAGTTGGGGCTCAGTAGACATGCACGCCCCGGCCCGTCTTGCGACCAAGCCATCCGGCTTCGACGTATTTGCGCATCAGCGGGGCCGGGCGGTACTTGCTGTCGCCCAGATCGCGGTGCAGCACTTCCATCACCGAAAGGCAGATGTCCAAGCCCACGAAGTCGGCGAGCTCCAATGGCCCCATCGGAAAATTGCAACCGAGCTTCATCGCCTGGTCGATATCTTTCGGCGTGGCCAGACCTTCTTGCAGCGCCACAAAGGCCTCATTGATCATCGGCATCAGGATACGATTCACGGCAAAGCCGGGCGCATCTTTCGCTTCAATAAAAACCTTGCCCATCTGCTCCGAGACCGCGCGGGCGGCTTTGAAGGTCTCATCGCTGGTCTGCATTCCCCGGATGCCTTCCACCAGTGTCATCAACGGTACCGGATTCATGAAGTGCATGCCGCAGACTTTCTCGGGCCGATTGGTTTGCGCGGCGATCTGCGTCAAAGAAATGGAAGAGGTGTTGGAAGCCAAGATCGCGTGGGGCGCTAGCAGAGCGTCGAGATCCCGAAAGAGCTTGAACTTCACCTCGCGGTTTTCGCTGGCGGCTTCCACGACCAGATCGCATTTGGCGAGATCCTTCAGCTGCGTGGTGGGCTTGAGGCGCTCGAGGATCGCGGCGGGCTTTTCCTTCAGTTTGCCCTTCTCTTCGAGTTTCGCCAGACTCTTTTGGATGGTCGCCTTGGCCCGTTCCAGCTGGGCCTCCGACACATCAAACATCCAGGTCTTAAAACCCGTTTGCGCGGCCACTTGCGCAATGCCACAACCCATACTCCCTGCCCCGATGACGCCATACTCGTTGATTTTCATGGGCTAAAGGGTAACAAGGCCGGGCCCAAAAGAAAACGGGCTACCTTGGAAGGTAGCCCGTCGAATTCATTGTCATTGCGAAGGCCGTTGGCCTGAAGCAAACCCGCACCGCGGAGCGGTGCGAGGCTGCTTCGCTACGCTCGCAGCGACTGGCTTAGATGCGAGGCTGCGTGGCCGAACCAATGTGGTTCCGCTGATTCGTGCCCGCCAAACCACCGACCGGGTTACGCGACGTATTGCTACGCGCGACACCGGGGATCTGCGGCTGGCCTTGCGAAGCGATTTGCTGCTGCGCGCTGGCCACGAAGTTATCCAACTTCTCGCTGAACTTCGCCAATTCGTTACAAGCTTGCTTGGTCGGAGCGAAGGCCTGACCGGCCTGTGTTTGCGCCGCGCCCAAGCTGTTCATTGTCGCGAGCGCACCCTGTAACAGAGTGTTCGCATCGCTGGCCGAACGGACTTGGTTAATCTGACCCTGCATCGTGGCGCCCAGGAACCCATCAATCTGGGGAGCGGCCTTACGGCACTGGTGCTGACGCGCTTCCGAGCTCACGCTCTGCAAGAAACCGTTCGCGTAGTAGTTGGCGTCGCCGTTATGGGCCGCAACCACCATCTGGTACGCGGCGTTGATGCGGCTGTTCGGGGCGAGCGGGGCATCCCGACCGACCTTCTTCGCGATGTTTTTGCAGTTCTTGTAGAGCTGCGCGTCCATCTTAATACCGGCATCCAACATTGCCCGGCGATAGGCTTCGAGGTTATCCGCGAACTGGGCGGCCAGCTGAAGGGTCGCTTCTTTCTTCTCGCCGAGGTCTTTCAACTTCTTAACCATGTCGACCGTCGCGTCGAGCAACTTGTCATTCCAGGTTTGTTCGGCTTCCGCCAATTTCTTTTTATCGGCTTCCAGACGGCCCAAACGCGCTTCTTCTTCGAAGCCTTCCGGCTTGTCGATATCGACGCCCAAGACATCCGCGATCTTCGGCTGAAATTCGTCTTTGCTCGCGGCTTTTTTCTTATTGTTCTCTTTCAGCTTCTTCACCATCGCGAAGAAGTTTTCGAAACCTTTTTCTTTCAACGCTTTCTTACGCTCGGCAACTAACTTGCCGCCTTCTTTGCGCAGGAAGTTGAAAGGCTCCGACTGCATCTGATCGGAGAGCTGCTTGAATTGCTGAGTGTTGACGTTCTTGCTGCAAGCCGCTTCGTTGATGTCGAGATCCGATTGCTGCACGCCCGTTCCCGGTAGCGTCGTCAACTGGGAAAACTGGTTTTCGAGGGCATTGTTCTTCTTCTCTTCGTCTTTGATTTTCTTGCTGACGATGATGCCCGGGACATTGGTCAAATTCTTCAACCGATCGACTTCATCGCGCGAGGCCGCGACTTCTTGGCGCAGCTTCTGCTCTTTCTTGCTGGTATTGAGCTTTTGATCGATTTCTTTCACGCGCTCCGCCAGTTCCGACTTCAAGCTTTCGGCGCCGCTGCCCGGTTGACCCGGCTTTTCGGCAATCGAGGGGGAAAGCAGCGACGAAACCGCCGCGGTGCTGACGTCCGGGGTGCTGCTGGCGTAATCGGCCATCGCCACTCCGGGGATCAGCGTTCCGACCACCAGAACCACGACCATCTTCAACTGGTTCAGCTTCTTCATCTTCTACTCCGCAAAAACTGCTTCCACTACCGCATCGCTGCGTGATCGCAATTCCCCACAATGGGAACTGCTCCGGGAGCCTTACAGTGCAGACGCTGTGCCAAGCACCCTACCCCTCCACCGCGTGCCTGCCTTCGAGCCTGCGCCGTACCCCGGTGACAAAAAGCGCTTAGCAGACCGGCTAGAAACCGCGAGAATTCGGGCGCTTGAGAAAATGTGAGCTTGTTGACGGGTCGACCAGTGTTTAGACACTAGCGCCCGGCCTCGCGCTGCGGCCCGCGTCCATCGTTCCCAGAAGGGGAACCGAAGATCGCCGGTCCGAAGGCACTGCGGACTTGTTCTTCCGCCTGAATCACCGCGCGGTACAGGCGCGCCCGTTCCTCGTCGGGCAGCACAATGCCATTGGCCTCGGCGAGGCGAAGCTTCGCTACCGCGGCGTCCCGCTGGGCCACATAGCCTTCCAGTTCCGCACCCTCTTCCGTTTGACGGGATTCGGTCTGGCGGAGTTCGGCCAAGAAATCAATTAGGAGTGTCTCTTCTTTAATGACCACTTCCTGCTCCTTGCCCGCGCTCGAAAGAGTGAGCGCGGGGGGCCCGGCCGAAGGAGCTTTCATCTCCGCGGTCCTCGCGCGATACGCTGCCTCATACTTTGCATCGTCAATGGTGACCCGTACTCCTTTTTCGGCAAGTTCCTTTTCGAGTTCGGCTAAGCCGGCAAACGCACGAACGGACTTCGATAGCGCGTCGGCGGGAATACGTACGCGATCGGATAGCAAAGTGAAGGGGCGAGGCTCAAGGTACGTAGGAGCTACCTTCAAAAATCTCCGCAGCTCGGAAAACCCCGCACCTTCCGGTGGGCGAGTCGACACGATTTCCAGCGCACGCCTAATATCCAAAGCCGGATCCCAGTCCCGAAACTCGCCGGCCAGCTGTTTTGGCCAGAAGGGTGTTGCCACCTTTTGCAAAAACGCACGCCCCTCGGTGTCTAGGCGGAGTTTTGATTCGTAGGTGGTTAGAGGAGTCGCGAAGTCGACGGCATATCCCTTTTCTTTCATCTGCCGGGCGACTTCCAGCCGGGCGTCCGGACCCAGCTCCCAAATCGGGAGAACCATGCTGCCGATGGCGTTTAGGACGCGGGTAATCTCGGCTTCCAGACCCGAGGGGTCACCTCGGAACATTCCCAATTGTTTCGGCATGGGCTGGTCGTTACGGATCCACTTCTTTTGCACATAATCCAGAAGGGATTCGGCATCTTTAATGTCCACATCTTCGAAAGCATCGCGGAACCGGCCCGTGCCGATCCGCTGGCGGGCGTTTTGCTCAAGACGATCGGATTGCCAAAGCGCGATTCGAATGAGGCCGCGACGGAAGGCATGCAGTTCCCACGCCTTCAGGCCGCGCAACCATTCAGAGAATGGAGAAAAATCCTCGGGCAGTTCGAGTCCCTCCGCCCGGAATAACGGTCGCACTCCTCCAGGAATCCACCGGTCGTAGTCCAGAAGCGTTCCGTGGAAGGAAAGGTTTCTAGACTCCAATGCCCGCTCGAGTTCCATCCACTTGCGTCCCCGATCGAGCTCCGCCCACGGCTGGGTCGAGGCCGGTAGAGGTGGCCGCACCGCGGTCGCATCGCGACCTTCCGACGCAACCATATGTTCCAATAGCGCGGAAACCGAGCCCAGTTTCCGTTCTACCTCCGTAGCGGTGGCCAACTCTCCCCGGCGGGATCCGAGGCGTCGGCCATTTTCGGTCATGCGTTCGTACTGCCATTTCACCACGTGGGCGAAAAGGTCATCGAGCTTGTCGGTTTGACGGTTGAACTGAAGGAAACTGTCCTTGTAATTGTTTTCGAGTCCGAGGTTTCTCGAACTCGGATTCTTCGCGAGATCAAAAAGCCTCGGATCGAAGCCTAACTCTTCCGCCTTGCCATCAAACTCTCGTCCCATCGCCTTCCGGTAGTGCGCCAAGAAAGCCGTCGGTCCCTCCTCGCGGTCAAAGGCAGAACCGGGGATCTTCCAGCCGGTCACTTGATCTTTGTGCTCCTTCGGCAAATAGACCTGGCGCAAAAGCGTGCCCGCCTTTTTCCATTCCTCATCCGTCGGAGATGGGTAAGGTACGCCGGCCGCGGTGTCGGCACCGATGGGCTTTTGCAAGGCGGCGGTCTGACCGTAGTTCGCCATCCGTTCCCGGAGGCGATTGATCGCCACTACCCCGACCGGCACGCCCAACGCGGTGGCCAACATGACTTTCCGGATGGACGGCTTGCGCGGATCCAAAGGCTTTAAAAGTGCCTGGGCCCGAGAGCATTTCGTTTGGGTAGGTGCTACCGGCTTGGGCGCCACTTCGCGACGGATCGATCCATTTTCCAAAGCCTTGCGCGCCGTCTTTTGCAATTCGGGATCGCGCGGATCGGATTCGAGCTTTCGAAAATGCTCAGTCTCGGCCGCGGAGTGCTCCTCCGGTCCCGGGAACAACCGCGCCATTTCCATCAGATCGGCAATTTGCGCGCGATGGGACGAATTCTTTTGGACTTCGTAGGCCGCAATCAACGGTTTGAGCGGAAGGCGGCCCGGGGGCAATGCTTTGAGAGCCAAGTTTGCCCGATCAAAATCCTGCGAGTATTTGAGTCGTTCGACCAGAGCGGTGCGCAAAGCGTCCGACTTCCCGGCCGGGTATTTCTCTTCCAGGCGCAGCAATATTTCCAAAGCATCCATCGGATCCTCCGTGCGCGCGTAGTCTTCCAAAATTTTCTGGTAGAGATCCCACTCCTTCGGCATCTTCTCCCCGTCGGGAATGGGTTCCCAGTTTAATGCGCGCACCAGCGCAGCCTGCTGCTCTGGCACTGGCGACCGAGCCGCCAGATGGGTGATTTGAAGCTTTCTCTCCGGGCTTTCGGCATATCGAAAGGCCAGGAAAGGAAAGATTTGGCCGTCATACTCGTGCGGAAGCCGCTGTCTTTGCTCGTAGGTCAACGACTCGGGACTCGCTGAATCCGCGCGCAAGTGCTTCTCGAGAACGTTCGTGGCCAAGGTGCGTACCCGGTGGTTCGGATGACGCATCAAAGTAATCAACCCATTGCGATACGCGTACTCTGAACCCGGTCGCAGATCCGTTTCCAATCGCTTGGCCAGATTTTCCAGATCCAGATTGTCCGTGACGAAAACATCGGCGTACTGGAGGCTTCCGTCCCCCGGCTCGTTCAGGCGGGTAAGGATAGACTCGGCCGAGTTCCGAACCTTCGGATCCATCGCTTCGCTCCAGACCCGTGCGATTTCTAAGCGCAATGGGTCCAGTTCTTCGGGTTTCGCCGCCAGAATATCGGGACCGCCGCCCATCTTGGCTTTCCTAAGCAGGTCAGCCTTCCGGGATTGATTTTCGGGTCGCATCGCCGCCCGCAAAAGGTTCAGTGAAACTTGCGCGTCAGACCAGGTGCCGTGGCCCTGCAGCACATTCCAAGCCGCTCGCCGCGTTCCTTCGGACAGTTCCGAAGCACTGAGCAATGCACTGAGCTCCCGCCGATCTGCCACCTTCAGAGACTCCGCCCCCAAGACATTCATCAGGCCGTGGGCGCGCAGAACCGGATCGGAAGAGGGCTTCAAAGCGAGCAACGCTTGGTCGATGTGATCGAGCGCTTTCCGTTTTCCCGAAAAGTGGCCGAACCGATGGATTTCTGATTGAAGTTCACCCAACCGCCGCGCGGCATCCCGCCGCGTCTGCGTCGTAGCCTCCGGCGAGGAAAACTCCGCGGTAAGAATTTCGACCCGCTCCACAAATGAAGACACGCGAAGCGTAAGGGACGTGGCCATCGCACGCGTGCGCGGGTCTTTTCGGTATGGGCTCAAAATTTCTATGAACTTCTCTTTGCCCATCCCAATGTTCTCGGCAAAGCGAGACAGGTCCGAAATCACCCGTCCCCGCACATCGGGATCAGGATGTCGCAATCCCGGCAGCAATGCTTCGGTCATCGATAAACGGTCGGCCAGGCTGTGTGCGAGGGTCACATCGCCGGTCAGGACCTCGAAGACACGATCGGCGGAAGGGTTCGACGCCCAAAGCGTTTTTAACTCGTCGGGATCGACCGCCAATGCAGGTCTCGCCGACAGGCTCACGATCGCGACAATCACGCCAAAGCGTATGGCCTTCATCCAGTCCATCAGCGCTCACTCCCATCGTCGATTTCGAAACTGCTATCCCGTGAGCGCAAAAGCGCTGCCGCTTGTGGGCAGTTTTTCATAGTGTCCTTTGGCGAGGGCACTCCGGTCACGGCCGCTGCGGCATTCCGTGCCGGTGTCCGCTCCGATCCGCGAAGATCGGGCGAGCCTTCGAAATCCGACGGGCGGGGGTATTGGGTTTCCAACCGAGCGAGAACTTCGCGAGCTTGCCAATCGTGATCCCTCGAAGCAACGCGGGCGAGCAGATTCCGGAGCGCCTTCCACACCGGCGGGATTTCCTTTTCCACAGGAATCGGTTCCAGAATCAGCGCCCGAGCGAGGGCCTCTAAGTCATTGAGCGAACCTTGACTCGCCAGACTCAGCTTATCTTCCGGACCTGCGTAGCGCAGCGCCAGAAAGCTCACCGGGTAGGCCGAAGTCCCATAGTTCAGAATGCGCGCTTTCTGCTCCGCGCTAATCGGTTCCAGCTGGTCGGAGTCAGCGTGAAGGTGTTTTTCTAGGAAGGCCTCTACCTCGCGCCGGACCCGGTACTGAGGGTGTCGCAACAAGGAGATCACCCCATCTCGAAACGCGCCCGTGTCGACGCTCTTCGCATCTTGTTCCAGGCGCTGGCGCAATAAATCCACGTCGGCGACGTTGTCGAGAAGAACATCGGAATATCTCGTCATGTTCGGATTACTGGGTCGCAGTCGCGCAAGGGTGATCTTGGCGACTTGCCGCGCGTCTTCCGACGTATCGGGCTTTTCAATCAGACGATCCAAAAACGCTTCGAGATCCGCGCGATCCTCCGACGTCGCTCCGAAAACCTCCGCCCCACCCCCCATTTCTACCTGGTACAAGATCTCCGCGCGCAAATCATCGTTGTCTTCCCGATCGAGCGCGCGAATCAAATTCACCGCAATTTGGCCGTCCGCCCATTCCCCTTCGCTCAATCGCTTCACTGCCTCGCGTCGCACATCCAGGAGAAGGCGCTCATGGGCCAATAGTTCGGTGATGGCAACGCGATCCGAAGGAGAAGGTTTTCCCTCTTCCACTCGATCCATATAACCCCGAATCCGCAAAACCGGATCGGCCAGGTGTCTCATTTCCGCCAGCGTTTCATCGAGCTGGCGCAGGACAACTCGCACCATTTCTGGACTGTCCGGACTTCGGCGCAAACGGTTGCGTTCCCGCCGCGCCTGTCGCGCGTTGTTAATCGCTCGACGATTGTTGACCGTCCCTGCCCTCGTCCTAGCCCGCATATCGCCCGGAAAATATTGGGGGGTCGCCCCCTGGCCGCGATAGACCAATCTCGTACGCAGAGCGGGTAGCCTCTCCGCGGCAAGACGTCGGCTTTCTCGGGTGGCATTCGGCGCGCGCAACTCCGCAATCACCCACTCGGCCGCTTCCCGGGCGCTAGAAACGTTTAAAATCAGTTCTAGCGCGGATGCCCGAAGGTCGGGCCGGTCCAAGTAGGGAGAAATGGCCTTCACGAAATCCGGCCGAAAACTCTCCTGCATGCCGGGCCTAGTGAATTGGCGCAAGTCAGCAAACACCCGCTCCCGAACTTGCGGGCTCGAGTGGCCCAAGCCGGGTATGAGCGCCATCGCCACGGAGTTCGATTCCTTGGCGTTAACGGGAAGTTTTGTCTTTTCGGGTCCGAGCAGTTCGAAAACGGCTTCGGCCGACGGTTGCGTTTCCCAAAGCGCGCGCAAGGTCTCAGGGTCCAACGCGAATGCGTGCCCCGAAACCAAGAGACCAAAAATAATCGCAATCGCGCCTGAGCGCATAGCCTTCCCCCCGCCCCTTGGGGTGCAAGGAAAAGACCAATGGTTTACGCAGGCGTAGACCGTCTGTGGACACGAGTTTATGACGACGTTTTGATCAGTTGGGTCGGGCCCGACGGAGAAGGGGGCGGTGGGTGGGGTCGCGTCTCAAATCGAGCGAGAAATTCCCTAGCTTGCCGAGCGTGATCTCTCGGAGCAACGCGAGCGAGCTTGACCGGTTTGCTGATTTGGACTCACTTGGAACTTGAAGGTAGCATTGTCTAATGCTGAAGAACGTTCTTCGCTTTTTCTTTTTGCTCCAAATCACTTTCACCACCCTGCCGTCCTCATTGGAGGGAGCAAAAGACAAATCTAAGCCCAAATTCATTTTTCATAAGCGGCCATTTGCGGATTGCATGTGGGGAATTAAGTTTCTCAAGCGGCCGGATTATTCGGTGCACCACGCCGTGAGTAGACGAGGGCACAATGAAGTAACCCGCTTCTTCGAGATGGAAGCCGCTCTATGCAACGGAATCAATGGGCCGATCCCCACCTTCTCAGAGCGTCGACAGGAAATTCTCAAGGGCCGAAAATCCATAGTTAGCTTAGGTGAGGGAAATTCGGACTTTATCAAAGAGTTGATCGACAAAGCGACGAAGCCGGAGCTTATCCATGCCGTTGACATTATTTACGAAGATATTGATGCCATCCCCGGTGGCAAGGATGGAATGGATCCCGCTTTAAGAAAGTTTATCAAAGAGCATCCTACGAATTATCACGGACAACCGATTCAAGAATTCTCCATCACGCACCAAGATGGCCGCCCCTTAATGTTTGACGAGATGGTATCGAGCTATTCTCTCGGCTTTTTGATCTTGCGACAGGGTCCCGATATTCTACCTGCTTTAATCGCCAATCACCTCAACCAAGGCGGAACGTTGCGAATTGTTGGGGGCTTTGATGCCGACTCATGGGACCGCCTCAAACCATTTCTAATGCGATGGCGATCCGAGGGGTTGATCTCCAACTATTCCGATCTAGATCAACTAGAAGAGAAAAATCGCAATCAACTCACTATCGTCCGGTAGTAAAATGCGACTATCGACTGAGCAACTGTGCGTGGCCCGCCTGGCAGCCATCGATGAGGGCCGTGGCGCGCCGGTGTAGGGGGGTGGATTCCGAATTGGGGATT
Organism: uncultured Pseudobdellovibrionaceae bacterium; assembly: GCA_964519985.1. GTDB lineage: Bacteria > Bdellovibrionota > FAC87 > UBA2466 > UBA2466 > JAIEOG01. The sequence goes on along the minus strand of CAZFMF010000010.1, from coordinate 2,198 downwards.
TTATCCCAGCGCATGGCTCGCGCGATCTCGCCTTTAATCTCGGGATCGTGTGAAGCCTCGACTCGGTTCAGAATCGCCGCGCGTTGATCGTCGTCCTCGGCCAAGCGCCAGGCCAGAAATGGCGCTACGCCGTGGAGACGGAAATACCGCTGCAGACGGGCAACCTCGGAAGGCAGGACATGGACGGGGAATGCGGTATCCGCACGCAACGCCTCTTCTAAAATCTGCGCCGCCAACTCGCGGACTTCGGGCAAAGGGTGTCCCAGCATACTGATCATGCCGGCGTGAAACTCGGGCAATGTCATCCGCGCTTTGGTGGCAAGAATTTCTGACCGTAGTTTCGGCAGGTCGGGCGTGTCCAGCAACCAGTGCGCCGCAAAACTACTGCGTTCGCAACGCGCGTGGAAAAGGGGCCCCAGATCGCCAGTAGAAAAACCTACCAATCGACCCAAATCGCGCGAGCGATCAGAGAGACCCATACGCGTCAGCGCATTGAAAGCGCGCCGACGCGCGAACTCGCTCGCCCGCCCATCATTGGCTAACTCAATCAAGGCCTTTTCAAGAGCGACGCGTTCTTCGGGACGAAATCCCAAAATATCGGCGCGACCGGTTTCGGCCAATCGCACACGCAGGACGCGACGCCAAGGCTCGTTAGCGGGGAAATCGAAAGCACGCAGCAATTGCCGGAAGGTTTCCGCATCGCGCACGGGGCTATGGGCGAAGGCGCCAATGATGCGCCCGCGCAGCTCGGCCGGCGCTTCCCGCTCCATCAAGACCCGGGATAAGCGGCGTTGGTTGGCGATCGTGAGCGGCTGCTCATTCTGGAGAATCGGCCCTACCCATTCAAAGGGATCGGTGGCCCATGCTGGTACCGAGAAAAAGAGAGCCCCAAGAATGAACGCACGCCCCAACACGCGGGCGAACTTTGCAAGGCGGAGACCAGCCTGATTGCGCAGGGCGCCACTTCGGGGACTGCCTAAAGAGTCGACAGAGTACCGCAGTGCGCTAACAGCTAGAATGCAGGAGGCGTAGAATTCTGGGAAACGTTCAACCCCTCGGAGAATCGCAGATGAAATGCACCCGCCGTCTGGCCCTTGGTCTTGTTACCCTCGGCAGTGTTACCTTGATTGGGTTCGGCTGCGGCGCGCTCGGCAGCTATAGTTTTTCCGACAACGAAATCGACGAGAGCACGCAGTCGGCGGGCGATGATTTGGCGAGTATGGACGAAGCCGTCAGCGGCGCGGTCTCGGTCAGTCGCGATGGGGTGGAAGCGATCGAAATGTTCGCCGACCCGGGTGTGGTGGATCTAAAGAGCCGCGCCCTCTGCACTTCCGCCAACTTTACGACCTGTGCGGCCAGCGCGCGCACGCGCGACTTCGATAACTGCACCATCGGCACGACGACTTGGGACGGAATGATCAATCTGGCGTTTAATCAATCGGACTGCAAACTGGATGCGGCCGGAGAGTTTGTCACCCGTACCCTGAGTTCCCCGGGAATGGTCATCACCGGCCGGCGCGGTGGCACCATCACCGCTTCCACCGACACCGCCACAACTTGGGATGGCACATCGGTGGGCGGGGGCCACAAACTCACGCGTACGGCGACCGGATTCACCCTGAGCATCTTAGGTATTCACCGCTCCGCCAAGACTTCCGCGGGAACAGAGTTCTTCAATATTTCGCGCAAGACGACGACCGATCTAACTATCACCGGCTCCACTCGCAATGGCCGTGTAGTCTCCGCCGGAACGATCGTGACCTACCACAACTTGAAAGACTTCAATATGGCTTGGACCCCGAGCAATCTCACTTGGACATCCGATTGCCGCTGCCCGACCTCGGGCTCCATGACCGGAACCGCCACCGGATCGGTCGAAGGGACTTTCACGATGACCTTCGCAACCACCTGCGGCTCTGTGACCCTCGACAAAGATGGATCCAGCGAAGCGGTGACGCTGGACAGCTGTAACTGATCTCTAACGCAAACCTTCTAGTTTGGAACCATCGCCGCCCCGCGCGCCCGAGTGCGTTTGAGTTGTTCCAGCGAGGCGATACGCCTGCGCCGACTTTCAGCTCGAGGCGCCAAGACGATTCCAAATTGGAAATCACTCCGGCGCCGAGTGGATGGGCGACCCACAAGCGGTTCTCTGAAATAAATTGTGGTCATAGTGCGTCAAGGGGTGGTCGATAGACCAC
>CAZFMF010000009.1:0-98012 GCA_964519985.1 uncultured Pseudobdellovibrionaceae bacterium | reverse complement strand
GGTTTGGCCAATTCCGACACATTCGTTTCGCCCTTAGAAAGGCGCGCCAGGATGGCCCGGCGGGTCGGGTCGGCAAGAGCGGCAAAGGTCTGACTGAGCGTATCGGTTTGCATAATTTACCTATTGGTTAATTAACCAATTAGTTAATTATAAGGAAGCCGAAAGCCGGCGTCAATAACCTCTCCGTAACACCTTGATGGGTAAGGATTTTTATCGCGTGGGCATGGGCAGGCATTCCATGATTTCCACCGTTTCTCCCGGGAAAATCGTGAAATGAGGATGGTCGCGGAACATCTCCGCGGCCGCCTCGTGAGACTCGGCCTGAATCAACGTATAAGCGGTCAGGGCATTGTTAATATTGGAAATGCCATCGGCATCGGCCTTCTTGGTTTTCCCGAGCGGGCTGCCCCAGTCGAGGATGTTCGCCTTATGGTTTTCCGCCCATTCTCCCCAGGCTGCCATCCCCTTCTTCTCCAATTCGCGACGATGGCCCTCCTCCATCCCCGCCCAATTGGCCTTTTCGAAGGCGCTGGCGGATCCGGTAAAGACGGCGAGAAAGCGTTTCATGGGCCCTCCTTGATCCCGGAGCGTTTTTGGGTGTATGCCCTCGGGATGTCAGACAGTATCGCGCATTCGCAAGCCCTGGCCAAGATCAACCAAAAGCTCCTCGCCGACGGCGAATCCCTTCCCGCCGTCGCCCTTAAGGATGGCACCCGCGTCCAAACCGGCACGGTCGCAACCATGCTCCACAACATAGCCCTCTACAACTCCGGCGCCCGCGGCAGCATCGAAGAAGAGCTAAAACTAGCCGTCCCCACCCTCATCAAAGTGGGCCTTTTCGACCTCTTCCCACCCGAAGACTGGATAGCCGGCACCAACCCCGGCCGCCGCATCGTGGGTGAGGAAGCCCAAAGAATCCTAGGCTAAAACCGATCCAGGACAGTTTGGGTCCTTCAATCTCTCTCGAGAGAGACTGAGAAACTCGGGCTCTCTGCACCCACCCGTCCGATTGACATCCCCCCTAAACGCCTCTACCTTCTGCGTTCTATCGCAAGTCTATCGGGGCGGTAGTTAAGTTGGTTATAACGCTTGCCTGTCACGCAAGAGGCCGCGGGTTCGAGTCCCGTCCGCCCCGCCATTTATTTCTCGTCGATAAATCACTGAAACGATGCAGCAAAAGATAGGGTTCGGGCGAAATTTCGCCGGCCGGGGACGGTCGGGGACAGGACGCGTTTTTCGGCGTTTTTGTCGTCGATTTCCCGGGCCTTCTCGCGTCCCCGGCCGTCCCCGGAACGCGCACGCTGTTTTCAATCCCCTCGCTGGGAGCTAGCTTAAGTCTTCGGCAGTTTCTTAGGATACGCATTCGCGAAGGGGGCTCAATGCGCGAGGTTTTCATCAGCTCGGTCGTAGGCGGCTTCGAAGCGTATCGGACCGCCGCGCGCAAGACGATTATCAGCATGGGCGACAAGCCCATCGGATGCGAAGACTTCGGCGCCCGCGCGTACTCGTCAGAGAGGGCGTGCATCACGGAGGCGGAGAACGCCGACATCTACCTGCTCATCATGGGCGAGAGATACGGGTCCGAGACGGACGAAGGAATCTCGGTTACGCAGGCGGAATTCCGTGCAGCGAAGCGAGCAAGCCGTCCGATTCTGGTCTTCATCCGGGACTGCGAGATGGAGCCGAAGCAAAAGGCGTTCAAGAAGGAAGTCGAGGATTACAAGTCGGGCTTCTTCCGCGCAGCGTTCTCCGATATCGCGGACCTGAAGGATGAAATAACAAAGGCCCTGCGCCAGCTCGCCGAGACTCGGAAGGCCGCACCGGACTCCGAGTTCGCCCAGCGGATCGAGAAAGCTACCGTAGAAATCCTCGGGAGTTCCCGGAGCTCCCGCAACGATCCGATGTTCGTCCTGGCATTTTGGCCGCAGCCGATGCAATCGATCGATCTCGCCGAAATCGGGGAAGAGCTGGCAGAGAAGTTCACCACCATGGGCCGCAACCGGCTTGTGGTGGTCAAGGAGGGCTACGATGATCTCCACGGACGAAAGCACGTCGGTTTGAAGAGCAGGGACAACCGCCTCGTCTACTTCGAGGACGGCCTGGTGCTCCTTGGGCTGGATCCCATCGTAGAGCGCGAGGGCTTCCACTTCACGAGTTACTACGTACCGCCGACGCGGCTTCGCGAGCTCGCGTCCGGCGCGGCGATGCTTTTCACGGCGAACGGAGGCTGGTGTCACCTCGAGTTACGCGGGATGGAGATGGCCCACGTGCATGAACTTCCCGAGAAGGGCACCAGCTCGATGAGCATGGGGATGCGGAGCGAAGAAGACAGCGTCTTTTCCGCGCAGAAGCTCTTCATCCCGTTCCAGTCCGGAGCGTATTTGGAGTGGGTCGAAAGCCAGATCAAGAGGATGCAGAGGGCATTTTCCACTCGATAGCCCCCCGGTCTTCGATTTATCATTCCTATTAAAATCAGCTATTTATCGCTGAGTTTAGTAAACAATGGTTGACGCTAGTTATTTATTTGGTAAACTTTAGTTGACGTTAGCCGATAAGAGCCATACAAGCTCTTCCAAGATGCAGCTCTGCAAGACTCGTAAGGCTCAATTCTTTAAAGAGGACGACGGTTCCGAGCCGGCTAAGGATTGGATAGCCGAACTTAAGAAGAAAGGAAGGGCGGTCGAGCAGGCGAAGATAAACGCTCGCATCAACCGAGCGGCTCAGGGAAATTTCGGGGATCACCGGTTCCTCGCCGGTAATCTCGGGGAACTGAAAGTAGATTATGGACCTGGCTATCGTGTGTATTTCGGTTTGGATGGCGACGAGTTTGTAATTCTTCTGAGCGCGGGAACGAAACAGAACCAACAGGAGGATATTGAGGCCGCTGAGAAGCGCTGGAAAAGATATCTCGATGCAAAAAGCACGGAGAAAAAAGATGGCAAATAAAAACAAACATAGCGGCTCTGATTTTGACGACTTTTTGCTCGAGAGCTTAGAAGCAGATGACCAAGCAGTTTTTCTCCATATCAAAGAAGCTCTTGAGAATCCCGACGTCGTTGAGAAAAACGACTGCCAATATCTCATCAAAGCGATCCGCGACGTCGCGTCCGCAAGAGGGAAGACTGAGCTGGCGGACAAGTCCGGAATCACTCGTCAGGGACTGCATAAGATTCTGAACGGAGAAAGTGTTCCGAATATTCAAAATGTGATGGCGATACTGAATGCTATCGGATTGAAGTTCTCCGTTGAGCAAGTCGGCAAAACGATCTCACAGGAGAAGCCCGCGCGAGTATTGGATGTTGCACAATACGCTTCCTCTTTGCTTCCTCGGGGGGCGACATACATGCAACTACAAAAGATCGTTTATTACGCGCAGGCTGAATCACTCGTTCATTACAAAAAGCCGTTGTTTGAGGAGAAAATTGAAGCTTGGGCAGGGGGACCGGTTGTGCGCGAGTTATTCGATGTACATCGTCGCCTGAAGTACATTGGGGATCTTCGACTTGGTGACGCTCAAAGCCTTTCGATGGAACAAAAAGCTTGTGTTGACTGGGCAATCGAGAAGTACGGAAGGATGGATGGGGACACGCTAAGTCACCTTACGCACATCGAAGGGCCGTGGAAGAACGCACGCAAGGGACTCTCCGATGGAGCACCTTCAGATCGTGAGATTACCAAAGCATCAATCGAAAAATATTACTCTAGCCTTCCAAACTATTCGGAACTCGACGAGCGCGATCAAAGCTAGGTGTAGGGCAACCATGGGGAGAACTGAGAAATGGCTAAATCATGTTCCTGTTGCGGACATCCGAATGCACGAGACTACGGAAGTTATAAAGTTTGTAGCATGTGCGCTCCAAAGGAGCCCGAGGAACGTATCATCGAGGCGTGCGTACGAGATGGGGACAAAGCTCGGAACGCGAAGGTACGGGAGATAACCCACAGATGCACCTCCGCGTTGTGCAGCAACAAGAGAGTACTGCATAAATCGAACATCGTGATGGAGTGGCTCGAATGAGCTTTCGATACCTCTAGCCGGGATGGCAATCTTCCTTGACAGATAGAATTGAGATGAGTCCTCTAAGTAGAGAAGAAGAACTCTTTCGGGAAGCATTCGAACGTTTCATGGAGATGCTACTCATGAGTCTTTTGCAGAGGAAGGCTATAAACATAGCATTGCCAGCCGCAATCGCTAAGGGATGGCCCGCAACTCTCGGACCAAATTCGATAATGTTGCAGAATGTCGTGCTCAACACGTCCGAAGATGAGGTCGCGAGTTTTCATGAAGGGTTGAAGACGTCGAGTTCGATCGAAGTGGTTCACTTTCTGGCGATGTTCGCAAGTTTCGAAGACTTTGTTGTTTCTATTCGTGGGGCCGGCAATCCAAAGTGGCAACTCACGAACCTAAAGTGCAAAAATTTTTACTCGCGTTTACACGACGCTGCCGGTCAGCGGTTTAGTGTTTAGTTGATCTCTGGATTTTCCTCCAGAGAATTTTCTTTCACGTATTGGTGATAGAGCTCGATGCCGGCCAAGAAGGTCTGCATTGGTGTTTTTCCTTGGCAGCGCTTACCCTGGTTGGTGCGCTCTTCGTTGTACTGCCGCATGTACTCATCGAGATCGATTTGGATCTCCTCGAGCGAGCAGTACAGCTTCTTTCGGAAGGCCGTTTGGTAAAATTCCTTGAGAATCGTCTGGTTTAGCTTCTCGGTGCTTCCATTGGTTTGTGGATGCTTTGCCTTGGTCCTGGAGTGCTCGACGTCGTTCAAGTGTAAGTACAGCTCGTATTGGTGGGCGTCGTTGACACCGCAGTATTCCGTCCCGCGATCCGTGAGCACTCTCAAGAGCCGAAGCCCGTGCCCTTCGAAGAACGGCAGCACCCGGTCGTTCAAGAGGTCCGCGGCCGGAAGCGGCGTCTTGTCCGTGTAGACTTTCGCGAAGCCGACGTTGGAGAACGTGTCGATGGCAGTCTGCTGGTAAATCTTGCCCACGCCCTTGATATAGCCCACGTAGAGCGTGTCCTGGCCCAAGAGAAAGCCCGGATGATAGGTTTCTATCTCACCGTGGGCTTCCTTCTCGACCTTGGCTTCTTCGAGAGCCTCGACTTGGCTTTCGGTCAGCACGGCGCCCGATTCGGCGGACCATTTCTCGAGCCGTTTCAGACGGTCTTTCATCGTGGGAATGCCGTTTCGGATCCACACGCCGCGGACTCCGAACGGGGAAATCGTGACGCCGGCCTTGAGCAACTCGTTGGACGCTCGATTCTGTCCGTGGACAGGAAACTCGAGCGCGTACCGCATCACTCGTTCTTCAATCTCCGAAGCAACTCGATTTCGCAAGCGAGGCACTCGGCGGGACTTCTCCGCAAGACCTTCGATACCGTCTTCCTTCAGGGCCGTCTTGATGTCATAGTAATGCTGACGGCTCACTCCTAGCCTTCGACACGACTCGGAAATGTTTCCGAGCGTCTTTGCTAGCTCCACTACATTCAGCTTTCGTTGTATGAGATATTGTTGTTGCGTCATGGGTCTCTCCTTCAGGGTTTGAATTGAGTCTCGCAACCCAATTCTACGCTGACTGGAGAACCCTGGCGCACCTACGCTAGATTCTTCGCGTCATGTAAACGCTTTTCAAAATTTCCGCATTTCACGGCCGGCATCGAGCTCTATCACTAATACGTAAAAAGAAAATTCTCTGGAGGAAAAACCGGAGATCAACTAAACATTAAATCGCTGGCCGGCGGCGTCATGTAAACGCAAGTAAAAATTTTTGCACTCTATTCGCGAGTGGGGCTACCTGGAGAATCCCGGAGTGACGTCCGAGTAACACCAGGTTCGATACTCGTCTACTCTGCCCCGCCACAACTATTAGGTTAACCTTAACCTCCGGCGACGTAGTCGCTTCAAATGTTTATCCAGCAACCTTTCGCGGTTTCTGTTCAATGTACCGAATCAACCCCGAAAGCATCTTCCAAATGCTCCAACTCTTCATGCAAGGGATCCAAATCCCGCTCCACCAAATCAAAGGTTTTGACAAGATCCAAAATCGCCACGCATTCAAACACCGATCCCTTCGCCACCCTCCAAAAATTAGCCTTGTCCTTCGACGAATATCGAGAACACGCCTCCGCAATATTCAAAGGAAACGACTGACTCGCTCTACGAAACTGATCTCTCAACCCCGTTGCCGAATCCCGCGGGAACTGATCGCAAAGTTGAAATGATTCTCTCACGAAAAGGAGCGCCCTTTGATACACGGTCCATTTTTGGAACTCGAAACGACCGGATTTAAGTCCATTTAGTGTCAACTGTTGCATTTCACTCTCCCAATGCATAGGAAGGGCCAAGGAGAGCAAAGACACCATGCCAAGAATCGAAACGGAAAAGAAAGCCAAATCGAAATCAAAAGGCCGCTCCAGAGTCGTGTACGTTGGAACTCCAGCAATCTACATGGTGGATCGCAGCGCCATCGTGGTCTGGGCCAAGCAACCTTTTATCGACTGGTTAAATGCCCTGCCGATAATGATCCGAACATGAACTTTTCACTCGAAGGAGTAAATAAGGAGCCCAATATCTTTCTTATCCCACCCTATGCTTTTGATCACGAAGCCGAGGAAACTCTCGAAATTGTGAAACCGCTACTTTTTGTAAAGCAACTTGAGGAATGGTGCCTCGAACCAAGCTTCTGGCCGGAACTCAAACCGAAAGAAATCGATACTTGGTTCACGTTTCAGCTGGCTTCGTGTGTGAGTGACCTTGTTGAAAATGATCCCGCTCGCGAGCTCTATTAGACTGAAAAATGCGATGCAACTGTCCCCTGGTGGGTCATCTGCGCGTCCTTTCGACAGCGTTTGAGCTTCGTAACCCAAATTCTATCTAAGTCCGCTTATTGACTCACCGCCTTCCACCTTCGCCGCAGAAGATCCAATTTAAGCATTTGAAATCATTAAATAAAACTACAGGTTGCAGCATCAATTAGGTGCACAAACTATTTCATACCTTGAAACGGTATACCTAGATAAGGTATAATTTCATTTGTGGCGATTATATCCTTCGCTGATGAAGCAACAGAGACATTCTTCAGAACTGGCCGCACCAAGCGCGTAGGATGGGCAAGCATCAAGTCGGTGGTCGCGAGAAAATTGGACATGGTTCATTACGCAGCGGAATTATCTGACTTGAAATCGCCGCCAGGAAATCGGCTCGAAGCGCTTACGCGCGATCGAGTTGGGTATCACAGTATTCGAGTGAATGATCAGTGGCGGATCGTATTCAGATGGACTGAATCAGGTCCAACGGAAGTAGAAGTTACTAATTATCACTAGCGAGGAAGTCATGAAAACGATGTCTCGAAAACCAACTTCCCCCGGAGAAATTCTGAATGAGGAATTTCTTGTGCCTATGGGACTAACTCAGAAGGAACTGGCGGATCATATTGGCTGTGACATCAAAGTCATTAACCGAATCATCAACGAGCGGACCTCTGTGACTGCTGAAATGGCACTAAAGTTGGCTTCTTCTTTTAAGACAACCCCAGACTTCTGGCTAAACGCACAGAAAGCAGTGGACATATATAACGCGAGTAAAAAAAACACTAGGTTGCCCGTGTCGTTACTGAATAGAAAGGCAGTGTGATGCAGGGCACTCACGCTCGCATAGTCCTCTTCGCGTGCCTTGTGTTGGGAATCTTGTTGCCCCAACGACTATCGGCGGAATCAGGAGTTGGACACGTTCCGCAAAGACCGATAAGAAAATTTGCTGAACCATCGGATGTCGTCGCCCCCGTAGCACTGTTCGTCACTCATCCAGATCCTCTGTTTGATAGCCAATTGCTTACCAAGTCCGCGCTGGATCAAGTCATTCGAACCCCTAGAAGTGTGTTTAGTGGATTCAGCCATCTATGAAACTTTGGACAACGCCGCATTAAGTTTCGAGCAAAGAAAACAACTGGAAAAAGTTGCATCCTCTTCCAAATCGAAGGTTCTGCCACTCTCAATGGTCCTAAAGACGTTGAAAACAGATCAGGAGCGATTTAGATTTTTTGAAGAAAACGATAAAAAGCATAGATCCACAATACAGGCTGAAAGACTATGAAATCGTGCTGAGCTATGAAGGCACTCAAACCTTGGGTTGTGGAAGGCTCCCGGAAGGATTCACCAACTCTAACGTTCACGGTTGGTTCTTGTTTCGAACCTGTCAAAAAGTAATTTCAACCCTCCAGCGTGAAATCACTGAAACAGTATGCATTGTCGGGCAAATCAAGAGTCAGTGTCGGCATGTGCCTCCAGATCTAGGCAACTAACTTGAATTCAATCTTTTCGTACTCAACGATCGGTGTCTTCACCGTCCGCCCATTGATGGTGGCTTCCTTGAGTCGGATTGCCTTCGCCAACTCATAGACAGACTTCGGCTTAAACTCGATGATGGCCGAGAGGACCGGTATGTTCTTCACGAATTTCTCGAAGTCCTTCCGGTTATCGAAAGAGATTTCATAATGAGGTTCTTTGAGTTGTCGGCGACTCGCCCGCTTCAGCGCCTTCTTGAAGTCTTTGAGGACCTCCCCCGAACTCTTAACTGAGACGATAAGTTGTTTCATAGTTTTACCTCTAAATGCTGGAGCACCAATGCTTGGAAGTCATCAACCAGTGCTTCTAAATTCTTAAATGCGTAAAGCAACTCTTCTTCATCAAGGTGGATATGCGGTCCCTTGGGGTGATGATTGTCCAAAAGAACACGGCGGCCGGTCTTGAGGTCTTTGCAAATAAGGCCGTACTTTCCGCCATCTGAGTTCTTGGCTGATTTCCCTACCTCGTGAACTTTCAACTCGACAATGTATCGTCCTGCGATGCGCGCTTTATGCCAAACAATCAAAGCTGCCTTAATATTGGTATATTTATACCTATATTAGGAGGATCAAGCTCATCGTGTTCCGCCCTTCTCAAGCCAATCGCGAATCTTGACAGGAGAAAGCGAAGGAGCCGGTCGGAATCGAATCAAATCCCCCACCTGCATTATTCCTATTGACACCGTACCATAGTACGGAGGCTAGGATGGGGGTGTGGATATGACGATTGGAAAACTTGCTAAGGAGGCCGGGGTTGGAGTGGAGACCGTGCGCTTCTACGAGCGCAAAGGGCTCATTCGAAAACCGCAAAAGCGGGAGGCGGGTTTCCGGACCTACACGCAGGATGAGGTGATACGAATCCGATTCATTCGGCGTGCACAAGAATTGGGCTTCACCCTTCGGGAAGTGAAGGAACTGGTCGAGCTTCAGTCGAAACGAAAAATGACCGGCGGTCAGGTTCAGAAAAAGGCTGACGACAAGATTCAAGAAATTCAACAGAAGATCTCCGACCTGAAAAAGATGGAGGAATCGCTTCGTCAACTATCCAAAGTCTGTGGTGAAGGCGAGCAGGCCATCAAAGAATGTCGATTCTTGGATTGTTTTGACAAGGGTTGCTAAGGAGGAAAAAAATGAAACGACTACATGTTCATGTCTCAGTGGAGAACGTCGACGACGCGGTCAAATTCTATACGACTATGTTTGGTGCGGAGCCGGTGAAACAAAAATCCGATTACGCCAAGTGGCTCTTGAATGAGCCCAGCATCAACTTTGCGATATCCGCCAGGGGAAGAAAGCCCGGCTTCGATCACTTCGGAATTCAGGTGGACGAGGAATCGGAGCTCGCCGAAGTGCGAGAGCGCATCGGAAAAGCGGAGCTAAAGACGTTCGACGAAGGCAAAACAACCTGCTGCTACGCCAAGTCGGACAAGACGTGGGTTCTGGATCCGGCGGGGCTTCCTTGGGAGGCGTATCAGTTCATGGGAGACGCCGAGATCTTTCAAGAGATGAAGACAGACGGTAAGTCAGCGTGTTGTGCTCCTGCGGTCACGACGACCACGGAGGCAAAGAAAACCGGATGTTGCGGCTAACCCACAAGGCAGTAGCCGAATTCATCGGCACATTCGCTCTGGTTTTTGCCGGATGCGGAAGCTTAATGGTTCTCGAGCGAATGCCGGGAGCCATTTCGCCTTTCGCAATTCCGCTGGTGTTTGGACTGGTCATTGCGTGCATGATCTATGCGGTAGGACACATCAGCGGCGCCCATTTCAATCCGGCCGTCACGCTGGCGTTCGCGCTGGCCAGACACTTTCCCAAGAAAGAAATTCTTGTTTATTGGCTGGCCCAATTTGGAGCTGGGTTTGCCGCTTTAGTGGCTCTGACTGTCCTTCTCCCCGAGGGGAGTACGTACGGCGCGACAATTCCACATGTTGGAATAATTCCAGCTCTAGGGATGGAAGGTATTTTCAGCTTCTTCCTAATGTTCGTCATCATATCGGTGGCGACCGATACCCGCGCCGAGGGGACAATGGCCGGAGTGGCTATTGGCGGGATTGTCGCCGTTTGCGCTTTCATGGGTGGGCCCCTCACCGGAGCATCAATGAATCCCGCCCGCTCATTGGCACCGGCAATCTTTGAACACCGGTTGGCGGATACTTGGATCTATTTTGTCGGGCCTTTCTTTGGAACTAGTTTGGCGGCGACTACCTACGAATGGATTCGTTGTAACCCCGAAAAGAATAATGCGAAAGGATGTTGCTAATGAATATTCTATTTATGTGCGTTGCGAACTCCGCTCGTAGCCAGATAGCGGAGGGCTTGGCTAAGAAACTTCTGGGAAAGAACGCCAACGTGGAGAGCGCGGGTTCTGACCCTTCAAAAGTGAATCCCTTTGCGGTTCAAGCGATGAAGGAGATAGGGATCGACCTTTCCGGACATTACTCAAAATCCTATGACGATCTGAAGCCTGGTTTTATCGTGCAATTGGATTATTTGATTACCCTCTGTGCTGAGGAAGTATGCCCCTCTATGATCACTCCCAGAGCCAAGAAACAACATTGGCCGTTTCCGGACCCGGCCGGCAAGGGCGGTACCGATGAAGAGCAGCTTAACCGCTTCCGGGAAACTCGCGACGCCATCGGGGCCCGGATAAGGAGTTTCGCCAAGGAACTAGGTATCCCTATCGCGGAATAGGGGAATCCTTGTGGACCCGCTGAAGATTAAGTCTCAGATGCTCAAAAGAACGTTGCGGCAGAAGTTTGTTTCGGTGGGATTTCTTCAAGAAAGGGAAGGCCGAACGATGAGTTCAGCCTTCCCACAATGAGCGGGCGCTACCTGGGCGTCAGTTCAGTTCATGAGTCCTGTGCCCCGGTATCCCCGTGTTCTTGATACGTAAGGTCTCATGTCATTGTCGGCCCAACAGATGTCGCAGAGGGCGTCGTAATGCGAGCGGGATTTGAATCGCTTGCCGCACATATGACATTGATTGATTTTCAGATGATCTACGTTCCCGTTTGTGAACACACGTATCTCGTTGGTTTCTTTTCTGGACCGAGACATAACCTTCTCCTTTCTTAAGTTAAACCGTCTTGGTTCTTAAATCTGAAGAAGCTTTCCATTCTTCTTTTGTTCGACCTGAAAATTCTTCGGGTTTCTGATGTCAAAGTTCTGGGAAATGGTTTGCACATCACCCAACTCGTTAGCCGCAGAGCAAGTGATCTTGACCGCCGGGCCGTTCTGATTGTAGTTGTACGAGACGTTTCTGGCTTTGCCTCCCACAATAACGGTCTCCGAATACATCATCTGCGTATTAAGATTCAGCGCCGGATTTGCGGCGACTTGCTCGAAGCTTCCGGCGATCTGGTCATTGGCGACCGACATGACCGGGAACTCCTTCCATACTTTGTCAGGCTGGCAGAACCCCAATTGTCGAATTTGCGAGATCCATCGCTTGGGATCAGAAATTTTCTGGGTGTAGAATGAGTGAGGTGTCCAAAGCGTTCGCTGTCCCTCCATATTTAACTTCGTCCAGCCGTTCAGATTTGCACGGACAAGTTTCAGAATATCATTGAAGTCCAAAGTCAACGGACTCTTGAATGCCAAGGACTCATCTGCAAACCCTTGTGGACTGAAAAAAGTAAGTCCAGCCAGTAGCAAAAATATAGCTTTCATGAATGCCTCCTAAAAGGAAATCGTTTGCACGTGCTCTCTCGCCACTAACATCGAGTCATCGGGCGCATTTTTTATTCGTTGTTTTTCGAGTGAGCTTGCGTTCGCCTGCATGCGATTCGTGGCGAGCAAAAGCAGCAGAGCGAAAAGAATGGCAAATGGGAAGAAAGGCCAATGGTTTCCGAAACCCGCATCTGGCAAAACAGGACGGATTGGAGCTGTCCTTAGGGCGAGGGGTCCCGTTTCAGGTACCGGTGAGTATAGGTTTGGTTTCTTTACATGCTGCCATTTCATAACGTCCTCCGGAAAAATTAATTTCGAGAGGGCATCGTCCCTTAGTAAGCCTATGGGACTTAAGCCAAAAGTTCCCTTAGTAAAATTTATAGGTTCAGACGAAAAAAAATCAATCCTTGGAAAAAACAACTAACTATATCAATAGTTTAACTAACTAACCGTGTTTTGGCCGAACTTACCCGTGAGACGATCGCTCCTAAGGCGATCCCGATAGGGAGCAGTATCACCAAGAGCAAACGTCCAAGGTTTTCTTTCCTGTTTTGACCTTTCATAAGGACCTCCTTACTTTCGTCAAATTAACGCCTCCGAGATTGTCGGAAGCGTCTCGTGATAGTGATAGAGCTCATTGTCTTTTTTACAGTTCAGACAGAAGCGCTCGAACTTGGAGATCGCCAGAAATTTCTCGTTACAGAGATTACACTGCCGATTTGTGCATGCGGCTTTTCGCGGCATCTTAGGCGGATGATGGAAATGGTTAATTTGGGTATAGAGTTTGTTCGCATGCATGGTTTCCTCCTTTTTTGAATTTATGAGTCAGACAAATACCTTGAACGACGCTTCTCGCGTGAATGTCGCCCGATTGTTTTCTGCCCCGTTGTGTTTTGGATCGTGGGAATAAAGCCCATTGCCGGTTGGGCAAGCTGGGACATGGGATCCACCCGCTTGGGCCACTCCCATTGGGTCTGATAGACAGCGCTCAATGTGTAAACAAAACCCAGGAATAACCAGAGCGCTAGGTGATAGCCCAAGTCAGCCAGGATGCGTCTGCGTGGGCGAGATCCAGGTTTTAAGAGATAAAAGATCGATTCGAATACCGCAAAGCGGTTTTGCCATGTCGTTCTCATAGCCTTCCCTCTCTTCTCACTTAGCCGCAAGGCGGCTAAAAAAGGAAAAGTTATAGGAGCGAGACGGTAGTTCTCCTCCGTTCTTACTTAAATTTTGATTTAGGTAGGGATAAGAAAATGTCAAGGGAGGGTGAAGTCGTGATGTACGAGCCTGACAAAATTTCTAGTCGATTCAAAAATTTGCCGCATGCTCCGGTGGTTTCCCTTGACCGGAGAAAAAGCATTCCTAAATAAAAAAAAGAAAACGGTCCTGGCGGACCGACAAAATTTTCAGGAGCTCAACGGGCACAAGCTCCATAATCGTAACGGCCGCCGCCTGGTGCCCAGCGGTGGCATCTATTTGGAGGATTATTTATGAGGAACTTAACTCTTTGGAATGATTCTTCGCTCAGTCCGTGGCGCGGTCTCATGGACATGCAGAGGAACCTCGATCGCATGTTCGATCAGGCTTTCGGTGACAATTCGGACCGCTGGAGTGATGAGGCCGTTTTTCATCCGACGTGCGAGGTGGACGAGACGGATTCTCACTTCGTGATGAGTGTTGATTTGCCCGGAGTGTCTAAGAAGGACATCAACATTGAGGCAAGGGAAAATCAGCTCATCATCTCCGGAGAGCGCAAAAGCGAAAAAAAGGAGCGAAACTTCTCCGAGCGCTCCTATGGGAAATTCCAACGGATACTGACGCTTCCTAGCGGCTTAGATGCTGATAAGATTGAAGCGCATTATCAGGATGGAGTATTGACGGTGGCGCTTCCGAAAGCGGAATCGGCGAAACCCCGTCAAATCAAAATTACGGATGGCAAAGGCTCCTTCTTCGGACGCCTCGTAGGCGGAAACAAAGAAAATGAGAAGGAAGTAAAGTCATCGTCAGCCGCTAGTGCGGCCTGATAGCAAAAGTAGGAAAGGCTCTTCTTAGAGCCTTCGGTTCACGGGGCCAGGGCACAGTGCCCGGCCCCATGAACCAATCCATTTTGCATGTTCAGTATCTTCGGCAATTTAAATACGGCGAATGAAGGATCTTACGAGGCGGGAATTCGAGATAATTCATTTGAAGCCATTCTCAAGCTTAAGGCATTCATCATTCCCGGCTAGCTCCTCTTAATCTCCTAAGACAGTGACGCCGTCACCGTCTTAGCAATGGGAGGCAAGCTTAAACCAAATGCTGCTAAAGCATTCGACGAACTCTTTAAGCGCGTCCAATCCGGATGGCTTCTTGAAGTAAAAGCTCGCTCCTCGCTCGTAGCATTCACAAATGTCCTTGCGGATGTCCCCATTTGAAAAAGTGCACACAGGAATGGTCCGTAGAGATGCTTCTGATTTAATTTCAGCAAGTACTTCCTGCCCAGTCTTCCCAGGCATCCTCAGGTCCAAAAGTATCACCCTTGGCAGGTTGCCCTGTGACGAGCGAAGGATTTTTAGCGCTTCGTCACCGCTGGTGGCGGTCACTACCCGTATCAAAGGGGCGACCATCTTGAAAACACCCCGCATTAGTTGAAGCTGATCGAACGCATCATCAACGATCATCACATGAGGTCTCATCTCTTTCCCTCCTCAGGTTTGCGAGGATACGTGAAATAAAATGTGCTTCCTTCACCAGGAACAGAACTCACCCAAATCTTGCCGCCACACTGTTCAACCACTTTTTTGCAGAAGGCTAGACCTATTCCCGTCCCTGGATACTCGGATTCGCTGTGCAATCTATTGAACATCTGAAATATTCTATCATTGTACTTTTCGACAATCCCTATCCCGTTATCCTTGATCGAAAACTCATAAAAGCGCGGTAATTCACGGCAACTGATCGAGATCTTCGGGGCTCGATCTCTGTGCCTATAGACCAGTGCGTTCCCAATGAGATTGCTAAATAACCCCTCCAAGTAGGTTTGATTTCCAATGACAATTGGCAGACGGCCGACGGAAACATCCGCTCCCGAGCTTTCGATTTTATCTTGAAGCACTCGAATCACGTCGGCAACCATCTTTTCCAAAGGCACCGGATTCATCTCTAGGTTTGCCGCATTCGCGCGAGCTACCTGCAATAAATCATCGATAAGTTGTTCGGCCTTTTGGGAATTGAATTTGATAAAGCCAATTGCTTGTTCTGTTTCTTCGTCACGAGGCTGAGGTAATCGACGCTCCAGCATATCTGCCCAACTATTCATCGCCTTTATCGGAGCCCGCAAATCATGTGCAGCGACGCCGGCAAACTGCTCAAGCTCTGTATTGGATACCGCGAGATTTGCGTTTGCGTTTTCTAGTTGAGCTGTCCGTTCTTTTACTTTTTCTTCCAGCCCCTCTTTTGCCTGCCGAAGAGCGCGCTCACTTTCTACAAGCGCCATCTCTGTTTTCTTCCGGTCGGTAATGTCGTGAATAAAGCCGCTAAAAAAATGGGTTCCGTTTATGGCGACAGAGGAAATTGTCAGCTCCACCGGAAACTCGTGACCATCCCTATGAAGCGCTCTTAACTCAATGCGTTTATTTAATATTGGCCCCTCCCCACTCCGAAGGAAGTGAGCGAGTCCTGCTGTATGAGCTTCTCCAAAGTGTGGTGGAATAATCGTGTCTCGAAGTATACGTCCGATAGCTTCGTCTCGCGTCCAACCGAAGATGGCCTCTGCCTGAGGGTTCCAATCCGTGATGAGGCCCTTCTCACTCATTCCCACAAACGCATCGTGCGTTGTATTCAATATCAGACGGTTTCTAGCCTCACTTTGCTCGAGAAGGATTTCGGCCGTATGTCTCGCCATCGCCATCTCAGTAACGATTCTCACGTCCCGCTCAGCAACCGGCTTAACGAGGTATCCGTAAGGCGCAACTCCCCTTGCGCGGCTAAGTGTATCTTCGTCGGCATATGCCGTTAGGAAAACGACCGGAGCCCGAAATCGGTCCCTTATGAGTCGGGCCGCTTCAATTCCGTCCATTCCAGACGCCAAGCGAATATCCATGAAAACAAGGTCCGGCTTAAGGAGCCCCACTTTTTCAATCGCATCTTCTCCAGAACAGGCCACATCTAGAACTTCATGCCCCAGGTCCACTAGCGTGCGCTGGAGATTTCTCGCGATTAGAATCTCATCATCCACGACCAGGATTCTGAATATAAATTTCTTGCCGTCTTCTGTCATAAAGGAAACTTCACCGTTACTGCGGTTCCCTTGCCCCGTCTAAGTTCAATTTTCCCCCTAAGCTGCGTGGTCAAATCACTGACAATCTGGAGCCCCAATGTCCTGGCATTCTGTAGACCCAATCCATCGGGGAAACCGACTCCGTTATCCATAACGGATAGGCTTATCTCGTTGCCGCTGTTTCGCAATGAAACACTGATGATTCCTTGGGTTCGACCCTTGAACGCATGCTTTACACAGTTTGAAATGAGCTCATTGGTGATGAGACCGAAGGGAATCGCCTTATCAATACCGAGGAGAATGTTCTCCACGTCGATATCCAGCTGAACGTTGCTCGATTTGGCATCCATAGAGCGCAGCATCTCCGGAGCGAGGCTTTGCACATACTCCCCGATATCGATTTCCGAAAGGTTATTGGATTGGTAGAGACGCTCATGGACGAGCGCCATCGACTTGATGCGGTTTTCACTCTCGAGGAAAAGATCGCGACTTTTAGGATCGTCGAGCACTGACGATTGAAGCCGCAATAGACTCGATGTGATCTGGAGATTGTTTTTAACGCGATGGTGAATCTCTTTCAGGAGAGCTTCTTTTTCTCGCAACGATGCAAGCAAACGGTTATCAGCAAGCTTGCGTTCCGTAATATCCCGGATTGCGCTGGAAACGAGTCGGCCTTCTTCCGTTTCCAGCGGGCTTAGGCTGATTTCCACGGGAAACTCCGTACAATCTTTGCGAAGACCGTACAGTTCAAGCCCGGCACCCATGGGTCGAACCTTTGGATCGGCAAAAAAACGGTTTCGATGATCCGGATGTTTGGATCGGAATCTTTCGGGAACGAGGATTTCCACCGGCTTACCAAATAGTTCCCCTCTTTGGTAACTAAATAGTTTTTCCGTCTGAGCATTTACAAGAACAATTTTTCCACGCCGATCCACAATAACCATTGCGTCGGGCGCAGTCTCCAGAAGACCTCTGAATTTTTCTTCTGCTTTCTTTCGTTCCGAAATATCCCGAATGGAGCTTGAGACGAGAATTCCCTGCTTCGTTCCAAGCGGGCTCAGACTGATTTCGACGGGGAACTCTTTTCCGTTCTTCCGGCGTCCATACAGTTCAACCCCGGCGGCCATGGGTCGAACTTTGGGATTGGAGAAATAGTTATTTCGATAGGTAGGATGTTTCTCCTGAAACCGCTGGGGAACTAGGACTTCGACAGGCTTGCTTAAGAGTTCTGTTCGTTCGTAGCCAAACAGCTTTTCCGTTTGAGAATTAACTAGAACTATTTTTCCTTGGGAATCCACGATAACCACCGCATCCGGCGCGGATTCCAAAAGTCCCCTAAAAAGACTATCGGGTTCCCCAGAGACCAGGTCCTCTATCGAACCAAAAGAATATTCTTCAAACCTATTCATTTTTATGGAGGTCACCGTCACTTGCTGTTGCGTCTCGAGGTGCTCGCAGAGGTTCGAGGGCTAGAAATCGTTTAGTAGCTTCCTGAATATCTGCGAAATTGCTTTTGGGCTCATTCTCAGTTCTCTTAGATTTCTCCATGCTGAGACTTTGTATATCGATTTTTGTTTAGAAGACAAGATGAGTCTAGAGCTCTACATTGTGGAGACATACCCGCGCGAAGACGAGCCATTTTTTCTGTTTAGTGATTTCAACGGCCCGAACTCGAAAAAAGGCGGTACCTTTTATTCCGAACACGGGCTAGAATACCGCCGAAAAACCTAAAAGGAGAGCACCATGGCCAGATACGTGGATGGTTTTGTTATACCGATTAAACGCAAAAACTTAGCGGCTTATAAGAAAATGGCTTCGTGGGGCAAGCGAGTTTGGATGAAGCATGGCGCACTCAGTTACTACGAAACTGTCGTCGATGATTTTTCAAAGTATGGCCTTGGGTTCAAGAAAATGTGTAAATTAAAGAGCGACGAGACGGCGATCTTCGCGTTCATCGTTTACAAATCAAAAGCTCATCGCAACCAAGTAAATAAAAAAGTAATGGTGGAAATGGACAAGGCGGGCGAACCACCCAAAATGCCATTCGATATGAAACGATTTTCGATGGCGGGTTGTAAGGTTCTCGTTAACTCGAAACGATGACGGTGGCGGCCCTATCGAACAGGAACCTGACGGATATAGAGAAAGGTACTGTCTGTGATGCAAAATTCACCGTAAAGTCCGGCCAGTGTCTTTACGTGAGGAATCGCTCTTCTAGGAGCCGATTCAGTGAAATTTTTTCCCCTCGGCTAGCATTCCGACAATTCTCTCTATCCATCGGGTCCGCGTTTCCGGTTTTTTTGCATTTTGGAGCCGATAGGTAATGGCATAAATGTTTGTCTTGTTGAGCTCCTTAAAAAGAGCCGCGGCTTTTTTATTCTTTTTCAGAGCATCCAAAAAATCTTTGGGAGGGGTGGAGTTACGGGGAGATTCGTAGGCCATTTCCCAACGCCCATCCTCTTTCGCCCTCTCCACTTCGGCTAAGCCCGCGGGTGTCATCAACCCTGCCTTGGTGAGACGTTCGATGTGGCCAGTATTGATCTTGGACCACTTCCCTTTGGGCCGACGGGGCGTGAACCGATTCGTATAACTCAACTCATCGACGCTCTTCTTAATTCCGTCGATCCAGCCAAAACACAGCGCCTCATCTAAGGCCTGGGCATAAGTTATTCCAACTTTTCCCGAGCCCTGCTTGTAAAAGCCAATCCAAACTTCTTTCGTCTTAGCGGCATTTTTCTCAAGCCACCGTCTAAAATCCGCCTGACTTTTAAAGTATTGAACCTTCATCGCGATGGAAAAATATACAATCCCAGAAGGTGCTTCACTAGGGTACAAGAATTTTCTGGCATACAAAAACAGACGTTTTCGACTGACTCGCATCGAAATGATCAGGAAGCGTTACCGTGAGAGAAATCCGACGCCATTCGGCGGAATTCAGCTGATCCGCATCGACTGACATTTGGAGCGGTTCCTGGAACGCCCCGTTCTCGCCAGAAAAGTGGAGCTTGTTGATCCAACTTGCTGTTCGGTTGCTGATGACCCTTCGAGACTCACGCGTTACATCCAGATCGGAGAGCTCGTAACCAAGAGCGAAAGCTTTTGATAGTTTCGGAACTTCGGTGCCGGCCTTCTCACCCCAATTCCCGAACCGCTTTCGCAATCTGTCTGACGACTTTATTCTCTGGAAGCTCGGGGCGCCGTACCAAGAACACCTCATTCTTTGATGCCTTTAATCCCGGAAAGGGAATTTCGACGAAACGTTTCGAAGCAACGACGCTCTCATTGTGCAATCTAGTGATGAAAGTCGGAAGGTAAGCGACACAAAGCCCTTGGCGACAAAGTTCCAATGCAGATTCCATCAAAGTGACTCGGTATTTTTGAAAACGGAAAACTTGGTTATCTGGCCACCCATCTAACCCCAACATCTTTGTCGGACTTCCGTACAGGGGAGCAAATGGAACCACAAAAGGTAGTGGGTCGTGCTTTTCTTGCGAAAACTTCGGCAGCCCGAAGATTCCCATTTTCACATGGCCAACCGACAGGAACGTAACACCCGAATGAGGAATAGGGAGATACGTGAGCCCCACATCTGCGTGGCGGTCGGCCACTGCTCTCTCAATCTCGCCCGGAAGAACGTCTCTCAATTCTAAATTCCAATCTGGAAATCGCTCCTTCATCAAGTTTCCCGAGAAATACGTCGAAAACACTTCAAACGTCGCCAGGCGCAGAACCGCTTGGCGGGTACCTTCAACGGGTTTGAGACTCCTCACATGTTCAATAGCTTGTTCAGCTCGGGGCAATAGGGCCTTGCCCTGCTCCGTGAGCACAATGCCACGACCGGATCTCCGGAAAACCGGCACCCCAAATTCTGTCTCGAATATACTCATCGCCTTTGACAATGCGGCCGGCGAAACATGGAGAATATCCGCTGCCGCGGCAAGACTGCCCGCCTGGGCGATCGTAACAAAATAAAAGATTCGATCGATATCCATTGGTTAATGGTTGTTGAATAATATTCGCTTATATTCAACAGCAAAGGCAGAGATAGTGGAGCAAGAGGAGGCAGTTATGAAACGGATTCTATCATTTGTGCTGCTTGGTTCTTTCGCGCTATTTCCAGCAAACGGTGAAATAGAGCAATCGACTGAAGCAAGCAGCATTCAGGCGACGGGACATCGTTGTCCTAATGAGGAGTATTATTGCTATACATTTAAGATGTGCGTCCCCAATTCGTGGGACTGCTCTTGGTAGGTGTTTGTGCCTTGTAGAGGGCTTTCACTCCGGCACCGGAGTAACAAAGCCCCATTAGTCCATTCCGAGGGCTAAGGTCGCGCCCCACGCGGGAGCGGCCAAAGTACGGGTGTGATCTTTGTTTCGCTATCGTCAATCTCCGCTTTGAATGGCAAATCTCGATTGTAGCACTCGAAAAACTGGAGAATTTTCAAGCGTTCCAGAGGGTGAAGCTCGCGCTCATTTACCCTTCCTTCGAGCAGCTCAACTAGTAGCTTCTTGGTTCGCGGAGACAGATCCCAGTGTTGGACAATCGTGTCGTATTGGCCATCCGAAGATCTTAGGCGTGCCCTTTCCCGAAGCCAGTACCGCAATGAAATGCCCACACTGCGATGGGTCATCGCGCTTCCATGTTCCTTGGTTGTTCCAACTCGCTCCTCAATCACGCGCCAATCCTCCGGCGATACTCCTGCCATATCTGAATCCGCCAAAGCCCGCTCCACCTTTTGAAAGAGCCGCTCGGGAAGAATGCCCCGGGTGTAAAGCCGTTCAATCGTTAACTGGCGCGCCTCCAACTCTCGTTTCAGGAATAGATAAAACGCATTAAACGAGGGAAGAAAGGCGGCGCCTTCCGATGGCGCTGGAGAAGGCCGAAGCCTGTTTTCATTTTCCATCCAGGCACGCCTTAGTTTGTCGTAAATCGGCTCCCAACAGACGCGGTTACTACGTCCTGCGGTTTCAACAATCGCGGTAGTTGTGAGACCCTGCAGACGCAATTGAATGAGCCGTCGCTCGTTGCCGTCGAGGGAACTCTCCTCAATGAGTTCAAGAAGCTCTTCCTCAGTGATAAAAGGCGGCTTCTCCCGGAGATAATCGTCGAAACTTCCCCCGAACCCGGTTTCGGGAAAGGGGCTGCTATCCTCCTCCCATGCCGTGAGCTCCTCCAAAGCTAGGCCACGGACCGTCAGTAGCGGAGTGGCGAGAACGTCCGGTTCGCCCCCTCTAACGAGTGACAGGAAAAGCCTCTGGGTGGTTTGCAAGAGCAGGGACGCCTCCAACTGATCGTCTCCGCTACCACGGTAGAGCATCGGCCAAATGGAAACGGCCACGCGGTCTAGGAGTTCGCCCTCGGCCATACGATCCCCCTTGCGGGTTTTCCTACACAAAGAGCGAACATGAGCAGTGTCGTGAGTTGCCTCGGGCAATGTCGTCCCTTTGAGCAAATCCGCGTGAAGTAGGAGCCGAAGGCACCGTCGATTGTGCTCCACGTCGCCGGACGAAAAGCCGTTACCGGCCAATACGCCAGACAAGAACAGAATATAGAAACGGGTTTTCAAGGGCGGGCTTTATACCACAACCAGACCGCGGCGCCATTGAAACGGTAGGTAAAATGAAGACTTTTGAATCCCTACCCACTCGCATCTTTTCACAATAAATCCATATAGATGGGTTCCACATCTCCGATGAGCCACTTTCACTCCGGCGCCGGAGTCGCCTTCTTCTCTCCCTGATTGTTGGAGAGTGGTAACCCTTTGTCCCCACCAGTCCCATCGTGGCGCCGCAGTCATCGTTCCAAAAAGATAGAAATACGATTTGCCGTGCGAAGTTTCCGCATTGACGGGGCGGCATGCCCTTTGCTTAGTCAAGGGTGGGGACTGTTTTTTCAAGGGTTGGGGTCAAATGAAATCTCGTCACGCTCGTATCGCGGCCACTGCCGTACTGTATTTTTTTCATTCCGTTGTTGCTCTGGCGGAAGTCCCGGATCGGGTAAATTACCAAAAGTTTGAAAAACGCTATGAAGACCAGCAAAAAGTCTCGGACGCGGTCCGGGCGGACGCCAATGCGAAAGAGCAAACCTACGCCGACAAACAGGCTGCCCGCCAAGCCTTAGAGACGCAAAAAGCCGAACTGCTAGGTAGTATCGAGGAAAACAAGCAGACGATTCAGGGCTATCAGGACAGCATTTCGAGTCTGAAAGGCGACATCCAATCGCTGAAAAACACGATTTCCAGCAACCAGAGCGCGATTTCGAATCTGGAAGGGGACATCCGTTCCCTCGACTCTCAAATCAACGCCAAACAATCTCAGGTCGACACGCAAATCCAACGTGTCGAAGACGCACGCCGGGAACGCGATACCGCCGCTTCCGATATTGATACCGAACGCACGAAATTAGACAACGCCATCACTGATCTGGCGCAGCTCACCGAGGCGCGGGACCGTGTGCAAGTTCGGATGGACACCCTGACCAACGAACTCAACCTGCTCAACACTGAGCTGGTGCAGGCGCAGAAAGACGAGCAGCGCTCGACCGATCATATCGCGCGATTGACCGATCGACTCGATAAGCTAGACAAACAGCTGCAGAATAAAACCGGGGATAAGAACAAAGCGGACGTTAAACGCGCCGAAATTGCTCAACGCATCAGCGAAATCAATCAAAATCTCTCGCAAAAGCAGACGAAACTCGCGGATCTCAATAAGCGCATTGGCAATCTGAATGAGAAGATTCAAAAAGCCACGGACGAAAAGTCAGCGATTGAAAACCAAATCACTGAACTCAATAAAAATATTCAAACCACGACGACGGAGATAGCGAATCTAAATGCGCGCAAAGGTGCGCTGGATACTGAGATCGCCAACCTAAAGATCCAGATCCCGCAGAAGCAGACCGAACTTGCCGACGCGAAAACCAAGCTGGGCGACCTACAACAGAAGGCGGATCAGCTGGCGAAGCAGGCGCAAAACCTGTCGGAGAAACTCGCTAAGCAACAGGACGGTCTTACCCAGCTCAATGATCTGGTGACGAAACTCGATCAACAGATCTCTACTAAAGACGCCGCGATCGCCGACGCGCAAAAGCAACTGCAGACGGTGACTCAACGGATTGCGGAGTTGCAGGCGAAACTGTCCGAGCTAAACACCAAAAAGGGTAGCATCGGCCAACAGATCCAAGATCTCCAGACCCAAATCGGGCAGAAAAAGGATCAGCAACAAAACCTGCAACAAAAGGCCACCAACCTCGCCCAGCAGAAGCAGGATTTGCAGGCGAAGGTAAACGACGCGAAGACCGATGTCAGCGATGCCGAAGGCAAGTCGTCACAAGCGAATCAGGAACTAGCGTCCGCGAAACAGGCCGCGGGACCCGTTCAACAAAAGGCGGAGGCGGCCAAGCAAGCCGTGGCCAAGGCGGAAGCCCAGATCACCCAATTGACCACTCAGATTCAGAATCTCGAGGCGAAACAGAGCCAAGTCCAAGGGCAGATCACCCAGAAGCAGACAAAACTCATTGGCCTGCAGGGCACGGTCAGCACCCTCACCTCTAACATCCAGCAGACGCAGAAGAATATCCAAGACTATCAAGCGGACGCGGATCAGCTGAAGAATCAAATCGGTCAGGCCGATCAGAAGATCGCGCAGCTTCAAGGTGAGATCGGGCCGGTACAAAACCAGATCAACTCCGAAAAAGGAAAGCTCCAGCAGCTGCAGAACCAAAAGGCGCAGTTAGACAACCAGCTGGCCAGTGCGAAAAATGAAGTGCAAAAGGCCCAGCAAGAGATTGCGCAGTCTCAGGGCGAGCTAAATCAAGCGAAGTCGCAGGTATCTACCGCTCAATCGGAGCTCGCCCAGCTTGAAGCGAAAGAGACCCAGCTGAAAGCGCAAAAAGATCAGGTGATGAATCTGATTGAGCAGCTAAAGGGCGATAAGAGCAAAGAACAGCAGCTTGCCGAAGCCCGGCAGAAGCTCAAGGCACTCAATGATGATATCCGTGAAAACAACCAAGCGCAGGTTCGGACGCAGGGCAAGATCAAGCAGCTCGAGATGGCGGTGAAGAAAGCCGAGAACGATGTCGTCCAAGCGCAAAGGGAGAAGGATCAGAAGCAGAGACAAGTCGATAGTTTGCAGCCGAAAGTGCAAGATGCCGCTCAAGCGGTAGCCGCCCAAAATCAAAAGGTCGATCAGCTGGAAGCTTCGGTCAGTTCGAAGGTGAAGGAATTCAATCAGCTTCAGGCGCAAAGGACGAGCCTCAATAGTCAGCTGGGTACCAAAAATCAGCAGATCACTTCGGCGAAAAACGAAGTGGCAAGCCTAATTCAGCAAAGACAGACCGCCCAAGCGGAAATCAAATCGATCAAAGACGAGATTGCCGCATTGAAACAGGATGCGACTGAGCTTCCGGGGCAGATCGCGCAAGCAAAAACGCAGAAAGATCAGGCCGTCTCACAAAAACAACAAGCGGAATCGCAACTCGCTAGCGTGCAAGGCGAGCTTCAACTCATCGAGCAGAAGATCGCGCAGTTGACGCAAAAGGCGGACCAGCTTTCCCAACAGCTCAATCAGAAGAAGACCCAGCTCGCGAATCTCCAGCAGAAGCTAAGCGATACGCTGTCCAATATCGATCAAAACAACCAGCAGATTGCGCAGGTGTCGGATCAGATCTCGAAACTCACGCAAAACCTGTCGCAAGCACAATCCGAGCAGCAGGCTTTGCCGGGTCAGATCGCCGACGTGCAGGCGAAGCTCACTACCGCTCAAAATAATCAGTCCGATTGGAACAACAAGCTCGCCGCACTCTCGGCAGACAAGCAGGATCTGGCCGCAAAGCGTAGCGACGCCGCCACTAAGCGCGATCAGGCCGCGGCCAATGTGGCTGCGACCCAAACGGAGATTCAGCAAAACGCGGCGAAGTTGGATGACGCCAATGCCAAGCTCGCGGACGCGAAAGATCGTATTGGTAAGCTGACCCAGCAGATTCAAAATCTGCAGTCTAAACAGGCCGCCGGCGAACAAGAGCTGGCCGCCCTGCCAGGCAGCTTAGACAAGGCGCAAAAGAGATTGGACAATCTCGGTGTTCGCCTGAATCAGGCGTCCACTCAGAAGTCCAATGTCGAGGCGCAGCTGACCGCGCTCCGCACCGAATTGACGCAAGTCGCCGATCAGCAGACCAAGATAAGTGCGGATATCGCTGAGATCACGGCGCGCCTTAACGAGAAGACGGCGGACTTGAATCAAGTCGACCAAGTTCTTGCTGGCATCAATCAAGACATCGGTCAGTTGAATGCGAATATTCAGCAGGCCTCGGACAATCTTGGAAGACAACGCGAAGAACTGCGTTTGGCGCAGTCTAATATCGTGCGTTTGACCAACACGGCGATTCCGCAAAAGCAGGGTGAATTTGATGCCGCTCAACGTGCACTCAATATCGCCCAACAGAAGGTGAATAACGGAGAGCAGAGGAAGTTTAACCTCGAACAGTCGGTCGCCCAAAAGACGATCGTTTTCAATGAGGAAGAAGCTCAGTACGGCGCCGAGGTCGCCACGCTTGACAATCTGCAATCGCAGCAAAATGACTTGAAGTACACGAAATCGCAGAAGCAACAATCGATCACCGATTACCAGACGGAGATCACTCAATCCCAGGCCCAGATTCGGGACAGTCAGTCGACGATTTCCGAGTATCTCGACGCAGTCGCCCGGTTGAACCAAGACATCGCTAGCTATCAGCAGTCGGTCGCGGCCTTGGATCCGAAGATCCAGGTAGCGGCGACGGCAGAAGAGATCGCACGTGGGATCTATGTCGCCGCGAACGATAAAGCGACGCTCGAAGAGCAATCGACTCAATCTGCCTACGACTTGTACGTGAAAGTCTTTAACCAGTACCACACGGAACTGGCGGCGGCGAAGGCCGACGGCGAGAAGGACAGTGGCGCCCCCGGAAAACGCGAAGGCGATGAGCGCGGTAAAATCGACGGTATCGCCTCCGCAAAAGTCCAGGGAGCCAAAGACGGCGCGACCCAAGGCGAATCCGACGGTCTTCAACGAGACTATGCGGCGGGATACGCGGTCGGTGAAACGCGCGGCAAGGGAGTGGGAGAGAACGATGGGAAACGTGACGGGACCGAAGCCGGAACCAAAGAGGGTGATGCGGCGGGATACGCGTCCGGTCTCGAGAAAGGGTATCAAAAAGGCTTAGCCGAAGGGGAGAAGGAAGGCTTCGCGGTCGGCTTTGCGGAGTCGAAGACCCAGGCCAATTTCGACCTGGGCTTTACCGCGGGCGTACCGGTCGGCGCGACGAAGGCGAGAGATACGGCGATGCGGGACGACTTTCCCCGTGGCCGCGCGGACCAGGAGAAGGAGATTCAGGCATCGAAACCCGGTCATCTCGCCGATATCGACAATGCCGATGCTGCCGATCCGATTCCACCGGCTCGCGTGCAGGCCGCCCTTTCCATGGCGGCTCGGCCTAGCAACCGCTTGTTCTTGGCCGCCAACGAGGCCGTAGTTCAACCGGCGGTGACGGCGGCGGCCCAGGCGAAGGATGATAACCAAAGCTTCGACGTACCCGATGCTGATTTCCGGTATCGTCAGTACCAGAAGTCCTATGACCATCCGGATTTCCTCGCCGCCTACCAGGTGAGCTACGACGCGTTCTATGCGAAGGCCTATGGCGTCGCTTATCCGGAGATCTACATCACCGAGTACAAGCGCGCCTATATGACGGCTTACCAAGGTGCTTACGATGTCACCTTCAAAAAGAGCTACCCGGACGAGAAGGACAAAGGCGACGTGGCGGGTTATCAAGCTGGCTACGACGAAAGTTACACCCCTACTCGTAAGGCCGCTTACGATCTCGCTTACGCCGACACCTTCAAAATCGGCGAACCGCGCGGTCTTCCGATCCGCTTTCAAGAGGGACACGATAAGGGGCGCCTGGACGGCTATGCCAAAGGCTTGAAAGAGGGCGCCGCCGTTGCCTTCCGCGAAGGCCATGAGGCGGGTGAGAAGAAAGGCTTCGATGACCACATCGCCGCCGAGCGCACGGCGGCGTACGCGGCCGGCAAGGAAGCGATCCTTGAAGAGTATGCGGTTAACTACAAGGTTGCGGGATTGGGCGCGAAGCTCGCCGATGCCAATAACAACGGGAAACTGGAAGCCGGCGAGAAATTCACCTTGGAACTGAAGGTTAGAAACTTCGGCGGAGTCGCCGCACCAAAAGGCAAGTTCACGGTAGTTGTGGAAGATCAGGCCAAGAGCTTAGTGCTTCCGGCAACCACCGCGGTCCTAAAGGAACTGTCGTCCGATACCGAGGCCCGTTACTTCAACGTCCTCGCCGGTTCCGTCCAAGGGGGCAACGCCTTGGGCTCGGTGAAACTAAAGGTGACCTTGATGCAGGAGGGCGTCGCGCTACAAAGCTTCATCCTCGAGCAAAACATCGAGAACTCGATCAAGGTGCGAGCTTTTAGCAATCCCGTGAACGTGAACAAACCGGGGGGCAGCTGGTTCTCGAACAAGATCTGGTTGGACAATATCGGAAACACCGTCACTCCGAATGGCCTGAAGATGAAGATCACGTCTCGGGATCCGAACGTGTCCATCTATCAGAAGGAAATCCCGCTCACGCCGATTGCCGCGGGTCAGACCGGAGTGTTCGACTTCTGGGTAACCATTAAGAAGGTGGCCGACTATTCTAAGCACGTCTTTGATGTTGAAATCAAAGATGACAAAGGCCGGGTTGTGTTCGGTGGTGGGTACACCGTGCCACTCAAAATAAAGTAGGGGGACAACGTCAGAAACGACTCGAACGAGATCAACGATGAGCCGCACTCGTTTTAATTACGGCCACCAAGGTATCAAGAACGGCTTGCTCCATGGCGTTTAACTCTTTGAAGACGGCGCACGCAAAAACGGGTCCCATTGGTTTCACCGGCGCAATGGCCAGCTTCTTGAGTTCGTGATCACTGAACATATCGAGTTGAATTTCGGCGATTCCCAGGCCTGCCATAATCAAGCCCGGGGTACCAAATCCTCCGACGACCGTGCAGGGCTTATTCCCCTCGACGGAATCGAGCCAGCTATTCTCCGGACTGGGCTCATGGATCCAGGTCTCCTTGGCGAGCTGACGGCAGGCTAGTCCTTCGATCCGTCCGAGAATCGGGGATCACGGATCATGAGTTTTCCGGATCGACCTCGCCGATCGTACAACTTCAATTCCTGGGCGACGATCGTCGGGGTTCATTGGAATTAGTTCGGGAGGACGGTTCTTGCGAATTTATTCATTGGTAGACAAATTCCTACGGAGAGACAACACAGACTTCAGGTGAGGCGGATAGCTCGCCGCTGCTCTCACTGGCGACAGGAGGAAGCGGCGCACTTGGCGTGCCTTTCGCGCCCGGTCCTCCGGCGGGAAAGGTTAAGCTAAACCGATACTGTCCAACGTATTGGGCTTGAGCTGCCCCGGCCGAAGCGCTTCGCGCGACGATGTAGTAATAGCCATTGGAGAGTGTTGGTTGAAAGCGAATTTGCCCTTGCGCATTGGGCATTGCACTTGCGAGCACCGTTCCGGAGGCACTCTTCAAATCCACCTTAAGATCCAGACCGGTCCGTGCGGGATCTACATTCAACACAAGATCCGCGACACCACTGCCGGAAGAAAATGGGAGAACGTCTACATCCGTCACTCGCTCAATCACACCCGTACCGGACACTACGCCGTCGGTATCTTTCAGCACGACTCCTTCGTCGTACGTATTGGCGAAATCATCACTACGGTAGCCAAACCCATTGTAGACGTTCGCGACGACTTCGAGGTCATTCTGAAAGTTCGTGGCGCTTCCCGCGGGTCCGTTCCACCAGAGACTTTGTAAATAATAGGGAACGCCCATGAGGGGCACGATGCCGTTACCCCCGCGATGGTACTCGGAGGTAAGCGTTCCGCTGGCATCGTACACCGCCTGATGACCCAAGCCAAAAGCATGGCCTGCTTCGTGAGTAATCGCGTCCGCGATAAATTTATTGTTGTTCTGGAGCACGATGGGGAAAGTAAAGGCGACCTTTTGAGCGGGGGTGGGATTTCGATACGCATTTGTCGAAGCCACCCCTCCTGCCGCATGGTCATACCACGCGCCATCGCCGCCGATCATCACTCGTAGCGTGGTAGCGCGGTTTGCCGGTTCCACCGTCGTCACGTTGAGATTCATCGGTGCATAGTGCTCCGCCACCCGGGACCAGATGTCTCGAATCGCCGCGATTTCGTCATCACTGAACGTCGAGGAATCGCCGTCTTTATCGAACGGCGGGATAACAATGTTCTTATAGATGTAACGCCAAACGTCTACCGTCGTGCCGGTGAATAGGAGGTGCAGAGAAGCCGAAGCCCCGGGTTGACTATTTAACGCCGGCAAAGCCGAGAGCGGCCGCACGGCCCCACGTACCTGGAGTTTGGGCGCCGGCGTCATGCGCCGCATCTCACGGACCATTTCTTGCGAAATGCTATCGTCGTGAACGTCGGGAATGCACGGCGCGTGCATGCTAGAAATCTTGCCGCAGCCCGAAAGCAGAAAGGCGCACATCGCAATCACGAACGAGCAAAGCATTTGACGGGCCATACCCGAATTATGAAGGAGAGATGAATCGCGACAGTGTCGTAATTGTGCTGACTTTCGCTCAATTGAGTTCCCAACGAAGCTGGACCTAGGATTGCAATTTATTTTAAGGTCGATAATTCTAGCGAAGACCCTGTGTATTCGTAGGGTATGCGCCAGATTTCTTACGCGTGGGTAGCCTAAAAATGGCAGTTGGTTGGATCTTAAAATTTGCCATCGATCAAAATCGAACATTCATTCGATGCGCCTGTATCCTAGTGGCATGCGCGGCATTTGTTTCGAATCCTACCCATGCCGTCGATGAGGAAAGCCACCCCAGCACCGAATGTCTCAAGCTAGTCGAGATGCTCTCCGCCCCGGTCGAACCGGGTTCCTATAAGAAGCCACGCGTATGGCCAAAGTTTAACGAAGCCGCGCAGCAAGCCTACGAGAGTCAATTGAAGATTGGGTTCGAAGTCACCACGGTTCCGATACGTGATCAATGCTTGTCGGGATGCGGAGCAAGTTCCATGGCTTCGATCGTAGATCAGGCACGCGGACGAACTCATCCGGACGACCTCACATCCGCTAACTACGTAATGGCTCGGTTTCTTGAACTTCAAGTTTACGAAGCGACCTTTCAATCCGATCGCCCACTTGAAACGGGGATTCACCAGGATCGGTTTGTGAAGGTTCTGCAGGAGTTTGGTGCTAGTCCCGTGAAGCTATTTCCGGATAACCCCGACGTCGACGTCGCCGGCGTACAGACTCAGTTAGAAGCCTTGGTCAAGCAATACTGGGCAGCAAAGAATGAGGGCCAACTGACTCCGGCGGAGCGTGATTTGTTCCGAAACCAAGTTCTGGAAAAGGCTCGCATCACTATCCAAGCCCACTTCGGAAAATTCCCGTCGAGTGACGATTTTGCGAAATCCGGTTACGTTTCCGCCCACGAGTACGCAAATACGCCCCCCGATGCGCCCCGATTTCGAAACCTGCTGGCGTACAGCGATACGATACAGGACGAAGCGCTCTACCAGGGTGTCTACGACGCCCTTCAACATGGGACCCTACCCCTTCTCATTTATACTCACGATTTTTCCAAGCTCGATCCTAGAACGGGTACTTTCGACTCGAAAAACGGTTTTGCCGTCCCCACTATTTCAGGAGAATTGCCGAGAGGCTATCTAGATATTGACGTGAGGCACGGACTGGTTATCACGGGCATTGCCAAGGACGCCGCGGGTGAAGTCAT
Organism: uncultured Pseudobdellovibrionaceae bacterium; assembly: GCA_964519985.1. GTDB lineage: Bacteria > Bdellovibrionota > FAC87 > UBA2466 > UBA2466 > JAIEOG01. The sequence goes on along the minus strand of CAZFMF010000009.1, from coordinate 66,898 downwards.
CGTGATCGCTCAGAACAGTCACGGCAGTCCCGCCAAACTCTATTTTCCTTTCCGCTTTCTAAAATCCGCCAAGGCGACATTTGATTTTCAAGTAGAAGAAGGTCGCGTTGAAAGATTTCGGACGCTTATCGGAAAATAGGCCGGCTCGGAACTTGGGTTCTTTTTTCTCAATTCCCCTGTCTCGTCACGCCTCTTCGAATGCCTTCTTGAGCTTGGCGTGGTCTAGTTTCACCATTTCCCACATGGTCTTCATCACCGCCTCTTTTTTCTTTTTGTTCTTGCTCGTATTCCACCGATCAAATTCCGCCGGGGCAACCTGCCAGTGCACGCCGTACTTATCGATCAGCCAGCCGCATTGAACGGGTTTGCCGCCGCCATTGATCAGCTTCTTCCAGTACGTATCGATCTCGCGCTGGTTCTTGCAGGGAAGGATAAACGAAATCGACTCGTTGAAGGACCTTTCGGCGTAACCGTTCAACAGCATGATCTTTTGCCCCAGTACGGTAAGGTGCATGGTCAGAACCGAGCCCTCCTTAACCCCCATGGGATTGCTGCCCCAATACGACGTTGTACCGATCTTAGTCCCTTTGAAGATCGACTTATAAAACTTAGCCATCTCAGCCGCTTTGTCGTTGGACCAGATACAGGCGTAGATTTTGGGCATGGTGAGGTCTCCTCTGGGGCTAAAGTGTACATGATTTTCGGGACGGCCTTCAAGCGGGGTGGGAAATGATTGCGATTGCCCAAGAAAAGTCCGAGCGCTTGAACGCAAATGCTAAGTGGATTCTCCGATGTGCTTCATACCCCTTCCTCGCTCGATGGAACCGCCGACCTCGTTTACACGGGCCGGGGCGCGCTGAACTGGATCATGGACATTGAAGGTTGGGCAAAGACCGTGGGACGCCTCCTCAAACCAGGTGGACATCTCTTCGTGTTCGAAGGCCACCCCATTACCTATTTTTTTAAAATGACCGCTTCTAAAATCGAAATAGATCCCCAATTCGACGGCTATTTCTCCGAGAAGAAGTTCGAAAGCAAAGAATGGCCCGACAGTTACGTGGGGAAAATCAAAGCCAGCGTAGAAGAACAAGCGACTAAGTTTGAACGCGCCTGGCCCCTCTCTTCCGTCGTCACGGCCCTCCTCCAAGCCGGTCTTACACTCGAACACTTCGGCGAGCATACGGAGGCCTACTGGAAAGAGTTTCCGAACCTAGACGAAGCGCTCCGTACAAAATTTCCAAACACTTTCTCGTTATTAATGAAGAAGTAACCGAAGCGCCGCGTGGGCTAGCGGACCGGTTACTACCCTTCCCGGACACCGCTTATCTGTTTAAGACGCTTTTCGAATAGGCTTGCAACCGCGGCAACGGCTACGGCGACAAAAACGATAACGAAGCACAAAGCGAAGCCGCCAGCCCGGTCATCTGATTCGCTAAAAAGGATCCAGAGTGCGCCGAGCGCAACAAATCCAATGGTCATTACTCCGCAGTTTTTGATGGCCCGTAAGGCGTTGACCGAATGCTGCGAAAACAACTCATTCCGCCCAACGTACCGCAGCAGCATGAACGCCCGATAGAGCGCCACAAAAAAAGGTCCGGATGATAGATACGCATAGGCCAGGAAGGGATCTTTGAAATACACGTCTGAGAATGTAGCGTGGGCATTCCTGCCCTCGATATGCGGGAACCAAAGCATAACTGCCAAAGCGCAAAAGCCAATGAGTACGATGGCTATCTGGGAAAATATTATCGCGGTTCGTCTCATAAAATTGCGGTCAACTGTTATCATGAGTATGCTCCAGATCTGAACGACGCTCAAACAATTGAAGAAACACGCCGTTGGTTTAACTCGATGGTCATCGGCCTTGGGCTCTGCCCCTTCGCCGATAGACCAAATCGCGCTGGCACCATTCGATTTGCCGTTTGCGCCTCCGCGACGCCGTCCGAGGTGCTATTGGCCGTGGTCGCCGAACTTCAACACCTGGTTCAGGCACTTCGAAGTGAGACCGAAACAACCCTTTTGATTGTTCCTGCCCTTCACCCCGACTTTCTAGACTTCAATGATTTTGTTGGAGAGGTAGAGGCTGAGATTCACAGGCTGGACCTAACCGGCAGCATTCAGGTTGTCGGCTTTCACCCCCGGTTTCAATTTGCGGGCGTGCATCAAGACGCCCCCGAGAATTACACGAACCGCTCACCCCATCCTATGCTGCACCTATTACGAGAAGTCAGCGTCACCGAAGTCTCGGAGCAGTATGGCGATCTGACGGAGATTCCCAAAAGAAACACGCAAACACTGCGCAGATTGGGTACCGTCGAAATTTTCAAGCGTTTGAAACCGAACTGATAGACATATCACGTGAATGATGAAAAGCGACCGGCGAGCAGGTGACTATTACGGAATAGCGTCTCGATGAATGAACATCATAGTTTTTGAGTCGGGGCGCCTTTGAAGAGAAATAAGTCCGAATCCTTGATACCAGCTCACGAGTTTGTCATTCGCGGCGAGAGTTTTGGAACCCTCAAACGGCCCTAGCGGGGGCTCTTTAGGGGTGTTAAAGGGACCCGTATAGCTAATTTCGGCACATCCGAACAAATACTTATGATTTTTCCCGAATCAAGTTAACGACTTAACAGTTATTTTATAACTAACTGATATTAATAAATTATATTTACCTCTACTCAATTGGACTCTCCGGGGAGAGCTTTTTCACAAGGGTACCGGAAACTGTAAGAGGGACTTCATTCGGAGTTACAATCAATCTACGGAACATCCTGCTTCCGAGCTCGAAAACCTACGAGTCCAGGCGACTTCTCACCTAGCTTAGTGGCCGAAAGTTTCATGCCCAGGCCTCAGCGGCGATACCACGCGAAAGCATCATTTAGCCGGAGTGAAACGTTCTTATCCTGAATTTCTAAGCCCGCCGCAAAGGGGCCGACTTGTACTAGCAGCTGGCCATCCCGGGCCATGGGGTTTTCCTTAAGCCAACCCCAAAGGTGGGTGTTTTCACTGGTGGCTTCAAATCCCGTGATCTCGAGTGACTCGTCATCCGCTTCGATTCGTGTTTTGGCCCGAAGATTTTCGAACGACAAAAGATTTTTAATAAATCCGGGCAGGGTGACGTTTTGAGCCGACAGAAAAACATTCAGTAGGGGACGCAGGTCACGGGCCTCCACGTGCACATCGGCCTTGCCCGATGCCGCTTTGCCTAGGTTCCACTGCGCGCGGTTTAAAACCACATTCATCCACCAGCCGGGCTCCGATTCCGACGCAAACCCCTGAAGTTTGAGGCGGGTTCCGGAGACATCGAAAGCGCCCTCACTAAATTTGGATTTCGCAAAAGGAATGTTCAACCGAAGATCCCCTTCAATCAGCCGATCACGAATCGATAACCTGGCTTTTTTGGCGCGAAGACGAACACTTCCGAAGTCAGTCTCTTTCGATGCTGAACTTGCCGTAAAGTCGGTTTCCACTTGGGCCTCTCCCTCGACGAATTTCACGACGCCTCCACGGGGAAGAAGGTGATTCAACCTAGCCAGATTGGCTAGGCGGGCGGTGGGCATCTGCAGGCGGAGCGAGATGGGACGAAGCGGGCGGGCCAGGTCAAGTTGGGGAGTGCGAAACTTGAGTCGAAGGTCCTTACCCCGGATGGCTACCGGCCCGTCGGGCGAAAAGCGCAACCCAAACCGACCTATCCGCGCTTTCAGCGTAGGCACTCCGTCCTCAAAAAAGGAATCCATTTCGATGTCACCCGAAAGTGAGGACTCCCAAAGTCGCAGACTGACTCGATCGGTGCGTAATGTCACCCGACTGGTGGATTCGACTTTTCCCGCTCGAATTTTCACCTTTGCTTTAACTCGGCTTTCTCCATCCGAAAAACTGACCCGATTGAGATCCTGCAGCAAATAGTTGAGAAGTGCGAAACCCCGGACTTGAGCATCGGTGTCGACCGTTGCATCTACGGAGCGAAAGATATCCAGATCTTTGAGATGTCGGGGCTCGACCATCGATAGCTTGGCTTCGATATCCGCCCGCCAATCCGTCACGATTTTCTCCGGCCCCACACTGAGTGCTCCGTTTTGGAAGGTGATGCGAGTCGGCGCCACTTCCAAGCGGTGTCCACCGGTGTGCAAAAAGAATCCTCCTTTAATTGAAGCTTCACCACGGAAACGGTATTGATCAAACCAAACCTGCGCATTAGGTGCCCTTAGATTGTCGAGGCGGACCTTCCAACGATCCTCGGGCGCCCGCTCTGGTCCTCCCGAGGGTAAGGGCCGAAAGTTGGGAAGGACAGGCAAGGACCGGATGGCGGCGACATCAAGCGACTTGGTCGAGGATTTACTTCGGAAGAAAAATTCCAGGGCATGCAGCTGCGGATTTGCGGCGTGGAACTCTTTGCGCCGTAAGGCGGATAGATTGATCCACAGCGTCGCCTTCCGAGCCGTGAAATAGAGCTGCATTGTGGAATCTTGCACGCCAAATTTCAGACCCCAGACGTGCAAATAACCCGGGAACCACGACCACGCAAAACGGTGGTGGTGGATGAGAGAGGGGTCGCTGGTCAAAAGACGATTCAATCCCTGCGGCAAGTTGAGAAATACGGCAGCCCCAAGCACGTAAATCACCTCGATTATCAGCAATCCCGTGCTCGCCCAGAGAAGAAAACGCTTCATGAAAGAGAATGGGTGCAGGGGACGTGCCAGCTCATCAAGAATCGCTGAAAATCGGACTGAACCATTGTTGCCATCCGGGCTTAGGGATTAGCATCACTTAATTTTTCCGCCGCTTCTTAACGAAACAGTTCTATTTGTCTTCCCCTAGTCTCGTTACGCTTTCTTCTGAAACTTAAAACGGAGGGTTGGTATGAAAGCACTCGTATTGTTTTCTTTGATGGCGGTCACCAATGCGTTCGGAGGTTATCTAGAGCTCACCGGAACCTGCGAAGCCAAGGAGGAGTATTTCGATACGCCCTTTGGTCGGACATTGGACAGCGAAAAAATAGCGTTTCGGGTTCGAGCACGAGGAAAAGAGTTTAAGAGCGAAACGGTCAAATTTACCAAATTTCTTACCCACTGGAGCGTTACCGTGGTGATTGATCAATGTGACACCACCCCCGAGGCGAACCTAGCACTGACGTATAAGGAGAATGTCGGAGGATCGCAATTCTGGCGGACAAACTCGGATGAAATCGAGTCGGTTAAGCCCGGCGATACGTTGTCCGTACACCAATCTTTCCAGACGAAGAGCGACACATTTATCGATGTGAGATGTTCGGGCACCGTTCAATAAATCCAGGCGGCGTGGCCGCTCGGATGCCGAGTTTTATTTTTGTTCGGGTCTTGAATGTCTTGTGCAAGAATAACTGGCATGAGCCTGCGCAGCGTCCACGTTGATCGCTATGTCACCCCCTTGCGCGAAGGGGGTTCGCTGCCGGCCATCGTCGAAGCGGACGACCAAGGCCTCTATGTTCTGAAGTTCAGAGGGGCGGGTCAGGGCAAAAAGGTCCTGATCTCGGAGCTTATCGCCGGGCAAATCGGAAAAATCGCGGGGTTACCCGTTCCGGAGCTGGTTTTTGCCGAACTCGAGACCGACCTAGCGAGAACGGAACCGGACGCCGAAGTTCAAAGTTTGATTCGCGCTAGTGGGGGTTTGAATATTGCGATGGACTACCTGCCCGGATCGATCACCTTCGATCCGATCGCACAAACGATAGATCGGTCAACGGCTGCAAAAGTGGTTTGGTTCGATAGCTTCATCATGAATGTAGACCGAACCGTTCGAAACACGAACATGCTCATTTGGCATAAGAAGCTTTACCTTATCGATCACGGAGCCGCGCTGGTATTCCATTTCAATTGGCCCACGGCGGCCGAGAAGGCGGAATCGCCCTTCCCCCTAGTTAAAGATCACGTGCTACTCAGTTCGTCCGGGGATTTAGAAAAAGCCGACGCCGAAATGAAATCAAAAATCACCGAGACCGAACTCGCGAGAATCGTCCAATGCATTCCGGGTGAGTGGTTGGAGGGCGAGGTGACGTTTGCAAGCGTAGAAGCGCATCGAGCGGCCTATCTCGAGTTCTTCACTCGGCGCCTCGTCTCATCCCAAAACTTTGTTCAGGAGGCCATCCGTGCCAGAACAACACACGTATGACTATGCGGTCATTCGCGCCGTCCCGCGGGTCGAACGCGGGGAATTTGTGAACGTGGGGGTGATTGTTTGGTGCGCGCCGCAACGCTATTTAAAGGCGATGCTACTCGTCGACGAGAAGAAAATTCTCGCGTTGGATCCTAAAGCCGACATCGAAGCGATACGGGCCGGAACCGCCGCAATCGCCACCACTTGCAAGGGAGGGCCCGAAGCTGGCGATTTGGGGAAACTAGCTTTGAGCGAACGCTTCAACTGGCTGATCGCCCCCCGCAGCACCATCCTCCAAACTTCTCCCGTTCATATCGGTCGGGGCAGCGACCTCGATCGGGCGCTTGAGAAGATTTTCAATGAGATGGTTCGGTGATGGGTAATTCTCATTTCAAAGTGTGTTGGTGGGAAATGAGTTATAGTTAACCCGTTGGCAACGCGCCGTTGCAATACATAAGTTAGTCAAGCACCTCCCTCGTCGTGAGATCTTATGAAGCGGATCGTCAACCTATTGCGACGCAAGCCTGCAATTGTCCTGGCGCTGGGCACCATTTGGTTTGTATCGGTCATTGGCGGAATGCTTTTCCTTTTGAACTATTCCACTCGCCCGGGCCGATTTTCGCTCTCGCCGTCCCGCTGGCCTGAGCAAACAATGATAACTTTAGACGAGAACATGCTGACCTTACTCATTTTCGTTCACCCCCGTTGCAGTTGTTCCAAAGCCAGCGTCGGCGAGCTAAGTGAGATCCTGGCGCGGGTAGGAAGCAAACTGAAAACGTATGTGGTTTTCGTTAAGCCCCCGAGTATGCCGACGGACTGGGAAAAAGAATCGCTTTGGCGCCAGGCAAAGGCTTTGCCGGGCGCGAACGTGATCCTCGATGAAGGTGGGGTTGAAGCCAAACGCTTTCGAGCGGAAACTTCCGGTCTCACGCTAATTTATGGCGCTAATCGACAATTGCTATTTAGCGGGGGAATCACTGCCGCACGGGGACATTCCGGGGACAGTTTAGGGAAGAGCGCGGTGATATCCCTCGTGAATACGGGAAAAATGGAACGCCCGACCGCGTTTGTTTTCGGCTGCTCCCTCTTTGGAAGTACGGCGAGTGGGCAGAAGTTTCAAAAGGGAGGAGAAAAGCATGACCCCACTGAATAGTGAGTTGCAGCCGAACGAACGAGCGCTGGCAATCTACCGAGAGTTTCAAGCAAAGATTTATAAGGACGCGGATAGATTGTTCGCCTATCTCATGATTGGCCAATGGTGTTTCGGGATATTCTGCGCGTTTGTGATCTCGCCACTAAGATGGGAGGGTTCAGTTAGTGATACGCACATCCACGTCTGGGCGGCTATTTTTCTCGGAGGTGCGCTCACTTTCTTTCCGGTACTGTTGGCGTTTCTGTATCCCGGCAAAACGGTAACCAGGCACGTCATTGCCTTCTCCCAAATGATGATGTCGGCGTTACTTATCCATTTAATGGCCGGTCGACTGGAAACCCATTTTCACGTATTCGGATCGCTTGCATTCCTCGCGTTTTATCGAGATTGGCGGGTTCTCATTACGGGGACCATAGTTGTAGCCCTCGATCACTACTTTCGCGGAGTGTATTGGCCCCAGTCCGTCTATGGTATTCCCGTTGCCAGCCAATGGCGTTGGCTTGAACACGCTGGATGGGTTCTTTTCGAAAATATCTTCCTTACCATTTCCTGTTTGAAAGGGTGCAACGAGCTTCGAAGTATTAGTATTCGCCAAGCGGATTTAGAGGTCACGAATGCAGCTCTCGATTCTCGCACTCAGGAACTCACCGAGTCAAACCGGGAGCTTGAGCAGTTCGCCCAGGTTGCAGCCCATGATTTAAAATCTCCCCTGCGATCGGTCGCAACGAATTGCCTTCTGTTTGAAGAGTCGTGCGGGAATGAATTGAACCCGGAGGCCAAAGTGTATGCTCGCAACGCCGTCGAAGGGGCGAGAGCTATGAATAACGTTATCGATGATATCCTAGAGTACTCGAGGGTGGGTAGGGAGGTTAGTTTACGCGAACCGATTCCGTTAAACCAAGTTGCACATTCCGTTCTATCCAATCTAGAAGCAGTGATTTCTCAGAAAAATGCTACGGTTACTCTAGATTCGCTTCCCACCCTAAAAGGAAATCTTTCGCTACTCACGAGGTTGATGCAAAACTTAATAGAAAACGCCATTAAGTTTAGCGATAAGTCTCAACCCAAGATTCACATCTCCGCACACAAGAATGGTTCGGAATGGCTCATTTCTGTTCAAGACAACGGAATCGGTATTGACCCCCAATATTTCGGACGGATTTTCGAAATGTTCAAGCGTTTGCACAGCAGTAGTGAATACCCTGGAACCGGGGCGGGCCTGAGCATATGCAAGAAGATCGTGGAAAAGCATGGCGGAAAAATATGGGTAGAGTCCAAGCCCGGTGTGGGCTCGACATTTATTTTCTCACTCGGCGCAAATGTCAATTTACGGGAGTCCGTTGAAACTGCCGATTCCGCAGCTCATCAAAGTCGAATGAGGGCTTGAGATAGAATGTCTTGAGTCTCAGTTCAGTGGTCAGGCTACCAGTGAATTAAAAAACTGAACATAGGCACTGCCGTCGAGCGGCTTAACGAAATATTCTGCCGCTCCCCCTTCTTTAGCTGATTTTTTATCGGCATCTCTCGTAGAACTTGTGAGCATCAGCACGACCGGAACATCTTTGAACGGCTTACGCTTTTTCATTATCGCCAGCGTTTCATGGCCGCTCATTTTGGGCATATTGATATCAAGAAAAACTAGAGCGGGCATTTCCTTGACCCCCCTCTCCACCTCGTCGAGGTATGCCAGGAACTCGATTCCCGAAGAAAAATTGATTAGTGGGTTTTTGATTTTGGACTTTTTGTAATACACCTCAAAAAACTTGATATCGCTTTGAACGTCGTCCACCAACGCAACCGGAGCATTTCCACTCAAGTCGTAAGTTTGTTTTTCCATAAATTTTTCCCTGCCACCAAACCGTACTGTACTTTACGAGCTTTTTCCGTGCAATTGCTATGAAGGAACGCCCCAGGCCGAAGACGCGTACACTCACAAAATGCGCGTGACCCTGAATTGCGTCGGAAGCAAACCAGAACGGCAGTCAAAAACTGAGATTGAGATTCCCGTGCTGAATTAGCACCCCCTAATTCCGGAATGCCTTTCGAATCGGGGTAACGTATCCCTCTTTGCTTTGGATCATAGTTACAGATTCTTCGGAAGAAAGTTCAATGATCGTTCTTAGCTTGAGCTTTCCCGAATACTGATTGGGGTTGCCCGGCACAGGTTTTAGCTTCCCCCCCGAGATCAGCCGTTCGGGCGCGTTTGAGAAATCTACCACTGCGGAGACTTTGGTCTCAAAACTCATGAACTCGAGATAGGTATTCGGACCTTCCGTCACGATTTCTCCGCAGGTCTGATACGCTAGCTCGACTGCCTCTTTTAAGCTCTCATCGAGCTTATTAAAATCAGGAGCCACCACCGGCAGAGAGGCCGTGCCGTCGATAATCTTGCCCAGCCTTCGGGAGGATTTCGAGCCATTCCGCTGATAAACGGCGATGCCTCGACCAAAATCGGATCCATCGTTGTAACCCGGTATCTCGATATCAATGCCCCGGAACTGGTCGCCAAAGCGCATCAAGAACTTATGGGCATCGTCCGGGTCCGCGATCACGACTTTGAAAACCGGAACCATGTAGCCGTCATTCGAAGGGCCAATCACAACGTGTTTCACGCCCGGAAAATCCCAAACCATCCGCAAGAATTCAGGATTGGTTTGTTTGACATACCGAAGCCAAGTTACATCATTCTTTATTTCCTTAGCGGCTCGGTCATTGATTTCGCGGATCTGGGCGGCCCGATACTGTGGATCCAGAAAGCCGTACCCGTTCATCTTATCGACTCTAAATTCAACCGTCGGCTCCCCCCCTTCGCTGTCGGGGTAAAGAGCGCCCACGAAAGTACCCGCCTGCACGTACCCGTCCTCTGCCGTCGCCGCGAGGTCCAATCGAATAAAGTGGCCACCGTAAAACCGATCCAGGTTTCGCCGCTCCACGCGGGGGATTTTCACGAGGTTGATACTCAAGGTATTTCCGAGTGCAGTTAAGCGCTGCACGCATTTGAGCAGCCCGTCCTCCTCTTCCGCCCGAAGCTCGCCGGCGGGAAGGCGTCGCAGGAATTCCGCATCCTTCTCTTTCACGGAGCCCGCCGCCAGGCAGAGAGAGGGGACGGTTAGCAATAAAAACCAAAAGAACAAAAAACCACTCATCGAGGGGCCTTAACACAAGAGCAAACCCCAGATCCATGAGAAACGAGTTTCGCGCGTTAGAGCAGTAACTAATTGATTTAATATATGAAACGGTTTGACGAACTCCGTACTTCCACTAAAATCGATCGCGATTTGCAGAGTGGATCGGACGATTGGAGCCCAAATGCGAGTGCTTGTTTCCTTTCTATTTGTTTTCGGCCTACCCGCGTCTTCATGGCTCAAGCCTTCGATAGACAACTAACATCCCACACTCGCCTTAGGTTCAGCTGACAAGAATCGCGATGCGTTATCTCTACCCTCACCCAATCGCTTGACCTTCTCACGAGGTAAACCGAAAATTGTGTGGTGAACGAGGGCGACATGGGCAAAGACACGATCCCTCCACACCCATTCGTTCCCTTCTCTGACTTAGCTCACCGGTTTGGCGCAAAGCACATTAAGGGCCCCGTCGCGCGGCGTTTCTTTCTTTTGGCAATGAAGCTTTGGGGAGGTGTTTTTGGGATCGCCACTCGTGAAGCAGTCATCCCCCGGGGCCTGAAGCAAGGAGAAAATGCCCTGGACTTTAAATGCTGGGGGTTTCCTGAGCTTTTTTACCCGGAAATGTCGGCATCGTTTATCTTATCGGCCGACCCCGAAACGAATCCCGCTCGAAAAGCCGCCCAGATCATTAAAGGGCTACGAGATTTCAAAACCAAAGTAGAAACCCAAACTTTGAAGGAGGAGTTTGAAGGAAGCAAACCCCTCGATATGTCCCGATACCAGTACTTATTCTCGAGACTCATGGTTTCCGAGTTTCGAGGAAAAGCTCCCAATCATCGCATCGAAGACAAAGCGCCCAGCGACTACGCCATTCTCTGGGTTCAAGCAGTTCCTTATCGGCTCTCTCTTACAACTGGGAATGGCCAGGCCCTTTCCTATTGGCAGCTCGTTGATCAAATCACTCGAATTCTGGAAGATGATCGCACGTCTTCCGCCGCCGCCATGGCTAGCCGAACGTTGGTGGGGGAACTCACCTGGGTGAACAATCGGATCACGATTCCGATTTTCGCCCGGGTACAAAAGGAAAATCCGCATTCCATGGCGATCCTCGACAACGCCGCCTTCGCGGTGTCGATTGATATCGATGATTCGCCCACGTCGGAAAACGAAGTCCTTCACGTGGTGCATAAAAAAAACTACTCCAATCGCGATCACCGTCGCAGCATGTACGCGGTCGTGACGGGCAATGCCCGGGCGGGAATCACGGTCAACCCTTGGTGCGGAATTGGCGGGACATTTTCCGCGAAGCTTTGTTCCGAACTTCACAAATCTTGCATCGAGCTCCAGAAGGAATTCCCGGATCCCCAACCGAAGCCGGAACCGGTGCGCTTCGAAAAAGTGGAACTGGACACCTCTTTCTTAAGCGAAGAGGAAGTTGCCAAGGTTCACGACTCCATCTCCGCGGTTACCCAACACGGCTTTTTTTCCGGAGACAAGATTGTTCACAAGATCGAAGGGATTGGAGTCAATGCCTTCAAGTCGCGCGGACTGGGCGCCGATGCAGCTTTTCATTGCGGTCTCCATTTGGCGTACCAGAAGAGTTTTTCCAAGTGCCCGATCGTCGGAAATTTCATCAACCTCAGAAATGTGAGGTACGGGGATATTTGGAGGTACTGCGCGACGACTTCAGAAATGAAAGACTTTGTCCACAACCCCAATCCCGACACCCTCTTCCGGGCGATCGAAGCGCACAATCTTGAAATCAAACGCCAGAAGCAGGCGCAGGATGAGATCTACCTGGGAACGCTGACCATGATCCGAGCTCTCAGCGATGGAACGCTAGGCATGTTCGGACTGCGCTCCCTGGTCCTAGTCCTCAGTGCTTTCTGTGCGAACTTCCTACGGCGCTTTTTTATGCAGGACGTTTGGGTATCCCATATTCCTCAGCAAACTGGATTCGAACTGGCCGGGCGGTACGGAGTCAACCTCTCCTTTCTGCCGAAGGGTGGAATTGCGGGTCACTACACCCTTTTTAACAATCATCTCTACCTATGCCTGATGAGCAGCTTAAAGGGCGGGCGCAGTTACCACGAACAAAAACGATTTATCGGCCGTTTAGAGCAAGCGCTCAAAGAGATTTGTTCCCTAGCGGACAAACGAGCGGTGAACGAAAGGGCGGTAAATCGAAGTTCTCAGCCGCACGCCACCCAGCCGCATTGGCAACGCGCTTAGTCCCTGGTACGAAAGCGCCATGAAAAAGCTGATCCCGATTTTGTTTTTCCCGCTCACGATTCTCGCCTCTAACGTGAGCCCATCGGTTTACAAAGTCCTCACCGAACCCGAATGGAAAGCGTTTAAAGAGAAAGGAACCTTTCCCGGCTCCCCCGTCGATATCAAGGATGGCTTTATCCACCTCTCCAGCAAGAAACAGCTGGAGGGAGTGATTGTTCGCTACTTCGCCAACCAGCGCCCGATATATATCGTAAAGTTCTCGGAAAAGGCCTTTGGCGAATCGCTCCGCTGGGAACCGGCCACCGATGGCGAAAAATTCCCCCATGTTTACGGGCGGCCGCTGACTCTTAGGGACGTTCTGAGTTCGGACGTCCGCCGTTAAACCACCGAAAACCTCGAGAACCCTTCCTCCAAACTGTTTGAGCCGTTTTGGCGCGCCATTTCGCGTGTGTCAGTAAGGGAGTTGCTCCCCGTAACAGGAGAAAAAGGATGAAACGGCTATTTTTTACACTGTCAGTTCTATTCCAAGCCTCCATGGCGTTTGGCTATTCCGGCGAATGGATCAACGGTTCCAATGGGTTCATCGGGTCAAGACCGGTCTCGGTGGGCCGTGAGGGAACGAAGAATGTCTATGTGTGTCGTGCCGGCGGGCAAATCGTGGGCAAGCTCGTTAAGGCGGATGGCAAATGCTACGTGGGCTACTACGGAAAAGAGTACGCTTATACTAACTACCAAGTGCTGCAGGATCGCTACGGGAGAATGCGTTTTTTCTACAGCACCTCGCTGAGCGATCCCTATCTTGTCGCCGGCGGTGTGGAGCAACCGGGCAACGTCCAGCTTCATATCTGCCGCGTGCGACGGGGCAATGACTTCATCGGGGGAAAGATGGTCGGCTCGACGCAAAATGGAAAATGCTACTACGGTTACTATGGGAAGGAGTATGTCGCCACCGTGTTTGAAGCGCTCACCGATGCTTAAATAGCGTTGCGGAAGGGCCGGCTCATTTTCTCAATGAGCCGGCCGACGCTTCTGTGTTCACTAAAGCACCCCTCCCTACCTTTAGAGTTTGCGCGGGTTAAATCCTGTGCTAGCCAAGAAAAGAATTAGGGAGGGGATCATGAGGAAATCACTTTTAGCTTTGGTTACGATCATTGGTTGCTCAAGCTGACCGCGAACCCCGTGACATACGAAATGAAGCCGGATTTCTGGCTCCACCAGATTCACTGGGAGTTGGACGAACTTGCCGGCGCATGCGCAGGAAACTGCATTCAATCGGTCACTTTCTCGACCAAAAAGAATCTGGGAACCGAAGGTATCGAAATCGCGTTTGAAAGCAAAAGCGTCACCTTCAGTATCAAAGCCCCGGTCCGGCTCTCGGATCGGCGCCTAGCGAAGGTCAGCTTAAACGTAGCTACCAATGAAGTGGAAGCGACCGTAGAATCGAAGGACCCTCTGGAACTATCGGTGACTCCCGCCATTTACAAGATGCAGCCGGACTACTGGCTACACCTGATTGAGTGGAAACTCGACAAACTCGCCGGTGCCTGCTCCGGCAAGTGCACTCAGTCAGCCAAATTTTCCGCCGAAAAGCACATGGGCAAAAAAGGTGTTCACGTCGAGTTTGAAGGTTTCGTCGTTAAGCTAGGGGTTGAACCTCTGAGGCACGAGTAGATACGCCGAGCCCAATCTTCCCCAATGCATTAAAAGTCTCTATCACTCCGATAAGCGCCGCCCGCTTGTCGGGTTCCTAGAGGCGGCTTAATCTTGTGCGGATGAAAGCACTTCTAATCGGGCTACTATTTCATTGCGGCAACGGCATCGCATCGAACACTGCGAGCGAAAGCACCGTTCTGAAATACAAATCCATATTGGCGAGCAAGCCGATCACCCAAGATAAGAATGTTCGAGTGTGGAACATCCGAAAGACCGAAACGATTCGCATTAACTTAGTAGAATTTACGGGCGAGCTTCCCCTGCACAAGCACCCGGACGCCGACCATAGTTTACTGGTTCTGGAAGGCAAGGTTCGGGTTCAGATGGGCACTGACAAATTTGAAATTGAAAAAGGAGACTTTGTTTCCGTTCCCAAGGATGTCCCGCACAAGTATTGGACGCTGTCGGGCAAGGCCATCCTCGTCAGTATGGACGCCCCGTACTACGACCCCAGTAAAACCATTCGACTCGAATAACCGCCACGGCGGAAACTACTTAACCCCGGGCGGGTCCTTATATCCCCTCTGGAATAGCCCTGACTAAGGGAACTAGAGACCGATATTGATTCCCGGCACAATGGCGAAAAGGCCGGTTCGGTGCATGTTGATGAGGCCCAGTTGAATCCCGTGCAGGGATTCGGCCTGATTGACCACGCCGATCTGGAATCCATAAACGCGATTGGCGGTATTGTAGAGTCCTACCTGAAAGCCCCGAATATCGGTGTGTTGGGCTAGGTTCACGAGGGCGACTTGCAGTCCGGTAATCGTTCCGCCCTTCGGGATGTAATTGACTCCCGCCGCCAACTGAAGCCCGTAAACATCGACCCGGCCGTCGGCAATATTGGCAATCCCGGCAATCTGCGCCGGAAAGATGGAGATGTTGCCGTAACCGGCATTGAAGATGCCGGACACGGCAAAGCCAACCATATCTTGCTGCGTGATATTCCCAACGACTCCGATGTCAGCTCCAAACACTTTCCAATGACTTCCCCACAGGGCACTTACCCGCACCCCCGTGATGTAGACTTTGGAGTCGGGAAACTGAACGGGCGGAAAAATCGCGATACCGACCGGAGACAACGTTGCCCGCGCCGGAGCGCAGAAAAAGGTAAACGCCAAGAGGCAGAAGAGTTTTGTTTGCGTTTTCATTAGTCGTCTTTCGGGGTTTGGAGAAAGTATACTAAGGAATCGCTATGAGTGAAATCCATTCATCCGGTGAGTTGACGGAGCGCACCATATCCGGCATTCGCAAGCTTCTGCAAGGCAGTGCTCGGCTCGTCTACATTTTTGAATGTGGAAAAGAGGACCTGAAGAGCGGGATTAACCACCGGACCTACCGTCTTTCAAGCAACTCGCTCGTAATGCGCGCCCGGTTCGCCGACACCGATGTCTTTTACACGGCCGGAAAACTGAACTCCGATGACATCGATTGGATTTTTTCATTCGGGGGCAAAGCCGAGATTCACTGTTCCTTCGAACAAAAACCCTTGGTGATCTCCCGGGACACGGGAAAAAGAATCTCCAGCTTTCACCCCGTCCGCTATTATCGACTCCACTCATCGGAAGTTTCCGGAGAAAGCTCGCAGTCTCGCCTTATTCAACCGGGGGAGTTTTCGGCCGTGCTTCAATTCATGCGGGAGCACGGAGACGAACCAGTGTTCTATGAGGACATGAAATCATGGCCGGCGTTCGGCATCTGGGACGGTTCCAAGCTCGTCGCTTACGCCCGAACCATCTTTCTGAACCCATCCCTGCACGCTTGTCAGCTCGGGCATTTTCTAACGCACCCAAACTATCGCGGGCGAGGTTACGCTAAAGACCTCGGCCGGGCGCTGATACGGAAACTAAGCGAAACAGGCATCACGGTCTTCCGCCTCGATGTTTACGAGAAAAACACCGCGGCCTGTAGAGCTTACGAAGCGCTTGGGTTTGAAATCGAAGATATCGCCCCGATGGCAGAGGTAAGGGCTCCTCGTTGACGCTAGAGATGGAAGAGCGGGGCCCGCGATCGCGGGCCCCTTCGACGTCTCAATCGCACTTAATCTTTTTCAAGACATAATCAACATTCTGGCTGGGATCTCCGGTTAAGGAGATTTTTAGCGCATCTTTTTCCTGTTCATAAATCACCCTCTTTGGAAAATCGTTCGCCAGGTTCTCGAAGACCAGTTTGGTGGCGCTAGATTCCGCGTCGTCCAAAGTGAATGAGGCGACTTCCTTCCCATCGATAAAGGGAGTGTAGAGCGTCTTTTTCTTGGTGACCGATACCTTCAAGAACTCGAAACTCACCGCCGCGCCTTGGCTCGTCGTTTTTGACGTTCCCAGCACGAGATCCCCGTGCGAGGTGCCCCATCGCTCCTCGATTTCCGCACCATGGACCGATCCTTTCCAGCACCCGGTTAACATTCCAACGTCGGAAGCCAAGAGATTCGAACTGAACACCAACCCCAATATGACTGACCACTGATTCATAGGCATTTTCTGCCCTCCTTTCGAAAGAGCCTATGAAACTCTTCCGAGGTCGGATTGTACAAAAGCGACATTTTCGGGATTTTTTGAGACTTCGACGATTTTGGTAGACCGGCCAAGATGAACGAGGGGCGATACGCCGGCGTAGGCCTGAAACTCCCGAATGAGATGCGATTGGTCATAGTACCCACAGTCCAATGCCGTGTCCAAAACCGACACTGAGGGCTTGCGCAGCTCGGTCAGAACCCGTTGAAAGCGCGTGATCTTAGAAAAGGCTTTCGGACTCAGCCCGACCTCGTGGTTGAAGCGGCGTTCCAACTGCCGGCGACTGATGCCCGTGGCTTTGGCGAGATCCGTCGTTTTCGCGGTTCCACCGTCCTGCTCGATTTTTTTCAAGACGCGTTCCAACGTGGGATCGCAGTCTCGACGGAGACGGGCTTCTAGGAACGCCACCAAGAACGTGATGCGCTCATCGTTGTTTTGGGCATCCCCCACCACCTTATCGGTGAGATCGCGTCCCGACGCCCCTAGCACTTCCGAAATGTCGATGACTTTCCCGAAGAGTTCCGATTGCGAAAAGGCAAAAAAACGGGAAGCGCCCGCCGGTCGAAAGCGAACGGCAATCATTCCGCTGGCCTCCTGAGATTTCAGGGTAAGGGCGGTCTCGATCTGCCCCCCAAAAAGTCCCCGCCGCTGCCGAAGAAACTCCCCATCGGGTTTGCGAATGTCATAGGGGGTGCCGTAATGGAAGATAAGCTCCGATCGCCCGTCCGGGAGCACGAAATCGAGGGAGGGTTCGGCGGTGGGAGCGAGTTCCAGAAACCAAAAATACTCAACAAAGGCGGCGAGGGTCGGCGGGGGACTGATTCGGGCGTAGAGCATTGAAAAGAATCATATCTCGGCCCGCCAATTATTCTAGTCTGGAACCGTACGGTCTTAGCCGAGCACCTCACCGTAGAACGTTGCGAGCTTCTTGACCGCCTTATTCACGTGTTCTTCGACGTGATATAGATCCGTATGGGAGGCGCCATCGACGGTATAGAGCTCCCCCTTCCCTTCATTGGCGTAGCGAATCGCTTCGTCGCTATTCGGTCCCGTGAAATTCAGCCCCTCGCGAATCGCTAGGATCTTTCGGTCGCCCAGATATTTGAGCATCGGATTGACGTTCATCATGTACCGATTGTCGATGCACTGCGCGGACCGGTGGTCGCCGGCGGTCGGTTTGTACCAACCCCGATTGCCCCCTTCGCGGTAGTATTGGCTGAGCTCATTCCAAAGCTGGTTACGTTTGCTCCAGTCGGCACTCGTCGCAGCGTAAGGGGTTTCCCCGAACCATCCGTCCACATACTCGGCGGTTCCGGTCTGGTAGTAGTTTTTACGAGCGTTCGCGGAGCGCAGAAGCATTTCGTCAAACGACACACCGTCATAAACTGTGGACAAGGGTGTCCTCACCTAACACCCGAACTTTTTGTGTGCCCGGGCTAGGGTTTTTTCCCTTGAACGAATTTCGCCAAAATATCATTGGCAAGGTCCGTGAAGGACACATTATGTTTTTTACAAATGTCCTCAATTCGCTCAACGGTACTTTTTTCGATAAAGATATTCTTCCGAATTCTTTGGCTCTTGGCTTGAATCGAAGGCAACTCTTCAATGGATGCCTGAATAGATCCAAACCAATCATTTGGAAGCTGACTAGTCCTCTGAAGTGCCGCCTCTAATTTTTGTTTTGCTCTAGACATTAATACTGCCCTTTCTTTAAAAATCTTTCTCTGGGATTAACGACCTTCTGCATCCATCGTTTTCTCAAGTAGCTTCGGTTCTCGTACACCCATCGTTGAAACTCCCCGACCGTTGAACGCGAGAATTGGGTCGGCCGTTTGAGCTCGAAATCCCACACACATAATTTAACACATTTTTATGTGTAAATCAATGCACACGAAAGATAACCTTATAACCTTATGAAGATACTAGAGAATGTTTAGTTACGTGGGGAATGGGCTAGCGTTGAGTATCTGGACAATTCATGGTTCAAAGGCCCATGGGTCAGAAAGTCTTTGAAGTGCGAACTCGAGCCGATCTGGAACGGTGCTATCCCGTGATGAAGGAATTGCGGCCGCACCTTTCTCTGGAGGTGTTTCTTTCGATCTATTTTGAAGCGCACTCCGCCGACGGATACGAGCTAGTGGCGATCGAAGCGCGCGGGGAAATCCAAGCACTCATGGGTTATCGGTTTTTGACCGACTACGTGCGGGGACGTCACCTATACGTCGATGACCTGGTGACCACGGAGAAAGCGCGTTCGCAGGGATTGGGCGCGCAACTCCTCCAAATTGCCGAAGCCATCGCCGTCGACAATGGGGTGAAGCACCTTCGGCTTTGCACGGGAATTGAGAATGAACGGGGAATTCAGTTTTATGATCGCAATGGTTGGATCCAGCGCGCCTACGCCTATTCAAAGACCCTATCGGAACATTCGTAGTACCCGCGCCATTGGAGACATGATGCCCTTTTTGATATTGGTTCTTACTTTGCCGTTTTTGTCTTTCGCGGAGGCAACCGGTTCGCAGGGGGATTTTCTCGCGCGATGTACCGTTTCCGGATTGGGCCCCACCGACGTATCATTCGCCGAGGAGTTTGCCGTATATGCCTCGCGGGGAAAGCCCAATGCGGGAATCGTTTCCGTGAAGGCGGTCATCGTCAGTCATACGGGGAAACCGGAAATCACGCGCCGATCCCGGCATCTGCCGGTGAAGCTGCGGGACATTCCCGGCGGCCAATCCAAGCGACAAATTGAATTTGAGGCGGGAGCGTTTAGCGAAGACTATCTTCGATTCGAGATTCCAAAAAAAGCCGAGAATCTCTCATTCACATTTCCCGTTACGTGGGGTGCCCACCAGTATTTTTGTCGCGCCTGGGAATAGACGGCTTTCGGCCCTAGTAGCCAAACAGCGAGATAAAATACTCGTAGAAGGAATGGCCGGCTTCCGTCAGCCGAGGGAAACCCGGCCCAAACCCTTGCCAAACCCCCACCGCCCCGCCACCCAATACGAGCAGGCGCCCGATAAACCGAGAACGAGATCTTTCATAAGGGGCGAGATACAGATCGAGTTGCGTGCGGAAGATGGCATCGCAAACTGCACGAATCTGCGCCGTGCTCGCCAGCTGCCGATCGTTTTCAAACTGAGACAAGAAAGCAAAGAGCTCCGTTCCCCGGGCACTCTGAAAGTGTTGCGCGAATTCATCCGGCAAAGCAAGTTTGGCCTTGTCGAGCTTTCCGAGAAATGCCCACAGGGTGGCAAGATGATCGCGAATATCATTGATGGTTAGAGGCGGTGCGGTCACGGTCTCCAGGGCACCTTCATCCGCCGACCTCTCGGCCGCACTAAACGCCTTGGCTTCGTAAGTGCCTAGGACTGTGTCGGAGACGTCCACGTCTGGCTGCGTCGGCAAAGGTTCGGTCTTTCCTCGGCGTTTGCGCGCTTCTTCCAGCAAAATCTCCAAGGCCATAAGAGCGTTTTGGCTGCCCAATGCGGTGTATTCGCTCTGCTGCCCGGCTCGCTCGGCTTCGGCTTGAACCCTTTGGCTCTCCCGCTGCCAAAACGCATTCCAGCGGCTGAGCTGCTGCTTGGCGGCATCGACGGGTTGCGAAGTGGTATAGGTGTACACAATCTTTGAAGTCGCAATCGCGAGATTCGCTAAAAGCGATTGGAAATGGATTTGCGCTCGAAGCGTTTCGACTAGATTCCCCCAGAGTTTTAGGTAGGCGTCTCCCAAAACAATAGCGTTCTTATAGTTCTCAATCGGTGTGGGCTTTTTCATGAGCACGCCGGCCACTTCCGAACGAATCGCGCGAAGAAATTGACTGCGTCGGTGGTCGGCGACCGTCTCGTAAAGCGTGTCGATAGCGGCGGGGTCCAACGACAGCGGCAACTCCCGCGAAACTTCTGGCACCATGCGTTCCAAGATTGCAATTCGGGAGAGACGGACCTGCACCTCCGTCAGCGCTTTTTCCAGTCCGGTCCGTAATCGGGTGAGTTCGGACAATTGGTGGGCAATCCAGTAGTCGGGTAGGACTTCTCCGGATTTCAGGTTACCCCGCGCGAGAATGGCACGAGCGCGGATTCGAATTTTCTGATCGAGTTCGGCAATTTCAACGTAACTTTCTTGAATCCGAACCTGCTTGACCGCGGGATCCTCCTCCTGAAGCTGGGCCGCATCACTCAACAATCGCGAACGTCGCTGCAAAAGGGTGGCGAGACTCTCTTCGCGGTTCGTTGCCCGTGAACGGATGACGTCGCCCAGCTCCGCGTGTTTTTGCGCAAACTCAACTCCGACCACGATGGCCCGATTGAGAGCCCGGAGGTACAGCGAACGGTGCTCGGCCAATCGGCTCACCACGGCCTTTGTCTCTTCACGCTCCCGCGACAGCACAAAAAGGAGACTCTCGATGTAGTGCCCAGCCGGGCTGACCGAACTCCCCAACAAAGCTTTGAGCCCCCCGGTGATACCATTCACACCCCATCGCAAAGCGCCGAAGATCGGACTTTGGGAAAGGTCAAAAAAGCAGCGCAATTTGCTTCGGGTATCTATCTGACAGAAACCGGATTCCGCACTGACGCTCGCCGCCACCGCCAACATCGTTTGCGCAGGATCCAACGTCGGATTCCGATACAGCGCGACCGCAATACCTTGAGAATCTCGCGCCGCCGCCCGAACGGCTTGCGCACAAGTGTAGTTGGCCGGCCCCGCGGCCTCGCCCCCCGCCACAAAGAACAATCCCCAAGCCACTAGCAAAGGCTTCATTAGGTGCTACTAACAAGGCTCTCCAGCTTGGTAAAGCAAAGCTTGCTGGGTCCGTTCCTGTGCGCCTCCCGCTTGATCCCCTTTGGCCGTTATGCTACCTGCTCCCCGCATGAAGCATCTCTCGACACCTATAGTAGCCGAGCCTACCTGGAAGGCTTCCGTTTCCAAGTTTCTACGAGTCGCTACCGACCCCGCGTTAGCCCATTTGAGCCGGCACAATCTCCGCTTTATCTCCGCGAAAACCTTACCTTCGAGTGCCCGCGGTCAGCGTATTGTCGAACAGGTGCGCAACGAGTTCGCGCCGGCGCTAGAACCTTTCATGGTCCACTATGAAGCGGAGCCACTGCTGCTGGGGTTTTGGATGGCAGCTTCCGAAGTTTTCTTTTCTCCCTACCTTTCCCGCCTAGAAAAAGAAAAGATTGCGGTGAACGTCTCGCGGGGTAACGACTGCGACTACTGCGCGCGCGCGCACGACCAAATTGCCAGGGCATCCGAAGGGTGCGCTCCCGCGACGGCTTCACCCGCCACAGCGGAAGGGGCGGCGGAGGCCATCGCGATTGCCCGCGTCTTTCACTACATCAATCGCATGATGTTGGTTTTCACCCACCGGCCGAATCCGTTTCTACGCCTAAACTTCTTTCATCCCATCATGGGAACCATCGCAAATCTTCGGGTCGGTCCCGAAGCCCGGCGCCGCCACGAACAGGGCCTGTCACTCCAATTGCTCGAAGATGGGGATCCGATGCCACGCAAGGAAGATGAACCCCTTTTCGCCTGGGCGGATACCATTCCCGTCGTCCAATTGGCGTTTCGGCAATGGCACGCCTTCATGCTGGAAACCGAACGCAGTCTTGAGATTTCGGCGGCGGCCAAGGCTCACTTGAGAAAGCAGGTATTTCCGGAAACCGCGACCCCCGCCCTCACCGATGCGGATCGCAATCTCATCCGGTTTGCCGAAGGACTGATCTTTAGCCCGGGCCGGATGACCGCGGAAACGCTAGAAGCCCTGCAAACCCAATTTGCCTCCGACGCCGCCCGAGTGAATTTCGTCGGTTGGTGCAGCTACTTAGCGACGTTTGCTTTCAAGTTAGTCTAGCGACTCAGCGACCGGCGCTACCACCGCGCTCACGCAGTCGACTTCGGGAAAGAGCCCTTCTTTTTCCATTGCGGCGAGTTTCGCTTCCATTTCGACGGTGTCTCGGGAGGGATTCCAGATTTCGTCGGATTGGATGACGCCAAACAAAGGGTTGCAGACGGTACTTTCAAAAACTACCTCGGTCATCGTCCCAACGGGTCCCACCCTGAGCGAGATCAGCCCACCTTTTCTACGACTCCGTAGCAAGGCATTGAGCCGGCCGACCGCCTCCGAAAGATTGCCGTAATAGGAAATGGAACTGTAGATGACATCGGTTGCGGATCGGTCCCGGTCGGCTTCCTTTAACTTATCGACAAGCTGCTTCAGATTGGCCCCGGTCACCGGCTCGTCGTTCAAGAGAATCACCCCGCCTACCTTGGCAAAGGCACCGGAAGGAACAAGCAAAGCAAATAACAAGACGGCCAAAGGACTCTTCATATCGAACTCCATCACGTTTTCGGCTCTTATCGCGATCGACGCTTACCTTGGGACGGCTGTAGAAGCAATACTAACAAGGGTAGAGGAGTGAATTAGGCTCCACCGTCAAACCCTGAGCAAACCGCGGAATCCTCGGGCCGCGTAGTAGGAAGAGGCGCCGTTGTGGTACACGAAGACCTGGTCGTACCGGCGGTCGCAAAAAAGCGCTCCGCCGAGCTTTCGGATCGCGGGTGGGGTATCCACCCAGCTTGAGGTTTTCGTATCGAACTCCCCTAGTTTCTGGAGTTCCCGGTATTCCGCTTCGCTGAGCAGCGCAACCCCCATGGCGGTCGCTACGTCGATGGCATTGTTCTTGGGTTTGTGTTCCTTCCGCTCTTGTAAGCTTTTGCGGTCGTAACAAAGACTCCGACGACCGCTGGGACTTTCCGCCGAACAATCGCAGAAAAGGTACTCGTTCTTCTTCTTGTCGAAGCCAATGACGTCGGGTTCCCCACCCGTCCGTTCCATTTCGGAGAGCGCCTCCAGTTTCTTGGGATTCGCTTTGAGCTTGGCTTGAATTTTATCCCATGACAGGCCCTTGTGCCGGCCCATGTTTTTTTCGAAACGGGATTTGAGTATTCGGAGCAGATCTTCGCTGGTCGGTGCTTTCATCCTCAAAATTAAAGCACAAGCTTGGGGGACCGGCTACCGGGGTTCAAAACAACCAAAGTTATCCTTCAAAGAGTACTCCCCAACAGGGTTACCAATTCCCTCGACGATCGCTGTTTGTTCCACAAAAGACACACCTGAAACGGGGCAATCCAATCCTTCGGGTGTGCCAATTTCGCCAGCTCGGGACAACGCTCAATGACTCGATCGGGAAGCAGGGTCCAGTACTCCCCCGATCGAAGCATCTCCACCGCGACCTCATCGCTATCCCAATACAGGTGGATTCTCGGTTTGATGCCGTGCGCTTTGAACATAGGGTGGTTGTCACAACGTTCCACCGATTCGGTAGCCCGGTGCATGATCGCGGGAATCTCGCTCAGCGCCTTCTTCACTTTCGAAAACGGAAGACCGGTGACGGAATGTGCCTTGTGAGCGCAGAGGTAGAGAGTGCCGGTGAATAGCGTTGAACTTCCCACCGTGGCGGGAAGTCGCGGCGAAATGCCGATACCGACGTCCAAATCTCCCCGGTGAAGTTTTTTGACGAGAAGACTCGTGTCCAAAGAAAAAACGTCGAAGGAGGCGTGGGGATGCTGTCGGGCGAGATCTCCCATTTTTTCCGCCAAGAGCGATTTCGCCAGAAAGTGGCTCGCACCGATCTGGTAGTGCCCGTCCAATCGGCACCCCTTACCGGGAACAGCGACGATAGCATTGAAATCTCCGATGAGCGCTTTCGCGCGCGAGTAGAAGTCTTGGCCGCGAGGATTCAGCAGGACTTTACGACCGACGCGGTCGAAAATCTTCTGACCAATCTGATCTTCAATGCCCTTGATCGAGCGCGTGAGCGAGCTCGGACTAATGGCGATCTTCTCCGCAGCGCGATTCACGCCCTTGTTTTCAACCACCGCCACAAAGTGCTTCAGATTGTCGATTGAGATCATTTTATTGCCCAACCACGAACGATTCCGTTCGAATCATTATCATTTTCACAACGATCGGCAAGCGGTTACCTGGCCTTCAGGAGGACAGAAAAATGAAATTACGTTTGGCAGCAATTCTATTCGGCTTGGCGATGGCCGCCCGCGCGGAGACGCCTAAGATTGAGGGGGTCTGGCGCCTCGCGGAGTGGAAAGTGATTTCCGAGTCGGGGGAAGAGAGCGAGTTCTGTAAAGGCGCAAATGGAATCTTGATGTATGAGGCTTCAGGATTTGTTTCCACCTCGATCAACTGCCCGAAGAAAGCGGCGACGGCTCCCGAGCCGGCGGATAGTTACGGTAGAAAATTTTTCTACGCCGGAACCTATTACGAAAAGTGTGGCGCGATCTACAAGGGAGTCACTAACGCGTCATTTGAACCGTTGATTGGCCAACAGGTCTACCGAAAGATCGAACGCGTGACCGACTACGAGCTCGTTCTCACGGGTCCGTTCGGCCCCAAGGACTCGCTGTGGATTCGCTGGACTCGAAACTAACGGTTCCAGGGGGCGGCGGAATGAGCACCGCAGCCCCCAACCGTTAACGGCCTTCGGAGCTCCCGCACTCCGAAAGCAGGAACTCGCGTCGCGTGGCCGTAGGTTTCGGGCCGCCCGTTTCGATCACCCAAGTGAATGCGTCGACGGTCTCCGTCCCGCGAGTTCTCGGATTGAGCCGTTGGCGGTTCACAATTTCCGTACGCACGACCACTTTTCCCCCATCCACCAGGCCTTCGCAATGGTTCAAAAGCCGTTCGTGTTCTTCATCTACGGAATGGAGCGCACAAGCTAAATCCTCGATATCGGGTAGGCTTTCGGCTCCTTTCGTCCCGCGAATCAGCTTAAAGCCGATTCCCGAGGCTTGGCCGACGAGATGCCAAATCCCCTGATCGTCCCCGCAGACGACCCGGCAAGCATGAGATTGAGAAGTGAATAGGATGGCCAATAGCCAGAATAGTTTCCGCAAACTCCCCCCTTATTTGAGGATTGTTGTACCGACCTCAGTCATTGGAAACAAGGGGGAATTCGAACTAGGCCAAAACCCGGTCGGCGACTTTTCGGCCGATCAACGGCGCGAGGGTGAACCCGGAGCAACTCCAGCCCGCCGAAATGATCAAGTTGGGAAGGGAGGCATCGGAATCCACCACCCCGTTGGTGGACTCGGTATAGCTTTCCAAGGCGCGAATTCCGCCTTCGAGCGTGGCGCTTTTTACCCACGGCAAACGGTGCGCAATCTTCTGCTTGGCCACGCTCGCGTCCTTTAAGCTTAGGTGATTCACCCGTTCGGTGGACTGTTTGGCCTCGGGTTTCAAATAGCCGCCGATGAACGAGCCATTGTTGGAAGCATGGCCAAAGGTCTCGGCGTTCTTATCGATGAAAAAAGGGGAGCTCAGATGGTGGTGCCGCCGACAAAATCGATTGAGCTGAATGGATTTCGTTGTCACTTTCGATGCAATCCCCAGCTTCGCCAGCCAGTTGCAAGTCCAAACCCCCGTCGCCAAGACGAGCTGACCACATTCAATCCGTTCGCCGGAACTCGTCCGTACGGCCGTGACTCGCCCGTTCTTTGTTTCGACATCAGTGATTTCCGTATTCAAACGCGCTTCCGCCCCGTTTTTCTCGGCGGCACGAATCCAGCTTTCGGTGGTGCTCCACGGGCAGGCCACTCCCGCATTGGGTTCGTAGATCGCCAGGTCGTCCTGGTACCAAGTGAATTGGGGAAAGCGTTGTTTTCCTTCTTTGGCTTCGATCAAATGGGATTCCAAAGTGGAATTCTTTAGCGTCGAAAAATGGGTGTCGAACGATTCGCTCTCATCGCGGCGGATGAAATATAACGATCCCGTCCGATTCCACACAAACGGCCGACCCGTGTGCTTCTCAAACTCCAAATAGAACGGAAGACTCTCGGTCGCGGACACGGTCGTTTGCGTATTCATGTGGAAGCAGCGCAGAAGCGAGCCCCAGGATCCCGTCGCCCCGCGTCCGTAGCCGGCCATCTTTTCCAGCAAGAGCGCCTTGCGGTTTGAACGGCTTAGGTGGAAGAGAGTCGAAGCGCCGACGGCGCCGCCCCCCAAGACAATGACATCATACCCCGCCATCAAACCCCTCGATACTTCCTTAGGCTTTCTTGCGCGTGGCGCATCGATGTCAGAGGCAGATCCGCAGCTTTGAACGAAACGCTTTCGGAAAGCGATACTGCAAAGAGAGATTGCGTGGGCCCGAAAGCATCGGAAAGCCGCGACGCATACCCCGGCATCAAAGGACGCAACAACTGCGCCCACAGCCGCAAAGCGGAAAGAACGACAAACTCGGCATTCGGTGAGGCGCTCGACGCCGTGAGCGCATAGCACTGGGAGTGGCGACGGATGTGGTCCTGTACGGTCAACAAGCCGCGGGCCACGGAATTCAATGAAAACCGTTCGGCACTATACGCCTCGTGGATTTTCTCGACTTGTTGGTCGACGTTCCACAAAAAGCGCTCCTCTTCGCCGCTCAGGGGAGCCTTTTTTGAAAAGCTTGGGTCCGAGAACTTGGCGAGCGATTCGATTTGAGATTCCCAACGGTCGACGAGTTCCGAGTCCACAAACGATCCAAAGGCCGACAGAGAAAAATCGCTTTCCGCATCTTCGGCCCGAGTCAGCGCGAGAAAAAAGCGGAGCGGATCCGCGGGAACGCTTTCCAAAATCTCGTGGCCCCAAATTGCGTGGCCGCGGCTCGTCGAAAATTTTTTTCCCTCTAGACGATAGAAAAAATTGAATAAAAATGCCTTCGGGAGCTGTGCGTTCGGCTGCATCTGCTCGATGAGCGCGGGAACTAAGAATCCGTAGAAAAAGCTATTGTCGATGCCAAACGTCTGCACCACCGCATCCCGCGGATTCACCCAGTGTGACGTTTGGCCCTCGCTCGCACCACCCGCGAGATAGAGGTAGCACGCCGCCATTTCAAACCATTCGTACAGCACTTGACCCGGACGTTCCGGGCACGGAATTCCCCAGCTCCCATGCTGGCTGACGGCCACATCGGGCAGACCTTCCGCTAGGTACGACTCGTAGAAAGCCCGCAGCCTCGGGTGCATCGCAATCTGCGAAAGGGATCGTTTGAGCGAGTCCGCGTACTGCGATAAAGGGAAAACGTACCGTTCGGTCTCCACCAGCTGCACACCTTGCGACCCCAGCTGCGAAATCGGATTCTTTAGGTCGCTGGCGTGGTTGTAGTGTCCACACGCCTCGCAGCCGTTGCCGCTCGTGCCCTGCCCGCAATGCGGGCAGTTCCCGGAGATCTGCGCCCCGTAAATAAACTGTCCGGTCTCAATACATTGGGCCGCGAGCTCTTTGCGCAGCTCAACCTTGCCCGCTTTCACGAGCGACTCGAAACGTTCCTGCACATAGCGGGTGTAATCCGCCTTTCCCAACGGCTGCAGGCGTTGATGAACCGTACAGCCGAAGCGCGAAAGGGCGGTGGCAATCAGGGGTGTGAACCGTCCCACCACTTCTTCGCTCGAGATCGCTAGTTGCCTCCCTTTGGCGGGCACATAACATTGGTTGTCATCGGTGCTCATCACAAATTGCGCTTGCGAACCGCAAAGGTGCGCATAGCGGGTGTACACATCCGCCGCGAGATATGGGCCCGAAAGATGGCCCACGTGTAGCGGGCCATTTGGGGTCGGTGGCGCCGGAATCACCAAGGTGCGTTCGGCCATTGGCGAAATCAACGCATGCGTCCAGTAAAACGAAACAAAGCGTAGGGGGGTTTCCACCAGGTTGTCGAGTCGGTGGGCCGAGTGCGATGGAATCAAAATCAGATCGCCGGCGGCTACGTCGCGACTCTCCTCGGCGATCGTCATCCTGCCCCGCCCCTCCAGAAGCAGAAAGGTCTCCGTTTCGTGGTGCGAATGTCGGGCGGTAAACCCGCCAACCGGGATTTCACAGAACGTTGTGCCAAACGGCGTGCGGATGGATTGCTCGGGCTTGGGGTACAAGCTTTGGCAATAGATACCGTAGGCTTCGGTGAATTTACTGGAATCGAGTTTTTGAACGAACACTTTGACGCCCCCACTGGCCTCACTTACCTCCTTATATATGGGGGTACCCGGAACCGACAACTCTATGCTGCGACCGGCCGTAACAATAAATAACGTTCCTACGCTCGAAACTCGGCGTCTTCTCCTTCGCGAGATTCGCGAGTCCGATGCTCCGGATTACTTTGCGCTTTGCTCCGATCTTCAGGTGATGAAAGCCTACGGCATTCGTGCGCACCAAGAACCGCAAACGACTCTCGCCACCATCCGCCAACTCCAGTCCTGGTTGGCCGAAGGAACGGCCGTGCGGTGGGGACTTTTCGACCGCACCTTCGGACGCCTGATTGGGGACGCGGGTTTCTGGCGTTTCGACCGCGCCCGGGCGCGCGGAGAAATAGGCGCTAAAATCCTCCCCGAGTTTTCGGGCCAGGGATTGATGTCTGAAGCCATTCGCACGATCATTGCGTATTCTTTCGAAACGATGCAACTCCATAGTATTGAAGCGGGAATTGCTCCGGCGAACCAGCCTTCGATTCGCCTGTTTGAGAAACTCGGGTTCAAGAAGGAAGGCCATCGACGCAGCTTCTCGTTCAATCCGTATGAGAACTGTTTTTGCGACAGCTTGCTTTATTCGCTCTTAGATTCAGATTGGAGAAATCAGAAGTGAAAAAAACAATACTGATGGTAGATGGCTATTCCTCGGGGAATTTTTTGCCGCCCATGTTTCGGGAAAAAGGATTCGACTGCGTCCACGTGCAAAGCACGCCGGAAATTTTTCCGGTGCTAAAGCCCAGTTTTGTCCCCACCGATTACGTGGCCAATTTTCCGTTTGATGGAAACGTGAATACCCTAGTCAATAAGTTGAAGGACTTTTCCATCTTCGCCGTCTTGCCGGGCACGGAAACCGGAGTTCCGTTGGCCGATCACCTAAGCGAAGTCTTAGGCCTACCGACCAATGGCTCGGAAAAGAGCGCAGCGCGCCGCAACAAGTACGAAATGATCGAGAATGCCCGCCGCTGCGATCTACCGGTTGCCCGGCAGATGCGGTCCGATTCGCCGGGCGCGATTTCCCAATGGAAAGAGGATTCCGGTTTCGATCGCATTGTGGTCAAACCGCTCGAAAGTGCAGGAACGGATCACGTGGCGGTCTGTCGGACGCCCGAAGAAATCGCCGCGGCGGTCTCGGCGATCGTAGGTAAAACGAATATGCTGGGCCTGATGAACGATGCGGTCCTAGCGCAAGAGTTTTTGGCGGGAACCGAATACTTCGTCAATTCCGTTTCCCGAGATGGGCATCATCACATTACCGACATCTGGAAGCATCGCAAGCGCCCGCTCAACGGCAAAGACTTCGTTTACGATCGGGCGGAACTATGCCCGCTGAACGGCGCAGTGGAAACCCCCGTGCACCAGTATGCCCTCAAAACGCTCGATGCCTTTGGCATCCAATACGGTCCGACCCATACCGAAATCATGGTCACCACCGATGGGCCGCGCTTGATCGAACTGGGCACCCGGATCCAAGGAATGAGTCTCCCCACATTGAACCAAGCCTGCATTGGCTACGGCCCTTTAGATCTCACGGTAGACTCCTATGTCGATAGCAGTTCCTTCGCGACGAAAGCATCGGCTCCCTACGCTCTCAAAAAGCATGCTTTACGCGTAAATCTCATTTCCCACCGTTCGGGTAAGCTCAAAGGGTTCCCGGGCGATGAGCCCATTCGAGCTCTGCCCTCCTTTTTCTACCTGCGATGGATCAAAGCGCCGGGAATGCAAATTGGTCCGACGGTGGACTATTTCACCGTTCCAGGTTTCGTTGCCCTTGCCCATGAGGATCCGGCGCAGCTCGAGAGCGACTACGCGCAGGTACGAGAATGGGAAGAACAGGAAAAGGTTTTGGCCTACGAATGAGTGATTCCGAACTGAGGCTGGGGAGCGAAGAGCGTCTCAAAATTTGGAAGCAAGTGATCGACGCGACCGAACGCCATTGGTCCGCCCTGGCCGCCCGTCCGGTGGTTCCGGCGGGGCTCTGCGACACTTTCCAACGCGATCTCGCTGCTTTTGACTTTCAAAAGCCCGTCGATTCGGAATCCCTTCTACGTTGGACCTCCGATGTCTTGGCGAACGGCCTTTTGCAGACCTCGCACCCTTGTTACCACGGGGTTTTCAATCCCGCGCCTTCCACACTGGGCGTAGCCGCTGATTTCCTAGTGGCCGCTTTCAACCCTCAGCTGGCCTCGAGTAGCAGCGCCAAAGCGTGCTTGGAAATCGAGGACCATCTGATCCGCTTTTTTGCGGGTCAATTCGGCCTTCCGGCGGAAACGACCGAAGGCGGCTTCACCGCCGGCGGAACGGAGGCGAATCACACTGCCCTGCTCTGCGCCTTGAACCACCGCTGGCCGCGCTACAAAACGCATGGCCTCGAGGCCAAGCAACCGATGATTTACGTTTCCCGCGAAACCCACCATTCCATCTTACGGGCAGCGATGGTGTCGGGCCTCGGTAGCCAAAGCGTGCGCGAGATTCCCGTGACCGGTACTTTGGAAATCGACACGGCCGCGCTCGAGGCCGCAATCAAGGCGGACCAACGGGCGAGCAAGACCCCGCTTTTTCTTTGCGCGACTCTGGGATCCACCAGCTCGGGAACCTTCGATCCCCTCGAGAAACTCTTGGTCATCGCCCGACATTACGGCTTGTGGCTACATGCGGATGCCGCTTGGGGTGGCGCCGCGATTTTGCTCCCAGAATATGCGAGCTATTTTTCCGGCACGTCCCAAGTCGATTCGTTGACGCTCGATGCGCATAAGTGGCTTTCCATCCCGATGGGGGCGGGACTCTTCCTCACCCGCCATGCGGGTATCCGCGAAGCGGCGTTTCGCACGGAAGAAAGCCCGTACATGCCGACGTCCACCTACCACGCGCCCGGGACGGAGCCTTACAAGCAGAGTCTCCAATGGTCTCGGCGTTTTATCGGCCTCAAACTCTTTCTGACCCTCGCTCGACACGGAATCGGGGGGTACCAGAAAGTGCTTCGCCACCAGATCGAGATGGGAGAAGTCCTTCGCGCCCGACTCAAAGCGGAAGATTGGACACTTTTCAATTCCACACCGTTTCCCGTCGTCTGTTTTTGGGACGCGGCTCTAACGGATCAGAAGGTGAATGATTTCGCCGCCTGGATTGCCGAACGCCGCCAGACCTGGGTAACGCCAACTCAATTGCAGCACACCGGCCAGCGGGTTCTGCGCGCGGGCATTCCGAGTTTTGAAACCAATCGCGAAAGCCTAGAAGTCTTGCTCGAGGAACTAAGACTCGGCCGACAGGCTTTTCTAGCGAAAGGCTAGAAAATCCAGATTCCAGGGTAGCGTTTGGCCTAGGAGTTTCTGGGCCACGATTTCACCGAGCACACTCACAAACTTGAAAGCGTGTCCCGAACCACCCGTCGTCACAAAGACGCGATCGCTTTTTGGGTGCCAGTCCACAAGGAAGTTTTCATCTTGCGTGAGGGTGTAAAGGCAGAGTTTTTCCCGTGAGGCCGGCATTTGCAGGCCGGGCAAGAATTCTCGAATATAGCTCTCCACCGTCTTTTTCTCTTCGGCCGTAGCCACGGGACTAACGTGCAGCGGATCTTCCACGATTTCCGACGCCGCGTAGCTCGCCACCTTAACTCCCAGTTCCGGTACAGACGGAAAACCGTAAATAAAATCTTTTCCACGGGCGAACGCAAAACACGGCATGCCCCGAGACTCTTCAAAGCTCGCATCGCCGCGATACCAAAACTGCGGAGCCCGGCGGACGACCAAAGACATTCCCGTCTCCACCAGTAAGCCCGGACTCCAGGCGCCGGAACTTAGCACGAGATATTTCGCTTCGTACCGCCCTTTATCCGTTGTGCAAATCACACCGCCCGCAGTTTTTTCCCAGTGAGCAAAACTCTCTCCAAATCGAGTCTCGGCGCCTAGGCTTCGCGCCAGATCCAGGTGCGCGCCCACACAGTTTTCCACTTCCAGATATCCGGCCCCGGGCTCCAAAGTGCCGGTGTAGTTATCCGGAATCTCGAACGCCGGATAACGCTCCCGGACCAGCGCGCTCGAAAGCATTTTGATCGGAACACCGTACTCCGCCGCATTTTTCTGAGCGGCATCGGCGATCCCTCCTCGCTCACCCGACAAAATCAAAAGGCCGACCCGATGAAAGAGGTGCTTGCCCGTCCGCGCTTCCAAACCTTCCCAGAGTTCATAGGCCCGCTTGAGGAGGGGAATGTAGCGAGCGTTTTCGAAATAGGCCTGGCGGATGATGCGCGTGCTGCCGTGGGAGCTTCCGCGATCGTGAGGCGGATAAAATCGATCGAGACCCAACACCGACTGGCCGGCTTTCGCTAAATGGTAGAGCGCCGAAGATCCAATCCCGCCACAACCCACGACAATCGCGTCGTATTTCATTTCGTCTCCAGGGCGAGCGGCGGCGGGACCGAAGCGTTGTACCAGGCGGAGAGATTTTTGACCGCGATGTAGCCTAGCCCCAATGCCAACCCCAGCCAAATACCGGGCAATCCCCATCCAAAACCAAAACACAGAACGAAGCCGCCCACGAGTCCGATGGGGTAATAGCCGATGGCATTCGCAATCATCGGCGAGCGCGTTTCACCGATGCCGCGGAGCGCGCCGGCGGCACAAATCTGGACTGCATCGGCAATCTGAAAAAGCGCCCCCCAGAAAAGCACCTTGCGCGCCATGGTGATAATTTGCGGGTCCTGAGTAAACCAGCCAAGAATCAAGTCCGGCGCGGCGATCAGCACCAGCGAACTCAAAGTCATAATCACCGTGCCGACAGCGGTCGCAATCCACCCACTGCGACGGGCTTGCTCGGGATTTCCCGCCCCAACGTAAAATCCCACGCGATAAGCCGCGGCCGAGCCAAGCCCCAAAGGGAACATATAGGTGAAAGAAATAATCATGACGACAATGTGGTGGGCCGAAGCTTCCACCGCACCCAAGTGCGAAGCGAAAATGGCGGTGACACTGAAGGCCGCGGTTTCGAAAACTAGCTGCCCTCCCACCGGCAGCCCCAGTCGCATCATGCCGCGGTAGATCGCCGGATTCGGAATCGCCTTTCTGATGAGACTCGACCAGCGCAGCCTCTCGCGCATGAGGTAGTGGGCGGTGAAAATGAGCATGCACACCAACATAAAAACGCGGGCCACGTTGGTCGCGTGCGCCGATCCGGCGACACCCAGGGCGGGAAATCCATAGCGGCCTTCGATCCAAGCGAGATTCGCGTAGTAATTTACGACGTTCGCCACCAGCACCACGATGAGGACGACGACCGTATTGCCGCGGGCTTGCCAATAACGTTGCAGGACAACGAAACAAAGCATCGCCGGAATTCCCAACGCGGAAATCTTTAGGTAGTCGCTCGCCGAAGCCACGAGTGCCGACTGCATCACCCAGCCCGGCACCCAAACACCGGCGGCATAGACCAC
Organism: uncultured Pseudobdellovibrionaceae bacterium; assembly: GCA_964519985.1. Taxonomy (GTDB): domain Bacteria; phylum Bdellovibrionota; class FAC87; order UBA2466; family UBA2466; genus JAIEOG01. Next base: position 32,587 of record CAZFMF010000009.1, on the reverse strand, counting down.
CGGAACGGCAATCAAGGACAGAAAGAGTGAGAAGCCCAATGCCTGCAGGAGGAGGTCGAGGAGCCCACGGCGGTCATCGGATCCGGCCGCCTGCGAGGCCAGCGTATCGAGCGAAGCTAGGATCCCGCTTAGAAAAATAAATGAAACTGCAAAAACCGAGCGCGATGCTCCCACGCCGCCGAGCGCCTCGGCTCCTAGCCGTCCCACTAGCACCGTATCGACGATACCCATGGTCAATGTGCCGACTTGCGCCAACACAATTGGAAACGCAAACCGCGCCATCGCGCTCACTTCGGTCAGGAGCGGCGGCTTAGAATCCTTCATGTCCCAAAAAGTCTTCGACTCCGCCCAGGATCGGCTGATGCGTTGCCGGGGCAGTTTTAATGGAGATGTACTGGGCCAAAACGTGATCGGAGAGCCGACCCAGACAGCTTAAATTGGCGAAGCCCGGTCCCTGCTGCAACCCGGCCAGCATGGGTAGATGTAAGTAGGGTTTCAAGCCGGCGACCGTCAGGCAGCCATCGATTTTCTCTTCCACTTCGCGGTGGCGCAGCTCACCGAGTTCCGCATTTTCCCGGAGCCAATTTTTCGTCTCGGACGTCAACAAACGGCGGACAAACGCCATATGATCGAAGCCGAAAGAGAGGACGACATAGTCGTAAATCCGTTTTTCTTGATCCGCGTTGTACTCGATGTTGACCAACAATTGATCGAGCGAATCGCATTCCACGCCGCGAAACATACCGGGAACGATTTCAATATTCCGCAAGTGATCCAGCTCCGCTTTCGTCGCCAAGGAGAAAACACCGCGATCGGTGCGCGTCATAAAATTACGCCGATCTTCATAGGTGAGCTGCAGCCAATTCCCTTGAAACGGGTCGGTGAAGAGATGATTTTCCGGATAGCTTTCGCCGCGTGAGTACGCCATCGCGTGCGGTGAGACAATGTCGATATGGATATTCGGATTCGATTTGCCGAGTACGACCGCAATCGTCGCCGCGGTTTCACCCGACCCGACCAAGGCAAATGAGGCCCGATCGATCCCACAATAACTGCGGTAGCTCTTCCAGAAATCCTGCGTGCTCAGAACGCGCGGGTGATTGGCCACCCCCGGGGGAACCAGAGAATCGCCCGGCCCCGTAAAAACCAACCCTTCACAGATTTGAATCGTGTTGCCGCCCGATTCTGGCCGCAATTCGACTCGCCACTGCTCGCCAAGGCGATCCACACTTAGCACTTCCGCGTGAATCAGTTCCACTTCTGCTTCGACCCTTCGATAGACCCAGTTGAGATAGTTCGCCCAATCGTCATGGCTCGGTGCCGAACGGCCGCGATCGATCCAATCACTGTATTCGTGGTTCGCGATCAGAAAATTTTGCCAGGAGAACTCCTGCATTAGGTAGTTCACTTTGCGATTGAAACTGTCGCCCCAGCAAAAAGAGTAATACGGAAAACCGACGTCTTTTTCCGGGCCGGTCCCGAGTGGCTGTTTTCCATTCGTGAGCGCCGCTTCGGGTTTCCAGTGGTGGGCGACACTGCTTTTTTCAAAAATATAGATACGCGGGGTACGAAACCCGAGTCGGCGCAAGACGGTGTTTTTGGCCGCAATGGCTAACGCCTTCGGGCCCGCACCGATAATGCCCAGTATCGGCTCGCTATTTACCTGGCTACGTTTTTCGTTGGAAATGCCCAAACGCCCCCCAAAGGGTAGGAGTAGCGCCCACGCCGGCGTTAAGCAAGTCCCGCTCCGACTGATAAACCACTCCTGCTAACGTTTACGGCCGCCAAAACTTTCGGACGATTGACAACTTCAAGCACCGGCATGAACGTTGGAACCATTGGGGGTTCTGGTGAAGTATCTCATCGCGCTTGCTTATTTATTTAGTTTCTCGGCATTCGCGGGATCGGGCATTCAAGGCGTTACGGTCTTTTGCGAAAGTGAGAAAAAGGGCGGGATATATTTTTACGATCTGGATTCCGTGAACCGCCGGGTGCTCAGCTCACCCATGGGAATCAGGGTGACCGACCCCAATACCAAGCAGCCGGCCAACTTATGGATGCGCGCGGAGCTTCTCTCCAGTGGCGATGACTTATTGCAGCAGGCTAACGCCATCAACTTCCAGATCTCGATGAATGCCTTCACCGAAGATCGGGCCGACGAAGGCTATTTTCATCACTATACGCCCTTAGAAGTTTCTGACGTTAGGCTGAACGTAAAAGACATTCGCGCCGGTGGAAAGTGGTCCAAAACTTTCTCCGGCCCGGGCTACAAGGTGGCTTGCCACGGCACCGCCTCACTCTCGCCTCTCTACACAACGGGACGCACCCAACTCTTGGAACTGGGTCGGCCGGCGCCGCTAGCAGCGCTGGATCATTCGCGCCTGCTTTTCCACTGGAACCCTAGCGCCCTCGGTTCGGCCGTTCCATGCGCTCTGGCAGTACGGTCCAATCTCGCGGATGTGAAGGAACAAGTTAGGCTGCTGCGGCGAATCCACGCCACCCAAAGTATCGGTGATGGCTTTTCGAACCGAATTGCTGCTTTTTTCTCTGACGACAGAATCGTACCGCCTTTTCGCGAGAATTTTTCTGGCCACACCCCACAGCTGCGTTTCAACTTGATGCCCGGACAAAAGTACCTGCTGCTCGAATCTGGCCTGCAGGAAGACGGCTCCCGTAAGCCCCTCGAGAAGGCATTTACCGGTCAGTTGAGCAGTCTTGAAGCGGAATTACTTGGTTGCGAGAAATAGCTGGGCATCACTCCACGATAGACTGACCAGATCGTCATTATCAGGGTCTCATTTGCTCTAAGTTCCGCCGCCTCCTAAGTTTTCCGGCCCCGAGGAAACTGCGCGGTATTGCCGACACTCACGCGATTTTTCCCACCCACCCAGCTTCTAAACTCAAACCGTAGATGGAGAAACGTTCCTACGCGAACAAGGAGAGTTTATGAGCTATGACATCGACAAAGAGAGTGGAATCGAGAGCGAAGAGGCCGTCGACGGCACGGAAAAGATGAAGAATGAAGTGCTGACGGTTCTACCCGCGCTCGCCAAGTCGCCCCATATTCTGGTGATTGACGACGATCCGCTTTTTCGAGCCCAGGTACGCAGAATTGCCGCAAAACGGCAGATTGATGTGACCGTATGTAGTTCGCTTCGCGAGGTGGACACCATGTCCGATTCGCGACTCTTCGATATTGCCGTGGTGGACTACTACCTAGACGACATGAAGAGCTATCTCCGGGGTACCGACATTGCGTCGGTTTTTGAAGCCACCCCCGTGGTTTTGATCAGCAACACTGACCGGGGTATCGTCAACGCATCCCCCTTTCCCAACTCCGTTCGTCGCTTCGTCAACAAGCGAATCGGAATTTCTGCGATTTTGGATGAAGCCATCAAAACCGTGAACCCGAATCCCGAGACGTGGGCGAGAAGGGAGTAGTGATGGAAGCAAAATTACAAGAAGACGGAAAAATCGTGATGCCCCATTTTGTGCTGGTCGATGACGATCCGATTTTTGCCAAACTGCTGGAAAAGGTCGCCGCCTCGCAACGGGTTCGCTTAACGACGTTTTGCTATCCGTCCGACGCTTATCGCGAGCTTCCCAATTTGGATTTCGACGTCGCGATTATTGACTACGATTTAGGGAGGGTAACCGGAGTTCAGCTTTGTCAGTACTTGGAGCGATTGCACCGCAAAGTCCCGGTGCTTCTGGTCAGTCATCTTCCCAAAATCGAAAGTCGCGGATCGGCTTCCGATTGGATCTTTCGTGCGCTCAACAAAGGCGCCGGTCCATACTCCATTTTGGTTTCGGCAATTGGGGCTCACCAACAGCGGAAAAGAAAGGAAGGGTAGTGGGATGCTTAATCTAAAAGCAGCAGTCGCTCCGGTGATCGGCCCCGAAGGGAATATACAAGGGCCTTGGTCCATGGATTCAGCATGGCTCTTTGCGGGTCAAAGTGCTCAGGAAGCAGTGTGCCCGCGCATTCTTTTGGTCGATGATGACCCGCTGTATTGCAAGGCGGTAAAAAGAGCGGCCAAAAAAATGAATCTGGATATCACCGTCTGCAAAACCTTCGGCGAGATCACGAGCTTGAACGATCGCAAAGGGTTTGACGTGGCGATCCTGGATTACTTTTTCGGCGAGCTAACCGGCTTCCAGCTATCTCATTTCATCGGCCCCGAAATACCGGTGGTCCTGGTAAGTAACACCGAGGCGCGCAAGATCAGCGGCGATGCTTGGCCCGCCGGCATTCGGACCTTCGTACACAAGGAGCAGGGCATCCAAACCCTCTTAGCCGAAGCCATGCTGACTTGCCGATGGAAAACGTTATTCCATCCCGCACAGCCGCCGCCCTCTTTGCCGGACCTCCTGACTAGCCCGGAGGTTAAGTGGCCCAGTCTTATCGCGATTCTCATCGCCGCGATCGCTCTGGGAGCCGCTTTGCTGTTTGCGCCGACCGAAACGAGTCGATCGTGGAGATGGGATAAAGCCCCGACCAATGCCGCCGTAGAGTTCTCACTGCTGACCGTGCAGGGGGGAAAAGTGTGAAAGGGTCAACGTATGTGGGTTATCGATCCAGATCCGAAATCGCGAATCGATTTCACCGATATTTTTTGTTTGTCCGAGATCTTCAAAGCTAAAAAAGGAGGTTCTATGCGATTGCATATCAAGGATGGGGAGATCAGAAACGAGACGCTCACCCAACTGGCGGAATTGGATATCAACTATCGGCCTAAAACTGCCCCACACCGGCCAAGCGTTCTGCTTGTCGACGACGACCCCTTGTTTCTGAAACAAGTGGCGCATGCCGCCAGCAAGGAAAATATCTCGGTGACTTATTGCAGTTCGATGGCCGAAGTCGAGGTTGCCGCCGTCCCAAATACCTTCGACGCCGCCGTCATCGACTACTACCTCGACGGAATGGCCGACAATATGAGAGGGGTTCGGCTGGCCCAACTCTTGGGTGCGACACCGACGGTACTGGTAAGCCAAAGGCAAGAATGTGTTTTGGAAAACGAAGCTTGGCCGGAAAACGTCCGATTTTACCTCAACAAGGGACGGGGGCCGCACGCGATTCTAGAGACGGCTTTGCAATTCCGTCGCGAGAAAACGTAGCCTCCCATGCTCTCCTTGGCGCCAAAGATACTTCTCGTGGATGACGACGAGCTATTTGGGGCCATCTTGGTGCGGGTGGCAAGAGAGGGAGGCATTGCGTTGACCCATTTGACGTCGCCCAGACCTTTATCGGCGGGCAAAGTTCGCGGCGTCTTCGAACTTCTTATCATCGATTACGACCTGCAAAACGTAACCGGCGCCCAAGTCGTGCGAGGAATGGAAGAAGCTCGGTATGCCCTGCCCACCCTCCTCGTGACTTCGTACGGTAAACTCCCCTCACGGCTTTCTCTGCCTTCCTCCATTGTGTGCAGCGTGCCGAAATCGGAAGGTCCCCAAAAAATTCTTTTGCGGGCCGTGTCCCTGTCCGTCCGCGGCTAAACACAATTCTGATTTGCGCCACAGAATTTCAATAAGCCACCCAATTTATACTTGATAAGCTGCGTACTTATGCGGTCGCCCGATAAATCGGAATCCCCGGCGTTTTGTCGTCATTTTCCCGGGCAGAAAACAACGTTAAGATTAGAACGTAGATAGAACGTGAGTTGGAAGGAGGATCGTTGATGAGCGTATCCGAGTCTAGATGTCAGCAAGGGCGTCCTCTCGCGGGCCAATATTCCGGGGTCAGTTCGCGGCCCGAGTGGTAAACTGGGAATCCTGCTTGATACAAAATGGGGGGACGCCCTCCCCTGACCCCTTAACTGATAGGACCATCAGAATTCAGAAACCGAAAGGCGTAAGGAACTAATGAAAACCGGAAAGGCGCATCACTTAGTATTAGATGATGATCCCGCCATTGCCCAAATCATCGAACGGGCCACGGAAGTTCCCTCGGTTCCATTTCAGACTTTAAGCACGCTGCTGCCCTCACTAGGACGGCTCAAACCCCTGGCCTGTTTTGTAGACATACACCTTGGAAATGACGGGCCCGGAGAATCGGGATTGGAAGTGATCCCGATTTTAAGGCGCCAGTGGCCCCAAACCCCCATCCTCGTCATGACCAGCGATAGTACGGCCGAAGCCATTGAGGGTGCGCTGGCGGCCGGGGCGGACGATTTCTTGAGAAAGCCCATTCATTCGAAGGAACTCCGGGCGCGGCTTCAGGCTCGATTGGAGGAAAAAGCCCGCCTGCACGTGAGGGAAACGTTGCGAATCGGCGACCTTTCGCTCAACGTCGCACACCAAAGTCTCTCAGCACAGGGAAGGACGATCTATCTCTCTCCCACCGCCACCAATCTTTTGACCTGCCTCATTGAGCAAAAAGGCATCAGCGTGAAGCGCGAACTACTGAAGCGCAAGGTTTGGGGACGGCTTAGCCTTAGCGATAACGCCCTGGATCGGAAAGTGTACGAGGTCAGAAAGGCGATTGAGGAACTCGGCTCGTCGGTTCAGATTGAGTGCATTTACGGCGAGGGATACAAGCTTGCCGCGGAAACAAAGACCGCGTCGGCTCCCACAACGAGCCTGCGACCACGCCTACCGGAACGCCCGATTCCCGCTAAGATTCAAGTTCTCCTAGTGGAAGACCGGCCGGCGGATGCGGTTCTCGTGCGAGAAGCACTGCGAAAAGGCGATGGGGTTAATACCTTCGATCTCAAGCGCGGCGAAACCTTGAAGGAAGGCCTCGATATTTTGGCCAAGGGCGGCATCGATATCGTGCTGTTGGATTTGACTTTGCCCGACTCAACGGGCGTGGAAACGTTCCGACGTTTCGTGGAGCAAGATCCGAATGTTCCCATCGTCGTCCTTAGTGGAGTGAGCGATGAAAAGCTCGCAAATGAAACCGTGACGATGGGAGCCCAGGACTTTCTTCCCAAGGGAGAAATCGGGGCGATCTCCCTCGCCAAGACGATCCGGTACGCGTTGTCTCGTTTTCAAGTGGGAGTCTTAGAGAAGAGCGCTTTGCGGGAAAAGCAAAGCCAGCTCGAAAAACTTTCGGAGCTAAAAAGCCAATTTCTCGCCAATATGAGTCACGAAATTCGCACCCCGATGAACGCAATCATCGGGATGACGAGCTTACTCCATCAAACAAAATTGAATGCCGATCAGACGGAATGCGTGAGCATTATCCGATCCGCAAGTGAAACGCTGCTCCATGTCATCAACGACATCTTAGATTTTTCTAAGATCCAATCCGGTAAGGTGGAGTTGGAAAAGACCGAATTCGATCTTCGGAATTTGGTTGAAGAAGCGATCGATCTATTGGGCATGAGCGCATGCGAAAAGAACCTTCCACTCTTTACCTCGCTGGATCCCCAGCTGCCTAGCCGCGTCGTAGGTGATCCCACCCGTTTGCGCCAGGTTCTGGTCAACTTAGTCGGAAATGCCGTTAAATTCACCGCCGAGGGGGCGGTGACCATCCGCGTGAGTCAAACCCCCGACGGATCCACTCTCCGGTTTGAGATTAAGGACACGGGGGAAGGAATTCGGGAGGAGGAAAAGCCGCGACTTTTCGAAGTTTTCAACCAAGCAAATCTCTCAACCACAAAGCGGTTCGGAGGCACAGGCTTGGGACTCGCCATCTCCAAGCAACTGGTCGAACTCATGAAAGGGAAGATTGGATTCGAAAGCACGTTTGGAGTGGGCACCACCTTCTCCTTCGAGATCCCGCTGCAAGTCGGAGTGAACAAGGGATTTGCCCCTCGCCCCGTCCTGACGGACAAGCATCTGGCCGTGTATTGCGAAGACCCTCTGCAAAGCGCTTTTCTTTGCGACCAACTCCAACGGCGCGGCATGAAAACAACCAAACTTGAGTCCGAGGCCGCTCTGCTGACACAACTCGGCGCGCAATCCGGATCGGACCTCACCTTAATTGGCTGTTCGAGTGAGAAAGTGGCCGCCGATCTCCTGGAGAAAACCGGCGGGGTGACGCCCGGTTCCGCGCTACTCTGGATCGTCGCCAAGAGCATGGTGCCATCGCCTCGATGGGAGGGCAAAAATGTTTTGGGGGTCCCGTACCGGCAATCCAAACTTTACGAAGTCGTCGCAAATCTGTTGGGCTATCCCAGTGAAAATGCTTCTCCCGAAGTCTCTACCCAGAAAGTTCCACCCATTCTTTTACAGCTTCCCCTCTTAGTCGCGGAAGATAACCAGATCAATCAACGGGTCATAAGGCGGCTTCTGGAAAAACTATCCATTTCCGCTGACTTCGTCGCAAATGGGATTGAGGCCGTCATTGCGGCGGAAAGCGGAAAGTACGCCGCGATTTTGATGGACTGCTCCATGCCGGAGATGGACGGTTGGACCGCGAGTTTAAAGTTGAGAGAACAAGGAAACGAGCTTCCAATCATTGCCATGACCGCCAACGCCTTCAAGGAAGACCGAGATCGGTGCCTCGCTTGCGGGATGAATGAGTACCTGGCTAAGCCGATCCGACTCGAAGACTTGGAAAACGTGTTTCACCTGCTTTGGCCGGAAAAAGAGGGCGCCACGACCAGTCGTGTCCGATCGGGACCAAAAAAGCCGGCCGGCCCTCTCCAGTTGTTGAACTTACAGCGAGTGCGGGATGTCAATTCATTGGACGCCGATGAAGATGACGAGTTTATCCGTGAACTCATGCAGCTCTTTCGCGAAACTGCGCCCGAGACCTTTACCAACATCATCCGGGTGCTCGCCGAAGGGGACTGCGCGCGCATCAAGAGCCAATCACACCGCCTGAAAGGCCTCGCTCTGAATCTCGGCGCGGAAAGGCTGGCCGACGTTTGTGCCCGCCTTGAAGCATTCGGCGCCGATTCGCAAGTCACCTTAGCGCGAGAAATGGAGAGTTCACTAAATGCTGAATGGAAGGATCTTCTCGCGGCATTATCTGAACAACTAGCAACTTAGAGCATTCGACCGTTGCATTTGGAGAATGCAACCATAATATAAACAAAATGTAGTTTTTAAAAAAAGAGGCTCGATTTGGAAACCAATTCACGGACCTCGGCTTTAGTCGTACGAGCGGGGGGTTCTTTCTTGGCAATCCCAATGGAAAACGTCTTGGAAACCATGCGTCCCTTACCATTGGAACACCTTTCCGGCCTGCCCTCCTTTGTCTGTGGCCTATCGATCATTCGGGGGGAGCCCGTGCCGGTCCTTGACACCCTCTTAGCGTCCCAAGTGGAAAGAATCGAGCGGTTAGTTCTGCTTCGGATCGGTGAACGGCGAATCGCCATTCGAGTGGAAGCCGTGATCGGCGTGCGCAAGATTGATACTTTTCTGTTTCAGGACCTTCCGCCGTTGCTTGGAAAAGCCAATCGCGAATTCGTTTCCTCCTTAGGAACGCTTGATCAGAAGCTTTTCATGATGCTCGATACGGCCCGGATTGTTCCCGAGGATGTTTGGGGAAAACTTAACGAAGGTGGTTCAACATGAATGCACTGGAAAACGAAATCGGTCAATTTAGCGCACTTATCACGACACGACTGGGCCTTCAGCTCGAAGAGTCAAACTTTTCTCAGCTCGCCGATCTTTTGCGTGAGCGATCCAAAGAGGTGGGCATTCCATCCATCTCTTCCTATCTGCACTGGTTGAACTCATCGGGTGATACCGGTCGAGAGTTCAAGATGCTCGCCGAACGACTCACCGTAGGCGAAACCTACTTCTTCCGGCACCGCGATCAGTTTTTTGCCTTTGTGCAACACGCCGTTCCGCAATGTTTGTCGACGATCGGACCCCACCGTCCGCTACGGATCCTATCCGCTGGCTGCGCCACCGGCGAGGAAGCCTATTCAATGGCCATATTAATTCGAGAGAATTTCCCCTGGCTTGCGGAATCGAACTTAAAGATACTTGGTATCGACCTCCGGCCGTCGTTCATTCGCCGGGCAAATCGAGCTCACTATTCGGACTGGTCATTTCGAGATACGCCCACTGGAACTGAAAAAAGATTTTTCCGTCACGAGAAAGCGGAACATATTCTCGTCGACACGATCCGTTCTTTGGTTACTTTTGAGGAACGCAATCTCATTGAGCCCGATCCGAATTTCTGGCACAGCGGCGCTTTCGACATCATTTTTTGTCGGAATGTCCTCATGTATTTTTCCAAAGACGTAATGCAAGAAGTTATCCTGCGATTGGTATCGTCGCTGGCGCCGGGAGGGTTTCTCTTCCTCGGGCCTTCGGAAACAATCCGCACTTCTATCCCGGGCCTCCACCTGCGCCACACCAATGACACATTCTATTATCAGAAGGGCAGCGATAGTGTACCGGTGCCGGAGGACACCCTTTGGGGAACCGTCGTCCCACACGTCACGAGTCTCGGAAGCGAAGCACCTCCCACGGTTACCACTGCACCGCCGGACTTAGACGCCGTCCGAGAATTATTGCGGGAAGAACGTTTCGAAGACGCAATGAAACTTTTGGAGGCATTCCCGCGTGGCACCGAGGTGGATACCGATTTTCAACTGTTAAAAGCCGTTGTGCTGACCAATCAGGGTCGGATCTCGGACGCGGAAACCGTTTGCCAAGAACTCCTGGCGATCGACGAGTTTAATGCGGGCGCTCATTACCTCAAGGCACTCTCCCGCGAGCATGCCGGCGATCGAAAGGCCGCCGTCGAGCAAAACCAAGTTGCGGTTTACCTGGATCCTACGTTCGCAATGCCCCATTTACATTTGGGTCTCATTGCGAAGCGCTCGGGAGATCGGGACACGGCGCGACGAGAACTTCGCCAAGCCGAAAACTTGCTACTGCGCGAGAGTGCCTCCCGAATTCTCTTATTTGGCGGCGGATTTAGTCGCGAAGCTTTGTTGAACTTATGTCAAGCCGAACTCCGAGCATTTGGGAATCACCATGAGCGATAAGACATCCAGCCTTTCCCACACGCTTGCCCAAATGCGGCAAAGTTTCGATCAGTCTTTTGCCGAGAAGCCGCAGCCGGAAACCACTCCGGGCGAACCGTATATTCTGATCGGGGTAAGCAAAGCTCGCTTGGCGATCAAGACTTCGGAAGTTCTTTCGATTGAATCGCACAAGCCCGTGTTGTCACTGCCCGGACATTCAAATTTTTTTATCGGACTTACCGGAATTAAAGGTAAACTGATTCCGCTTTATAATCTTAAAAGCATCTTAGGTCATGAATCGGAGAGAAAAGACGAGCTCTGCCATTGGTTAGCGGTGGTAGGGGGTACAAGCCCGCTTGCACTCGCCTTTCAGAATTTTGAAGGGTCCGTTCGGATACCGGAGAGTGATGTTTTTATGCCTTCCGAAAAGCAAAGAAACACTCGCGAGGCATTTCGTCTCGCGTCTCAGGTTATTTCCGTACTCGATATTCAGTCTTTGATTTCAGAAATTAGCCCACGAGGAAACTAATGAAACGCGCTTGGACATTTGGGGAAAAAGTCACAGTCGGATTCACCTTGGCCTTCGCCATGCTGGTATTGCTCGGAACCGTTTCCTACGTGAGCTTGAGCTCACTCGCGCGAACGACCGCCATGGTGCAGCATACGCATATCGTTCAGGAACATATTGCCGGGTTACTCAGCCAGCTCAAAGACGCCGAGACCGGTCACCGAGGGTTCATAATTACCGGCGACCCCGTTTTCCTCGAGCCATACCTTGCTTCGGTACCCGAAAGTGCCCGGCTAGTAAAGGACCTTCGACGCTTAACCAATGACAATCCGGTGCAGCAAAAGCGACTGGATGAGGCGGAAGAGTGGATTGGAAAGAAGCTTACGGAAATGAAGCGCACTATCGAGATACGAAAGAATCAGGGCTTTGAAGCCGCCCAGAAGATTATCGGCGCGGGTGTGGGACGCGAGATGATGGATAATATTCGTCGCGCCATCGGGGAGATGGATACCGGGGAGCGCGAGTTGCTTAGGCAGCGCGCGGAGGAATCCGAATCGACCACCGCTCGCACGAAGGCGACTATCATTCTAGTAACCCTATCGTGTCTACTGTTTCTACTCTTCGCGGGCTTCGTCATTACGCGTTCCCTGACGCGCCAAATTGGATCGGCGGTACAGCACATCCAAAGTTCTTCGGGCCAACTTCAAGCCGCGGCAAACCAGCAGACGTCCGGTTCTCGCGAGCAAGTGACATCGATGAACGAGATCAACACGACTTCGAAGGAACTGGTTTCGGCGGCGCGCCAAATCGGAGAAAGTGCCCAGCACGTATCGAAGATTGCGGAAGCCACCGCTTCTTCAGCGCGTAGCGGGGAACTCACTCTGCAAAAAGCGCAAGAGGCGATTACGGCGATCAAGCGGCAGGTCGACCTTATCGTTTCCCACATGCTCGATTTGGGAAAAAAGTCGCAGCAAATTGGCGGCATACTCGAAATTATCAATGAGCTCGCGGAACAAACTAACATCCTCTCCATCAACGCAACCATCGAAGCCACCGGGGCCGGTGAATTCGGAAAGAGATTCTCCGTTGTAGCCGATGAGATTCGAAAACTCGCCGATCGGGTCGGAGGATCCACCAAGGATATCCGGACGCTTATCGAGGAAATCCGATCGGCGGTTCACACGACGGTAATGGCGACGGAGAGTGGCTCTAAGGCGGTGGATGCGGGAACCAAGCAGTTTGGCGATGTCGCCTCGGCTTTTCAGCAAATTGTAAACCTGGTCTCTACCAGCACTCAAGCGGCTCGGGAAATCGAACTGAGTACAAAACAACAAACGACCAGCATTGAGCAAGTAAACGTTGCGATTTCCAATATCGCGCAATCGGCCAAGGAGTCCGAGGCCAGCTCCACTCAGACACTCCAGACCGTATCGGAGCTGACTTCTTTATCACGCGATTTAGCTCGGCTGATTCAGCCCCAATCGGCGTGATGGACGAAGAGGGCGGTACCAATGGACTCTAAAGATACCTACAAATACTTTCGCACGGAAGCCCGGGAGCTCCTGGAAGGACTTGGGCAGGGGGTCTTACTACTCGAACGCAGTGAATCGGCGGCATCGACAGTGGGACAGCTATTGCGGCTCGCCCATACGCTTAAAGGCGCCGCTCGCGTCGTGAAGCACATGCAAATGTCCGAACTTGCCCACTCCGTGGAAGACATTCTCTCTCCTTACCGAGAGAGCAAAGGCCTCATTCCTCGTGAGCGAGTTAATGAACTGCTCAAGCTCCTCGACCGTGCAGCAACTTGCGTTAAGGCGCTAGAGCCTACGGCGTCCGACGCCGGCCCGCATCCGTCCTCCGAAGAAGTGCTCGGATCGGTTCGCCTCGAGTTACAGGAAATGGACAGGTTACTCCACGGAATTTCCGAGGCGAATATCCATATGTCGTCGCTTAAGTCGGATATCGCCTCCCTGGAACACGCCAAACGAATGGCGAGTTCGCTCGCGCGGGGGGCCGACCGTCCGTCGGACCAATCACAAGCCATCGCGGAAGGCCTCTTTGTCAGTCTGGAGAACTTGCATCAAGGATTCTCCACTTCGATCGACAAGACGGCGAGAGAGTTAGCCAAAATTCAAGATCAAGCCGCCGATTTGAGGCTATTGCCCGCTGGCGCGCTCTTCCCCTCTTTGCAAAGAACCGCCCGAGACGCCGCTGACAGCCTAGAAAAGCAACTCGATCTCGACGCCTCGGGCGGAGAAACGCGCATGGACGCCTACGTTCTTGGCGCCATGCGCGACGCTTTAGTGCAACTCGTGCGCAACGCCGCCGCTCACGGGATTGAGTCCCGAACCGAGCGCGCCGCAATCGGGAAGCCTCCGACCGGACGGGTCCAGCTCAAGATACAAAGGCGCGGTAACCGCGTAGCGTTTATCGTAAGCGACGATGGTCGCGGGATTGATGTGGAGGCCATTCGCACCGCCGCGGTCCGAAATGGCTCAATATCGGAAGGACAAGCGCAAACAATGGATTCGCGTGAGGCGATCCAACTCATCTTGAAGGGCGGATTAAGCACCACGGGCGCAGTCACCGAAGTCGCCGGCCGGGGCGTCGGAATGGATGTCGTTCGCGACAAAGTAGCGCTACTCAAAGGCGACATTCAGATTGAGAGCACACCCTCAAAAGGGACGACCGTAGACATCTGCGTTCCGATCTCGTTCGAATCGCTGCTGGTCCTGAATGTGCAATCCTCGGAGCTCCATCTTTCCATTCCTCTCGATGCGATTCACCGAACATTGCGAGTCACCGAGAACGAAATTTTAAGATCTCCCGAAGCTGACTCGGTGCTTTATGATGGCAAAACCATCCCGTTCATCACTTTGTCTCGACTCCTAAGAAAGCAAAGCAATCCGAATCGAAAACCCTGGCCGGTAGTAGTGATTGAATCCAAGTCTTCGCTTATCGCATTAGGGGTTGATGCGATTTTGGGCACCCAAAATGTCCTAATGCGGCCTCTTCCCTCAATTGTGAGTGCCGATATTCCTTTCATCGCGGGCGCTTTTTTTGATGCGGATGGGATGCCAAAGCCAGTCCTCGATCCCGCGGCCCTGGTGGACGAAGTGAACGCAAAAAAGGGGGCGAAAGTCGAAAGCGCGACATTGGTTAAAAAGCCAGTGCTCGTTGTCGACGACTCCCTCACCACGCGCATGCTCGAGCAAAGCATTCTTGAATCGGCCGGGTATTCGGTCGATCTGGTCACCTCGGCCGAAGAAGCCCTTATCAAGGCACACGAAGGGCAGTACTCCCTTTTTGTCGTAGATGTTGAAATGCCCGGAATGAGTGGATTTGATTTTGTAAAGTGCACTCGCGCCGATCCGGGACTGAGCACCATTCCCGCTATCTTGGTGACTTCGTGTGCTTCTCCGGAAGATCGCCGACACGGGAAGGAAGTGGGGGCCCGGGCCTACATCATTAAGAACGAATTCGACGAAGGACAGTTCCTTCGCACAATTCGGGATCTGATCGGATAAACAATGGCAACCAGACTTCGTACTCTCATTGTTGAAGACTCGCTTACGATGAGGAAATTTATCCGAGCGGGACTCGAAACCGATCCCGAAATCGAGGTGGTCGGCGAAGCGGAAAACGGGGAAGTAGCGGTGGATCTTTGCCGTCGCTTACAACCTCACGTCATCACCATGGACATGATGATGCCGAAGATGAACGGCCTGGAAACGACCGAACAAATAATGGCCTACTTCCCTACCCCCATTCTCATTGTTTCTTCCTCCTTCAATCGAGGAGAAGTCTTTAGGACGTATGATGCCTTAGCCGCCGGAGCGGTAGACGTGCTCGAAAAGCCCCTTGGAACGGAAACCGACGGAGTTTGGGCGCAGAAATTGATCTCTACGCTTAAGATCGTTTCCCGAATCAAGGTAATCACTCACCCTCGAGCGAAGCTGCACCGAACGAAGTGGTCCACGCCCGAAAGCCGTATTGAGAACGAATATTCCAAGCCAAGATGCGTTGCCATCGGCGTCTCGACCGGTGGGCCCAGCGCCTTATCCACCATTCTGGGTGAACTCCCGGCTGATTTTCCCGTTCCCATTTTGTTGGTCATGCATATTGGCAATGCTTTCGATCTTTCTTTTGCCGAGTGGTTGGATGGCCAATCCTCCGTTCGGGTGAGGGTCGCCGTAGATGGCGAGCTTTTGCCACCAGTAGGAACTCCGATCATTATCATGGCTCCTCCTTCGCGACATTTGGTGCTTAGGCAAGGTCGCCTCCGATTGACGGATGCACCCGAACGCCACTCCTGCCGGCCTTCGGTCGATGTCCTATTCGAATCGATCGCGGCCGAGGTCGGAGATCAAACCATCGCCATTCTTCTGACGGGAATGGGACGTGATGGGGCGGCCGGCTTACTTGCGATAAAGGCCGCAGGAGGAACGACGATTGCTCAAGACGAAGCTAGTTCGGTGATCTTTGGAATGCCCCGAGAAGCGATATTGCTGGGAGCCGCGGGCTCCGTCCTCAGCCTGGAGGAAATGGCGCCCATGCTAGTTGCCCTCGCCGGTGCTCCCACGGAAAAGAGACGTGATCTGTGAAAGTGCTCATTGTCGACGACAGTCTGACAATCCGGATGGATCTGAAAGACGCGTTCGAAACGGAGGGGTTTTTACCCACTCTGTGCGAGACGGCCGCCGCCGCGCGCACGGAATTGTCGAAGAGTTCTTTTCACCTCATTGTGCTCGACGTGCTCTTGCCCGACGCGGATGGCATCGATTTTATTAAGGAACTCAAAAGCAAACCGGAGACGGCCAAGATCCCCACGATGGTGCTGTCGACGGAGACGGAGGTGCACAATCGGGTGCGCGGACTTTCGATTGGCGCGGCCAACTACGTGGGAAAACCCTATGATCGATCGTACCTCATTGCTCGAGCCAAAGAGCTGACCGCCGCGATCGATCGGAACACTCCTTCTTCTGCCGCCGCAAGGATCTTGGTAATTGATGATAGTCGCACCTATCGCGAATCGCTGAAAACCCTTTTCGAATCCGCCGGGTATCAAGTCTTGCTCGCCGAGACCGGAGAGCAGGGACTCCGCGTTGCCGCCCACTCCCATCCGGCTGTGATTGTTGTGGATGGAAATCTTCCCGGAATCGATGGCGCCACCGTAGTTCGCCGCATTCGATCCGATTCGTCCCTTCGAAGCACTCCGTGTTTCGTGTTAACCGCTTCGGGGGACCAAAAGGATGAACTCCTCGCCCTAGACGCCGGCGCGGACATTTTCGTTCGAAAAGACGAAGAGCTCACGGTCCTGCTCACGCGGGTCGCTTTAGTTCTGCGATCCGGACATACCCCGGTTCAACCGATATTGGAGAAAAGTCTTTTTAGTCCCAAGACGCTCCTGGCCGTGGATGATAGCCCCACCTACCTTAACCGATTGGTCGAGGAGGTACAGGTAGAGGGCTACGAAATCATCCTGGCACGGTCCGGACAGGAGGCGCTGGATTTGCTCGCCATTCAAACCGCCGACTGCATCTTACTTGATGTCGTCATGCCGGGTCTTTCCGGACCCGAAACATGCCGGCGCATCAAAGCCATTCCGCACCTGCGCGACATCCCGCTTCTATTGTTAACCGCAAAGGATGACGCCGAAGCAATGCTGGAGGGTTTCAATGCCGGGGCGGACGACTACATCTCCAAATCAAGCGAGTTTGAAGTGCTTCGAGCCCGGGTACGTGCGCAAATCCGCCGAAAACAATTTGAGGTCGAAAATCGGCGCATCCGAGAGGAACTGGCCGCTAAGGCGCGGGACTTTGCGGAGGCCGCCGCCAACAGGATTACAATGGAGACCCAGGCAAAGCTTCTGGAACAGTTGGAAAACGCGAACCGAGAACTGGATTCTTTTAGCTATTCGGTCTCCCATGACCTCCGGGCCCCGTTGCGAGCGATCGATGGCTTTTCAAAAATTCTACTCGGAGAATATTCCCATGTCCTTGATACCGAGGGCCAACGACTGCTGAAAGTCATTTGTGATCGAACCCGTGAAATGGGTACGCTGATTAACGACCTTCTGGCCTTTTCGCGGGTCGGCAAAGCGACGTTTCAAAAGTCCGAGGTCGATTTGACGGACCTGGTCCAGAGCGTCGTCGATACCCTCAAGCCCTCCGATCCCAATCGACCGGTATCCGTGACTTTGAAGCCGTTAGATAAAGTCTATGGGGATCCTTCCATGCTTCGGCACGTCTTTACCAACCTGATTTCAAATGCGTTGAAGTTCACCGGTCACAGAAAAAATCCGGTGATCGAGATTGGAAGTGCGCCCGAAGGGGACGAGATCGTCTTTTATATAAAGGACAATGGCGCCGGATTCGACATGCAATATGCGAACAAGCTTTTTGGGGTCTTTCAGCGCCTCCACGATATGAATGAATTTGAGGGTACGGGCGTGGGCCTCGCGATTGTTAAACGGGTGGTTGAGCGACACGGGGGACGCGTTTGGGCGGAGGGGAAGGTCGACCAAGGGGCTGCTTTCTATTTCACGCTTTCTTCTGAGGGGAAAAAGAATGGCACAAAAGATGGATTCGGCTGAAGTTCTTCTAGTTGAAGACCGGCCCGAGGATGCGGAAATTACCATACGGGCGTTAAAACGAAGGAACTTCCCGTACCAGATTTTCCATCTAAAAAATGGAGCGGAGGCGTTGGATTTTCTTTTCTGCGCCGGGGATTACATTCACCGCAATAGCGACATCCCTCCGCGAGTCATTATCCTCGATTTGAAGCTGCCCAAAGTGAGCGGCCTGGAAATCCTCCAGAAAATCAAGTCGGACATGCGCACGAGGAAAATTCCGGTCGTGATGTTGACATCCTCTAAAGAAGGAAAAGATGTCGAGGATTCCTATCGATTGGGTGCCAACAGCTATATCGTAAAGCCAATCGATTTTGATGAGTATAGCGAGGCCGTTTCCAGTGTGGTCGCTTACTGGCTGCAGTTGAATGAACCCCCACCGAAGAACGGACCACGCAAATGAATACCGCTGGAAATGAAATTCGCATTCTGATGGTGGATGACAATAACAACGATGCCGAACTCATTACTCGCGCGCTGAAAAACTCCAAACTCGCTTTTGTAGCAAAGCACGTCCAGAATCGAGAGGCATTCACTAAAGAACTTTCCGAGTTCTCACCCGATATCGTTCTATCCGACTACACCATCGGCAATCAGTTCACCGGGCTCGATGCCATTCATCTAGTGAAATCGAAGAGCCCCTGCCTACCCGTTATTCTAATTACCGGAACTTTGTCGGATGAAACCGCTGTGGAGTGCATGAAGGCGGGAGCATGGGATTACGTGATCAAGGACCGACTCTCCCGTCTACCGTCGGCCATTGCAAGCGCGCTAGAACGCAAGCACTCCCATATCGAAAAGTTTCAGGCGGAACAAAATCTAAAGGACACGTTGGCCGATTTGCGCCGATCCAACGAAGAACTCCAGGCCTTTGCCTTCGTCGCTTCTCACGATCTTCAAGCGCCGCTTAGAACCATTGCTTCTTTTTCCGAATTAGTGCGCAACAACGTAGACGTGTCGGAAAAGCCCGAACTCGCCGAATACCTCGACTTTCTTTTGCGGGGAACCCGAGAAATGAAAGTCCTAGTGGAAAGTTTGCTTGCCTACTCTCGAGTCGGCCGCAACGAGACGGAGCTGGAGACAGTAGATCTGAAGGAAGTCGTTCGGGAGTGCCTGGAGATGCGAATTGTTCCGGAGGATCAAATAACGGTGATTTGCGAGGATCTTCCCACCGTCTTAGGTCATCCCCTGGAGATCAAGCAGCTCTTTCAAAACCTCATCCAAAATGCTTACAAATTTCGAAATCGGGAGCGTAGCGCCGAAGTGCGAATCTCGGCCGAAGCAAACGATGCGGATTGGCAGATTAGTGTGAGTGATAATGGAATTGGAATCGAACCCGACTACTTTGAAAAGATCTTCATGGCCTTTCAACGATGCCACAGCATCGGCGGGGTCGAGGGCAGTGGTATTGGCCTCGCCATCTCGAAGAAAGTCGTTGAATTGCACGGGGGGCAAATCTGGGTCGAATCGAAACTCGGAGAAGGATCCACCTTTCACTTCACTTTTTCGAAGCGTGGTCCCTCAAAATGAAAAAGTCTTTCAGCATTCTCTTGGCCGAAGATCGTGACGCAGACTCGCACCTTTTTAAGTTCGTATTAAAGGGACTAGACACGGACGTTCACCTGAACTGCGTCAAAGACGGAGTCGAAGCTATCGAGTTTCTGCGCAACCAAAGCAATGATCCCGATAACGGCCCCCCAAATCTAACCATCTTAGACTTGAACCTACCCCGCAAAAGCGGTTTAGAGGTGCTCAAGGAGATGAAGTCCCACGCCCAATGGAAACGCATACCGGTCATTGTCTTAACCACCTCGAATGCTCCGCGAGATATTGTGGATAGTTACGATCTCCAAGCCAGCGCCTATCTCCAAAAGCCTCTCGAAATGCCTGACTTCAAACGCCTGATTGAGCTCTTAGTCCACTACTGGTCCAACGCGGTGACACCGTAGAGACTTAGTGTAACCTAGCGCTTTCACCGGAGGGGCTTCTGGGCACGAAATGATGTCAAGGATCACCGACTCTCGGAAAAATGGTCCAGGACCACCCAAATGACACCAACCGTCTCTCGCAAGAGAGATTGAATACCGACCCGTCTAGTGATTCCCTGACACTCGTATGGAAAAAATCCGAGGCCGATGTCTTTGCCGGTCGGTTCAATACGAGCTGACTTTACCAATTGACTCGGCGGCCCATTGCCACTGTGAATCCTGTCGGAGAGCTCACAGCAGCGCATTTGTAAGCTGGGGCCGAGTTTCGACCGACAAGTTTCGAATCTTGAGGGGCGATGGTTTTCTGGCACAATACGAATCATCCCCGGGGGCGGTGCGTATGTTTTGTCGGAACTGCGGCTCCCCGACGCTGATGAAATACGATTGCGAAAACTCGTGTGTGTATTTTCCCCTGGCGACCCTTGACGATCCTTCAATGGCCGCACCGGACCGACATTTTAGTTACGAAGAGCGGGTGACTTGGATATCCAGCCAAGATTGCCTGCCGAAATACCGAGGAAAGACGGCGTTTCCCGAGATGACCACTTCCACTAGGGAGCCACGCGTTTCAAAAGACCTTCTTGAACATTGATCAATTCAAAGGGACACCTGGGCCATCGCATTCCCCGAGCGCCGGCCTTTGTCGATCCGGATGCAGATGCCGGCGAAGATGGTTTGCAAGTAAATCGAGTAGGCGGATAAGTTGGAGATTTATCCGCCCCCTTTGTCATTGTTTTCTGTGAGTCCAGAATAGTCACATTTGGGATCGCCTTGCTTCCAATGAGACATTTTTCTCAAGCGAAGAAGGTCTTCACGCACCGGCAACGGAAGGTCGGTACGAGACGTCAGACGATCTAGTAAACGAAGTCCGTCCGGATTTTCGCCCCAGCTTTGTCCTTTAACACCAAATACGGTGTCGGAAAGGGTTTCAGCTACGGAATCGGGAAGATGCGGATGATCGATAATACGCTCAATCCACCTAGCTGCGTTGGGTAGGTTTGCGTGTCGGGCGAGCGCGCTGACTATATCGTCATAGAGTTCAGGGCGTAGGAGTAGCGTGTCCATCCACTTTTCAAATCGCGGGCAAGCGGCCCAATGAGGGTCACTCAATAGGCTATTGACGACAGCGTCGTGATTACCTGGGCGTGACATCAGTAGCTCCACGGCTGCCGGTCCTTCGGGTAGGTTTGCCCAGCCTTCGCTGTCTTCCAACAAAGGACCCCGGAGCAAGGTGCGATCCACTTGTCCTCGCCTGGAAAGTTCCACCAGAGTTTCGCGTGCCTCAGTATTTCTGGGCCGTAGGAGCGCCGCCATCTGTTTAGGTGGAAGAACTTCTAAGGCATCTAAATCGTGTTTTCCAATGGAGCGACCCACAACCCCAAACGAAGTGACTCCCAATTCCCACATCCCAACGACTTCTTCAAACTTGAAACCTGTCGCCTTCTTCTTCCGATCTAGATCCGACAGCCTTGCTCCAAAGTAGTGCCAACGGTTGGTGTTGTTTTCCCCTAACCATCCACTCGTAAACATGATTACGGATTCGGGCTTACTGAGCTTCCGAAAAGTCTCGATCACTTTGCCGGATCGTATGCCGCCGAGATAATCGTGGTCCCATACATTGGCTAAATCAAGGACACCCAAGCGCTCTTTGGGCGCCGCGGTGTAGAGTTTATCGGTAAAATCGGAGAGCGCTCCTAAGTTCTCTAAGTTAACTTGGTGCGATTCAATTTTATCTTCCTTGGCCAGACTACTCAGATGCTGAAAAAGCGGTTCGTCCAAAGGGTAAAGCGCCCCCTTAAACTCCCCCGCGCCCGGGGCTTTGTCTCCGACGAAAATCGGAAATGTGCTCTGGGATTTTCGAACTTTACCTTCCCACCATATCCAGGCGTTCGGATCAGATAGGAGCCGACGAGTCGGATCGTCCGGCCCAAGACCAGCCACCCGATCTTGCCATTGCTCGGTGGAAAACGATTTGCGAAGGGCCAGGTACTCTTGGCGGTCCTTGGCAATCCTCAACAGCGCCACGTTAATTCGGTTGAAACGCACCACATCCGGATCTCGATCGATCAAGACCAATCGGCTGGCACCCGACAACGCGGCCCCGACAAACCCCCGTTCCGTGCCGACGGCGACATAGATACCCCCGGTTCCCAACTCATAGATCGGCACTGCTTCGAGAGGGCGGGTTTCATTGGGATTCACGAAGCTATGGGTCTCTGCCGTTGCCTCTAGGAAATCGATCGGCTCTTCGGCGACGACCTCCGCGAAAGCGCTAGAACCAATCGCCAGGAACAATGCGAGCACGACGTGCCCCTGGAATTGTCGAAGAAACACTTGCACCTATCTTTATCGGCAAACAAATCCGGTTCTGGTGGGACACTGCAGTGTGAAGTGCGTACCCAGCCTAGTAGAATGGTCGGAATCGTAGAAGGTACCGCCCATGCCCCAAATACTCTGGTCAGCTGTTCTTTTTTTGACGCTGCATTCCATGGCGACCGCAGTGATACCGCGCAAATGCGACCCCGCTATGTTGGCCGGCCAGCAAGTGGCCCGCGAGATCGAACTCGTTCGTACGGAGGCGCTGGTGGAACTCATGACCACCACGGATGGAAAAGTTTCCGGGGCCCTTCTGGCCGCATCTAGATACAAAAAGACAAAGCAAATTCCCGACTTTTTAGTGGAGGCATTTCCCGCTCTACGCCCACTGCAGATCTTGGACGTTTCTTGGGAAGATCTCCAACCTGACCTTCAAAAACGACTCCTTTGGTATGTGTCCGAGGACCATGACTTTGAAGCGTCCCGAGCCATTCCTGGCTTCAAGATGAAGGATAGAATTCGCATCCGTCCCAAAAATGACTTCGAATTTCTGGGTCAGAGTTACAAAGCAAATCAAGAGTACGAAATCGACTTGACCGGATTTCTCCTCCCCAGAGTGGAATATGGTTCCGGCGGAAAAATTTCTCCATCCAGACTTCTTGAGTTGCATTTTCGGGGGACGAAACCTTCGGTCCTTCGGAGAGAGATAGCGACCTTTGCTAGCGAAGTTACCGACGCTCTTCTCCGAAGCCCCTCGAAATTGAAATTGTCCGGGGACCATCAACATATTCCGGATAAAATTCCGACCGAGTTTTTCAACACGCTGCGGGCGGAAGGATTTGAAGCCAACGTGGGGGCCGCTATCCTGACTCTTTACCATCAGATGGCCGAGCTAGCGATGCTGATCGAGGGGGAAAATCAGGGCATTGCTCCTGGCCGGGTGCCAGACAAAAATCCTTCCGATCCTCCCATTTTTGATTACCTGGACCAGGCGTCAGTAAAAAAAGCTTTCTTGTATTTCCAGGCTTTAGAACGTGGAGAAAATCCCCCGCTTGGAACTTCACTGAAGGAAAAAAATGTCGGTATACGAGGTCACGACACCTATACGGATAATTCCTTGTGGGGTTTCGAGCTTCGCCACCCAGACTGGAAAGCATCGGAAGGTTTGGGGTATCAAGAGATCGCCGACGGAATAAAGCACACCCTCAAGCACCAGGATTTCCCTATTTCCAAAGCGGACGCTCTTAAGTTCGTCCAGGAAAACGAGGGACACTTACCGGATGCCCTAGCGAAATTGTGGTTTAGGAAATCAGCTAAAGAACTAAAGCAGGATCACGAAGGTTCTGAATTGCGACCTCTGGTGCAAAGAGTGATTGGCCATTGGCAACAGGAGGATTTTGAGCCGCGTCCCGGTTTCAATGATCACCACAACGCATTTTTACCCGTCCTGCTCATGCGCTGGTCGGAACACCCGGTGGTGAAATACAATCCAAAGCTCTCAAAGTCGGTTCTCCTAGCGCAGAAAAAATATTTAGAAAAGGCACTAGCTCTAGATGCCACGCACTCAAGCGCACGAGAGCTGGTCTTAGGGTTTCTCACTGAATCCGGGATCACTTCGGAAATCGATCGCATAGTGAAAAGAAAATAGTCCCGTTTAAGATATAAATCCGGTCTATGAGCCCCATTCGCACCTTCAATTTCTGCTTATAGCTCAGCGGGCGTTAACCTGGTGGTAACACTGGGGGAAGCGCTAATGCTCGGCGACATCACATTCTACAAAGGGGGAGAACACCTCCTCGAAGTCGTTTCGCGAAGAGACCTGGCCCTGAAAATTCTCGGTCTCGTCCTACGGCACCGCCGCTTGCCTTCGGGGCAGGAAGCTTGTGCACAAAACGCGTGCTCCGCATG
This sequence comes from uncultured Pseudobdellovibrionaceae bacterium, assembly GCA_964519985.1. Classification (GTDB taxonomy): domain Bacteria; phylum Bdellovibrionota; class FAC87; order UBA2466; family UBA2466; genus JAIEOG01. The sequence continues at coordinate 8,359 of CAZFMF010000009.1, read as the reverse complement.
TACCGAGCCCCAGATTGGCCGAGTTCTGACCGCCATCGAACGCAACCATGCCGTTACGTTCATTTTACCGGCGTTCCCGGGCAAATCCCCGAACCCAGCGAAAGTGTTAGGCACGCGGCCCGATATGGCGGAACGCCAATCGCTCGCTTTCATCAATGCGTTATGCCAGGACATCCAAAAGATCTACGCGCCGGGAGCACGGATCATCCTTTGTTCCGACGGCCGGGTCTTCAACGATGTCGTGAGAATTGCGGACAATGACATCACCCTCTATCAGCAAGATCTCAATGAACTGATCGCCGAACTGGGAACGCAGAATCTCGCCACCTTTAATCTCGATAATGTGTTTAGAAGCTGTCGATTCGATGAAATGCGTTCGCGTTTAATGGAGGGCTATGGCGAACGGATTGAAACGGTGCAGGAAGAAGTCCGAGTGAACGACGATGCGCGGCGGTTGTACTGCGGGATTACCCGTTTTCTACTCGAAGATGCGCTGCGCCCCAATATGGCCGTCAGCCGAACGGCACTACAAAAGGAATGCCGGCGGCGCGCCTATGCCGTGATTCAGCGCAGCCAAGCTTGGGATGGTTTGCTCGCCCAACATTTTCCCGAGGCGGTTCGGTTGTCGATTCATCCCCAAGCCTGCGGCAGCCGAAAGATCGGCATTCACCTCATGGAAACGCGCGACGAGTGGCTGACGGCTTGGCATAGCGTTGCGGTCGAGGTTCAGGGACGCTATCGGCTGATGAAACGTCAGCACGCAGAATCCCTTGGAGCGCAGCTCGTTTCCCGCGACGGCCGACCGAGCCATTTTGTGCTTTCCGAGGAGGCGCAATGAGTTACGTGCAAGCCGAAATGAAACCCTTCGGGATCATGATCCAACCGCAAGGGAATCGGTGTCCGGTCGGCGACTTACCCGTGCCCCGGCTTCGCGAACTCGTGCGTCGCCACCACTTATTAGTATTGCGCGGGTTTTCTACATTTGAAACCGCCGACACCTTTGCCGACTATTGCGGCCAATGGGGTGAAGTGAGCCTATGGCCGTTTGGAAAGGTTCTAGAGCTCGTTGAGCAAGAAAACCCGGCGGACCATATCTTTGACAACAACTATGTCCCGTTGCACTGGGATGGAATGTATCGCCCGCAGGTTCCGGAGTTTCAGGTGTTTCATTGCGTGAGCGCTCCGCAGGGAGAACAGGGAGGCCGCACCACCTTTTCGAATACCATCACCGCCCTGGAACGGGCGACACCGACCACCCGATCCCTTTGGAGCAAAGTGACCGGCGTCTATCATCGTAAAATGGAATTCTACGATAGCCAAACCGTGGCTCCGATTATCGCGACCCATCCCGTGAAGGGCACACCCATCATTCGCTACAATGAGCCACCCCGCGACCGGGATGACAGTTTCGTCAACCACCCAACATTGGTATTCGACGGCGTCGCTCCCGACGAAAGCGCAAGTTTCCATCGCGGACTGCGCAACGCGCTTTACGCTCCCGAGAGCTTCTACGCTCATGCGTGGCAACCGGGCGATATCGTCGTTTCCGACAATTATACGTTGCTGCACGGCCGCGAGGCCTTCACTCCCGGTGCCCCTCGCCACCTTCGCCGTGTGCACGTTTTGGGAGAGCCGGCCCTCGACAACCCCCATCTGGTGTCCCACAAATGATGGCGCACGATACCGATGTCGTGATTGTGGGTGCGGGGCCGGTGGGCCTGCTTTGCGCCTACCTCGGTGAAATCAGTGGCCTGCGTACGGTAATCGTCGACAAATCGGCGGAGCCGTTGAAGGTGGGCCGGGCGGATGCCCTCAACGCACGCACCCTGCAACTCCTGGAAACGGTCGACCTCTTTAAGGACCTCTACCCCTTGGGCAAGACCTGCAATACGAGCTCAGTTTGGGCGAACGGTCGATTCCTTTCACGTCAGTCGAGCTGGTGGGAGGCCCTCGAAGGGTGCTTTCACAAACACTTTCTGATGATCGGGCAATCGTTCGTCGAGCGGCTGCTCGATGCTAAGCTTCGCGAAATCGGGGTACCCGTGCGACGGGAGTCGGGAGTGTCGGATGTTCAGTTGGCCGAGACGGGTTGTGTGACGACCCTTACTAACGGTGAAACGATTCGATCCCGATTTGTCATCGGCGCGGATGGTTCTCGTTCGCTCGTACGCGAACGCTTCGAAGTGCCATTTGAAGTCACGCGGCCGCAAATCATATGGGCCGTACTCGATGGCATCATCGACACCGACTTCCCGAAGGTGCCCGAGATCATCGTTTTCCAGGCGGAGACTTCCGATGTGGCGTGGATCCCGCGCGAGGGAAAAATCGATCGGTTCTACGTTCGCATGGACACCAAAGACTTCACGGTGGATCAAGCCATTGCCAAGATCAATCGAGCAATGGCTCCCCACACCTTGCATTTCAAAGAATTAGTTTGGTTTTCTCAGTTTTCCGTAAAAGAGTCGGTGGCCGCCCGATTTGCGATCGACGATCGCGTTTTTCTGGCCGGCGATGCGTGCCATATCCATTCCGTGAATGGAGGAATGGGATTGAACACCGGCATCGGCGATGCTTTCAATCTCATGTGGAAGCTGCAAATGGTGCTGAAACATGGCGCTTCGACCGAATTGCTCCGCACTTACGAAACCGAACGGAAACCTGTCGCGATGAGCGTCGTGGAAACCTCCGGCGCACTTGTACGCTCCACAAAATTTTCCGACGAAGGCACCCACGCGGAGGATTACGTCGACATTGTGCAGCGTCGCGCCGGCAATATCACGGGCATGGGGATTCGTTATGGCAATCAGGGAGTGGCGGGTTCTCGCCTACACGATTTTATGGTGCAGGGTACGCAAGGCGCACAACGCGTTTATTCGCGACTCGATTACACCCGATTCACTCTTCTCATCTTTAGCGAAACCGAGTTGGAGCTAGAGCTCCCCGCCTTTGTCGATAAGCTTTGGATTCCCCCGCAGCCAGATTGCCCGTACGCCAACCAGCTCGTCTTGGTACGACCCGATACCTATATTGCCGCGTCTCTACCCCTGGAAGGAAAAGATAGTCTTTCAGTCTTCGCATTTTCCTAGTTTCATCGTGATTAAACGGCGAAAGGAACCTGCTTCGATTTCTTGATTTTCCGATCTCTCGTTAGCAACGGCAGATTGTGCACAATGCTGGTCGCGGCGATGATCTCATCCGCCGGATCACTGTCAAAATCCAGGCGGAGGGTGGCCCGGCATACCTCCAGCGTAATTGGCCAGATGTGAATACTCGAAAGCAAGACGGAAAACTCAGCGGATTCAATGTCCACCTCAATTCTGTTCAACTCCACAAGTTTCGCAATTTCCCAAATGGAAATGGCCGATAAACTCCAAACATTCCGGCCCAGGATTTTCTCTTCGCTAGGGGAAAGTTCGCCGGCCAAGGCGCTCAAAAAGACATGCGTATCAAGATTCAGCATCCCACTTAACCCCGGTCGATTGAATGTCTCCGTGAATCTTAATCTTGCCTTTCAACCGACCAATTAGCTGTGCCGACTCTACGACAACCGGCATCACCCGTGCGACCGGTTTCCCGTTCTTCGTGATGATCAGACCTTGAGGTTCAAGCCGATCCAGCAACGCCAAACATTGTTCTTTAAACTTCGCGGCCCCAATCGTTTTCATGCTACTAGCATAGCACATAGACACATATAGTGTCCAGTCATAAAAAGTGACCACATAGGGTCGGCCCGTCCATAAAGGGGACCGTGTCCGAAAATGGCTAGTTTTAGGTTTCACAAACCCTTAAGGTGGTTCAGTGAAATCGCAGACCGACATCTTCTACCAAGCGATGCTGGCTCGGGATTACCGGTTCGATGGCAAGTTCTTCGTAGGCGTCAAAACGACGGGGATCTATTGCCGGCCGATTTGCCCCGCCAAGCCGAAGCGGGAAAATGTTGAGTTTTTTAAGGATGCGGTATCCGCGGAGAAGGGAGGCTACCGTCCCTGCCTACGATGTCGGCCCGAGTCCGCCCCCCTCTCTCCGGCCTGGATTGGAAAAAGCGCGACGGTGCAGCGGGCCTTAAAACTCATCGCCAATCATTGGACGGATGGCGAGGAAGTGTTCGCCGCCCGCCTTGGGCTTAGCGCCCGTCACCTCCGCCGCCTGTTTGAAGAGGAGATTGGAAAGACTCCTAAGCAGATCGCGGATAGCAACCGGCTCGATTTTGCCCGGAAGTTGATTGTGGAAACGAAACTTACCCTAACGGAAATCGCCTTTGCCTCCGGGTTTGAATCGATCCGGCGCTTTAATGATGCGATCCAGAAACGGTTTACACGGTCGCCGCGAGACCTTCGTAAAACCGCGGACCTCGCCGTGAGTGGCGCGGAAATTCAAATTACCCTCGCCTATCGCCCGCCTTTTGATTGGGAATCGCTGCTTCATTTCTACGCGAAGCATCTGATTTCTGGGGTTGAGCGCGTGACTTCCGATTCATACGAACGAGTATTCCGGATCGACAATCGGGTCGGAGCGGTACGTGTTCAGAACGACCGCACAAAGCACCGTTTGGTTCTCTTCATCACCGCCAATCAAATCCCGCATTTGCGTAAGATCGCTCAATCCATCCGCCACATGTTTGACTTAGACTCGGACCCACTTCTGATCGCAAACGCATTTTCGGAGAGCACGCTCCTGAGCCAGCTGGTGGTGAAGTATCCAGGAATTCGTCTGCCTCGAGGTTGGGATCCTTTCGAAACGGTGGTGTGTTCGATTTTGGGGCAACTCGTTTCTACCGAACACGCCACCGCTTTGATCGGCCAGCTCGTGCGCGAGTATGGCGAGGAAACGCAGAACCCCTTCGATAAAACCAAGGCCTATTTGTTTCCTTCGCCGCGGGTGCTTGCGGGCACCAACCTAGACAAAGTAAAAACGACATCCGCGCGGAAAGCGGCGATCCGGGAATTCGCTCAGAAGGTCGTCAAAAAGAAAATAGCCTTGGAATCGACTCAAGACCCGGCGGATTTTAAGCGGTCGCTTCTCGATATCAAGGGTATCGGACCTTGGACCGCGGAGTATGTCGCACTCCGAGCCATCGGCGATACCAATGCTTTTCCCAGTACGGATCTCATCTTAAAACAGGCATTGGCCCTGAATCCGAAGGTCCAATTGGAGTCCTTTGAACCTTGGCGCGCCTACGCCGCGATGTACCTCTGGAAAGAATTTGCCCTCACTCTAACCAAGAAAAAGAGAACGAATAATGGAACACTTCTACATAAAAACTAAAACGCCAGTGGGAGAACTCACCCTAATCGCGAACGACCATGCACTAGTCGCGGTGCTTTGGGAAAACGATGATCCGAATCGGGTCAAGATCCCCGACTTAAAGCGAAACGATAAGCACCCAGTCCTACTGGATGCCGACAAACAATTGAAAGAATACTTTGCCGGCAAGCGAACCCACTTCGATATTCCTTACGAGTTCTATGGCACTGCCTTTCAGAAAAGCGTATGGCAGCGCCTGAGCCGCATTCCTTACGGAGAAAGACGAAGCTACGCGGAAATCGCCAAGGAGATCCATTCTCCGAAGGCTTGCCGGGCCGTCGGCGCCGCCAACGGAAAGAACCCGATTTCGATCATTGTCCCTTGCCATCGGGTGATTGGTGCCAATGGCACCCTCACCGGCTTTGCCGGAGGGCTGAAGGCGAAGCAGTTCTTATTGGAGCTCGAATGTCGCTAGAAATGAAATCATGCTGTGAAAACTGCCAGCATAAAATTGAAGAGAATGAGAAGGCCTTCATCTGCCGCTATGAATGCACTTTCTGCGCGAAATGCACCGGGCAAATGCAGCATCGCTGTCCGAATTGTTCGGGAGAGCTGGTCGCTCGCCCTCGAAACGTGAGGGTTAGTGAGGCATCTCGGGCGTCCCCTTTCGAGACGCCGGCTCTTTGAACGGGTATTTCTCTAACGAGTCTTTCACCGCGGTTTGTAAGGCATCGCATGCGCCTTGGGTGAAACGGTTGGGGGCTGCTTGGGGGGGATCCCCGAATCCAACAATTAAAGCGTCGAGCGCTTCAAAGTCCACACCTAGCTCCTGGTATGATTCAAAGTTCGCTAACCTGTAGGTTTTGAGGTGAGGTTCCCAAATCGATTTGTGCTTGGCATCTTTTTTTCGGTCCTCTCTTTCTTGCGCCACGAAGTGGCTATAAATACCCCCCAGTATGAGCGCTTTGAATTCGCCAAATCCGAGACCGGTATTGAAATCCATAATCTGGTCTCGCACGACCGGATATTCCTTAGCACTTATCTCGACGAGAGGCTTTGGAAGAATCAGTCCAAGCGGATCTCCATCCATTAAGCGCATTAGAGCAATTGTTAAGGAAGTACTGGCGGAGTCCCCTACCGGAAAAAACGCTTTGTCTAGCTCCTTCTTGATCGGCCCGTCGTAGTTCTTGGCAAATGGACAGTTCAGGATGGACGCAGCGAGCAGGTGCCGATACCGCAAGTAGCCATTCGATAGTTTCATTCGCTCGACAAGGCGGTACGACGCTTGGCGTGACATTCCAAGCGTGAGGGCGAAATTGGGCATATTTTTCAACGTTCGTGGACCGGTCGCGCGATATGGGTAGTGACCCTTAGCCGGGTCGAAGTCCTTAGGGAACAACCCCGCAAAACGAGGCGCGGCCATGATTTTTTTAACGGTGGCTTCATAGTGAGGGCCGGGCAAATCGTCGTCCCCTCCTAGCATTTGTGGCCATTCCGAATATTGAGGATAAATGTAGGCCATCGGATCCCCATGGCATTTCTTACAATCAAGGATCGCCGCCGACGGTTTCACCTCATTCAAGACTTTCTCGTTCCAAGAGAGCCGATGGGGAATCAGGTGCGTCCTATCACCGTCGATAATTTCCACGAAATCGTCATCGAGGCCCATTCCAATGATCAAGCCCGAATCTCCCGCGAAGAACAGAACGCGCTCCGGGCCTTGATTCGATTCACTCGCATGAGAAATGGTGAAGCCGCTCTTCATGAGCGGAATAATATTCTTCCCAAACAAGTTTATATCAGTGACCGACTTCTTATCGATGAGGTTCAGAACATCGCCGTGAGTTCGCAAAGGAGGTTCCTGCGCGAAACTTTCAAGAGCGAGCAGAAGGCCGATGGCAAAGGTACGCATGAACAAATTCTAGCATACGCCACCGCCCGAACCGTTTGATAAAGACGACCTAAAGCTTGAGCGATTGCTCAATCCACCACTTCAACACCTACCGAACCCAGCGCATAGGGCTTTCCGCCTTCCATGGCTTTGACCTCAATGGTCTTCAAGCTCATGCCTCGATTGGCGCGGATGAAGTAAGTGATTTGGTGAATCCACTTATAGTTCTCATTGATGGCTCCCGGACTGGTGGCTCTCATGTCGACGGAGGCATGCTGCGCTTCGAGTACGAGATAGTCGGAAGAGCTATTGCCGAAAGAAGATACCTTCCCCGCCGCATCTTTTCTGGAAAGGGTAAAGCTCACATCTTTGGAGAAAAGGGGTCCACCGCCTTCTCCGACCAAGTTGCTTTGCTGGATATGTTCAAACGTTAACCGAAGGTATTCGCCTTTCTTGACGGTCAATTTTTCACCCGTCGCGGCCTTATTAACGAGCCAAATCTTGCTTGAGGCTACCGTGGTCGCAGCCGGCGCGATACTCGCCCATCCCAAGATAGCAAAGGCGACCAAAGTTGAAGCATGCGATCGATACATAAGAAACCTCCGTTTTGAACGGAGTAACCATCGCGTTCCGATAATTCAAGCAGAGGCCCCTGGAAAAGGGGTTCGGTATTAACAAGACATGTCACTCAAAAGCAACGGGGGCTACCGGCGGCTTGTTCTGCACATGATCCAGGATAAACGCAGCGCAAGCCCAAGCGAATTCCGGATCCTCGGTTGATAGGCTGCCAACGGCTCCGGGCAGAAGCTCCGCAAAAAGGGACCGAAGTTCCGCTCTCTCGGCTGGGTCTTGAATTTTTCCCGCCACCACCGCCGCTCGAATGAATGTTTGGAGACGGACCGCCTCCCCTTGAACCCCTCTAAGTCGAAGCGAGTGGATGGCCCTTCGGCGATAAGGCCTGGTGCTTTCCGGGTTTTCTAGCACCCCAATGGCTTCTTCTTCGCCGAGGCCTTCAATCTTTTCTGCCTTGAGTAGACTGTCGATGGTTTCACAAAGATGCACCAACCGTTGCACCTTGTTCTGAATCCGAGTGTCGGACAACCGGGTCCAATGCTCTTTGACTTGGTTGGCATTTTCTAGCAACGCCTCTAGTTCATTTCTATTGAGTTCAACCAGCGTAGGGTTTGCGTGAAAGATGCCGACCATCAGTTCGATCAGAATCAG
>CAZFMF010000008.1:0-105114 GCA_964519985.1 uncultured Pseudobdellovibrionaceae bacterium | reverse complement strand
CGACGTGGAGGTGGAGTGCGGGTGGGTCGGGACGCTGTTCGTCATCCGCGAGCAGGCCGCCAAGCGGGCGAAGCTCCCCGAGACGGACCGGAACTACTTGTCTCCCGCGGACGCTACGGCCGAGATGCGGCGGGAGATCGCGTCCAAACTTGACAACGTGCTCGCCACGTACCGGCGGCGGATGGACCGGTGGGACAACCCCGAGTCCGCCGAGAAGCGGATCGCCCAGACCCTCAAGAACCTCGGGCTCGCCCGCTTGACGGAGGTCGTGTAATGCGATTCCACGTCGAGCAGCGGGACGGCCGGTGGTGCGTGCTGACCCCGGCCACCCGCGAAGTCGTCGCAACGTGCGACACCGAGGAGGCCGCCCGCCGGGAGGCGGTCGAGATGTGGGAGCTGACGACCCAAACTCGTAAGGGAGGGTGGTGGTGATGACCCCCGACGAACGCCTCCTGTACCTCGCCCGGCTCGTGGAGCAGGTGCCGCCGAAGCTGCTGGTGATGGACGAGTGGTTCAGCGGCGACGACCGGGATGCGGACGGTGACGTTACGCCCATGCCCGACTGCGGGACCGCTGCCTGTGCCGCGGGGTGGGCGACCCGCTCCCCGGCTTTCCACGCGGAGGGGTTCGGGTGTCGTCCGGACGGGTGGAGCGTGTCGTACAGCGACCCCCGCGACCCGGAGGAGCAGTGGTACGATGGGTTCGATGCGTTGGAGAAGTTCTTCGCCCTCCCCCGGCGGGCGTGTCGCTACCTGTTCCTGGCGTCCGAGTACACCGACCCTACCCCCGCGACCGTGGCCGCCCGCATCCGGGCGTTCGTCGCGGCCCGCACCGCGAAGGAGCCGACGTGACCGAGAAGGAAGAACAAGCCTACATCGAGGGCCAGAAGTCCATCTGGCGGCGGCAGCTCAGCGAAGTCCTGCGGCTGCTCGGGCTGGACGACCCGGCCGCCAACGCCGCCCGGTGGGCCGTCGAGCGGGCCGATACTGTCGCCTGCTTGCGGGAACTGTGCGGCGAGTTCGGTGATACCGAGTGGGATGACTCGCTCCACCTGACGGACGTGATCGAGAAGCACCTGTGGCGGCACATCGAGCCGTTGCTGCCCGATCCGGAGGATAAATGATGCTCACCGGCACCGAACGCTACGTGCTCGACTGTTGGCGACGGCTGTACGGCCGCTGGTGGAAGACCGAACTGATCCGCCTGTGGCGGGGTGAGCCGCGGGAGCAGGATGCGTACTGGGAGGGGTCGTGTACCCTCCGCCCGGTTCCCGTGGACATCCTATTTGAGCTGCGAGCCAAGTTCGGTCCCGGCCTGTCGCGGCTCAAGGAATACGGACTGGAGGACGAGGTATGAACCGCCCCTGCCCCCGCTGCTCCAAGCCGTGCCCCGCCAACGAGTTCGCCGCCTACGGCCGGCACGAGGACTGTACCGCCATCGTCCCCGGCCACCGCTGCACCGCGTCACAGGGGCGGGTGCCGGTCGATAACCCCGTCCTCGGGCAGCGGCGGCGGGGCGTGGCGAATCAGAGCCGGCGGCCGGCGTGACGGTAGTGGCGTAGGTTACTCTGGTAGTACCAGACGTGGAGGACACCGTGACGACCGCGAATCGGTGGTGGGAGATAGTGCTGGACTCGCCCGCGTTCTGGACCGCGATAGTGTGTCTAACTGCGGTCGGTGTTGCTGTGGGGGTCGCTTTCGTCCCCGAGGTGTATACGGCTCGGTTACTCGCATACGAGGGGCACGACAATCCGGTGATCCGGGCGAAGGTGGACATTGCCGGACTTGCGATTATCCCGCTGATGGTATTCGCCGCGGTCGTTCAGTTGTCCCTGATCTGTCTCGCTTTCTACCGTAAATCGAGAGTGTGATGTCGCTCAACGACGACTTACCGCCCGACCTGTCCACCCCCGCCGGCTGCGTCGCGGCGTTCGCGGCGGTGTACGACCGGGGCTGGCCGACCCCGCTCATCGACGCCGCGGTAGCCGAAGTGAAGCGGGCGGTAATAGCGGCCGGGTGGGGGGTGCGGGCGGACGAGTTCGCGGCGGCGGCGATCGGGGAGAGTACCGCGTGGAGCTTCGGCGGGGTCAACGCCCGTCACGCCGAGGCCGCCGCCGCGGAGCGTAACAAGGCGGTCCGGGTCGTCCCCGCCGCCGAGATCGACGCGACCCAGTTCCTGCCGGGGCCGAAGCCCGCCCGGGGGACTACCAAGCCGGGGCTCCGGGGCGGTCTTGGGAAATAGCAACACGCCCCGTCGTCGTTTCGCTTACCGGTGGTAAGGTAGAGGTATGACCCGGAAGAAAGTCGTGAAGCCGGTCAAGCCCGCTCTGCCCGCCGGACCGCCGAAGGTGTGCCCTATCAGCCGGGCACAGTTCGCCGCCGAGGCCCGTCCTCTGCGGGTGAGCATCCGCGGCGAGAACGTGGCGACGGTAGACGGCTTACCGGGCGAGATAGAACTGCTCGTGGACCCCAAGCAGTTCGCCTCGGGGACGCAGGGGTGGTTCACGAACGAGGGCTGTCAGATGTACTTCGAGGGGGCCGCCGTGCGGCTCCAGGTGCAGGTGTCGGTGCAGATGTGCTACAGCAAGTCCCTGCCGGGCGGTCCGGCGAGCGGCCCCGCTGTAGCGAACGACGAGGAGCCGGGGCCGGGCCAATAACCTATCCGGCACGACATGGCGACGTTCGTCGGCGAAGACAACGCGATGCTCGGGTTTCTGGCGGCGGTGTTCGGGCAGTCGCCCGCCCCGCAGCCGACGGTAACGCCGGACGATGACGGTAGCGACAGCGGCGAGCGGCCGGCGGCGGTAAAGCCCGCCGGTAAGAAGGCGAAGGCGGCCCGCGTGTACAACTACGGCGTCCGGCCGCTGGACGACGACCGCCCGACCCGCACGCACGACGCCGAGTACCAGCGGTGCGGCGGCGGCCGGCGGGTGATCCGCAAGAAGCCCGGTAACTAACCAGCGTCACAGGTATCTCATTCCCCCGACGCCGGGGCGGCTAAGAACCGACCCCGGCTAACCACCCGTGCAGACGCAGACGCAGCAGTCCGAAGCGGTTTACATCCTCAACCAGAGCCCGTGCGGGATGCGGTACGGCATTCAGCGGATCGACCCGGGCAAGTACGGCCCGGTGACGGTCGAGCCGCCGACCATGCTGTACCAAGAGGCGGTCAAGGTCTACGCCCAGCTCGTAGAGAAGTTGCGGTCGGGACGAACCCGCAACCAGACGGGCGAGTATTCGCGGGAAGCGGCGGCGAAACGACAGCAGGCCCACCGTGACCGGATCACCGCTCTGTTCACGACGGTCCAGGCCCAGCACCCCGGCGTGTACGTCATCCGGTCTCGCAACAACCACAAGGAACACCGCACTTACTGCGTCCTCGCGGGCGGGTGGGCGGACGAGATGGCGTGTGCCCTCGGGATCGAGAAGAAAGACCCGAAGGGGCGGTGGATCGGCGTCGAGGTCTACGACATCCCGGAGGACCGCTTCGGGGAGCTGGTCGTGTGGGCGGCGTTGAAGGGTAAGAGCGTCGGGATCGCCACGAAGGATCGGGTGAACCTACTCCCGCTACCGCCCGCCGCTTCGCCCGTGACCGCCGACGCCGCGTAACCAGCCCGCTCACCCCGTCCGGAACGGAGACCGACCGTGTATTTGTGCTCGTGTTGCGGGGCGAAGTTGGCCCCGCGTGAGAAGCGGAAGCTCCACACCCTGTACCGGCTCGTACCCCGCCTCGACGGGCAGGGCTATCGCCGCGAGATCGCCCGCGAACTACCCGTGTGCGGGACGAGCTCAGGGACGGCGAACCGGCCGAGACGCCGGTCGTCCGCCCGCTCAACATCCCGTACCTACAACAGTTCGGACCGCCCCTGCCGCGGCACGGGCACCGGGCGAAGGAGGCGTACCGTGGCCGTTAACGACCTAACCCCCGACGAGTTGGACGCGGTGACGGCGTTACCGAAGGTCGGCGTCCTCGGTGAACTCCGGTTCGTGCTGCTGTACGGCGGCGGGAAGCCGCCCGAGTCGCCGGTAAAGGACAAGACTTACGCCGAGTTTAAGAAACGGTTCGTCGCCCTCGCCGCGGAGATTCGGAAGCACCGTATGCTCCCCGTCCCGTGCCCGGAAGCCGAAGCGGTGTTCGGCGGGAAGTTCTCAATCGCCGAGATGCGGGAGTTGTGCGTTACGCTCGCCGCGAGGTACGGCTATGACGCCGTGCTGGACTTCGACAGCGAGTACGCCCTGACGCCGAAGATCACGCCTTCACACGCCCCGAAGGAGGCTAATCGTGCCCCCGGCCGTTAAGTTACCGCCCCGCCCCGCCGCACCGACCCCCGCCCCGGAGCCGGTCATCGCATCGGCCGCGGCACCGCCCACCCCCGCGGCGGCGTGGAAGTACCCGAAGGTGGTAGTAGCCGTCCGCGACGCGGATCACCCCGAGGACGGCGGTCCGATCTTCGCCGCCGAGATGATGGACCTGATCGGGTGGGAGGAGGAACCGCCCGGGACTTCGTTCGGGGACGACTACGACCTGTACGACGCCAACGGGAACAAGGTCCGACTACGGAACAACGGCGGCAACCGCTACCACGAGTACGCGATCAGCGAGCGGTACGCTTACGAAATCCTCAACCGGAACTGGGCCGGGCCGACGTGCTTCCCGGGCGAGACGGTGAACGGTGAGTCGATGGACTTCTCCCGCACCGGCCTCGTCAAGAGCGGGCAGCACCGCGGGGCCGGGCTGATCCTGGCGAAGCAACTGTGGGAGCGGGACGAGCGGTGGAAGGAGAACTGGCCGACCGAGCCGTGCCTGGAAACGGTGCTGGTGCTGGGCGTGTCCGACGACGCCCGCGTGACCCGGACCTACGACACCGGCCGCCCGCGGACCGGGGCCGACACGCTGTACAGTTCGGGACGGTTCCTCGGCGACATCGACCACCCGACGAGCCGCACCGCCCGGCGGAACTACACGAAGGTCGCGGACAAGGCGATCAAGCACCTGTGGGAGATGACCGGGGCGGCGAAGCCGGGCGACACCCCGCACCGTACCCAGACCGAGATCGAGAAGTTCTTCGGCAGCCACCCGTGGATCGAGACGGCGGTGCGGTTCGTGGTCGATAACAACAAGCCCGACGCGACGGGGCAGGGGCCGCTCGCCAAATTCGGCGACCCCGGGGCGGTAGCGGCGATGATGTACCTGATGGCCGCGGGGAAGTCGAAGCGGAACAAGTACAAGCTCCTGCGGTCGGAAGCGGGGGCGGACTTCGCCAACAAGGACAAGGCGATCGACTTCTGGCTCACGCTCGCTCAGGGAGGTATGAAGCCCGTCCAGAACGCGGTGTACCCGGTCGAGGGTGACGACATCAAAGACCGGGACCGCTACCGGGGCAAGATTTTCCCGACCGGTAAGAACGAGTCGTCCCCCGCGGCGTACAAGAAGGCCCAGCTCGCGTCGGCGTGGTTCGCGTATCTGAGCCACGGGGCGGACGGGGTCACGCCGGCCCGGGTGCGGCTCAAGTTCTTCTTCAAGACGCCGGGCGGGGTGCCCGAGGTGGACCCCGAGACGAACGCCCCGGTGATCGACCCGAAGACGGGCAAGCAGCGGATGGTAGTGGGGCCGGACGAGCCGCAGAGTTACGACGACGTGCTGTTCGGCGGCATCGAACTCCAGGAGCGGGAGCGGGACGGTACGGAGGGTATGCTGGGCGGTGGCGGCGGTAGTGATGACGGTTCCGACGTAGAAGACACGCCCCGCCCGCCGACCGGGGAGGAGATGTACCGTAAGCTGGAGGCGGACTACAAGGGCGAGGTGCTGGTGCTGTACGTCGAGGCGAAGCACCCCAAGACCGGCAAGCCCGACCCCAGTACGGCCCACTACCGGGCGTTGGGCACCGCGGCGGACGAGTTCGTCAAGGCGTTCAAGGTGAAGTACACCGCGAACCACGATGTCGGGCTGAATCAGGTGTGGATCAGTCGGGAGGAGTGGATTCTGTGGAAGGTGCCCGCCACGCTCGTCAAGGCCGGTAAAACGGTCCGCGAGGTGACGAAGTTCGACGTGGACGACGCCGGGTACTACGTCGTGACCGAGAGCAAGGTGTACGGCCCCGAGACGGCCAGCGTCTCGGCGAACGGCAAGCCGGCTGTTAAACCCGTGGAGTAGGAGGTGGTGTGTCTGAGAGAATAGCACTACCCGTGTTCGGTCCCGAACTGTGCGACGACTGCGGGGGTCGGTGTTGCCGGCACATCGGCCTTCCGCCATTTGACGTGGCAAACCCCGACTTGGGGCCAACGATGACCCCGGACGAGGTACGATTGGAGAATTATTCTGAGACGGTCGTCGAGATGGTCTTGGGAGATACGGACCTTTTTGCTCGGATGCCCGCCGTCCTTCGGGCGGAACACGCCGCGACGCTCCGCAACCTTAAGAAAGACCCGACCGGTTCCCCGTGCGTGTGGCTGACCCCCGAAGGCCGCTGTCAACACTACGATTACCGACCTCTGACGTGTCGGGTATGGGAACCGACCAACCGGGGTTGTTTGGCCGTGCGGCGGAGCGATACGGTAAAAGTGGTGTGGCGGGACGACACTCGCCCGGGAGCGTGGCGGAACCCGCGACGCGGGTATCGGCGGAATGAAAATAACCCGTGGTGGCGGGCCGAACGCCAGGTCCGCCGTTGGGCGGGCGGGGATAGGGTGACGAAGTACACAACCGCGGACCGCGACCGGTTGATGTGGTGGTCGTTGGGTGTGTGGGTAACGGCCGTGATCGCCGGGTGGCTTACCCTGCGGGCCTACCGGTGGCGTGGGTGGCAAGGTGTCCGAGACGTGTGGGAACCCCTTTAGGAAACCGTATGAACCCAATTCTAGCCGGACTGATCGCCGAACTGCTCAAGCTCGTCGGCCCGTGGTTGAGCGACCTGCTCAAGAAGTGGCTCGACGGGCTGTTCACGAAGGCCGCCCCCGCGGTCGCCGCCGCCCACGCCGACGTGCTGGATGGGGTGCGGACGTTTCTCCCGGCGGACAAGGCCGCCGTCGCCCGGACGCTACTCGATACCGCCCTCAAGTCCGTCAAGGGCGTGCGGCCGTTCAAGCGGGCCACGCTGCACGTACTCGCCCGGACCATCCCGGCGGCGATCGAACGGGGTGACAAGAAGCTCAAGGCCGCGGACGGCGGGAACGAACTCAAGGCGGTCGGGAGTAAGGCCGATAGCGAGTAATGCGGGTGGTTCCGAAGGCTGTAGCGAGCGGCCGGGTTGTAGTAGGACTGTACACGGTCCGAACCGACAGTGGAGCACTACCGAAGTTCGCTGAGGCTCAAACGCTGAGCGGAACAACGTTGTTGCAACGACGAGGCGTGACTGGTTGGCGGTGACAGAGAGCAGGAACCGCCGTTTATAGTTGTGGTTACTGCGGGGCGGCTAATAGCGAGTAACGAGACGTTGGTCCCGGGGCAGGCACGGCGACCTGCGTGTGACGCACACCGGCTAGATACTCTGGGCTGCGTCCGGGGAGGCTGGACGGCATTGAGCGGCAGTCGGGCACGAGCTGACAACCGCAAACAGACCGGCCGACGATCCGAAAGCCCGTGACTACACCACCGCGTTCGACTCGCGGCGGGACCAGTGGTTATTACGGAGGCGACGATGTCATTTGCCGACTTGTTAGACTGCTCCGCCTATTGCCCCGACACCGGACGGGAGGGCGAAATCGTGTCGGTCAGTGGCGGGCGATACCAGTCCGTTGAGGTCGGCGTCCGGTGGGCGGACGGTAGCTTTTCCGTGGTCGCTGCGGCGACCGTAGTGCTCGGTTAACCGAAGTTAACGAGGCGACGATGGACGTGACGATTCTGCTGTGCGGCAGCCCGATGTCGGGCAAAACCATGCTCGCCCGGGTGTTGGTCGAGATGCTCCGCGAGCAGGGGTTCGCAGTGGCGTACTCGGAGGTGTCGGTGCCGCCGGTCGCGGTGGGCGGCGTGGTGCAGGACGTAGGCGAGGTACTGGTGGTGACGGACGCGACACCGGTGTCGCTCCCGGTCCGTGGGTGGGAGCCGGTGGCGGCCTCCCGGTAATTTTCACCGAACCGCTTGACGTGGGGATTTGTCAACGGTATAGTGTGGTGGGCGGTGACGAAAGACGACGCGAGCCCGGCCACCCCGGTCGGGCTTTTTCACGCCCATAACCCCACGGAGAAAGACCGTGCCGACCACGACGACGACGGTTTCGACGGACTTCGCGGTCTTCGGGCGGGCGGTCAACGCCCGGTTCCGCGAGATGAGCAAGCACGAGCTGTACACGACCGAGCTGGCGGGCGACCTGTTCGACGTGTACCTCGCCGCGTACCCGGAAAGAACGAACCCGGTCTACCGAGTCCGCACCGTCGCGGACTGCGTGTGCTGCAAGAGCTTCGTGCGGCGGCTGGGCGGTCTCGTGACGATCAAGGACGGCCACGTCGGTACGGTGTGGGAAGGGCTCGATCTGCCCTACCCGTACAACGTGGTCGCGGAGAAGCTGGACTGGGAGGTGCGGAACGCGGCGATCACCGGCGTCTTCCGCACGAAGGAGCGGCGGTACGGGCAGGAGTACAACTACGACGCGAAGACCAACGAGCGGCACGACCACTTCTGGGGCGACGTGGCGGACCGGCACCACGCGGCCGACCCGGGGGCGAAGATCGGCGAGCGGGCGGCGGCGTTCCAAGTGTTACAACGCGGGTTGGCGGAAATCCACGAGGCCGATCTGGAAACCGTCATCGACCTGATCGAGTCGAACGGGCTGTATCGCGGCGAGGAGCATAAGGCGGCGGTCGTCGGGTTCCTCGGGCTGCTCCGGGCGTACAACCGGTCCGGGCTGGGCAGCGTGTTTGCGTGGGAGAATATCGACAACCGCAACGCCCGGTTCCGTAATACCGTAATCGGCGAGCTGCTGGTGAATCTGGCCGAGGGTATGGGGTTGGACAAGGCGGTCCGTAAGTACGAGGCGATGGTCGCCCCCGCGAATTACAAGCGGCCGACCGCGGTCATCACGCAGCGGATGGTGGACGACGCCCTCGCCACCATTAACAAGCTCGACCTGGGCGGGGCGATCAGCCGCCGGTACGCCCGCCTGTCGGACGTGAGCGTGAACGACGTGTTATTCGTGGACAACAACGCCCGCCCGCAGATGAAGGACGGTCACGGCATCGCGGACCTGCTCGCGTCCGCCGTCAAGCCGGCCGCCCCGGACCTGAGCCGGGCGGTGAAGATCGGGGCGGACGAGTTCGTGAAGACCGTCCTGCCCGGGGCGAAGACGCTGGACTGCTTCGTGGAGAACCGCCACGCCGGTAACTTCGTCTCCCTCACCGGGGCGGACGGGCCGGAGCGGCTGTTCAAGTGGGACAACAACTTCGCGTGGAGCTACGACGGCGATCTCGCGGATAGCGACCTGCGGCGGCGGGTGCAGGAGCTCGGCGGCCGGGTGGACGGGGTGTTGCGGTTCTCGCACAAGTGGAACTACGGGAGGCGGAACGCGAGCCTGATGGACTTGCACGTATTCATGCCGGGCAGCACCGAGCATAAGGACGGGTGCCACGACAACTACCCGGCGGGGCAGCGGGTCGGCTGGAACCGTCGCAACGATCCGACTTCGGGCGGGGTGCAGGACGTGGACTACACGAACGCGGCCCCCGCGGGCTACGTCCCGGTCGAGAACATCACGTTCCCGACGAAGGAGAAGCTGCGGGACGGGGTGTACACGTTCAAGTGCCACAACTGGATGCTCCGCTCCCCGACGGACGCCGGGTTCGCGGCCGAGATCGAGTTCGGCGGGCAGGTGTACCAGTACGAAGTGACTCGCCCGCTCAAGAACAAGGAGTGGGTTACGGTGGCGACCGCGACGCTCAAGACCGGGGTGTTCACGATCAACCACGTCCTCCCGTCGTCCACCACGAGTCAGGACAAGTGGGGCGTCAAGACCGAGACGCTGTGCCCGGTGGTGCTGGCCGCGTACAGCCCGAACCACTGGTCGGGTAACGCGGTCGGGGCCAAGCACCTGATCCTCGCCCTCCGCGACTGCCGCAACCCCGGGTCGTGCCGCACGATCTACAACGAGTTCCTGCGGGCGGACCTGACGACCCACGGCAAGGTGTTCGAGGCTCTGGCGGGGAAGACGAAGGCTCCCTACTCCGCCGAGCAGGTGTCGGGGCTAGGGTTCACCGCCGCCCGCGGGGATACCGTGACGGTCGTCGTGGACGGCCGCCGGGCGTACACGCTGACGTTCTGAGGTGCCGTCGTGACGTGTGAACAGGCCGGCGAGTTGATGAACGGCGATACCGTGCGGTGCGGCAATTCCGTCGGCGAGGTGGAAGTGCCGCAGCGGCCGACCGGGTGGTTCAAGGTGAAGTGGGAACACGGGACTACTACCAGCCACGAAATCGCGTCGTCGCACAGTGTGGCGATGCTAGACCGAGAGTGACGACTGTAACCCCAACCGAGGAGTGACCGATGACCGACCTGTACAAGTTCGCCGCCCAGACCGCCCTCCGCTTCCCGTCCCGCGTCGGGGAGCTGACCGTCGAGCAGCTATTCCAGCTCCCGCTCAAGAGCACCCGCCCGAACGGGGCCGACCTGGACAGCACCGCCCGGACCATCAACGGGCGGCTCAAGGAGAAGACGGAGGAGTCGTTCGTGGAGGACACCGCGGCCGACCCGCAGCGGCACGCCCTCACGGTCTCGCTGGAGATCGTGAAGGATGTCATCGCCACCAAGCAGGCCGAGAACCGGGCGGCGGCGGCGAAGGTGACGCGGGCGGCCGAGCGGAAGAAGCTGCTCGACGCCTACAACGCGAAGAAGGACGCGAACCTCGCGGCCATGCCGATCGAGGAACTGGAGAAGAAGCTGGCCGAACTGGACGGCTGACGTACACCGCCGCGGCGGTCCCGTAAGTGCGGGTTCGATTCCCGATCGCTGACCGAGGCTTGGTAGGACGGGAGCCGGGGGTCGGAACCCCGGTGACGGTCCGGGATAATAGTCCCGGGCTAACTCTGGGAGCGGAACGGTCCGGGCGGCCCGCCCGATAAACGCGCCGGCGGAATCCGGCCGGGGGCTTTTCAGATTCCACGAGGACGACATGCGTAACGTGATGCTGGCGGTGGCGGTGGCGATGCTGGTGGGGTTCGCGGGGCCGGTCGCGGCCCAGGACGGGGTCCAGACGGCGAAGCAGAAGGCGGACGCGGCGTGGGTCGCGGCGATGACCGCCTACGACGTGATGGGCGTGTCGCGGGCCGCCGCGGACGGGACGAAGGAGGACGCCGCGGCGATCGGGAAGACGGCGGAGACCGACGACTGGGTGCCGAACATCCTGTGGTACGCCCTGACCATGAAGACGGCGGACTATGACACCTGCGCGGCCAACTTCCTGTACGCCGGGAAGGCGGAGGCGAATGGGCTCGCCGCCTACGGCCAGGGTATCGCCGCCCGGGACTGGGGCGACATCTACTATGCGGCGGCCGACGGGTATTACGCCGCCGGGAATTACGAAATGGCGGCGTCGCACTACGCCCAGGCCGGGGAGTGCTACGCCGGGGCGGGGGTCTGGTTCGACGGGGCGACCGACTTCTACGTCCTCGCGTTCCTGTACCGGCTCGAAGCGGCCATGATCATGTCGCAGTACCCGCTCCCGCCGGGCGGTGGTGGCGAAGGACAGTAACGGACTGGTATACTCGCGGCAGCACCTACCCCGAGGACCGACATGGGAGTCACGCCGCCGCGGGTCCACGCCCCGACTTCGTTGGAAGGAATGTTAGCGGCGGCATTACTCGGGGACGACCCGGAAGCCGTCCGATCGGCCCGGGAACGGCTCGTCAAGAGCGTCGATGCGTGGCTCTGGAAGCACGCCCGGGGGTGGTGGATCGGGGCGGGGATGAAAGGCGAACTGGCGGACTACCACGGGGCGGCGGTGGTAGAGGCGTGGAAGTCGGTGCTTAAGTTCGACCCGAGCCGGGGGATCAAGTTCATTAGCTATGTAACGCGGGTGCTGCGGTTCGGGCTGTCCCGGACCGCCCGTAACGAGGCGGCGAATGGGGTTCATACGCCGCAGAAACACGGGGTCGTCCATTACCCGACGATGCACTTCTCCGCGGTCTTGATCCCGGACGGGGATACCGCGGTAGACTTCGGGGCTACGGTAGCGGGGCGGCCCGAGACCCCGGCCCCACCCGCCCCGGAGGACGTGTGGGCGACGGTCCGGCGGGCGTTGAGGGGACACCGGTTTGCCCGCCGGTGGGAGGAGACGCTGTGGTTACGGTACGGGGTCGGGGCTACGTTGGATGAGATCGCCCGCCGGTTCGGGGTCACGAAGGAAGCGGTACGACAGTGGCTTAAAGGGGCGATGGAGGAGTTGCGGGAGCGGAAGGCGGTGTTCGAGGACGTGTGGTAGTGTGTAGTTGACCGCGTTAGCTCAACCGCAGAGCGTCGGTCTTATAAGCCGAAGACGGTGGTGCAACTTCACCACGCGGTACTCGGTCTGCTCGCGGGGCCGACCGTCACCTAGAGACGGTGTTAAACTCCGGAGACTAGGGAAGCCGGGGAGAACAGCTCGGACACAGGCCGTTGGTTCCGGCCGGGGTCGCTTCCGCTACCTCGGTAGAATGCCCGAGCACTTGGGGCAGCGAGTGTGCTGCGTATAGCCCGGGTTCGTGGCTTGTAACCACGATGGCCCGGCTAAGGTAATGCACACGACGGCGGTCTGTCAGGGGTATCGTTAGTACCCCGGGCACGACGCGGGTTCGACCCCCGCCTGCTCCACTAGTGGGACGACCGATAAACGAAAAAGGACGGGCCGCAAGCACCCGTCCCGGCCGGTGGGCGACAAGCCGCGGTAGTCCGCAGCCCCCGGCCTTTTACACTCCGCTAGTACGGAGCACGTCGCAGCCCAACTCGGGCTAGTTCCGCAACCGACCGAACAGCCCGCGGACCGGGGCGAACCGGGCGGGGGCCGGGCAGTTACCGCCCTCGCACACACTCCCGGTCGTACCGCGGACGGTAAACGTGGTGACGGCCGGGGCGGGAGTAGTCGTCGGCACGACCGCCTTCGGGGCCGGGGCGGGGACGGCCGGGCCGGTTTTGGGTAGCACGAGCCGTTCCAGCTCGGCCACCCGCCGCTTGAGCGTTTCCACGTCGGCCTTGAGGGCGGCCACGTCCCGGGCGACGGGGAACGAATCCTGGGCGGTGGCGGCGGTCGGGGCGGTGAGAACGTAGGTCAGGGCGGTAGCGACGGCGGTGGTCAGGTAAATCTTCATCAGCTTCTCCGTGTTAGTGAGGCGTGGTGCGGTGGTGGTCGGGGATCACCACGCCGGAAACTCCCGCCGCCCCCACGCGGCGTTACCCATCCAAGCTTTACACTCGGCCAAAACGACCCGTCGCGGCTTCGCCCACCCGCCGACACCCCACTCGGCGAACCGGTGGGCGTGACACCTTACCGCGTCGGCGGTGTGTTCGGCGTGTCTCGCTGCGGCGAAGTACAACTCCATCCGGTCGGGATTCCAGACGGCCCAGTCGCGGTAGGTTGCGGCGTCGGCGTCGAGGCGAACTGCCCGGGCGTGGAGAATGGCCGACACGTCCTTGAACCAATCCCGCGGCGGTAGCCAATCGTCGCGTAAGGGCGGGGCGAGTCTGGCGGCCTGGACGAGTTTGCGGGCGTGGTCGAGTTCGCTCTGAAAGGTGAACGTCGGGCCGAACCACTGGTACTCGACATCCGGATCTACCGCCCCGTCCCGCCGCATCACCCACAGGATCGCCGGCCGTTGGCGGGGCGAACCGTCCGACTCGTCCGGGGTGCCGACCGGGGCCGTGAGCAGCACGTCGGCCCGGAGTAGGTCGCTCGGCTGCGGGAGTCCGCACGCGGCGACGGCAAGCAGCGGGGCGTACACGTCCGGTTCCTCCGGGTGGTCAGGGTGTCACCGCCGGTGGGGGACCATCACCCCCGTCGGTCGTACTCCGACACGCAAAAAATTGGTGGTACTGCGTGGTCGGGGCAAAGTGGGCGTTCCAGTCGAGCCCCATCCGCCCTCGGGCACCGTAGGTCAGGCTCCAACTGTTGTAACCGTCCGCCACGACCCGGTTACGCCGCGGGCTCCAGTAGACGCCGTCCGTCCCGACCGCGTGGTTGCCCGGCCCCTGCCCGCCGCCGGCCACCGCGTCGGCATCCACCTGCATAAACCCGTTATCGGCGTGGACGGCCACCACGCAGTCGAACCCGAGGGCAAGGGCCGAGAACAGGGCGTCCCGGGTGCGAACGGCGTAACACTCGAAGCCCTTGTTCTTAGCGGCCTCGGCGTCGGCCTTCACCCGGTCGTACTGGCTCGGGTAGATGCGGTCCCACGGCACCGTCTCCTCCGTGGCAACGCCCCGGGTCTGGATCGCGTTCATCCCGTCATCGAGCATGGAACCGTTGTCCCGGCCGCCGTTAATGAGCGAGTACAGGTACGCCCCGGACAGGTTCACCCGCGGGAGCCCGCGGCGGACCCGGGCACGCTGGAGAGCCTTCGCCCCCGCCCAGCCGTTACACGAACCTTTGTCTTTCTGATTGCCGATCCAGCTTTCGTCAAATCGGTCTCGCCCGCGGGCGACCCCGCTCTTGGCGATGTCCTCGATCTGGGCGTTGGTGAGCATCGGGCCGGCGTCTTCGTACAGCGGGAACGCGGTGGACAGGCTGACCGGCGTCTGGAGCCCGGTCCCGACCATCGACCCGTCGGGGAGGATCAGGATGTCGTTCACTTGCCGAACTCCTTCAAGATGGCGTCGATCCCGGCGGTGGTAAGGGGAAGCCGGCGGGCGTCGATGATAACCCCGGTCTTGTCTAGCGTGAGCAGGGCGGGCAGCCCCTTCGCGGTCGCCGGGGCGACGTAGTTGAGGGCTTTCGCGTCTTGACTATCGCGGTCGTAGAACCGCCATTTCACGTCTTTGTCCTTGAGCTTCGTCCAGTAGGCAAGGTCGTTTAACACTCTCGCCTGCTCCGGGGTGCGGGCGGACGTTTCCTCCACCACCACGAGGTACGCCGCGGTGCCGACCGGTCCCGGCTTCGGGTCGGGTTGGGGGCCGGGCTTCGGGTCGGGGACGGGCGGGAGGGTGTCGCCCTTAGTCGCCTCCACCGTGATCGTCGTGGACGACCCCTCAATCTCACCTTTCGTCCACCAGCCGAGGACATACGTCGTCCGCTGCGGAAGCGGCTTACCGTCCTTGTCGTACTGTGCGACCGGAGCCTGGAATACGAACTGCCGCGACCCCTTCGGCGATACCAGTTCGCCGAAGAATGCTTCCTCGTCCGTGAAGTTCTTGAGCGTGCCGATGACGGCATCGCCCTTTACCGTGACCCGGACGAGCTGGCCGGGTTTAACTTTCAGGTCACGCGGCACGTCGGGCGGGGCGGCCAACATCCCGATCGCGGTCGCAAACCAGACGATCGGGACGGCGTATACGCGGAGTGGCAGCATAGGCTCCTCGGGTAACGGGCGGGCGATGGGTCCGATTATACACTCTTGCCCGCGGGCGGCGGGGCGGGCGGCGGGGCGGGCGGGTCTACCGGCTTGAGCCGGGTTTCCAGGACCGCGAGCTGGACTTTGTGGTCGTGGATCAAGTTTCTCAGCTTGTGCCGGTCCTCCCGGCACTCCTCGTACTCGGTCTCCACCTTTATCAACCGCTCGGTAATCTCCCGGCGGTCCGCTTCCGACGCCTCTTTCCCGGCTTCCAGCACCTTGAGCCGGGCGTCCTTCAACGCCATGTCCTTGTCGTGGCGGATTTTGTCCCGGCTGGCGAGGTACGCGAAGACGGCGGCCACCGTACTCGACAGGAACGATACGACGCCGAGCATCGTGGCGGCGTCGTTCTCGGCCGCGAACAGGGCGTGGGCGAGCGGGGACATGGCGGGCCTCGTGGTCCGGGAGCGGGCGGGGCGGGTGGCGGTCGGTTAGACCAGAATACGGGGTAACGGGTTAGACCGCTAGTATCTGTTTAGTCTTTAACCTTTGACCAACAGTGCGGGCAGTCGGGGTCCGGTACGGGCGTCCCGAAGAACTCGTCCACCGCCTCGACAACGCCGCCCCACACCGGCACGTAGTCGTGCCCGGCGAGCACCCCGCCCGGCTTGATCTTGGGCCACCACGCCCGGAGGTCGGCGGTCACGCTTTGGTAGTCGTGGGCCGCGTCGAGGAACACGAAATCCACGCTGGCGTCCGGGAACAGGACGGCGGCCCGGACGGACTTGGCGGCCATCGGGACGGCCACCCCCTCCAGCCCGCAGGCCCGGAGGTTGGACGCCAGCCGGCCGACGGTATTTCCCCCGCACTCGGCCAGGAGGCCGGCGTGCAGGACCCTCTCCCGCTCGCTGTCGGTCCCGAACCCGTGGTCGACCCCCCACAGGTTGACCGTCTTGCCGGACTTCTTGACGAGGCCGGCGAGGTAGGCCAGCGAGCGGCCGGCCCAGCACCCGACCTCGCAGGCGACGGCGAACGCCGGCAGGCGGGCGGCCTCCCGGTCGTAGAGCCGCTCGTAGTCGAACCAGCCGGGGATGTCGAGGTACGTCACCGGTGGAGCACCTTGTCCAGGACCGGGCAGACGACGGGCTTCCCGGTGGCCGCGTGGATCAGCCGGGCCTGCTCGGGGCACGATTCCATGAAGTACCCGTGCCCGGAGGCGGCGTAGTGCCGGGCCTTGTGGGCGGCGGCGGACTCGGCCGTGAGGGGGACGTCGTCCGGGAGCATCTCGAGCCGCTCCCACCGGACCCGCCACCGCCGGAGGTCCGCCTCGGTCGCCCGCCGGTGCCGCTCGGCCCGGCCGGTCACGATCAGCCGGACCGGGTGGAGCCGCGGCGTCAGGTACGGCGTCCCGGGCACGCCCCCGCTGTACTCGTCGTGACACAGGATGCCGTCGAGGTCGGTGGCGATGCCCGTCCCGTACGACCGGTCGGCCGCGAACCCGCAGAGGGGCCCGTTGTTCGCGAAGTTCCACTCCAGCAGGTGGGGGGCCGGGAGCGGCCGGGCGTACAGGTCGACGGCCGACGCGGCCTCGGGCCGGGCGTAGACGGCGGCGTACAGGGCGTCGACCCCGGCGAGGGCCGACCGGGTCCGCCTCATCGCCGACCCGCCGTAGACGGTGTCGTCGACGACCAGGACCGGGCCCCTCTGGGTCAGGAGGCCGGGCCCGCCCCGGTTGCCGGACCCGAGCCACCGGACCCCCCCGGACTTGAGGACCTCGCCGAGCGGGAGGTGGAGCTGGGTGGCGAGCATCGAGGCCGGGAGCATCCCCGACCGCGGCACGCCCACCACCCCGGAGCAGTCGGGCGGGACGAGCCCGGCCAGGGCGGCGGTGTCTTTGGCGAGCCGGGCGGTGGACACCCACGCGACCCGGTCGGCGAACGGCGGGAGGGCGGCCCGGGGCGGCTTGGCGGGGACTGCGGCCCGGGCGGGGGTCGCGGCTACCGGGCGGGGGCGGTCGGGACACCACCGGCACGCCGTAACCTTGTCGCTCGCCGGGGCGCGGTTGCCGATCACCGTGAGACCGTACTTCGAGCAGGCGTACACCTCGGCCCGGCCCCGCCCCGACCCGCACGTCCGGCACCCCACGGTCTCCCCGGTGGGCTCGCCGAGGTGCGGGCACGGGGGCGCGTCGGCGGCGGCGGCCGGGACGACCTTGACCCCGGTCGCCGACACGCCCGCGTACCGGGGGTCTTTGGCGGCACACCGGGCGATGACTTCCGCGGGGCTCAAGGCGGGGTTTCCGTGATGGTGACGGTGTCGGTCGGCTCGCACTGCGGGTCGGGGTTGGTGACGGGGACGACGAGGAGGAACGGGTCCCGGCTGGCCGGGTAGTAGTACCCGCCTAAGTTCCCGCCGCAGCAGGTGGCGTGGAACCCGACGTTGTAGCTACAGGTGTCCGGGTTCTTGTTCAGGATGGCGGAGAACGTCGGGGGCGGCCCGTCGCAGTCCCCGGGGGCCCCGGGCATCGTCCACGGCCCGAGGCCGGGCGTCAGCCGGACGATGGTGACGGTCAGGCCGGTCGCGGCCGAGGTCGCGTACAGGGTGTCGGGCGGGTCCGAACAACAGTCCACGACGATCTGGTCTTCGGGGCTGAACGGGGTGAGCCGGATGCTGGCCGGGCCGTCGTCGCCCGAGACCTTCACCAGTTCCATCACCTCCACGCAGTCCGAGTGGTCCGGCGCCTTCTCGTACACCGCCCCGTCGTGGGTGAGCCGCCACACCGGGTTCGCGGGGTCGGTCGCGGCGTCGAACTCCAGGGTGGACGAGGCGCCGCGGCAGGCCGCCGACCAGACGCACTCGTCGCCCCCCGTCTGCGTCCAGACCCAGTCCCCGTTGTAGCGGTTGTCCGAGAACCCGGTGATCGGGAGGGCGTACCAGACCAGCGGGGCCGGGTTCCCCTGACACCCGATGCACCCGCAGCCGACGGCCGGGCACTCCGGGTAGCACTCGACCCGGGCGGTGAACGTGTTGTCGCACGGCACCTTGTCGCCGGAACAGGCGTCCGCCCCGTACCCGGTGAACTGGACGTACCGGCGGTCGGTGTCCGGGTCGGTCCCGCAGCACGCCTGGGTCAGCACGAGCGAGAACACCGCGGCCCCCGACCCGCTCCCCGACCCGCTGCCGCTGCCCGAGCCCCCGTCCACGCACGAGACGTGGACCCCCTCGAACGTGAGCGTGGCGGTGTCCCCGGATAGCTCCAGGAGCGGGACGCCGCAGCCGCAGCACGTCTCCACCATCGCCGAGTCGGACGTGACCGACCCGTCCGGGCCGAGCCGCCGCACCCCGATCCACTTCGCGAGGACCATGTCGTACATCATCAGGATGCCGGAGTCGTCCTCCGTCGGGTCGGTGTCGATGCACGAGCACCGCCCGACCCCGCCCCGGAGCTTGAGCAGGAAGCACGGGCGGGGGTCGCCCTCTGCCCCGGTCCCGATGTCGAGCAGCCACCCGCACGAGTCGCAGTCGCCGCCCCCGCCGTCGCCGGACCCGGCCGCGGGCTGGAACACCCACCGGTTCGGGACGACCGGGTCGGGGACCGCCGTGCCGGTGTCGCCCACCGCCGGGACGGGGTTGAGCGGGTCGCGGTACAGGACCAGCCCGCCCGGGGCGTACCCGAGGTCGGGGCCGTCCACCACCTCCTCGGTCCCGGCCGCCCCGCTGCCCGACCCGGACCCGCTCCCGCACCCGGGGTCCACCACCCGGATCACGGCACTCATCGCGTCGCCGCTGCGGCCCGTCACCTTCACCGCGTACGTGTACCCCGGCGGCGGCCGGTCCCCGTACAGGTTGCGGTCGGCCCGGTCGACCGGCACGACGGTCGTCAGGACCTGATCCCGCACGATGTCGAGCCCCGGGGGCGGGACCTCGGTCGGACTCGTCCCGGGCTGGTAGACCGTCCGCCGGTCGGTGTCCGGGGGCAGGTACCGCCACTCGACCCGGTCCTCCATCCCGGACGGGTTGCCGGCGTCGGCGACCAGCGGGCCCCGGAAGGTGGCGTCGGTGGGGGACAGGGCCCACCGGTACCACTCGGTCGCCATCAACGCGGCCAGCGGGGCCGACGACTCGTCCGCCCGCTTGTCGGCCCGGAGCCATACCGATTGGCCGGCCACCCCGGTTATCGGGCCGTACTCGGCGACCGCAAGGCCGGCCAGGGTCCCGGTCAGGACCGTCTGCTCGTCCCCGGCGAACCCGACGGCCCACCCGGCCGGGGTGTTCCCCGGGAGGTTGGTCACGGAGAGGTCGTACCCGCCGGCGACGCACCCGGGCCCCTCGGCGTCCCACCGGAGCTGGTCGTAGGCCAGGGCGTCCCCGACCTCCCGGAGTTCCGGGTTGGGGAGGGTAGACGAGGCCGCGAAGACCAGCCGGCGGCCGACCTGGGCCGCGGCGGCGTCGGCCAGGAGCGGGAGGGGGACCCCGGGCCGGGACCACCGGAGGGGCCACGGCTCGGCGTACAGGGCGGCGATGGGGGTCGGAATCTGGAGCGTCAGGCCGGTCCCCGCCGAGACGAGGGCGGTCAGGATCTCGGCCCACGAGTCGCAGGCCGCGAAGGGGTACTCCAGACTCTTCTGCCACGCCCAGTACCGAACGTCGGCGAGCGTGAGGAGGAACAACTCCCGGCCCAGTTCGGCGGCGGCGTCCGAACAGAAGACCGGCCGGACGTCGACGACCCACATCGACACCCGGACGATATCCGTGGCCGACCCGTCCGCGGCAACCTCTTCGATTGTGAACTCGCCATCACCCGGGGCCAGCGGCCCGACGGCGTCCTTGATCGCGGCGAAGGACTCACTCCCGACGAGCCCGTAGAAGCACCCCCACCGACTCATCCCGACCGGCCACTCCAGTACGTTCAGCCGGGGGGCCCGGGGCTTCGGCCGGGGCGGGATGGGGAGGTGGTCCAGCCCCCGCGTGTCCCACCCCGGGTGCGAGTACAGGGGCGGGGCGTGCCGCTCCAGCCACCGGTCCATCACGTCCATCAGGGACGGGGACGGGCGGAGGATGTCGAAGCCGGCGTACTGGAGGCGGTACTTGGGCATCGGTTACGACGTGATCAGTGTGTCGGCGATGGTGGGCGCGCCGCTGTACGACAGGATGACGGTCTGACTCTGGAAGAGTCGCTGGATCAAGGCCTGCCACGTCGCGCAATACGAGGCCCCGGCCCGGTTATTCGCCATCGCGATGGTCCAGGCGTCCGGGTCCGGGGCGGCCACCACCGGGTCGGCCGGGTTGGAGAAGGCTACCACACTCGCCCCACCGGTGTACAGGGCGGCCGGGACGGCGGCGGCGGCGTAGTCGACCAGGAGGGCGGCCCCGGCCAGGGCGGTCGTGACCTTGACCCGGAGCTTGACGGTCGAGGGAAGCTTGACCGGGGTCCGGAATACGAACGACCGGCCGGTCCAGCTCGTACTCAGGCCGGTCAGGGCCAGCGTCTGCGAGTTGTTCGTCCCGGCCTGGTCCGCGATGACGGTCCCCGAGCCGTCCACGAGGCTAACGGTCAGGACGCCGCCGCTGATGACCCCGGCCGCCTTCGTCCACAGGGCAACGACCAGGGTCGAGTAGTTCGGGCACTCGGCGGTCGTCCCGGCGGTCGCCACCGCCCCGCTCGTCGTAGTCGAGTCGAACTGTTGCTCCAGGCAGTTGAGGGTCGCCCCGGTGTTGAACTGGACGCAGTACCCGCCGTCGATGCCGTCGGTGGCCCCGGACCGCTGGATACTGGTCCCCCAGGTGCCCGTCTCGAGGTACCAGTTGTCGAGCACGGCGGGGGCCGAGCCGGTCCACGACTCGAAATCCCCGTTGGTCAGCAGGTTCCCGCCCGAGGTGGCGTCCTGGCCGGCCGAGACGAAGTTCCCGGAGATGCTGGCCCCCGAGCCCTGCGGCCAGTCGAAGTCGTAGAGCCCGACGGCCACCCCCGTCCCGCGGGACGAGATGTTCGGGGCCCCGACCCACTGCCAGTCCTCCTGACCCCGGGTGGCGGTCCCGGTGTACGAGTCGTTGGTGACGATCAGCGTCGTCGACTCGGCGACGAGGTTCTGGAGCGAGACCCCGTCCCCGCGGGTCGTGGTACAGACGACGAGGGGGGTGCCGTCATTGAGGGGGTCGGCCGTGACGGTCGCGGACACCGTACACTCGGCCACGCTGGCCGACTGAGTCACGAACTGCTCCCGGAGGTACTCGAGGGCGGCCTCGGGCGTCCCCCCGTACCCCGGGTTGTCGGCCAGGACGAAGCCCTGGAGGATGTTCTGGGCGACCGTCACCCACCCGGCCATCGTGCCCGACGACTGGCGGGAGGCCGAGTCGTACGAGGCGGACAGGGAGGCCAGCCACGCCGGGTTCACGTACGAATACCCGGTCAGGCTGGTGAACGGGGCCTGGAGCCCGGCCTGAGCAGTATCGATTAAAAACAGCTCTTTGCCGATACGCCCCAGAGCCGTAAACAGGTTAGTTAGGTTCAAAGCCATAAGTATATTTACCGGGTAAGACACATACAGAGGGTATGCTCGTGACCACCAAGTACGCGATCGTCAAGGGTTTTCCCAATTACCGCGTAGGTACCGACGGTTCGGTGTGGTCCAACCGGCAGGTGGGACGGAGGTTCAAAGATCAGACCAAGAACAACGTGGTTCGTCCGTGGCGACTTCTTACACAGGCCCACGCCGGGAAGGGCTACTGTTTCATCCGATTATTTCCTGGGGGTGTGAATTCGTACGTCCACATCATGGTATTGGAGGCCTTTCGAGGGTCTAGACCGGCCGGTACAGAAGCCCGCCACTTGGATGGAAACAAGAATAACAACCGTCTCACTAACCTCGTATGGGGTACCCGTTTACAGAATGCACAGGATCGAATTACTCACGGGACCTGGCTTCATGGAGAAGCTCACTGGAACACGAAGCTTACCAATTCGCTGGTAGCCGAGATAAAGCAGTTACTCGTCGACGGTGTGTCCCGAGCTAAAATTCGGGATAAGTACAGGCTCAGTCACACCGTAGTCGCATTCATAGCTCAAGAACGTAATTGGAAGCACGTTCCGTGGCCCGAACCTTCCCGATCCGGCCCAGGGCGGTGAACAGGTTGGTCAGGTTGAGGGCCATTACCGCGTGCCGCTGACGTCGTGGTACCAGCCGTGAAAATCTGCCGCCAGCCAGTGGGCGGTCGTCGCCTGCTGGTGTAACGCTGCGGCGGCCGTCTGCCGGGCCCTTGCCGAATCCGACAGCCGATGTGAGTTGCGAAAGACGTATCGGGTGTGTCGTGCCGCTACGTCGGAGTGGGCCATCGCCGCCTCGGTGTGGGCCCGCGAGTACGGGTCGCTACTCCACATCTTGTCGAGCATCGACGCCGAGGTGTTTGCTTCGGCCGAGTGCCTTGCGGCCCGGGACAAACTTCTTTGGGTTTCCTCGCGGTACGAGATCCGCCCGGACGCTGCATTCGCCCGAATCGTGAGTTCGTGGGCGACGGCGGACAGCGACTGGGCTACACTTTTATGATCGCCGCCGTGGGCCCGAAGTAAGTCTTCGGCCCGAGTTTCACTCGCAGGCTCGGCCAACATACGTTGGAGGGCCGCCCCCTTTACGTCCCCGGCGTCGTCGAGGGCGTCGGCGTGGATCAGCCGCTCGGTGACGCCGAGGGGGTTGGCCTCGACGGCCGCGTGGGTCGCCATCACTGCCTCAGTCCGGTGCTCCGGGTTCTCGGGTATCACGAGTCCTCCTCGTCGGGCTGCGGCTGCGGGGGCGGGCTCGGGACGACGGCCGCGGCCCCGCCGGTCCCGAGGAAGCCGGCCGAGGTGCTCGCCCCGCCGAAGACCGGGGTGCCGGGCGTGGTCCCGGTCGACGACGAGTCGACCCCGGTGTCGAACATGGTGGTCCCCCCGCCGGTACTCCCCCCGGGGGCGAACCCCGGGGACGTACTCCCGCCGGGCTGGGGCGGGGTGCCCTGGAGGGTACTCGCGGCCGAGGCCCCGGTCCCGAGGGAGTTCACGTACTGGTTGGCCGGGAAGTCGTAGACGCCGGCCGGGGGCTGGACGGTCGTCGGGAAGTACGCCGCAGTCCGGCCGTCGTCGCTGAGCTGGTACGGGTTGGCCGAGTTCGCCCAGTCGTACACCTTCGCCGCCCACGTCGGGGCCAGGAACGGCGGAGAGTCGGCGATGAGTTTGGCGTCGGCCTGATTCAATGCCCGGTACTCGTATACGCCGTCGATCCGGTACTCGATATCGTTCCCGTTGGCCGTCACGTTCACGTTCGGGAGGCCGACGTACTTCCGCACGAGGACGAGGTTGTCACCCTGGTCTTCCGCGGGGAGGGCCGGGGGCGAGCCGACTTTCGTGGCGGTCCATTTCTTCCGGAACACAAATACGTCCGCACTGTGCTTAATTTGGACGAGGTCGGCCTCGGGGTTACACGTCGGGACGACGACGTTACCCTGATCTACGTCGTACTCGTTATAACATTGCCAGAGGTCGTACACCCCGGCGGCGAGGTCGTCCGCCACCAGTGGGGTTATACCCTCGGCGAGCAAGGTCTGGCCGTCCGCCGATCCGTACTCGGCGAGGACGGCGGTTACGAGGGCTTGGGTGGTCGGGGCGGCCGTGGACTCGGCTTGCATTGCCGCCGCCGTGCCTGTCCCGGTCGGGGCTGGCGAGACGCCGAAGGTACTCGCCGACGGGGTGAGGAATCCCGACCAGTACCCGCTGCTCCGGGCTGTCCCGCCGCCCGGCATTACCGACACCGTGGCGGACAAAACGCTATCGAATACCCCACCGGGAACCGGACCGCCGCGGAGTTCGCGGGTCGTGGGTGTGCTCGGGGCGGCGTTCGGCGTCACAGACAACGCGGTCCCGCACGGGTCGCGGAGCAATGCGGCGAAGAACCCGACCGCCCGGGCCATCCCGACCCCGTCGGGGCGGACCCCGATTACCCCCGTCGGGGCGGTAGACGAATCACTCGCCCACGGGGCGTATCCGGTCCGGCGACTCGTCCCGTACCCGACCCACCCGTAGTTGAGCGGGAGGTACGGGCTCGTGACTGTACTGCTGGGGTATAGGATTGTTCCGGGCGTCGTCGTCCGGGTGATCTCCCTCATCCGGGTTCGGTAGGTCCGGACGAGCGTAACCGACACGTCCTCGATCGACTCCTCGGTGGCAAACTTGGTCGCACCGATAACAAGTCCGCCGGCCCCGGTCGTTCGCGGTCTCGCGGCGTAGAGCCGGTAGTTGGCGACTTGGGCGGCGATCTCCATGAGGCGGACCGGATCGGTCCCGAGAAACCCCTTACACCGGACAGAAATTACCCCGTCCCGCATCCCTACCCCGGTTGGTCGGGTTTCCTCGGTTTGTACAATGTCGAGACTGACCGCCGGGGCTGGCGGGGCGTACTGAAGCTGAGCGTCTACGAACCGGAAGTCGCACCGCAACCCGTCCCGGCTCATCTGGTAGTGGGCTTGCTTCCGGGCGAACCCGGGCGGGATGCGGGGCGTGACCCAGTTGCGACGGATGGTGTCGATGCTGATGGCTGATAGACTGCTGATGATCGCCGTCCCGGTGCGGGTGAGAAGGCATTGGAACTGGTCAGTAAAATCGATCGCCGTCTCCCACCGGATCGACAGCGGTTGGTCCGGCGGCCGACCGGCCGAACTCGAATACGGGTTACACTCCCGGATGTACGTCTCGACCGCGAACTTGACCATGTAGCAGCCGGGCGACGTGAATTGTACGTCGATGGCCGCGTCGTCCGGGATCGGGCCGTTCGCGTCGTCCCGGCCGGTTGGCAGGTTGATGAGCGAGTTGGCCGTCGGCGTGCCACCGGGACCGATCTCGGTGTCGTAGTACAGCGGCTTGCGGGGCTGGCAGAGCATGTGGCGGATGGTTTTTAACACCCGCTCCGCCGACCCGCCGGTAAGCCCGGACATGATCGGGTTGTCTTGGTCGTAATCAACCAGCCCTTCGGCTTCGAGCCGAACCCGGAGGAACAATTCGTCGGACCCGGACGGGTCCATAACGGGACCGATTTGGTGGACCCGCGTCATGGCATAGGGGATGGATATGCCGTTGTACGATACCATACTCATGGAGACCACCCCGGCCCGCCGGCCCCTGTACCAGCCCCAGGCCACGACCGCCGACCGGCGGCGTCGAGGGTATCGGACATACCTCGGAACACGTCCCACGCCGTCGCGTCTGGCGCCTCCGGGGTGTCCCGCCCTCGCATCCAGTTGAAGAACTCCGTCGCCCCTTGTGCCAGGGTGGAGAGCGGAATCACCATTCCGGTAATAACCTCTAGCAACGCCCCGCCGACAACGTTGGCGACGTTGGTCATGAGTTCTTGGAGCGGAGCAAGAGCCTTCTCGAACCCGTCGATACTCTCGGTCAGGTACTTGGAACTGTCCTCGGTCGCTTCCCCCATCCGGATGTCCCGTTCCAGCCGACTCACGTCGAGGACATCGACGGCGTGGGCGAGGGTCGCGTTATACTCCGAAAGGCCGCGGATCGTTTCTTCTTGCGCCCGGGCAAAACTGTACACCTCTTGCGAAGCGGAAACGAGGGCCGCACCGAACGCGACAACGGCCGCGGCGGGTCCGGCCATTGCCGCCGCTCCCCCTACGGCAGCGGCCCCGCCAGTCGCCCCGGACGCTAGCCCGGCCGCTCTCGCACCGGACGCCGCCGCACCGGCCCCGCGGTTGAGTAATTTTGCCGCCCCGGTAACACCGTATTTCTTCTTCTCCAACGCGGCCGTGATCCGTCCCAGCCCGCGGCCGGCGGCCTTACCGAGTCGAGAACCGGCGACCATCTTCCCGATGCCGCCTAGCCCCGTGCCGAGAGCCCCGCCCGTCATCCGGTTCAAGGCGGACACGCCTCCGCGGCCGATCCGCGATAGGTTCTTACCGAGTTGGGCGAGGTTATGGATCGGGTAGCCGGCGGCGTACCCGCCCGCGAACTTAGCAAAACCTTCCTGGACCGTTTGCCCGGCGAGCGGGGTAGACGTGTCACCCTGCTCGTCAATGCCATAAGCGTTCCGGTGGTGTGGTTGATCTCTTTCGCCACCGCCGCCTGGACTGCCTCCCTCCCAGTTCGTTATCAGCACCGGAATAGGTAGCGGGCCGACGATGTTAACATCGAGCGGCTTACCACCCCCACCGCCGCCGTCACCGGTCCCACCCTTCCCTCCTCCGAACGCCTCGCCGAGCCGGTCCGGAGGTGAGGGCGTTACCCCCATCGCCTCGTCAAGCAGGTCGTTGGTGCGGTTCGTCTGCGACGGCGAGGTGGGCGGCTGCGGCGGCGGGAGTTGGTCGGCGAGGGCGGCGGTGTTGTCGCGCTGCTGCCGGAACAAGTCCGGGGCGGTTGGCTTGGACGGGCTAGCGGCGGCGGCCGTGGGGTCGCTCAGAATGTTCGACGGCGACCGGTCCCCCGGATCAGGCACCATGCCTCGGAGCGACGCCGAAACCTCGATGAGCCGGTCTTCCTTCTGCTGCGAAAATCCGGACGGGTTACTCAGCCTCTCCGTGTGTAAGTCTTTATGCTCTTGTTCGAGGCTACGTCGTTTGTCATCGCGGCTAGACGCCGGCCCTTGTCCCCCGGGCTGGCCCGGCGGCGTGTTACGGTTCGGTGGGGTGGGCTGCGGTCCCGTCGCCACTTACTTCCCCCCGAGGTAGGCGGCGAGCCCGCGGTGGTAGCGGATGAATTCCCGGAGCAGGTAGAGTTTCTGCAAGTCACTCACGCCCTGCCCGGTCTCCGGGTCGTAGTCCACTACCTTGAACGCCTTCGTGACTGCCGCGAACAACTTGGTCCGCAGCTCGCAAATCTTGGCGTAGTGGACGAGTACGACGGTCCGGTCCGCGTCCGCCGCCGGTTCCTCGGCGACGTGCGTAAGGGCGTCCTGCCAGTCCGGGCCATATTCCGCCACAAGGGTCCGTTCTGTCACGAGCGGGTCGATGGACCGCGTCCCTGACCAGTCCGAGAACCAGAACAGGAGCCGGGGTGGGGTAACGGTCTTGTCCCAACCCATCCAGCGGTACAACCAGCCGACCATCGACGGTACTCCGGGCGATATTTGGTGGGTTACTTACAGTCCCAATCGCCGCCCACGTCTATCACCGTCCACGCGACGGAGCGGCCGTCGGGCGAGAGCGTGAAGTCGGTCTGGTTACGGCGGTAGTCCGGCCACACGGCGGGGAGGACGCGGTCCGTTCCGCGGTGGCTGACGCCTTTGCGGATTACGCACGGCAGCGGGTCTTGGCCCGGACCCATCCACATCACGTCGAAGAACGGTGCCGACTCGGTATCGACCGGGGTGGCAGCAGCGGTAACGACCGCCGGCACC
Organism: uncultured Pseudobdellovibrionaceae bacterium; assembly: GCA_964519985.1. Taxonomy (GTDB): domain Bacteria; phylum Bdellovibrionota; class FAC87; order UBA2466; family UBA2466; genus JAIEOG01. The sequence goes on along the minus strand of CAZFMF010000008.1, from coordinate 77,306 downwards.
GCGGCCACGCCGAGACACCCGAGTAGCATCTGCCGTCGGTTCATGGTCGCCCCGTGTTACGCGGACTTCTTACGACCGCCGCCCGCCGTCATCGCCATCAGCACGAGCTTGGCGGCGGCGTGATCCCGGTGGTTGGAGACTTCTCGGCGGGCCAAGTATAGTCCGGCCCACTCCACGTCGCTAAGTTTTGGCGGTAGCGGCAGGCCGTGCTTGGCGGCCTCGATAATATGGGCCGCCGCTAGACGGAGGTCACGACAAAATGCCGCGAACCCGACCGCTAAGGCTACCGCCTCAAGTTCGGTCAGGCCGCGGCCCGTTTTCTCGTCGTAAGTCTGTGAGCCGGTGGCGGTCAGGATCGCCGTGATAATGGCGGCCCGGGTCTCGTCCACCTTCGCCCGCCACTCGTCGCCCTCGCTCCCGACTAACACGGTCGGGGCGGGGGTCAAGCACGACACGGCCTTGCTCGCCCAGTTGTCGCCGAGAGCCCGGGTGAGAGCCCCGTCGAGTTCGACCGCCCCGGTGCTGCGGGTGTGGCGGCCTTCTTTAAAATAGAACTTCACGCCCAACGGTACGTCTCGTGGGTGTAGTGCGGCGGACGCTAACGGTATTGGGCGTTACCGCTGCATCGGGACATAGGTCTTGGTCTCGTCCGCGGGCGGCCCGGACAGCCGCTTGTCTTCCACGAACTCGTCGTGCTCGTCGGCGTGGCCGATGGCGATCACGGTGTCGGGGGCGTCCACTAGCCACGGCCCGTCGCGGTCGGCGAACAGGGTCTTCATCCCGGTGATTGGGTCCACCTTCTCGACCCACTCCGCCCGCCCGCACCGCAACCGGCCGCCCTCACTTTTCACGGCCCGCAAGACGGCATCGTCGCTGGTGCCGTCCTTGAAGTCGAACTGGAACCGCTGCCCGCGGTACTTCCCGATCACATGCACCATCATAGGTCGCTAGCTCCGCACGTAGAGGACGTTGCCGACAATGGACCCGGCGGTCCGGTACGAGTCGGCGGCGATGTAGTTGATGGCCCGGAACCCGAAGTCGGGCATCGTCTCGGTCACGCCCCACTTGCCGTGCCCGGGGGCGACGACCTGACAGGTATTGAACGTCCACCCGCCGTCTACTTCCCGGGCGGACGACACGGTAAAGGTGATGGACGGGAGGTTGGTACTCGCCCCGAACAGCGTGCCGGGGGCGACCATCACGCCCTCCGTGCCGCTGTTATTGTTCGCGGACATCGCCCGGAGGCGGTTCACGTACAGGCCCGAGTACGGTACGAACTGACACCGCACCTCGACGCTGTAGTTGAGGAAGATGATTTCCGCGGCGTCGCCCTCGGGGCCGCCGGCCCCGTCGTGCTTGATGTCGTGGGTGAACGGGCGAAACAGCAGCTCGGCCCCGTCCCGGCACGTCCCCACGGGGACGACGGCGTTGGAGGTGCCGCAAGAGGCTTGGATAATCAGCGGCCCCGCGACATGGTAACTGAAGTTAGAGGATGGAGCCATTAGAATGTCCTCGCTATCAGTGATCGGTTAGTAGGCTCAGACCGGCGGGTACTGGTTCTCGAAATCCAGAGTGTGTTGACTCGTCGGAGGCGTGACCGCTAAAATACACGAGCTATATCACGTACACCTTCCGGAGTCGATCATGAACGATCCGAACGTCGAATACCGTCCGTTTCCGAGAAACCCCGAGTACATGGTCGGCTCAGACGGCTCCGTGTGGAGCCGTTACAACGGTCGCATTCGGAAGCCGACCGCCGAATGGCACCGTGTCCGTGTCACACACTATATGAACGGCGTGTACCCGCTGGTACACATTCGCAAGATCAAGATGATTAGCGTGGGGGCTGCTGTCCTAGAGGCGTTCGTCGGGCCACGTCCTTTTCCCGGGGCTCACGTCTGCCATTTCCCAGACCGAGACGCTAACAACAATACTCTAGCGAATCTTCGGTGGGGAACTCCGCAAGAGAACGCTACCGACCGTGTTATCCACGGGACATCCCCTCGCGGCGAACAACACTCCAAATCTAAATTGACGGAAGATATCGTCCGCGAGATTCTCCAGACTTACGACGACGTTAAAGCTGGTCGTGTCCGCCGTATGGGGTGGTCGATAGCTCTCGCTAGGAAATACGGTGTTACCGGGGGGTTGATCCAACTTGTCAAGAACCGAGCAATATGGAGACACGTCCAATATCCGTAATTACGTCGGCGGATACAGGGTTTGCTGATACGTCTGGGTTCTAAACTGTTGCGTTACATAGTAACACAACTCATTGTTCAATTTCCCCGCGTACCGCTGCGTCCACTGCCCCGGCCAGATGCTCACCGGTGCCCCGACCGTAGGTGTTAACAGCCACGGGGTCAAGTCCGCTAACGCCAGCCCGGCCTTGTCGAGCGGGTCTTCGCCGGCCCACAACGCCGCGTACTGGGCCGCCGCCGCGTTCTCCATCGCGTCCGTGCCGCTGTACCAGAACTCCAGCACGAACGAACCGTCGAACCGGGCGTCGCTCACCGCCGCGGACCAGTCGGGCGTCTGCCCGCCGTCGCGGATGATGACGTAGGGCAGGCGGACTTCGGTGCTGCCCTCGCTCTCTACCGCGGTATCGAGGTAGATTTCGGGCCGATCATCGTCCGGGAACGCGGTCGCCGGGATGGAGCGGTACAGCTCCATGACCGCCTTGATGACGCTCCGGTAGGGTGTCGGCATCTTAGATGTACACTTCTACCGAGAAGTACGTCAGGCTCGGGATACCGTTATACGCCTCGCCGATGGTGTACCCGCCGCTGAACACCGCCCACTGCTCCTCGCCGGTGTGGGTGTGCGTGATCTTGGCGGCCCACCCGCGGGCGGGGTACTGGTCGAGGTATTCTGTCAGCACGCCGATGCGGGCCGGGAACACCATCTGGCTTTGCCCGTACCGCGACGGACGGCCGGCAGAGCCGCGGTTCACCGAGCAGGCGATGGCCGCTTGCTCCAGGTTCGCCACGTTGAACCGCCCACCGGCCGCGTCTTCTTCCGTGGTGTTCGAGTACAAGTCCATCGAATGTGGCGGCGGCTGATCGTAGAGCGGCATTACCCACCGCTCCCGGCGACCATCGCGCCATAATTTTTATAGCGGTCGAGTGTCATGGTGATAGCGGGGTCGGCCAGGGCAGCAAGAGCCGCTGACGGTAGGCTCATCGAATAACCGTTCCAGCTTTCCGATCCGATCTGCCCGCCGAAGGGCATACTGCGCCATATCTTCGTCACCGCCATCACAGCGGCCTGCTTAATATCCATCGGCACGGGGTAGAACCCGCCCGTGAACACGACCTTGATGCTCCCCCGTTGCGGCCGGCGTTGCGGGGTGAGCGAGTAGGGCGGGCTGTAGCTCCCGCCGCCCCACGGAATCTCCTGCCCGCCGTAACCGATCCGGGTTATCACGCCGCTCGGGATGGTAAGCCCGTCATCACCCGGGCGGAACGTGTAGTCGGTGTAGGCGGTGAGCAGCGAGCTACTGGTGAAGGCGTCGGGGTCGCCGTTCGCATACGTATTAACGTAGACCGCTAAGTTTTCGATGACGAGCGGTGCCCACCGTAGGAGCCGAATCTGGCTCGACACGGGGGCGTCGAGGACGATGGAGAACGAGCCGCGTTCTAGTACACGGCCCGTCTCGCGTTTGATGGCTTCGGACACGGCGGCGCAGATGGCCGATACACTGCCCTGCTGTGGGCTAGTGAGGTTATTTCCGGTGAAGGTCTTCCAATCGTCATAGCTTACCACCGGCATTTTCGACTAGCTCCGGTGGTGCGGACTTGGTACGCTAAGGGTTCGACACACGCCGTCCGAGAACTACTGGAGCCGTTATGGGGGACCGCCGACCGATCCCGATTGCCGAAACTGTCGGGCCGAAACATGCCGACCGATTTTGGAGGCACGTTAAGAAGACCGACGACAGCTCGTGCTGGGTCTGGACGAAGGCGACTAACCCACACGGCTACGGTGCGTTCGGCGTAGCTACCACTGACAGGCGTTTAGTTCTCGCGTCTCATCGGGTCGCGTACTACCTACACACCGGCACCGACCCGCTCGATCTCCATGTTTGTCACCACTGCGATAATCCTCCGTGCTGCAACCCGGACCACCTATTTCTCGGGACGCCGGCCGATAACGCCGCCGATAAATCCCGGAAGGGCCGGGCGAAGCGACCGTCTTGGTCCCGACGAGAACGTAACTGCAAACTGACGCCGGATCAAGTCCGAGAAATACGGATACGGCGAGCCGCGGGGGAAACGGCGGTTGCTCTTGCCGCCGCATATAACCTCTCGGATAAAGCCGTCCGAGAGGTTGTTAGACGCCGTACTTGGCCGCACATCGACTGACGTTCTTACGCTGCGACGCCCTTGTGAACTTGGAAGTTGAACACCGGCTGCTCGGTCGTAGTCCCGGCGGCGTTGGCGAGCGTGATTCGACACGAGCCGGCGGCGACCGCGGTCACGACCTGCGTGGTGTACACGTCGGTGCCGGACTTCTGGTTGACCGTGACCACGTCGCCCGCGGCAATGGCCGAGTTCGTAAGGGTGAAGCTGAACGGCGTCGCGGACCCGGCGGCCGAGACGAGGACGATGTTGCCGCACACGGTATTCAGCGTTACGCCGGTCGTGCGACTGGTGATCTGGGTCACGGTGCCGCCGGCCCCGGTGGTGTACCCGATCCCGCCCGTCGCCGAGCTGGACAGGATCGCGCCGGACGCCGTGACGCTGCCGAACGTCCCGCTGGTGGCGGTGGCGACGGCGAGCGGGAGCCCGTCCGTAGTGGCCGCCCCGAAGCTCTTGGCGGTCAGACTCGTGACGCTCGTGAGACCGGTGACGTTGAGCCGGATCGTCGTGATGCTGGTGGCGTTCGGGATCGTCCACGACGCCGCGGTGTTATCCGTCGGGGTGATGCTCGTCGCGCCGGTCACGGGCAGGCCCGTGGAGTTGTCGATGGCGAGCAGCGGGACGAAATTCGTTCCATCGTAACTGCCCTGGAACTTGAAGGCCAGCGTGCCGAACGTCCCGTAAATTTCGACAGCGTCTACGCTCTCGTTCGGGGACTTCGTCAGGTCGAGCGTCTGAGCCCCGGTGGTGGTGGTAGCGACCGTCGAGTAAGACACGGATGTACTCCCCGGAGGGTGGTGTTATGGGCGGGTATGCTGCGGGGGAAGGGCGGTACTACACCGCCCCTCCGGGGTAACAATCGGCTACCGAACGCTCGCCGGCTGGCCTTAGTCGTTGGCCGGGGGCGACCCGCTCCAGCCGGCGGCCCCGTCGTACTTGACCTGGGCCAGAATGCTCACCGCCATCCGGACGCTAGTACCGACCAGCGTGGCGTAGGCCCGGACGTAGATGTACGGGCTGGTGGTGCTCACCGGGAGCTGGAAGGTGATGATCTCGGGCACCCCGCTCGCCGCCGTGACGGTGGTGAACGTGGCCCCGTCGATGTCCACGAACGTCGAGTTGTCGGTGCTCGCCTGCATCTTCACGGCGAGGCTCGTGAACCCGGTCACGTCCCCCACCGACAGGCGGGCGTTGAGGCGGTTGCTGCCAGTGGACGACACGAGGATACCGTTGCCGGCCCCGGTGGCGGTGAGGCTCTGGGGCGGGAACGTGTCCTTATACGACGCGAGAGCCTGAGACAGATCGTTAATCAGACCGGCCATCAGTATGTCCTGTTTTAGAGGGTTGGCCGGTGACGGCCGGTGTTATCTTGCTCGGTACGGTGTGTATTGCGGGGCCGCCTCGCACGGCCCCTCCCGGTATGTTTTCCCCGCCCCGGGTGGCGGTATATCCCGCCCGACCGGGTGGTCCCGATCAGACGCGGGCGGGTTCGCTTACCACGGGTTCGACAGCGGGGCGACGTAGGGATACCACAGGAACGCCCCCGGGTATTCCAGCCCGATGTCGCCGTACATCGTGCCGCGGAGCAGGTATTGGCCGTTCAAAAACGTGGTGCCGTTGTTCCCGGTCATGAACTGGATCGCGCCGTAGGACGCGAAGTACATGTACTGCCAGATGCCGAAGAACACGTCGGTCAGCCCGGTGCCCGCGTTCTTGGTGCCGGTGTCGTCAATGTTGGTGGTCTGCACCACCCGCCGCCCCCGCCACACGCTCTGGCTCTGCTGCTCGCCGAACCGCCGGAGGATGTCCACCAGCACGCCGTTACCGTCGTCCGGGGTCACGGCGTCGGTGCGGACGGCCGCGGTAGAAGCGTACACCATCGGTCGCATCACCCACGCCCCGCCGGCCGCGTCGATGTTGAACGACCGCTCCGCCACGAGGGCCGGGAAGATGTCACCGTACTCCGGGCGGAGGGTATTACCGTTCGCCCCGATCCCCCGCGGCACCCCGCCGCCCGGGAACGTGAAGTTGGCGATGTTGATGACCCCGCCCGTCCCCGAGTACACGCTCGACGTGAGCCCGTCCGGGAACTGCGTGCCGCCCTCGCCGTAGAACGCGAAGTAGTCGAGCTTGAGCCCGAGGCTCCGCCCGAGTTCCGCCTGGGCGATGGCGTCCATCGTGCCCGAAGTGTAAGCCGTCGCTTCCTCGGTCATCGTGACCGCCCCGGCGATCTTCTTCGCTTGGAGGACCATCTGCCCGGTGGTCAGGTTGCTCGTCGGGGTGGTCTGCGATTCCCCCACCGCCTTGACCGACGGGACGCCGGTGATACGCGGGCGGACGAACCGGCCGTTCGGCGGGAGGGTAAGAGCCTGGGCACCCGCCGCCAGACACGCCGCTTGCGGCCGGACGATCGGGATGGGCGGCCCCTGCACCGGCGGGGCGACGAGCGTCCCACCGAGGGCGTCATCGAACGCGGACTGGGCCTTCACCACCCGGTCGGCGTCGCCGAACTGCGTCCGGGCGTAGCCGTTCTTGACGAGCCACTGGGCTTCCTCCGGGTCGTACCCGGGGCGGCTCGCCGTGAACACCGACTTCACTTCGCGGAAGATGGCTTCCGCGGCCGACGTGCTCGTGAGCCGCCCGCCGTAGTCCGTGAAGTTCACCGGGAGCCAGTGCCCGACGAGGGTGTTACCGCCTCCCTCGTTCAGCCCGCAGCCGGTATCCTGCAACGCCTTCTTGTACTGGTTGAGCAGCCCGATCTCGTGCGGGGCGATCTCCTCGCGGTCGAACTGCGTGGCCTTGCAGAACCGCCCGAAGGAGAACGGCTTGACGCCGACCGCCTTCGCGTAGTGCGGCGCCTGCTGGGCGGTGAGCATCCCTTCGACGCCGGCCCCGGAAGCGGGGGTGTTGAGCCGGGTGGTGATGGCCTTCACATCCCGGGTAAGGTCGTTGAGGATGTCCATCGCGGACGGGGTAGCCGGCTTGGCGGCCGGCGGCGGGGTGGCGGTCGCGGACATTACGGTAAGCTCCGGGCGGTGAGGTAGCGGGCGGTGAGTTAGGAACACATGGACCGGCAGTGGCCCGCGGCCATCCGGTGTAGTTGGGCGGCCGAGTCGTGGGCTCGGACCGTCTCGTCGGACAGCGGGACCATCCGGTTCCGGGCGTACCGGGCGGCGGTTTCGGACAGCGAAGCGGCGTCGTCGTGAGCGGCGGCGGCGTCAGCCCAGCGGCCGGTGCGGGCGTGGGCCAACGCGACCGTGTGCGGCGGGGTCGTCTCGTAAGGGATCGAAACGGCGTCCGGCTCCAGCAGAATTTGCGAGATCAGCCACCCCGGGGTCTTGGCCGCCACCGCTTCCGTCGCGGCGTGGGCTTCGACCGAGGGGCCACACGGGTCAACACCGGGGGCGGCACAGGACATCACCAACCCCCCCGCTGCTGGCGGTGCTGGACGGCCTCGTCGAGCTGCTTGAGCTTCTTGAGCTGGGCGGTGAGTTCGCTAAGCTTGGCCGCGACTTCCGGGTTCGCCCACTCGTCGGCCTTCGCCTCGACGGTAGGGGTGACCGGGGTCTGCACGGCGGCGGCGGTATTAGTCGCGGCCGACTTATTAGCGGCCCCGCCCGTGTTAGCCCGCGGCAAGTCGCGTAGTTCCGACATCGCGTACCGGCGGGGCTTCCACTCGGGGAACGCCTTGAACACCAGCCACCCGTCCTCGTCTACGTCGGGGCCGGCGGGTACGGGAACCGGTTCGGCGAACAGGCTGTCGAGGGCCGCGTCGTCGGTAAACGCCTTCTGGGCACCGGTCGCGGTCACGTCGTCCGCGTCGTCGGCGGTAGTACCGTCTGCACCCGGCGGCACGTCGCCCGACGTGGTCGTGCCCGGCTGGTTCTGGTCGCCCGCCTGCCCGGTGTTCAGCACCCCCATCAGCGGGTGCTTCTGCATCCCGCCATTGTTGGCGGCCCCGTTGAGGTACTGCTGCATCGCACTCGCCTGCTTTTGCAGCGTGGCGGCGGCAGTCTGGGCCTGCGTGGCGAGAGCCTTCGCGTAGGTCCGGAACATCAGGTCGTCGGACTGCTGGGCGTCGTAGGCGAGGGCTTCGGCCCCGTCCATCTGGAGCTGGGCGAAGTTCATCAACGCCGAGATAGACGCGGGCGGCCGTTCGTCCGGCCCCATCGCCACCGCCGGCACGTCGAACCCGTCGGTGCGGGCCTTCATGTACGGGCGGCCGTTACCGAGGCGGACGGGGCTAGGAACCATCGCCCGTTCCCACATCTCCGCGGCCCGGAGGTGGCGGTCGGCGGCGTCCGCGTCGAGCCGGGGGTTGTCGGCGGCCCGCTCGTGGTACGCCTTCATTTCGGCGGGGGACTTGCGGGCGATGGTAGCCTTCGCCTCCCGGTCGTTGCCCGTCTTCATCGCCAGACCCGACGCGATGCGGGCCACTTCGTAAGGGTCGCTCACGTCGTCCTCGAATGCTTTGGTGATGCCGAGCCGCTTTAGCAGACCGCCGACGATGCCGCGTTTCGCGGCGGCCGGCTCGACGGGACCGGTAAGTTGTCGTTTCGACGCCTCATACGTCGCCGTGTCGATTGCGGACGGCTTAACGGCAGGCCGGTACGGTGATCCTTCCAGCCCGGAGTACAACGGTCGGCGGACGGTAGAAGGTGCGGGGGTGGTAGCAGCGACTTCCCGCTGTCTGCGGGGCGACACCCACCCTTGCGAGAGCAGGTGGTCGTGGAGTTTCTTGGCGGCGAGCCGGTGATCCTGGATGGCTGCTTCGTGCCGACTGCGGGTGTAGTCCGACAGCCCCGCCTTTCGCAATTCCTTCTCGTGTTCCCGAATCGCCCCGAGGTGGGCACCGCCGGCCCGTTCGTAGTCGCCCCGTTGGAGAGCCCGGCTCGCCATCAGGGCGTAGCGGACCGTCGGGTGAGCGTGATCTTCGACCGCGGCGTAAGACTTGATCCTCGCGTCCCGGGCGGCGAGATTCATGTTGTGGACGGCCGCCCCAGATTTCGTGCGGGCGACTTCCACCTCCGGCCCGTTAATCCGGAGAGCCTTCGTGTCCCGGTCATCCTCCTCGTCGTCCAGCTCCGGAATCTCAAAGTCCGGCTCGTCGTCGCCCCGCTCCTCGTCCTCGACGTTGGGGTTCGTGTTGAGCTTGCCCGACGCGCGGAGGGGGCCGGTGTACGCCTTGTACTCGTGCCCGCACGAGTTACACACGTCGCCGTCCCGTTCGAGCCGGGCGTCACACTTCGGGCAGAACTCCCCGCTGGTCGCCTTGAACTTCTTCCAGTCGGCGGCGGCGTACCGGCGGGCCTCCTGGTAAGCGAACCCGGCGACCTCTTTTGAGACGCCGAACTCTTCGGCGATCGACTGGACCGCCTGATGGGTCATCGCCCGGGTCGCCGGATTCCCGTTCTTGTGGAACCACTCGTTACGAACGAGGCTGACCAGCTCCGAGGCATCCGGAACCGCCTTCGCCTCCTTCTCGCTGCGGCCCACCATCGAGTAGGCGACCGCCACGGCCTGCTTCCGGCTCACCTTCTTGCCCCGGATACCCTCGGCCATGATCTTGCGGATCTTCCACTTGACCCAGGCGTCGGACTTGGCCTTGACGACCTTCTCGGCCGGGGCCGGCTCGGCCTTCGGGGGTACATCGTCCCGTTTCGGCGGCGTGCCCTCGACGGTCACCGTCGACCGCCGGTACTCCCTGACGAGGGCGGCGAGGTCGGGGGCGTCGTCCCGAAAACTCTTGAGGACCCGCTCGGACAGCCGGTGCTCGCCGACCTTACCCGTCTCCATGACCCGGATACACTTGGCGACGACCTCGACGTCGGCATCCTGGATGACGGTGTGGCACCCGGGGTTGACCGGCTTGCGGGCGTGGGCGTAGGCGAGGCCGGTCCAGGACTTGAAGTGACGGGCCGGGCGGGGCAGCATGGGTGATTTAACTTCGCGGTCCCAATACGCCCCCTCGCCCTCTACACTGCCCTTCGGGCCATTAGGACGGAACTCGATGCTTACCCCCGTCGCGTACCCACCCCGGACCAGAGCTTCCGCGTCGGCGGCAGCCCGTAGACACTCGTCCGCGGTATAACGGCCGATCGGGGTGCGGCTGCTAGGACTCTCGTACTCGGTCAGGTCGATACCGTTCAGGTCGCCGACCGACTGGAAAAAGTCCGTCAGCCCGGTGGCGAGAATAAGTTCGCCCGTGTCACCGGCGATGGCCTTATGCTCGACCGCACCGAGGCCGACCGGGATCGCGTGGGTCCAGTTCACCACGCCCTTACCGTCCGACCGCACCCGGATCGGGAACTCGCTCACCCAGTCCCCGCCCGCCGGCTCAACATAGTCCGCGGCGAGGTCGTACCCGGGGTGCGTGAGTACGCTAACGACCGGCCCGCTAGACGTAGGAGTGCTACTCCCGGTCAGGGCACGGACGATAATTTCGGGCGTATCGATAGTGGTATCCGCCGGCATAGACGGATACTGTGTGAGTACAGTCCCTAACCATGTACACTAACGCTCGTGCTAGTGTACGGCTTTGAACGTGGAGGAACCGATGGGGCAGTCTCGTGGTGGGGCGGACGGTAAGACGGGTGGGAGTGGTACTAAGCCGGCAGAAGTGAAGGCCGACGTGCTAACTACGATGCTACCGCCCGCGGTAGAACTACCGCCGAGCCCTATCGTGCAACCGCCGCCCGAGCCGACCGAAGTACCGCCCGACCCGGCGGTGGTGGCTCAGGACTATATTTTCTCGATCTACCTGCACCTGGAAGCGGCCGTGTGCGACCTGAACAAGCTGCTGCTGAGCGAGAAGGGGCCGCGGTTCCGACAGGCGGCGGCCGAGCGGAAGACCCCCGTTGGCGGGGACGGCCGGCAGTGGCCGCCCCTCAACGCGATGCTACGGGTGGTATTGGATATGAACCCGCTCGGCGAATAATACTGTTATGCCACCGCGTCGGCAAGTCGTAGCAAATGCGGCCGGTTCAGGTTGTCGCCCTTCGCCCCGAGCCGCCGCTTCAACTCGTGGACCGCCCGCCGGGCATCCGCCTTCGTCGCCCACCCCTTCCCGGCCGCCCCCCGCCGGTCCCGCACCATCGCGGGCGTCGCGGTCACGGGCGTGTTACACAGCCACACGTCCGCCATGTACGCCCCGCCCGCCTTCCGGATGCGGGTGAGGTGCATCCCCCCGCCGCTCGTCCGGGCCGCCACGACCCTCGCCCAGTTCCGCCCGTACCGCTCCTTGAAGTACGCCACCACCCGGTCGGCGGCGTCCTCCCGGGACTGGAACGACGCGAGCTCTACCAGCCGGTCATTGATGACGAGGGCGGCCCGCCACCGCGGGCTGTGCCCCGGCTTCCGCCACCGGTGGACCCCGATGTAGCGGTCGTTGGCCGCGTCGTAGATCACCGAGCGGTCGGTCATTCTGCCTCCAAGTTAATGACGCGGGTCGTCTTCGCCGGGTTTGAGAACGTCACGGTGCCGATTGTGTCCCGGGTCGCGGGTGGGGCGGGGAGTTCCTTAATATACTTCGCCCCCAGCCCGGGCTTCACATACGCGATCGTGGCGTGCGGCTTATACCCGTCGTGGGTGTCGGTGTGAGGTAGGGCGGCGAGCATACCGTTGAGTCGTCGCAACCCGCCCGACCGCACTGGCACATGAATCACGTCCGCGTCCTTGTTGCTGAACACCGCTAGCTTCGACGCGAACCGCACCGACACCGGCCCGACCCCGGTGAGCGTCGCATGCGTCGCGTACCCGTCGTTTTCGTGGAGTCCGTACCGCACGGTGACGTGGGGATTCGTCTCGCGGCCGTCCTTCGCCAAGTCCGCGTCGGGAATCATAACCCCGGCGGAGCGTAAATAGTCCGCCATCTCACCCGTCAACTCTACCCCTACATAAGAATATTTCGGGTTCTTGTCGAACGCTCCGCACGTCGGACACGTCTTCTCGTCGCTGTTCACGCCCTTACAGTCCGGACAGTACCCGTGCGGGGCCGGGTCGGCGATCGCCTTACCCTCCCGCCCCAGCCGCGGGTGCCGCCACACGCCCTCGGGGATCGGGCCGTCGTTCGTGGTAGGCTTGTCGAGGGCGTCCTGCTCGGTCAGGTAGTCCCGGGCGTGGCGGTGGGCCTCGGCGGCGGCGTGGTGGAGCGTGTGGGCGAAGGCGTGGCCCGTCTCGCTGATCGGGTCCGGCCCCCAGTCGGCGACGGTGGACGGGTCGGCGTGGGCGGCGGCGAAGTTAGCCTGTTCCTCGCCGTACCGTTGGTGATGCCACATCAACGAATCCCGGGTCAAGCGGCGTTCGGTACGGCTCGGGGAGTCCGCCGGGAATCGCTGTACCGACGGGTGGTAGGCGTTGCGGTGGATCACGTTGTTGAGTTCGTTCCGCAGTCCGGTCGGGGGGATCGCCCCCGTAGCCGGGTGACGGCGTTCGTCTTCGTAATCAACACCACGGTCCACAGCGACCCACCGCGGGATCGTCGCGTCCGCGTGCATAGCGGCGGCGTGCTCGACCGTATGAGCCACCTCACTCGGGTGTTCGTGGAACGCCGCCAGCGTGTCGAAGTTCGACCGCGTCGGCTCCGCCACGAACCGGTGCAGGGCCGCGGTGTGGGGCTGGTCGTGGTCGTCGTAATAGTCCGCTAGCACCATGCGGGGCGTCATGTCATGCGGCTGGACTAGCATCGCCGCGTGCAGGGCCGCCTCGTTGTTGTCGGCGGCGGGGTGGCCGGCGGTCGGGTGGAGCGTGCGGCCGGCGGCCCCGGGCTTCGCCTCGATGCCGGGGGCGAACGCCTTCCGCTCGGCCTTCACCTCCCGCTTCTCGTGGTCGCCCGTCGCCGCCTCCCGGTGTAGCAACGCGGCCACTTGGTGCATCTGTTGCAGGTCGAGCCGGTGCTGGTGGGCGTCGGTGTCGATGGTTTCTACGTCGTGCATGTTCTCATGAGTGATCGCCTGTCCGGAGTACGCCGGCAGGTGGAACTCGTTCGGCGACGATCCCCGCCGTACTTTGCCGACCGAGAACGTCCGCATGTGCGGCGACTCACCGGGCGTCCGAGGCTTACGGAAGAACTGGACAAATTCGCCCGCTTCGTGACGGTCGATGTCGTGCAGCGTGAGCGGGCGGTACGTGTCGGGGGCGTGGCTGATACTCCGGACCGCGTCGAGGTGGTAATGGTACGCATCGTAATGCGGTCCGGAGACGTCGCTGTTGGTCGGTCCTTTCGTGGCTACGTTCTTGACCAGCTCCGGGTCCGTCGCCTTGATCGCCGCCTCGCTCGCGTGCCGGGCCGCCGCCGCCACGTCCCCCTTGTGGTGGGCGATCAGGTGGGCGGCGGCCTCGTGCTCCTCGTCTAGTTGGTTGCCGCTCTTGCCGTGCAGGTGCGTGGCGAACTTGTCGTGCTCGGCGGCCAAGTCATTGTCGCCCGCGGCGTGGGCCTCGCCCGCCAGCATGAGATGTACGTCCCCGAGCCGCCGTTTCCAGTACCGGTGTCCCGCCTCGTCGCCCGTGTCGGCGGCGTCCAGCATGTTCTCGTTGACCTGCCGCGGGTCGAGGTGCGGATAGCGGTCGGCGAGCTTACTAACGTGCTCGTCGCTGTTATCGAGCAGGGCGTTGGAGCGGTGGTACGGCGAGTGGACCGGCTCCGGCCCGGCGTCGTCCTCGTGGTAGTCGCCCACGTATGTGTCGTCACTGTTCTCGTCCCGCATCGCCCCGGGCACGCCCTCATGGTGTTCGGCCTTCTCGGTGTTCCACCGGACCGCCTTCACCTCGCGGTTAAGGTGATCGCCCGTGCTCGCCTCCCGGTGGAGTAGGGCGGCGACCTGATGCATCTGGACGAGTTCGTTGCGGCGGTCCCGGGCGTCGGTGTCGATGGTGTGGTAGTCACCTACATTCTCGTGCGTGACGGTCCCGATTTTAACCCCGTGCGGGGTCATCACGTCCATCGAGAATTCGCCCGGATTCGATCCGTGCTGTATGCCGTTCCAGGCGTAGACGACCGCCTTATCCGTACCGTGAACGGCCGGTAGATTGTTAGCGGCGGCCGGCACATAGAGCCCGGGGTGGTGCGTGCCCGGCGCGTACCGCTCCATATCAGCGTGCGTGAGTGGGCGGTACGTCTCGGGCGAGAACTTGACGGACTGTGCCGCGTAATCGTGGTTGATAGCGGCGTCCGTATGCTCCTTACCCGGCCGCACCCGGAACGGGTCGTCGCCCATGACCTTACGGACGTGGCCGAGCATGTCCGGCGGGGTCTCCTTGATAGCCAGCTCGCCCGCTGCCTTCGCCGCCGCTCCGACATCGCCCTTGTGGTGGACGACCATGTGTGCCGCGACGATGTGGGCCGGGCTGAACGTACTGTTACCGCTCAGAGTGAGAGCCTGATCGTAGTGTCCGCCCGGGCCGCTCGACGTGTCCTGCTCGAAATGCATCATCAGGTGGGCGTCGGCGAGCCGGCGTTTCCAGTAACGATGGCCGGCGGCATCTCCGAGGTCTGCGGCGTCCAGCACCTTCTCGTTAATGACGTGCGGGTCGAAGTCCGGGTACTGCCGTTGCAACGTGTGCAGGTGGCCCGCCCGCTCGCTCTCGTTGAACAGCTTCTCGGACCGGTAGAACTGCGAGTGGACGGGGTTGCTAGTATCCGCGTCGTCCTCGTCGTAATCGCCCACCTGCGGCTCGTGCGACCCCTCGTGCTGCTCCATCTTGGCGTAGTTGGTGCGGATCGCCTTCACCTCACGGTTGAGGTGGTCGCCGGTGGCGGCCTCGCGGTGTAGGGCGGCGGCGGTATAGTGGGCATCCCTTGCGGCTCGCCGGGCGGCCCCCGGGGCTTCATCAATCGTGTAGAACTCGTGCAGGTTGGCGTGCGTGATCTCACTGCCCCGACCATACATGCCGCCCGTCTTGGTCGGCAGTCGGAACTCACCCGGCCGCGTCTTCCACGTCTGGAGAGTACCGTTCACCTTGTGATGAACCATCCCGCCGTTCGGCCCCTTCGAGAAGATCGCGTGGTAGCTCGTCCGGGCGAGCCGATTGTCGATGTCGTCGCGGGTGAGGGGGCGGTACTCATAAGGCTGTGCGTCGATGGCGGTCGCCGCCTCGCTGTGAGCGGCGGCGGTGTCGGCGTGACTCATCGGCCGGAATAAGACGGCGTGCTCCTCCCCCCGCTTCGTGTACACCATGCTGCCCGGCTTCGTCATGTCGAGGGCGATCTTGGTGGCCGCCTTCGCCGCCGCCCCTACGTCGCCGCCGTGGGCGAGGATGGCGTGGGCTGTCTCACTGCTGGAGAAATAGTGGTTCCCGGACAGCTTCCTGTAAGCGTCGCGGTGGGCGTTACGGAGGGCGTCATGTCCTTCCTTCTCGGCGGCTTCTTGGAGAAGTAGGTGCGTGTCCGCGAGCCGGTTCCGCCAGTACCGATGCCCGGGTTCGTCGCCGATGTCCGCGGCGTCTAGCATCATCTCGTTCGCGTGGTGCGGATCGAATTTCGGGTGATACCGGCGGACGTGCTCGGCGTGCCCGAGCCGGTCGCTCTCCTCCAAAAGCTTGCCGCTCGTAAGGTACTGCTCCTGCGTCCTCAGCCCCGGCGTCTCCTCGCCGTAGAGCTGGTGAATCTGGCCGTGCTCGTCCATGTGGTCGCTCATGTGCGAGTTGTATCGGTGGATGTCGGTCATCTGCTCCGGGGTGAACTTCGCGGCCGGCATGTGGGCTACACTCGCCCCCTCCTCGAAATCTTGGGCCTTCACCGTCCGCTGCGTGTCCGCATAATGTGCGGCGGCGTTGTACGCGGCGGCGATGCGATGCTGCTCGGCGGCGTGGCGGTGGAGGGCGGCGAGTTCGGGAAACCCCCGCTCGATCATGCCGGCGGCGGTCCGGTCGTGCCGCCATGCAGCCCGGTCGTGATGCTCACCTGCCGCTTTCTGCTCGCCGAGACGGGATGAGAATTGTGCCCCGTGCGACCAATCGAACGCTCGCCCGGCGTGGTCGATAACGATGCCGTTCGTATCGCCGATGAGCGGGCCGTTATCGAGAGACTGTTGGTACGCTTCTTCTGTTGTCCCGTGAGCCGCCTCCGTCCGGCTCCTCGCGGCCCGCTTGAGGTTGGCGGCGTTCTTGAACGTGGCCGCTAGGTGGCTCGCCGGCTGCTGCCCCGCCAGCACCCGCTCCAACGCGGCTTCCCGCACGGCCCCGGCGTCGTCAAGGGCGTCGGCGTGAATCTCCCGCTGTCGGTTGGCGTACTGCGTGTCGCCCCGGCTCAGGGCGTCCTGCACCACCGCGTGCGTGCCGAGTACGTCGGCGGTGCGGTGGCGGGGGTTGGCGGGAATGGCCTTACCCTCACGCTTCGCCTTCACCTCGTAGTCATCTCCGTCCACAGGCCGGAACACGAGCGTGGTCGCCCGCATCGCCAGCTCTTTGAGGAACTTGCGGTGCTTCAACAGCATCTCGTGCTTCCCGGTCGCCTCGATCGTGCGGCCCCGGCCCGTGAGGTGGATGAACCCCTTGTCGAAAGCGTAGTCTTTCACGTCGTCGTCCACGAACTCGCCCGGGTGCTTCCGGTGGGCGTGGCGGGCGAGGCTCGCGTGGAACGCCTGCGACACCCCGGGGTCCGCTTCGGCGAGGGCGGCGACGTGGGCCTCCGCCGGGCTGTGCAGCACCGTCACCGCCCCGTCCGGGTGGACCCACCCCTCCGTGAGTTGCAAGAGCTTACCGTAGGCGGGGCCGTCCGGGTTCTCGCGGCGGGGTAGGGCGGGGTTCTCGGCGAACGCCTTCACGTTCCGAGCCGCCTCGGCTACCGGGTCCGCGACCGTAGTAGGGGCGGCGAGGAACTGTTCCCAAGCTGTTCCCGAAGTGTTCCCGAGCGGCTGCGTCACGACCTGTTGGCCGCCCGTGAGTGCTCGCCCCAGCGTGACGAGCTGGATGGCCTTCGCGTACTGATCCTGTTCATCCTTGCGGCCGGCAGCGTAGGCTTCCGCCCACACCTTCGCCTTCGTCTCGTCCCGGACGCGGACGAGGGCGGTATGCAGGTCGGCGGCCTTGATGTAGTCGGACATATTACTCCTGCCCGCCGAGTCGGCGGTGGATGCTGTAAGCGAATCGGTGGGCAAGATTGGCTTGTCGGTTGGTGAGCGTCCGACTCATCGCGTGGTGCATCAAGGCATCGGTGTGAAAGTCGGCGGCCATCGCGTGTCGGTTGACCCGAACTAACCCCGCCCCCGTCATCGGACCGTCTGTAGCGGCGTGCTGAGCATACGTCGCGGCCACGTTGACCGCGTATGGTAATGACCCGCGGACGTGCGGATTAGCCGGTCGCCGCTTGACCAGCCCTGACAACATTCCCGCGTGCCGGCTTACAGCCGCCCCGTCGGCAGCAGTGAGCGGACCGACATATTTCGGCGTATCGCCGCCTTTAACCGCCCCGCGATACATCGCCGCCACGACCGGACTGCCGTGGTCGTCCTGCCAGTCGGCCATGACAAGTTTCGGCGTGTCCGCGTGAGGGTCCGCCCTTATAGCGGCGACCAACGCCCCCTCGTCCGTGGTCGGGTCGAAGTCGTGGTACGGCTCCAGCATCACGCCACCGCCTTGCTAGCTTGGAGGTACGGCGACCGCAGGCGGGTGTGCAGCCCTTCCAGCCACCCCTTCGGGTCCGTGAGCGGGGTGATGCTGTCGCCGCCCGGCACCGGGATCGTCACCCCGGCGAGCACGTTGTTGAGCAGCGTCAAGGAGCCGGGCACTTGGCTCGGCACCGGGCGGATGTTCCCGGCGTGGAGGACGTAACTCCCGGCGAGGACGTGTACCCCGTCGGGCGACAACTCGTGCAGATCGACCCGCATGTTAGGCTTGCTCCGCTAGGCGACGGTGTACGGCAATGGCAAACCGGTGGGCGAGGTTGGCGCGAGCGTGGTGGCCGTCGTCAAAGCGGTCGTCGTGCCCGATGACGGCTTGTACGTGTTGATCGACAGCCGCCCGGTGGTGGCCGGCGGGTCGGTTCGACGGGTTGGCTGCGGCGATCCGGGCGTAGTCAGCCGCGGCGTTGGCCGCCCCCATTGTGTCGTGATACTCGCGGCGGTTCCCCGTTGCGATTTCCGACAGTAGCCCGGCGTGACGGCTTACCGCATACCCGTCTTCCGAGGTGAGTGGACCGTCGTAACGCGGCGACCGGGGGCCGTTACCGACGACGTGCCGGTACATGGCGGCGACTGCCGAACTACCGTGGTCGTCCTGCCAATCCGCCATCACCAACTTAGGGGTATCGTCGTGCGGGGCTGCCCTAATGGCTGCCGCCAGAGCCCCCTCGTCGGTCGTCGGGTCGAAGTCGTGGTGCGGGGCGAGCACGTTATACTCCGGACCGGGTGGAGGCGGTGTTGAGCTTACCGATCAGGTAGTCCGGGTGCTCACTCAGCAGCTCCCCGAAGTGGAATCGGCCGCTCGTCAGCACCCGCCACCGCTTGCCCGTGTCGGCTATGGCCTTGCTCGACAGGCCGTGCTCGGTCAGCGTCCGGCGGATGGCGAGCCACTTACCGTCCGGGTCGCTCCCGCCCGGGTTCGGCGGCGGATCGTTACCGCCCGTCCGGTGGAGGTAGGTGCGGCGGATCATCTCCTCGTGGTGCCACGCCGCCCCGGTCGGGTGCTTGTCGGGGAACGCTAGCCCGTGGTCGATGAGGGTAATCTTATCGCCGTGCGGGGTCGGCCGCACCAGCCAATTCCCGAGGTGGCGGTCGGTGTTGCCGATCAGGTAGTCGAATGCCGCCGCCCGCCGCACGTCGTGGTGGTTGCTCCCGAACCGCTCCTCGTGCCCGAGCTTGGCCGCCAGGATACCGTCCCCGACGAACCGCTGCACACTGCCGTGCTGCCCCTCGTGGTGGCGGAGTGTAGTAGCGGGTACGAGGTCGTGGTAGCCGGCGATCTGTGCTACGTGGGAAGCGGCCGACTCCCGGGCCGCCTGTGCCCCGGCGTGCATCGGGATGTGCTGCCGTAGCCCCGGCTGCTCGCCCTCGCTCGGCTTGAACACCGCCTTGATCTGCCGGCGGGGGTGTTGCAGCGTGATGAGGTGGCTCACGTTGCTGTGATCGACCGGGTTCCCGAGCGGGCTACTACCCACTACCGGCAGCGTGGCGAGGTGCTTACGGTGGGCGGCGTAGCGGTCGAACGCGGGCACGGGGTCGGGGTCCGCTAACTCCGCCTTAGCTTCGACGGCGGCCGGCACCCCCAGCACGTCCGCCACCGCCCGCTCGATAACGTCGTGAGCCTCATGCCCGCGGAGGACGCGACGCTTCTTCTTGGTGGGCACGGTGGCGGACCCGGCCGCGGGCACGAGCGTCCCGCCGAGCGAGTCGGTGAAGGCGGATTGGGCGATGTCGGACTTGATAGTACGGGCTTCCGGCACCGTGCCGAGCGTGGTGCGGGCTACCCGGTTGGCCGCTTCGGCGATAGCGTTAAGGGCGTGTCCGTGGCGGTGGAGGGCTTCGCTACTATTCCGGTATGCGGCCCGTGCCGCGTACTCGTCGGCGGCTTCCCCGTGGACGTTAGACGCCCACCCATGCTCCAAAGACGCCTGCCGGTAGTTCCCGAGACGAACATTCTGGTTGGCCCGACTCGCGTGCCGGTAAGCCGCCCCGCCGAGCACGTCATCAAGGTGTTCTACCGGGCCGTACTCATTCCCGTGGTCTACCACCCGCTCACTGTACTCGTGGGCGATGTGAGACGCGACCTTCGATAGTTCAGGATCGGCCGCGTGATATAGTCCGTGGAACTGCTCCCGTACCTCCGGGTGATTTTCATCACCGTGCAGGTGGGCGACCGCAATCGCCCGATGCACTGTCGCCTCGTGACTCGCCCCCACGTCGTCCAGGGCGTCCGCGTACACCTGCCGCAGCCCGTGGTTGAGCGGGTCCGCCTGTAGTGCGAGGTGTAGCCCGTAGACGGCTTCGGTGCGGTGCTCGGGGTTCTCGGGGAGGGCTTTGTGCTCGCCGACCGTCTGGCGGACGAACTCGCCGTTATCGTCCGGTGCGTGGACGGCCCGGATGTACTCGGCAGGGACCGTACCACGGACGGCGTACTGGTTCCCGTAGTGATCGCTCGCCCCGGGCTTCGGCCATACGTACCGGTCCATCGCGTCCGGTGGCAGGTGGATTTCCACGACGTGCCGGTCCGTTGCTCCGGACGTGTAGTTGATCGCCCCGGGCAGGCTGTCGGTGAGGGTATACCACTTCGGCGACCGCATGTGCGGGTTTTGCCGCAGCCCGTTCGTTAGGATCGAGTCGATGTTTTTGGCGGGCGTCTCGTGGTACAGAACGGTCACGCCCCTCGCCAAATCATCCCCGTCGTCCGGGGCGGTGATCGCCTTCTTTATCGGCGGTCCCTTCCCGCCGCCGCTCGTCTTGGGTTTGGGCTTGGGCGACTTCTTGCCCGCGGACGACCCGGCGGGCTTGCGGGGCTGGCCGGTCTTGGCCCGGGCTTGCTGAGCCGCCTCCACCTGTGCGGTCGAGGCGATCGGCTCGCCCTCGGGTTCTTCCCGGCTAGCCCGCAGAGCACCCAACGCCGTACCGTCGTCGCTCGGGTCGGCGATGTCTACCGTCTCCTCACTACCGTCGTCGCCGGGTGGGGTAGGGTTGGGCGGTAGGCCGCCTTGCTCTGCGGCGAGTTGCAGTGTCATCGTGCGGATGGCGGGCGGCAGGTGTCCGAGCCCCAACGGGTCCGGCCCCATATCACGGCGGGCACGCACTTCGTCCGTCGTCATCGTGCCGTCCGCGGCCCCGGCGTTCGTGTCGGCCTGCACCATCACTGGGTCGTTGAGTCGGGGCAGCCGGATCGCCACGCGGACGCCCTTGTCCTCCAACCCCCAGTCCCGCACCGGGCCGCGGGTGAGCATCGACGCCAGCATCCCGAGCCACGGGATGTACGTCCGCTCCCGCACGTCGGCCATCGCCGCCCACCGCTCCGAGTACGACCCGACCCCGTCCGTCTTGAGCCCGAGCACGGTGCGGTCCTGTCCCGTGACGGCCGCGATGATCTGGGCCTCGTAGGTCGCCCGGGCGGTGATGTCGAGCTGTTCCGGCCCGAGGCTGATGGGTGTGAAGCTCGGGGCATCGACACGGCCACCCGTCGTCCAGATTTTCCCGGCGTTATCGGGGCCGGCGTAGGTCGAGTTGATCGCCGAGTTCAGGTCGTCAATCTGGTCGGCCGTCGCGCCGGGGGCGGTGAGGATGCCGGCGATCCGCGGCCCCTGCCGGTACACCGACCAGAACGCCTTGTCCATCATCTCCACGACATCGGTCTGCACGCCCATCGCGTCCAGCCCCGACAGGCTCGCCCAGTTAAAGAGCGGGTGCGGGTTGTTCATCACGTAGATTTCCCGGGCGTCGATCAACGCCCCGGGGGTGCTAGCGATGCCGGCGGCCGGGCCGGGCAGGATGCCTACCATCCCGCTACTCGGGTAGTAGTTCTGTATCCGCCACGCCCCCATCGGGTAGCGGTCGGTGGGCACGCCGGGGTTTGGGATACAGAGGGCGGTCGGGAGCACGTAGAACCGGACCGGGAGCCCCCACTTGTTCGGCACGCCCCAGATGAGGAGCCGGCCCGTCAAGTGGTATTGCAGAATGCACTTGCCGAGGAACGAGGCGAAGTCGTCCGCCGGGTTGGGGCTACGGAGGAAGTCCGACAGGTAGTGGTCTTTGAACTCCACGTAGTCGTGATCCCGGCTGTCCCCGGCCACCGACGCCATCCCGCCCTTACCGTCCCGCTTGATCTCCAGCCGGATCGACGCACTACTCAGCACCCGCATCATCGAACTCACCGCCGTGTACACCACGTTGCGGTAGTGGGCGGCGTGGTTGAACGGGTTGCTCAGCGGGTAGCTGGGCAGGTTGTTCGCCATGCTAGCTTCCAGATACCGCTGGAAACTATCCACGGCCGGGTCGCCCTGCCGGGGGCGGCGGACTTTCCCGGAGTCGGGGTTGTACGCGAACGGCTTGTACCCCGTGGCGTCGCTCTGGGCGGTCATACCGGTTTGGTACGCCTGCATGAGCCCGGACTGGCCGAGGCCGAGCGAGTTGAGCGAGAAGGAACCAGTATAGTTCATGGTAGATGCGGCGTTGGTTAGGAGAACGGGACGCCGGCTTGGATAACTCTCGGTCGGAGCACGGCCGAGTACGGATGCGGACTACGCTTCATCGAGGTGTCGATGCTCGCTACTTCCGCACTGGACGAGAAGCGGTAACTGTAGGTGCGGGTCTCGCCGCCGTCCTTCCGCTTGAACCGCACCAACAAGAAAAACTCGCCCTCGGTTTCATAGGCGAGCCATCTACTCAGGTGTGAACTGAACGGGGCGAAGACCCACGCACTGTCTTCGAGGTAGCGGAAGCCCGCGGTCGGGTCGGGCGTGCCGGACTGTCGCCCCGGGTGTCGGTCCGCGTCGAACAGCGGGGCGTGCGGTTTGAGCCCCGGCGGCCGGGTCATCCCGGGGACGAGTCCGCCCGGGGTTGTTACCGCGGCGTCGAGCCCGGCGGGGCCGGCGGGGCCGGCGGCGGGGCGGACGATGTCCATTACGCAACACCGCGGAGCGTATTACGGGCGTGCCGGTGTAGTTTCTCGGCGGCGGTATGTAGTGTGTGCAGTTCGGCCGCCGCGTCTACGGAAGCCGGTGGTAGGTTATGACGACTCGGCAGTGTCTCGTAGTTACGAGCTTCTTCGGCGTGTCCTTCCGCGGCCCGGTGATGCCGGTCCATCCGCCCCGGTCCGACACTCCCCTCGTCAGCCGCGTACCCGGCGTTACGGGCAACACGGTAAGCCGGATCATACGGCGGCTCGTCGGCGGCGGGGAATTTATCCCCGTGGGCGAACGCCTGCTTATAGATGTGGTGGCTCAGTTGGTGGGCCGCGTCCGAAGTTCGTCCGCCGTGCTGCCCCACGAACAAGTCCCGGTGCCGGTCGGTCGGCTCGGCGATGTACCGGTGCATGGCCGCCTCCTGCGGGCGGTCGTTATCATCGTAGTAGTCGGCCAGAACCAGACGCGGCGTCGCGTCTCGGGGGTTCTGATGTACGGTCCGGAGCAGGGCTGCTTCGTCTTCATGCATTGGTCGTCGCCCGTCTTGACGGTGTGGTAAGGGCTTTCTCGGGCGTCCACTTTAGTCGGACGAGGCGTAAGCTAATCATCGAGGCCGCCAGTCCCGTAACTTCGGCCCACTCGGCAATCGTCCTAGTCGCTCCAAAACAAGTAACACTGTGACTGCTTCGGCGGTTTCGAGCTTGAGATTTCTTGGATGCCCAACGGCAATTTTCCAGACTGTAAGGTCCGTCGTTATTTATCCTATCTAACGAGTAGCCCGGCCCTGGTTTCTCCCCCATGTCCGAGATGAAATTCTCGAATGACTCTCGCCACCGGTCACAAACAGTAATACCTCGGCCACCATAATACGGGTACGCCGCAACGTGAGAATGGTAACATCTTGCCAGCATCCCCATCCACGTTGTATACCCGGGCGTACGGCATCGCGTCATAGTAGCCTTGATTTTTATACCGCGTTTTTGCCTCCACGCACTCTGTACGGTCCGATTGCACGGTTTGCAGATGTAACTCGCGTGGCGTAAACTACCGACGCTCGGTACGTATAGGGTGCGGCACACTCGGCACGGTTTCTTGATAGGTTCGTCTGCATACACGAGCCGGGGCGTGGCGTCCCCGCGGCTGGCGTGGACCGCGGCTTTTAGGGCGTCCTCGTCGGTCATCGTGTCTCCTAGCAACGGCGTCGGACGGGTGTCGCTGCTAATCTTCCCCGGCCCCGTAAACCCTCGCCGGGGGGCTGGCCTATCGCCCCGGGCTGGAAGCAGCAGAAACGCCCGGTCCGCCCCCGCCACCGCGGGACCGCCGTGATACTAAACACCTCTTGCCGCGGCCCGGGCGTACAGACCGACCGGGTGGTGTCCTTCCGCGACGAGATTACGGACTCGCTCCGCCGCTTCCGTGTGAGGGATGATATCGTCCCAGTAGTGCTCGTGGGTCCACCCCTTGTCGGGGTGCGGTGCGGCGTGAAGAACCTGTACCGTGGACGTACCGTTAGGATGCTGGTAGAGGGCTACGCCGCGGCCCTCCGGGCTGAGATCGTCGCCTGTACTGGTCTTGAAGGTATAAGACCCCGTCATCGGGCGTTGTCGCCCGGATGTAGTTGATCGCGGCTTTCGAGCTTGGGCGATTACGTTACGGATGTGAGCAGCAGCGTGCGGCATCCCGTTATCGTCCGCCCAGTCGGCATAAACGAGGTGCGGGGTGTCGTCCTCCGGACGCTCCCGGGAGGCGGCGAGTAGGGCGTGCCCGTCGTGCATCAGTGCTTCCCGTTCTTGCCGTTACCGTTCGCGTGGGCTAGCTCACCGAGTATCTGCCGCGTGTCGAGTACGATGGGCTCGCCCGCCTTGACGAATCGCACGTTGTCGTAATCGCCCACCTTCTCGCCGGGCGGGAGCGGACGCTTCCCGGTGTGGAGAGTCCGGTCCCGGATATCGGCGGCCAGGATGATAGCCGGCCCCGCCTCCAACTCCGCGCCGATCATCAGGTGGGCCGCGATCACGAAGGCGTCCGCCCGGTCCGGGCTGCACCCTAAGATATCCGTTAGCGACCGCTCCGTGCTAGTGTCTTTGTTCTTCTTTTTGGGCGGGAGCCAGCCCTTCCCCTCCCCGTCCCGGAGCTTGGGCACCGGGGCGAGTTGCCGCCGCAGCTCTAACAGGTCGGGCGGGAGGCCGAACCCGTCCGGGCTCGCCAGCCGACCCCGGTAGTCGGCGTCGTCGGGCAAGGGCGGCACTTCGCCCTCCGGCGTCGCCAGCCCGGGGGCGATACACCGGGCCGGGTTAAACAGGGCGGACCCTTCCCAGTACAGTTGTGCCCGGCGGTTCTTGAACACCGACTTGAGTTCGAGCAGGTGGCGGGCTACCGCGGGGTCGGGGTCGCCGTTCTCGTCAACGTCGTCCCACTGTGCGTACCCCGGACTTGCCCCGAACGCCACCGTCCGGACCGCGAACCCGAGTTGCCGCAACGCATCGGCATGGGTCTTACCGCCGCCCCGGTCGAACGCGGTGTCGTAGGCGTGGATGCGGTACAGCCGCATTAATTCCCGAGTACGCTTGGGGATAACGGACGTGTCCGGGGTCCGCTCGCCTTCCTCGTGGATAATCCCGAGCCGATCTACTACCGTCCACACCGTCTCGTCGCCGCCTTCGCCCACGTCAATGCCGAGAAACCGGCGGAACGGCCGCTGGTACCGCGGCTGCGAGATAATAGCGTGGAATTCGTGGGCGTTATCGAGCCAGTCGGGCGGGTAGAGGAGTTGGTCGGCCCCCTCGTAGAACCGCCCGTACACGCCAATCTCGATGCGGGCTTTGTCCCACGTCTGCAAGCGGTGAACGTACTCGTCGTACCGCAACACCCCAGGTACGATGGGGTCGCCGGTGCGGTGATCGCGGCCGGTGGCTTTGTGCCCGAGTTCCTTTTGACGTAAGCCGTAAGCCACGTTCGGCGAGTCGAGGGCCGAGATGGTGATGACTTTGCGGGCGTAGCGGGGTTCGTCCGGCATTACCGCATGTTACGAGCGTACTGATGGAGCCACATACCGGCTTCACCGTGGTGTCCGGCGGCGACCGTATGCAACCCGTCTACCGGAGGGAGAGCGTCCGCAGCTCGGTTATGGTTGACGATGTGGCGGTCGTGTACAGCAATCAGGTCGTAGGCGGCAGAGCCGCGGGCCGCGAGGTTCGGCCCGTGAATCAGTGTGTGAATCAACTTCTCACCCCGCGTAGCTGCTCCTTTGGCGTGAGCTGGGTACAGCGGGTTAGTCGGGTTTTTGAGTGTCGTTCCGAACGCTCGCCGGCTCGCCGCCACCGCCCGCCCCAGCGGCGTGGACGGGTCGGCCGCCTGCCGGATGCGGGCCGCCTCCTCGACGTGGTGGGGTTCGCCGGTGTCGTCTAGGTAGTCGGCTAGGACTAAACGCGGGGTCCAGTCGTGGGGGTTGGCACTCACGGCGTTACGCAAAGCCTGTTCGTCCGTCGTCACGCCACGCCCTCCGCGTATACCACGGGCCGCCCGAGCCACGTCTTCGGTGAGGCGTACCGGGTGAGATGACCACCTTCCAGCCCGACCAGTTCGTCCGCTTCGCCGGGCCTGGACGCCCGCAGTACGTACAGCCGCGACGGACTGAACGTAACAATGCCGTTCGGATACTTGGTGTACCGGTCCGTCTCGTACTCGGTCGTGTAGACCCGGTATACGGTCACGCCGTCGGGCGACCCCGTTATACTGTTCGGCTCGGGGTTGGCCTTCACCGCGGTCAGGGCCGCGTCCACCCACACGCGGTGCGTGGGCGGGAGCTGGTCGAGCGTGAGGAATGAGTGCATACGGGCTCCCGGGCGATACCGCACTATACCGCCGCGAGCAGGTCGCCGGCCTTACAGTCGCGGTAGAACCGCCCCGAGTTTCTTGTCGGGTTTCCCACATATAGTTGTTTGCCCGACCAGCTCTCGCCCATGTCGAACACGATGTCGTCGCTCGCACTCGCCTCATCGACAACGAACAACGTTCGTGGGGCGTGGTGACCTTGTAGACCTTCGGGCTTGGCGGACACCATCCCGCGGATATAAGACCGGGGCTGCTCGACGCCGTTCACGACCTTGCGAATCTTGCGGTACGTCCGGTACAGCGGGCCGCCGTGTTCCACCAGCAGCGGGTATTTACACCGGGCGATCCACTGGTCGATTTCGTCCCACAGCACGTCGAGGTGACTATCTTTCACGCTCGTGGTTACGATGCGGGTCACCTCAGGGTGCAAGAAATACCACAGGCAAATGTATGACGCTACGAAGTCTTTCCCAGTCTTATTGGCTGCGACTACTACCGTCTTGTTGTTGTTAACTACGCTCTGGATAATATCCCGCTGAGTCTGATAAAAGTAGGTGTGGTATTGGTGGCCGCGGGGGTACCCCCATAGTCGCTCGTGCATGGCGAACGGATCACACTCAGCTACGATCGGCATTGACTGGCTCCGAGAGGTGTTTCCACGTTAGTCCCTTGATGGCGAATAACATGGTCGTTGTCGTCACGCCGAATCGTTCGGCCAACCTCGTCGCTCCGTATACACGATCCCGCGGCCGATAGTGCGTTCTCGCCCAGACGACATCGGCTTCCGTGAGTTTCGCCATGTGGTGTTCTTCGCCGTGGATCATCCGCTCCGGGTACTTGGACGGTCCGCTATCCTTCCCGGTCTTTGCTCGTCCTTTCGCAACCATGTCCGCCGAGTTATCGGCGTGTGTGCCGAGAAAAAGGTGTGATGGCCGGACACACTCGCGGTTGTCGCACTTGTGGAGCACGTTCAGGCCGCCGAGATCGCCATGAGCCATGTACCAGGAATACCGACTCGCCACCCAGTTCTTCCCATTGATGTAGACGATCCCGTAGCCACAACTCTTTGCGGCGGTCCAGACCCAGCACTGGTCTAGACCGTCCCGGACGGTCGGACCGTCCTTGTTAACCCGCGACCAGAACCGTTCGGCGAGCTTGACCGGGTCGGTTTCCATCTTGCGTGCCACAGCAACCCCCGTTACCCGTACACCGCGTGCCGGTCCGCCTTCACGAACCCGTGCGGCAGCTCGCCCGCGAACACCGCCCGGGATAGCTTCTCGCACTCCTTCGTCGCGGCGGCCGTGTGCCGGGCGATAATGTGCTCCCGGGCGGCCGTCACCGCTTTGTCGGGGTCGTCCACCCACACGATCGGCTCGCCCCCCGCCCCGGGCGACCAGAACCCCTTCGCGTGGCGGTCCGGATTCTCGGGGTCGATGGCGTGGATCGGGTAGCTTACCGACGTAATACTGTGCCCGTCGGTGTTCAGGATCACGCCCGGGATCACTCGCCACCCGCTCCGGGTGTGGACCGCGGCGTAGACCACGTCATTCTTCTTCACAGGGGCTCCGTGTTACTCGGCGGGCGAATTGGCGGATTCCCGCAGCATAATAGCGGCGGCGTGGTGCAGGTTGCGGGCTTCTTCGTGGCCGGTACGCTTTACGGACGCCTGCCAACCGGTCTTCATCGACCAGTGCCGGGCGAGCCGGTCGTGTTCGCTCATCGCGGCGGCGTGGGCGTCATGCGTGGCGGCCTCGGTGACGGGTAGTTTCGACCCCCGTACCCGCGACTCCGTCCACGCCCAGCTCGACACGTCATGTGGCCCGACACCGTCGGCGACCGCATTGTCGATAGCTTCCCGGGTCGGTGGCGACTTGGCAAGAGCCTTGTTCTGCTGCCACCGTCGTGACGCCGCCGTGTTGTGCGTAGCCCGGGCGATCTCCCGGATCTGTAAGGCTCGGGTCGATAACGCGGTCTTGTCTTCGTGCGGGGCGTCGGCGTAGCTCCGGTCCATCTCGTCGGCCGCCGTCAAAACGTGCGGGCGAATCCGTCTCGCGTACCCCGGGACGTGGAAGATCGGGCTTTGCCCGAACTCGTCACCCGGTCGTTTTAGCTCGTTAACGAGAAACCGCCTCGCCTCGGCCTCGTCCGGCCGCCCGTTGTCGTCGTAATAATCCGCCAACACGAGCTGCGGCGTGTCGTCCATCGGCCGCTCGTGGATAGC
Source organism: uncultured Pseudobdellovibrionaceae bacterium (assembly GCA_964519985.1). Classification (GTDB taxonomy): domain Bacteria; phylum Bdellovibrionota; class FAC87; order UBA2466; family UBA2466; genus JAIEOG01. The sequence goes on along the minus strand of CAZFMF010000008.1, from coordinate 48,355 downwards.
CCGCTTGAGAGCCGCTTCGTCACTGTCCATCGGGCGAGTCCTCATCCACCGGGTCCGGCTCGCCGGAATAGTTCTCGATGTCCGCGGCGTGATACCGGGTCGGACACACCCAGTCGTACCGGCCGCGGTCCTCGTACATTTCCGCCCCACACTCGGGACAGAGCGGCGGCGACTCGGTCGGCTCGTCGGGCGGCATGACGTACTCGTAATCCACCACCCCCACCACAACCGGACACTCGTAGTCGAACCCTGACCACACCGTCTCCAGCCCGCACTCGGGGCAGAGGGGCGGGGCGATCAGGTCGGCGTCGGGGATGTAGGTCACGTCCCGCCGTCCTCCAGACACCGCACGACGTTGTCGAACCCGGGATTATTATCCGGGGTGTAGAACCGGTGCCAACCGCCGTAACTGTTGAAGTGCAGCCGGAACCGGGTCGAGACCGCGTCGTAACACTCTCGACACATTTCCACGCCCGCGTCGTATACGATCCCCGGCGACGTAAGGCACGCCGTGCAGACCGGGTGCGGCACGTTGGCTACGTCGGGGCGGTCGTCGCGTCGTTTCCGTTTCGCCACGTTACACCGACGGTGTGTAGGTAACTTGGTCGTACCCGAGCGGCGTGTTCGTCACCGGCTCGAAGAACACCGCCTGATTCGCGGCTGACCCGATCACCCAGATGTTGTAGCAGTCTTGGTTCAGCACTTCCCCGGGGCTAACAAGCCGCTCCTGCCCGGCACTCAGGGGGTAGCCGTCGGTGTCGGCCGCGGTCCCGGCCGTGACGGTGTTAGCGAACCCCACGTACACCACCCCCGAGTTGCCGGGGGCGGCCTTGATGTAAACCCCGTTCTGGCACCGGAACACGTTTTCGTTGGGGTAGAGGCGTTCGGCGGTGGTATCGACATCGAGGTTACTGGGCATCGGTCTCTCCGAGGAGGTGTTTCACGGTGTCGCTGTGGATGAAAGCTCGTGTCGGACCGTACTCGTAAGCGTTATACGGCGTCCGTAGTCGCCGATGATAATTCGCCACCCGTTGCCTCGCCCCGATCATCGCCCCGCCGGTTTCTGGGACGAATCGTAAGTAACGGTCGTGCTCCCAGCTCGCCCGTCGGTTCCGATCACCCGCGGCCGGTAACTCCGCCGTCTTGATGTCGGGGAGGCGAATGTGCGGACCGGTTTCGTGCCGTTGCCGATCCGGGTCCGGGTTAGCAGCCACGTTAGTGACGGGCAACTTATCCTTATACGCCGTAACCGGTTTACCGCTCCGCGGGGGAGTAGGTATCTTCGTCCCGATCGCCGCCCGCAGCTTCACCAGCCGCCGCAGCGTGTGGGCCTCCTCGTGGGCACCCGCGTCGTCCATCGCGTCCGCGTAGACGAGGTGCGGCGTGTCATCGAGCGGGTTTTCGAGCGTGGCCCGGTGCAACGCGACCACGTCCGCGGTGTGGTGCTCGGGGTTACGCGGCAGGAACGGCACGGTTAGCTCCCGACGACGGTGGGTTGGTCGGAGGTGTTGCGGTCGTCAGCCCTGACGTTCACCGTGATCATGATTGCTCCGTTTCGGGCAACTTGTTGGCGTTGTCGAGCAGGAGTCGTCCGCGTTTTTCGCCGTAGATTTCCAGTATCTCGGCTTCGCTAAACGTCTGCTCGCTCACGACCTTAGCCACGTCTCCACACCTGATAAAGCCGGTGGCCGGCTTGCGGGCGAGCGAAATGCGGTCCGGCGGGATCGTGATCACCACGCCCGCGTCGTCCCGCATAATTTCAGCGATCTGCTCCGTCGTGAACCCCATCATGCCATCGGGTAGCTTCGGATAATCCACATCACCCCTCCTACTCGTTATCCCGGGCACTCGGCAGCACCGTAAAGCTCCCGCCCGCCAGCCGTAAGTTATACCCGCTGTTCGTCCGCCAGATGTCCCACGCGATCAGAGTCTCGGGCCAGAGCAGCGTTTGTGCCCGGGTGAACGAGAACGTGAGCGTGTAAGGGCTGCTCCCGCCTACGGTTACGGTCGTGGTGCTGGCTTCGGGCGGGATCACCCCCGGCGCCTCGGCTACCGTGGCGATCATCGTCCAACCGGTCGGGTTCGTGCCGTCGGTGCCGGTGAGCACGACCGTCACGTCCTCGCCCCGGTACAGGGCGTAGCTCTGGTTGTTGGGGTCAACGGCCATCAAGATACCGGGTCAGTTGTAAGGAATCCGCCCCACTATTTCTTACACGGACGGCGTCCACCGCCCCGCTAGTTCGTCCGGATACGTCCACTTACCGGCCTTCGGACTAGTGTACTGCCACCGGCCCGTCTTAGGTTGGGGGTACGCCCATTTTCCGTACAGCTCGCCGAACGGTACGTAGACGCTCGCCGTCAACGACCCCTGGCTCACCGCCGCCGACTGCCCGGTGATCCCGACCGTGATACTAACCCCGAGCGTGCCCTGACTTATGGTGACGCTCTGCCCGGTGAGCGGGATCAGCCAACCCGTCTGCGGGTCGATCGTGCCCTGAGCTGGCGTGGTCGAGAGGCCGACGATCGCGGCGGCCAGTTCCGGGGTTAGCGTCCCGGTGGTGGTAGTCGTGCTGTTGCCGGTCAGGGCTGCGGACAGGTCTGCGGTGAGCGTCCCGGCCGCGGTCGTAGCAGCGTCGCCCGTTAGCGTCGCGGCAATCGTAACCGTCACCGCCCCGGCCGCGGTCGTAACCCCGTTCCCGACCAGCGTATACGCCACACCCACCACCATCGTCCCGGCCGCCCCCGTGGCGTTGTCTCCGGTGAGGGAGGTGGCTACCGCGGGCGTCGGCGACCCGGTCGAAGCTGTAATTTCCTGCCCGGTCAGCGATAGAACGTAGCCGGTCTCGGGGGTGAGCGTCCCCGTGTCCGTTGTTGAGGACAATCCGGTCAGGGCGGTCGATGCGGAGTACGTGACGGTCCCGGCGGCGGACGTAACGGCTTGCCCGGTCTGAGCTACGGCGGCGGTCGGGAACAGGTCTCCGCACCCGTCGCACAACCCGACCGGGGCTACGTCGGGCGGGTCGGGCTGGGTGCCGGTGCCACTCCCGCCCTCGCTGAACGTGGTATACGTTCCGCAGCAGCTCGTAACGCCCGTGTCCTGCCCGTAGCTCATGTCGGCGGGAGCAGCGGACGAACAGAATACCGCCAAAAACCGGGTCGAACCGTCTACCGGGGTCGCGTACTGGAGTACCACCGTCCACGGCCCGACTGTGCCCGAGTACCCGACCCGCCAGAATCCGGTGTCGGCACCGTCCTCGTCGTAAGCCGTGTCCCGGCTGACCCTTACCGTCCCGGTGAGCGTGGCGTAGTCGCCCGTCCCGCCGGTGAACGGACCTACGTCGTACTGCCGGGCCTGACCATCAGGACACGGGATCGAAGTAGGGCCGTAGGCGGTTACGTACTGTCCGGTTAGAGTAGGCGAGAGGGTCGGCGAGAGCGTGCCGGTTCCGCCCGTACCTGCTAATCCGGTGAGAGTTACGGCTGCGGACGGGGTGAGCGTACCGAGGGCGGACGTGGTGGATTGACCGGTGAGGGCGACGGTGACGGGGGACGACCCACTCTGGCCGAAAATCCAGTTTCGCCGGGACCAACGGTTGAGGAACGTCGGGTATCCGAGAGACGCTTCTCGATAATCGAGGGCGACTAACTGATCGGCGACCGTCGTGGCACTCCCGGCCTGATACCGGACGAATCGAATACCGCCATACCGGGCCGTCATGAACCCGGACGCCCCGCCCGATGGGTTCCCGCCGAGGGATACCGACATCGTCGTACCCATCGTGATGAACGGGTCCGTACCGGCCGCGTATCCCGTCGTCCCGAATCCGACGGCATTCGTGTAAGTCCGCACCCCCGGTACAGTTGCGGTCGTCCCGGTCGAGCAGTATGCCAGCGATAGGCGGTAGCGAACGCCGGCGGTCAGCGTTCCGAACGTGGACGCGAACGTGTTCGTGCCGGACGAGTTGTAAAACGAACTGAGCCACCGATTTGCTTCGTCAATGACGTTGTTGTACGTCCCCGACCCGAACGACAACGGCGTGAACCAGAACGACAGTATCCAGGAATCGCCGTAGGTACTCCCTCCGACCCCGCCGACGTAAGGTAGGGCCAGCGTAACTCCGTTACCGCCCGACGCTTCCACCTCAGCTAACGAAGGCGATCCGGGAGACCCGACCCATTTTGCTGACGACGATACCGTCGCCCCCGCCGTAAGACCGGTCTCGTCCGGCCACACAAGGCCGCCGCACCCGGTGGTCCCGAGGAGCCACTGGGCGACGGAAACCCCGCCCGGCGATCGGTTTAGGGCGGGGGTACTGGCGTTGAGATACCACCCGATCATTTACGTCACCGTCACGTAGACGGGACGGGTCGCGTACACCTGATTCCCGGCGGTGCTGTTCAAATTGACACCACTATTGTGCGACACAAATGCGGCTATCTTCTGCGGACAGCTCCCGCCGAACAAGCTCGCCGTCGAAAAGAAGAAAGGGTACGCCACGTTACTAGTCGTCGCGTCCACGATAAGCGTCGCCGCTAGTTTGGCGCAACTGTCACGCACGCCAGCACTTGTCCATGTCTCGGCCGAGGGCGTGCCGTCGATCACGTCGGGCCACGTACTCCCGTCGTAGCTCCCGACCAGCCAGATTTTGATCTGCGTGTTGGCGGTAGGGGTAGTACCGACGGTAACGTACCCCTGGTGGAGCCAGTCCAGAGCCTTCTCGGTCCCGTTATCCACGACGTACCACTCATACCCCGCCACCCACGTCGAACTCGTGGCGAGCGAGTTGATCCCGCCCGTCCCCGTTACTGCCGTCCCCCACGCTACCTTTACGTCCGCCATGCGTCATTACTCCCCGTTCCGGGCGTGACCGACCAGTTGCTCACTCACCGTAAACCCCGCCCCGAACACCACTTCCGCCCGGGACGCCGGCACCGTGCAGGCGGTCAGCCACGCCGCCTTGTCCTCCGCCGACAGTACCGAAGCGGACACCAGGGCATCCAGGAGGGCGACGTGCTTGGGGTGGTTCGGGTCCACGTCCCGGTCCGCCGCCCCGTCCATGAGTTTGTTGAGTAGGAACGACACATCTCGTACCCCGGCCGGTAGTAAGGCGTTATCCTTAGCCTCGCACACCGCCCGCAACTTACCCCGCTCGACGAGGAACATCGCCAGTACGCTCACCCGCATCGGGGCGAGCCGCGTCGTCGTGACCGCGTTCAGCATCGCGGCTACGGTCCGGTCGTTACCGGCTGCCCAATGCGGTGCGAGGGCCGAGGCCAGTGCCCCGCCCTCGATCTCGGCTTTAAGTTGTTGCGGCGTAGGCATTACCGGCGTCCCTCCAGGTCATCCAGCCGGGCCTCGTGGCGGTTACAGCGGATCGTCACCCGGGCCGCCCACGCGATTGCGACCCCCGCTATGACGCAGCACACCACCGCACAAAACACCGTCCCGAGGAAGATGCGGTTCACGAACTCGGCGTCGGTCGGGGGCACGGTATAGCTCGGTCCGGGCGGAGGGGTTAGGCGGGGTCTTTCTTCTTTCGCGGACCTTTTGGACCGAGCGGCAGAGGGGTCGGGTCAAGAATCTGTTCTACGGACATACCTCGCCGTTGCCGTTGCTTGATCTGCCCCTGACTCACTCCGAGTTCCCGAGCCCATTCGGCCCGGGTCTTCGTAATACCGTTGAACGTGATGACCACGTTACTACGCTTGTTATTACTCTGCTCGACGCGGGTAGCCCAGCGACAGTTCTCCGGCGAATATGGGCCGTTGTTGTCGATCCGGTCTAGGCTCTTACCGGCTGGACACTCTCCCATATCGGCTAGAAACTCAGCGAACGACGACCATCGCTCGCAAACGGTGATACCGCGACCGCCGTACCGGGCGTAGTCTGCCGCGTTCGTGGCCGAGCACCGTCGCCACATCGCTTCCCAGACCATGTACAGACGTGATTTCTTGCCACCTACATTATGCCCGTGCTTCTTCGGGGCATTACTGTGGTCTCGATCTCGCAAAACTTCACGGTTGTAACAGCCGCAAGAGCTTGAGGCTCCTGACTTTACGTTGTAGGTGAAGAACGCCTTAGTCACACCGCATGAGCACCTATACAGGGCTTTGCGGGTGCCGGGGATACGTTCCACGAACGTAAGTCGTGAATCGGCCGGGATATCGTGCATCAGGCGATCCGCAATAGGGCATCGGTGGACGAATTCGTCGGCTGGGTTAGACTGAAGTTCGCCGCAGTGACAGACTGACTTCCGAACGTATAACAGGCGACCGCCTTGTCACCCTGCGTTGAATTATACAGGAGGACGGCGTCGAACGCCGCCGACGAGGTGAGCGTCGTCCACGAGAAGCTCGCGGACGGCGTCCAGTAAGCCGTTGTGCCGCTGGAGGTTGGGGCTACGGCGTTGGTCACTGTAACCCCGGTAGCGGTGTAGCCGGTCCCCGTAAGTTCCCCGGTGGACGTGTACGTGGTCGTGCTGGCGTTTATCGTAGCACTGGTGAGATACAGAGCGGCCTTGAACGTGTCCGCCGCCGTAGAACCCCGCACGACAGACGTACCGAATGCGTGCTGCCCAGTGAGCAACTGAACCTTGAACGAAGTACAGACCGCTTGAGTGTTCGCCAAGATAGGCTCCGACCAGAGGGTGTGGTACTAGTCCACCCACCCTCACCCCCCAGACCCTAACATCCGCCCCACCGTTCACACACCGCACACCACCGCCCCTACAAACGCAGCTAGCCGCCCGAAGGCGGCTAAGTGTGATACGGCGGTAGTTACGTCAGGTCGTCGTACTCGTCGTCCAGCCGTTCCCCCAACCTCACAAGCTGGCCGTCAATCTCGTTCACCGGCCAGTGTCGTAAGTTCTCGATCCGCACGGAGATGCGTCTTCGCAAGTCCCGCATATCCTCGTAGTGGTCGTCCTCGCGGGGAGCCTCGTCCAACTGGAACTCCGCCTCCTCCATCCGCTCCTTGATCTTCTCAAACTCTTGCAGCGACGGTAGTTCCGCTACGTGGTGCATGATCGCGTCGAACACCCACTGAGCACTAATACCCGGGTCGAGCTGGATTGCCGCGGCGACGTAAGCCACGTCCGTCGCCAAGTCCTTACCCGGCACCGCGAACGGCCGCAGCACCGGCTTCGGCGAGCAGCGAGGTAAATTACTCATCTCGTTGCTCCACACGAACTTCCGTCCGATACCCGAGCGGGTCGCTCCGCACTACACTCCGCCGCAAGTCCTTTACCGTCCGCACCCACACCACGATCACCTCGTACCCGCTGCTGTCGTCCACGTCCACCCGCACCACCCACGGGTACACCGCACACTGAGCCCGCAGCAGCCGCACCGCCCGGTCGAGGTGGCTCACGTAACCCCCTTACCAGCACGGGGTTGCGGCTCAGTCCAGTTACCACGCTTCATACACCCGGGGCACACCTTTTTACAGTACCACCGCCGGGGCTTCGAGGCGTTGAACTCGTGCTCGGGCGGCATCGCCGTAAACAGATATACCGTCTTGACTTCAATGTTACCGCGACACTCCGTACACCGGTGCGGCTGGCGAGCCCGGCGGTACTCGTACTTGGTGCGGGGCGTGCTCACAGGTCACTCGTGATCGTGTACGGCTTGAGCGGGTCGTCGCCGGGTAGCGTGACCGCCGCCGGAGCCGCCGGCTGGTTCATAACCCCTTGCTCCGTCTTCACTTCCGCCAGCACCGCGAGACAGACGTGCGGTGCCCGCTTTACACACACGTCAGTGCCTTTCCAGTAGTGTGAGATCACTACCGTGGCACACTTATCACCCGGGATCGACCATTCCACCCGCTCGTCCAGGAACCGCAGCGGCACGTTGGCGAACACGTCGGGATTCGTCGTAAGCCGCACGTAGATAAGGGGTTCGGTGCCGACAGTATCCCCACCGTAGCAGTTGTAAGCCATCCAGTCCCGAGCGTCCTGCGGGATTGTCTCGTTGTTCTCTACGATGCGAAATAGCTGGTCGTCCCTCACTTACCACCCTCCGTTACGTTTTCGCTTGGATTCTCAGCAGTTTCGCTCACTACCGTCCGCGGCCCCATCGCCTCCAACGCCGCGAACGCCGAAGCCACCGGGTCCGGTTCGGTCCGCTGTAAAGGCATAGCCAGGAACGAGTTCCAGTCGAACGACTCCACGCTCGCCCGCACCTCGCTCCGCTCCACCGGCTTCAAGTCCCGCATCTCGATTTCGCGGTCCACGATCCCGAGTATTACCGTCAGGAACCGGGCGTCGGCCCCCCGCTCCACCACCAAGTCCACCACCTCACCGTTCACAACCGCTTGTTTGGTAAGGGGTTGCGAACTCTTATCGAACGCCCGGTACGCCTTCTGCCGCAGCAGCCGGAGCTGGGCCAACTGCTCGGCGACCGCCATCTCGCGGTCGATGTTAGCTGCCTCGGCGTCCCACTTGCGAATCTCCGCAAGGTGGTGCCGGACTAGCTTTTGCGTCGCCGCACACTGGAACTTGGTACGCACCCGCCGGGTAATTTCCGCCACGTCGTAGCCGTACCGGTGCTGCTTGGCGACGTATCGCCGCACCTCGGCCGGGTCCGCTAATACCGGCGGCGACGAGTCAGCCCTGTCGATCGGTGAAACTGGTGTCATACTGATCTCGGTAGGACGACACCTAGTATGGTCGCCTAGCTACCCGGCGTCAAGTGGACCGCTACCATCCTACCACCGGTAAGCGTCATTTTAGCGGACCGAGATCAGGTCGAGCGACACGGCCGTATCACCGTCTCGCAGACCGACGCCGTTAATGTGTAGCTCCTCGCCGCCGTAAAATCGCAGCCGCAGTTCTTCCGGAACGTGACCGCCGTGTAACCACCGTATCTCCGCCCCCACGATCTCCTTCCCCACCAGCCGAGCCACCACCGCGTTAAGTTCCGCCACCGGGTCGCTCACGGTAGTTCCTCATTGTTACGGACCCGGGCGTACTCGACCCTCGCCGCCTCCATCAACACCAGCCACCGCCGCCGCTGCTCGACCGTCATGTCCTCGGGGCGGACGGCGGTCGTGCCGACGACAATCACCTCGATACTATCACCACGTTCGAGGGCGGCGGCGAACTCGGTTAGCCCTTCCACGATTTCACACCCCACGGTACTTCTCTCCATCGTTATGCCCCGTATTATGCGGCTATTATTCGCCGCGGATAATACGGTTGATCCGGTCCAACGTAAATCCCGCCACGTCCCAGCATTTCCGGGCCTCGGCCTTCTCCCGCTCCCACGAGTCTTTAGCCCACGCGGCCGTCTGGTCGGCGGCAACGGCCACGTCGCGAGCACGCTGGTACTCGGCGATGAGGCGGCCCAACGTGGTGAGATCGTCCGGGGTCATCGGTCCACCGCCCTTTCATAACAGTCGCACGCCTTGTTATCGGCATGGAGATTACAGCAGCCGTGTACCGTCCCGCGGGCCGCCACCACCTCGGCCTTCGTGCGGGGCGGCGGCACGACTGCCTGCATAACCACCTCCATCCCCGTCTCGCACCACGGCTCGGGACACATCGGTCCCTCGCCGAGTTCGTCCTTCGTCGCCTCCGCCTCGCACCCGCAGGTCGGGCAGCGGACCATGTACACCGCCTCGGGCGGCCGGGTGCCGGGCTTGGTGATTTTCACTACCGCACCTCCACTTTTTCCACGTCGGCCGCCGGATACCAGTGTTCAGTACCCCACACGTCGGTGACGATTAAGAACTCGCCCTCAGCCCGGACGCGGTTTGTGTACGAGCCGCCCGGACGGGTGTCGGCGTACCGCTCGCGGTGGCCGGCTTTCATGGTTACGACCACGCTACGACTCACTTCACCACCTCCGTCATCGCGTCGTTCACCACCTCACGCCTCCTGCGGGGCCGCGGTCGCGTCCGGCGGAACTACCGTCCAGTCTACGACCGCCGACCCCTTGATCGGCACCCGACACCGCAGCTCGTTGTAAGTATCACACAGCGTCGAGTATTCGTCAGCCATCCGGACATACGCCGTCCGCCACCGCTTAACCTGCCGCCACAGCACGTACACGCACACCCACCCGATCCCCGCCAGCCACCAGCCGAGGTATTCCACGGGCTATTCTCCTCCTAGAAGTCCGGTCTCGACGGGTGTATCGGCGAACCCGCGGGCATTCGCACAGTGTGAAACGATGAGCGGCGTCCCGTCCGCATTGAACGGTCGGGCCTCGTCAATCGCCACCCGCCAAACGCCGTCTACCTCTACCAATACCTTGAGCCGGTTGTCGTGCAGCGTCGTCAGCCACACGCCGCCGACCCGAACTTCCGCCTTATCGCACCACTCATCAAGCGTCATGATGTTGGCCCTGAGTACCTTACGTCGGCCTGTCCGGCTAGGCGGCGACACGCGGCAATAGCCTCGTCCTTACTGCCGGACAAGTTGTGATGGAATAATTGCCGCGTCGTTCTACCACCGTCCGCCGACAGGATAGAAAGCGGCGTGTACGTGTCCTCGTCCCGCGTCAAGTCTACCCGGATTACCGCTTCTAGCTGGTCGTCCACGGGCTACTCCGTGTCGATGTTAAGGAACGCCCGCGGCTCTAACACCGGCGAGCCCGTTAGTTGTTCGCGGGCGAGTTGTAGCATCAGCCGCTCCTCGAAAGCGGAAGCGTAGTTGCCCGGGGTTGTTAGCGGAGTGTTATAAGTCTGCCCCCACCGTCGCATCAAGTCGGCCGTAAGAGCGGCGTCCATGTCGGCGTAATTCATCAGCACACCGGGCCGCACCACGTCCGGCAGGTGCCACGCCTTGACGCCGGGCCACCGCCTGCGGAGATACGCCAGCACCTCGATATACTCAGCTTCGCCCTCGGTAATCGCCAGCGTGCCGCGGATCGTCACCGTCACGCCCGGGCACGCGGTCGGCGGGCACGCCCGGCCCGACTTCTCGAACTCGTCCGGGTGCCACGACAGCAGGTGGCCGACCCGTTGCCAGTCCGCCCACGTCGCTTCGATCCGGGCGGGGAACCCCCGGGTGAGCGACAACATCCCGCCCCGCGGCCAGTGATCCAACCACCCGGCTAAGTTCACGACGCGGAGGAAAGTACTGTCGGGCTCTTGGTTTGTCCGCCCGTCGCAGCCCCACCGGATGTACGCCGCCCACGCCCGGGCCGCGTCGGGGTCGGCGGTATACCCGGCGGCGTCGTCTAACCAATCTGCCAGCACCAGCCGCGGTGTGTCGTCGTCGGGACGACCGCAGGCCGCCGCCACGAGCCCGACGAAGGTCGTGTCGGTAATCATACCTTCTCCCCCGCTAACATCTCTCGCAGCGTCGCTACCGCGTCTCGGACACCTGACCCGTCCGCGGTGAACGTCGCCGACCACAACGCCGTAGACGCCGCCAACCACTCCACTCCTGTATCGACCGTCGGGCGGTCGCCTTCCGCGACGGTAGCGGCCCGGAACCGCTTCCACAGCGAGAGGAGTTTGGCCGGGTCGGTAATCACTTGATACCCGCCCTCGCCGTGATAACAGCGGCCGTAATGGACGCGGTGCTAACTTGGTCGTTCGGGATCGCGGCGACGGCGTCCCGCTCGGCGTCCGAGTACAGGATAACGGATGGCTGGCTGCGGGGCGTGATCTTATCTATCACGATCCGGTTCGTACCGTTCGGGTTACACCCGATCACGCCCGGCAATACCGGCTGCCCGTCGTCCCCGCACAAGCCGCCTCGGTTACAATCGCACCCCATGTTGCCGTCGTCCCACCAGTACGATTGGAAGTACCGGTGGCCTCCGTACTCGTCTACGTTACCGTAGGGTGAGCGGTGTAGTATGGTCCGGCCCGTGACCACATCACGGAGGTACACGTCGATTTCAATACTACCGTTCACCAGCGGCAGGGCGTCAATGTTCGGTTCGGTCACGGCACACATCCCCTCTGCCCACAGTTAGGACACCGCAGCGGCCCCGGCGTACACCCGAGGCACCAGTCCGCCGCACACCGCCGGCACGACACCAGATCATCCCGGCACGCCACGCACACCGGCTTCAACCGCTTCGCACTCTCGCGGTGATCGACCCCGCACCGCGGGCACACCAGCTCCCGCGGCATGTCGGCCGCACACCCGGGGCAGCACCGCCACCGCAACAACTCCGCCACGAACGGGTGCATGAACACGGGCCACGACCGGGCGGGCGTACCGGCGAGCATGGGCGGCTCCGATAAGCGAACTACTTGCCGGGGCGGAGGTTCCACACGCCGTGCTTCACCTTTACGAAATCACGGCCGAGCAAAATACCGCTGATGGTCCCTCGCTTCACGCCGGTCCCGCGGAGGATGTCCACCACCCGGTTCGGGCCGTGCTCTTTCAAGTACGCCCGAATCCGCTCTCGGGCCGTCGGGGTGCCGCCGTAGGTCTTGACGTGGCCGTTCTGGGAGGGGGCGACGGCGGGCGGGACGGGGGTCGGAGCCGCGACGCCCGGCTCGTACATCCCACGGTGGAAGATGCCTTCCGCCCGTTCGATACCGGCGAGCGTGTCCATGAGTCGTGTGTACTCGGCGTAACCGTCATCGCCGAGCTTCGCCAGCAGCAAGAGCTTGAGCTGGTCCGCCACCGCGTTCTTCACGTCGGCCGTCGTCGGGGAGCTGGTTGCCACATGTGTCTCCGGTCTGGGGTAAGAATCCACACCACCCGCATCCTACCCCGCCCGGGCGACCGGTCAAGCCGGATTGTTGAGATTTGTCAAAGGTGCCGCGGTGGTGGGGCTGTCACGATTCGAGCGTTTCCTTGACCCGGGCTATCGCCCGCCGCCAGTCCGCTTGGGCCGTCCCCCACGACCGGTCGAACATCGCCCCTGCCTCCCGCAGTGTATACCCTTCTTCGCACACGAGCCGGCACACCTCCGCCGCCCGCGGGTCCAAGTCGTCGGGCAAGTAGTCCCCGATACCCGCCCACACCGCCGCGGCGGACCGCAGCGAGAACCCGAACAGTTCAGCGGCCCCTGACCGGTATTGTCGCTGTTCGGCCGCTTCCCGTGCCCCGCGGAGCAAGTGCCACCGGACGAGCCGGTCGCTAATATCGAGCGTCGGGAACTGTTGCCAGACCCGGACCATCGCCGCCTGCGTCACCCCCTCGGCGTCGATCCCGGAGCCGTACCGCTCCCGACACCACCGCAGGACCGGCCGCCAGTGGTCGCGGTAGACACCCTCCCACGTCACGCCCGTCCCTCCCGGCACAGTACCGCGGCGAGCTTCCGGATGTCACCGAGCGTAGCCCCGGCCCGGACCAGCACGTAGTTCCCGAACTCGACGCACCCGGTATTCGGCCACACCCGCAGCGTCCCGAGCCCGCCGTCCTGCCAGAAGCAGTTGTCGTCCATCCCCTGCGTCCACCCCGGTTCCTGTCGCATCGCGGCGGCCGACACGAGTTCGGCGTTGTCACGGGGGTTGTCCTTAAGCCAAGCCGTTGCCATTTCTCGGCCGGCGTCGGCGAGTTCGGTAGGCCACCAAGCGTATTCGAGGTTAAGAAGATCGGTCGCAATAGTACGTAGTTCGTCGTGCGTCATACGCTCTCCCCGTACCCGAGTGCCGCCCGTAGCCGGGCTCGTGCCTTCCCCTGTACGCTATCATCCGCCGGGTGGGCACCGACCAACGCCCCGAAGGCTTCTTCGGCCGCCGCCCGCAATTCGGCCCCGGCGAGGTACGCTTCGGCCAGCATCGCCGCGTCGTCCACCGCCCCGCGGTATATCGCCGAGTTGATCGTGCCCGCGGTCTGACACGCCTTAGCGAAGGCACACCGCCGGGCGGCCATCCGCAGTTGATAATCGCGGTCGTCGGGCGTCATTCGTTCCCCCGGGGGTTAACTGGGTCGGTGCCGGCCGCCTTGTGTGCGGCCAAAATACACCGCAACAACTCCCGGCACCGCACCGCCCACACGTCCGGCTCGACGGTCTCCCGCTCGGCCCAGATACGATCCGCCTCGGCGAGCCACCCGCCTCGGAACTCACCCACGCCGATTTCGGTCATCGCGTTAACGAGTCTCCGCTGCGGGTCGGTCCGGGCGAGATACAGGTTGAGCATGTCGGCCTTCTCCCGGGCCACCGCGTCCAGCTTGGCGGACACCTGCTCGTACCCGAGCCCCCGTGCTTCCGCCGTCTGTTCGATCGTCGCCCCGCGGTTTAATAGGTCGCGGATAAATACCCACGTATCGAATCCCCGCATCGGTCACTCCTGTTCGCTCGGGTCTTGTTCATCGTACCCGTCGTCGCGGGGGTCGAGACCGTGTACCTTCGCGTACAAGTCCCGCATCCACGGCTTGAGGGTCCAGTACGTCAGCCGGTCCTCCTCACTATACCGCGGCTCCCCGAACGCCCCGGTCCCGACCCGCTTCCGCCGGGCGTGGGTACCGATCGGCTTCTCGCCCAGCACCGCCAGGAACAGCAGGTAGCCGTTCATCTTCGGGAGCGAGATGCTGGCCCGGTTCGCCAAGTCCTTCGGCCGCAGCCCGCCCCGCCCGGCGTTGTACAGCGTCTCCAAGATGGTGTACGTCAGCCCGCGGCTCGTGTCGTAGGCCACCTGCGTCACGATCTGCCGGACAGCCTTGTCGCCCATGCTTTTCTTGTTCAGCACCACGGCGAGGCACACCGCCAGCCGGGTGAGCTGCCCCGCCAGCCGGAAGCTCAGCTCCCGGACCGCCACCCCCTCCGTCTTACTCTGCTTAGACCGGGCGTAGCTGATGAACATGCCGAGGGCGGCGCAATACTCGATCATCTCGCCGTCTTCTTCTACCTCGTTAATCAGGCGGCTCGCGTTCCGCCGCAGGTACGCCGCGTACCCGCCGGCCGTCCGCTTCATATTAACCGCCGCCGGGGATTCGTCGGCCTCTACCGAATCGACCGGGACCGTCCGCATCGCCGCCACCGCCTTGTACCCCGCCCGGATGGCGATGTTCCGCTCCGTCTCGATGTCGATCCGGTCCATCACCACGACATCCAAGAACCGCTCCCCGAGCTCGCTGTGGTCGATCGCCCGCAGCGACTCCGTGCCGCACAGGATCACGGTCATGGCGTGGTCTTTGATCTCCACGCTCTTGCCGTTCCGCGTGTCGTTACTCCCGGACCGGTCGTACAGGTCGCGGAGCTCGCCCATCAGGACCGGCAGGTTCGGGTCGGTCAGGAGCGTGTCGCCGTCCTTGATGACGAGCGTCTTGTGGTTCAGCCGCAGGGCGAGCGAGTAGTTCTTGTCCGTGCCGTCGTCCTTTGCCGAGTAGAAGCCCTTGATCTTGGAGATGATCTTGATGTTGTCGGTGTCGTGACCGATGGCTTCTACAATACTCGTTTTACCGCACGAAGGTGGGCCTACCACCTTGATCCAAAGTTGGTCCCCGCCCGCGTCCGTGCTCACGATCGAAGCGTAGCACACCGCCGTCGTGCGGTTCAGCCCTTCGCCCCACGCCAGCACCTTCGAGAACGCCAGCACCACGTCCTTCCAGTTGTCGCAGTACGCCAGCTCGGGGGCCGCCTTCGCCGCCGCACCCCCCACCGCCTCCCGCCCGGGCACCCACTCCGCCGGCACCGGGGCTACGCGGCTTTGTAGCTCCCCGAACGCCCGCACCCGAGCCGCCGCCGTATTACCGTCCGCGGTCAGGCAGTCCCGCACGTCGTACCCGTCGGGCAGGTCCGGGTCTTGCCAGTCGCCGCCCGCCCCGCCCCACCGCACGCACGAGATACTGGCCGGAGGGGTGTCCGCGGTCGTGAGCGTGTCCACCAGCCGCCGCGTCCCCGCCAACGCCGCGGGTTCGATGGGGCGGCCGGTCTGCTTGTTGGTCTTCGGGTAGTCGTTGTCGAAATACGAGCGGACATCGCCCTCGGCCATCAGGGCGGCCCACGGGCGGAAGAACGTCTGCACCCCCGGGATGGCGACCACCGCCCGCCCGGCGAGGTAGGAATTGTCGGGCACTGCGGTCACTTCCCACCCCACCCCGCCCTCCCGGGCCAGTCGCCCCGCCTCCCAGAATGCCATCCCGTCCCACGGCCCCTCGCACACGTCCCACCCGCTATACCCGCCCTTCGCCAGCAGTTGCTCGACCGGGCGGAACATCCCGTGCCCGCCCGCGTTCACCGGCTCGTCGGCGCGGGGCGTGGCCTTGAGGATGTGCTTGCCATTCGCCTGCGGCTCGTACCGGTACACCCCCACGATCCGGTCGTCCGCCGACCACCCCGGTAGAGCCCACTCGCCCGTGATCGGGTGCTTGAAGCACCCCCACGCCCGGCACGTCTCGCCCTTCATGATCTTGCGGTCTTTGGCGAGTTCCGTATAGTTCGCCGCCGTCGTGGTGTTACGGCCCGTGTCGTACAGCCACTTGAGGAACGTGGTCGGGTTCCCCCTGATCCCGCACGCCACGCAGTTGTGCTGCCCCGTGATGTCGTTCACGAGGAACTTGTTCGCGGTGTCTTTGCCACAGTTATAGCACGCCCCCGTCCACTCGCCCTTCTTCTTGGCCGGCTTGAGGGCGACCCGGTGGAACTGGAATATCCGGATCGCCGCCGGGATTTCGTCGTCCTTCTTACTCTTCACCGCCGTCATACGCCGCTCCGTTAGTCGTCTCGTCGGTACGCCCCGATCCTACCCGACTACACCTTGTCAGCTGGCTTAGGTCGCGGTAAAGGCACGTCTTTCGGCTCCGGCCGCGTCGCCCGGCACCGGGCACAGTACCCGCTCGGGTCGGGCGTGACCCACCCGCACTTCTCGGTCTTGCACACCGTAATCTCGCGGACGGCCGTAGGGGGTTGTCGGGTCATATTTCCTCCAGGCAGTCGTCGCAGATGGGCCGGCACCGGAACGTCCGGGCCGGCGGCGGTAACAGCCGGGCGAGCACCAACCCCTGTAGCTGGGCCTCGGCCCGCACGCACTCGCACGACGGTCCGAGCAGCACCCGGTTACACGCCGCACAATACACGCACCGAAAGTCCTGCGTGATCGTCCGCCCCCGCGGCCACATCTTGTGCCGTAGCAACTCCCACAACTGCTCCTCGGTGAGCGGGCGGCCGTGGTCGTCTAGTGGGTCGCGGTCGTCCGCCAACTCCTCCTCCCACGACGGTACACACTGCTCGTGCATCTCGCGGGCAACCCGGTCACGGATGGCCGCCAGCCGGGCCTCCAATTCGGTCCCCGTGAACACCTCGTTCGCCGGTAGCGTGGTCGGGAGTCGGGTCAGGATCATGCCCGCCCGCTCGACCGAATCGGGCTGCGGCGGGGTAACGTCGGGCTGGTCGGGGTCGGTCATCGGAGGTCGTCAACCCTGAGCCAGTCGAGTGTAGCCTGGATCGTCTTCGCGTCCGCAATGGTGGGGTCTGGCTCGTCGGCTACCGCCAAGCACACCGGACACTCGTCTTGCCCTTGCACGTAAGCGTGGTAGTGCAACCGGTCCTTGCCGCACGTCTCGCAGGCGACGTACTCGCTGCTCACTTCTTCGCCTCCTTGAGCCGGTCGTAGTCCGCCTTCGGGCGGAAGACGACGTATAAGCCGGGTCGCCCGGCGACTTCGCAGACCGGACAGTAGGCCGTCCCGAACGGGCCGTGCATGTCGGGCCGCAGATCGCTGGACAACAGGTCGGTCGTGTCCGCCTCCAGCACCGACGAACAGCTCTCGCACTTGCCTTTGTAGACCAGCGGCTTCGGGACGCCGCGGTAGACGACCTTGATCGCCATGTTACGCTCCCTCCCGGGGTGTGACCGTTCCGGCCAGTACGCCGTCGATCAGAGCAAGGGCCGATGCCCGCGTGTGCCGCACGCCGTCGTCCCCCGCCTCCTGACAGTACCGTACCGCCCGGAGCAGGCGGTAGTCACGCGGCGACAGGATCACGATCGGGTTGATCGCGGCGGTTAGCAGGGATTTGAGGAAATCGGGGCCGTCCCCGAGCTGGGCCGTCAAGTCAGTTTGGGCAATGCTTAGACAGCACCTCACGCAGTACGCCCCCAGCTCGCACGGGTTCGCGTCCCCGCCGTCGGCGAGGATGGCCCGGGCCTTCGTCAGCAGCCGCCGCACTTCCGGGTCCACGCCGCCCCCTTGACTGGAACCTACCCGCTGATATATTTCAACACACACCGTCCGTCCACAGTTTACCACCCGAGGCCAGCCCATGCCCGCCGACGCCCGCGTGCGTATCGACCTGCGGCCCGCCGAATTGACCGCCCTCCTTACCCTAGCCCGCCGGCCTCAAATCGGCTGCTCCCGGGACGACCTGATCGCCGCCGGGATACCGGCCGGGTCGATGGCTTACGTACTCGGGGCGGGGACGAAGGTCGGCGGCGGGGCGAATGGGGGCGGACTTATCGCCCGTGGCTACGTCCGGGTCACGCCGCCCGAACTCCCCACGAGTTGCCGGGTGTGGTTCAAGATCACGCCCCGCGGCCTTCGAGAGCTGGAGCGGACGCTAGCGGAGGCGGAGGCGGGCGTTACCGTGCGTCGCGTCGCGGCCGAGGTGGTGGGCGGGAACCGGATGGCGGACTTCCTCGCCGCCCTCACGCCGCCTACCCTACCCGAGCGGTCCGATGCCGCCGACGTTCTCGCGGGGGAAGTCCTTCCGAAACTGGTGCCAGCCGAGTAGCGGCCCCGAACGGTAATCGGCGGACACTTCGCACCGGACGGTATGTTCCAGGGCAGATGCGTGAATAGCGTCGTCGTCCGTACCGTCGTCGTGCTTCGGGTCGATGAGCCGCTTGCACAGGTCGATGTCCGCCCCGAAGTCCCGCTTACCGTCGTGAGTCAGGTACGACAGGCGGGCACACCGACCGGCAGAAATCATGTTGACCCCGCGTTCGTAAGTATCCCGGACAAAGCCGAGATGGTGCCGCAGATTACACAGTTCTTCGGGCCGGATGTACGGCGTATGCCACTCTCCGACCACCAACTGCTGCGGCTCGCTCCGCCGGATCGCCTCCCGGATCAGCCGGGCGACCTTGTCGAAATGCTTCTCGGCCTTCGGGTGGATGCGGAGCCGGAAGAAGTTCGCCCACTCGGTCGCGGTCATTAACACCGTCGCGTAGGCGTGCGGCGTCAGGTAGTAGTTGATGAGCGACTTGTGCAGCCCGAGTTCGTGGAGCGTCAGGCACTTGTTAAGACAGTAGTCCCGCATCTCCGCGATGATCTTGGCGGCGTGGTAGGCGTCTCCCGGCGATAGCGGCTCGCCGGACTGCATCCCCGGTTGTTCGCCGTGCAGGAACTCCGGGACGAACGGGTTGTTGTCGATCGCGGCGTAGTTACATGTCGGGGATGTAATAAATCCCGTATCGCCGCACTCGGGACACACGTCTCGGGCCGGCGTCACCGAGCATACGGGGCAGCGGACTTCGCGGTAGAACGGGATCGCCCGGTTGCTCGCGGACGACTTGGCGATCGCCCGGTGCGTCATCACCTGGGCGTGGATCGCGTGCCAGTACCGGGCCTCCACCGTCACCACCCGGACGCCGTGCGGCCCCACGCTGTCGAGCACGACCCTCGCCCACTCTTTCCCGTCGCCGTAGCTGATCCGGGGGCCGAACTCGGTGGGGTCGCTCACGAACTGTTTCACAACTTACTCCGGATAGACGCGACGATGCGGGCCGGCGGCTCGCCGTACAGCCGCAGTTGTTCTTCCCACTCGGGGCTCGGGACCAGCTCCCACTTCGCCCGGAACACCGCACACGTTAGCGGGCGGGCGAGTCGCAGCAGGTCCGGGTTGGTGACGTAAACCCGGGCCATCTCCGCCCACCACTCCCACGGGTTCGGGGCGTAACTCGTGACCGGCGGCTCGCCCGTCTCCGTCATCACCTTGACCGAGAAGTCCCCGCCGTAACTCCCTTTCTTCTCCGACACGAGCCAGTCGAGATGATGCCCGAGTTCGTGGGCGAGTACGCCGTAGGGCGTCCGGTCACTGACCCCCGCCGGCCAACTATACGCCCGCGTCTGGGCGGCGGTCGCCGGGGCGGAGCAGCGGGCGAGGCAGATGTTAATGCCCGGCCCATACCCGCGGGCCGCCAGCCCGTCCTCGCCGCCGAACCCCATCCGCTTACGCTGCTGCTCGGTGTCCGGGCGATAGTACGCCGGCACGTCGAAGTACCAGTTCTCGGGCGTGATTTGGTGGACCGCCGGGCACTCAATACCGTTCAGCTTGCAGAACGTCCGGATACGTGTCATGCCGGCGTTAAACAGATCGGTCTTGGTCACACTAGCCTCGTACCGCATCACCGCGATCCCATGAAACGTCATGGTACTCCACGTTCACCGGCGAGTTCAGGTTCATCACCAGCCGCGGGCCGCCGTCCTGCATGATCTCCTTCAACTCCATCACCCGGGTATAGTTCGACCGGTCCCGGTCTTTGTTCGGGTGTCCGGCCTTCGGGAAGGAGAAGACCAGTTCGTCGTGCGGAAATAAGACTATCTGAGCGTCGAACCCGTCCGCATCCCGCCACTCCTGTAGTCGCTCCCGACACCGGGTTAACGCCGAGCGGGCGATCCAGCACGCCGTCCCGCTCGACCAGTACGCTAGGGGCTTGGTCGGCTTGATCCGCCCGTCCCGCTCCGGGGTAATACGGATCGGGTAGCCGTGCAGCGGGTCTACGGTCCGGTCCGGCTCCGTGACGACGAACCCGAACCGCCGGGCCTGATCGAGCTGCTTCTGGTTGAAGGCTTCTTGGCGGTGGAACCGGGCCTTCATCATGTCATACGCGCCGGGCACCTTCGCGGTCGCGTCCGCCTTCTCACGGCCGCACGAGTATTGCAGGGCGAAGACCATGTTCTTCGTCGTCTGGTAGTGTGAGTCTTTGAACTTAGCCTTGAACAGCCGACCGTCGAGCACCTTGTTCGTCGCGTCCCAACACACCTCCTCGAACAACTTCTTATGGATCGTGTGGGCCGTCATCAGGTGCTCGCTGCCGTAGTACGGCGGGGCGGTCGGGTTCTCCAGCAACGCCATCACCTCCTCCTCGCCGGCCTTCTTGGCGACCGTCCGCCGCTCGATGTTGGAGTAGTCCATCGAGTACCATTCCCGCCCCGGCTCCGGACCGAAGGCGTACCGGAACGAGCGGATCGCCACGCCCGTCCCCTTACACCGCGGACACGTCAGCACGTCCGGCTTCTCGCCGTCACACGCCGGACACTCGTACTCCTTCTTACCGATCGACTGGCCGTTCGGTCGCTCCGACCCCGTCCGGAGGTGTGCGGTGGCGGTGAGCTTAATCGACGGGTGGAGGAGCAGGAAGTCGTCGTCCCCCTCCATCGGGACCGCGTAGCCCAGGTAGTTCTCCATGTACGACACGGCCGTGGATAGCTTCTTGAGCCACGACAGTCGTCGAACGAAAATGGACTGTTTCGAGTTCGCCGGGAGCGTGGCGAAATACACGTCCATCGTGTTCTTATCGAACGCCGGGGCACCGGTCTCGGTCTTGGCGATGACGGGCAGGTTGAGCGTGTCCGGGCCGGGCACGTTCGTCATCTTGTCCGGTACGACCTTCACGCCCGCCAAGTGCCCGTCCTTGTCGTGGACCGGCACCTCCTTCTCGCCGAACTTACCGAATAGAAACTGGTGCAGGCTGTCGGTCCGGTTCCCGGTCGGCCCCACCTCCAGCGGGTAGCCCATCGACGCCGCGATACCGCCGAGCCCCTTGTGATACTCCGCGGCCTTAGCGGTATACTCCGCGATCATCGCGTGTAACCGCTTCCCCGAGCACGTCACCCCCCGCCGCTCCATCTCGAACGTCGCCCGCACCTGCCGGTTCACCTCCCGGTAGATCGCCCAGTGGCCCCGCTTCTCCACCGCCGCCTTAAGCACCGGGAACAGCTTCACCGTGCCCGCCGTGTCCACGTCGCCGTAAATCTGCGTCACGTCCCACCACGGGTGTCGCTTCTTATACCCGCCGCTCGGGTCGTACTCGGGGAGCTTCTTTACTTCCCACCGGTACTTCGCCACGGCGCGGGGGAGCCACATATCCGCCTTCCAGTCCTTCCCGCCCTCGCCGTCGCCCTCGCCCGCGATCTTCCACGTCGCCATGTCCGTCGTGTCCGTCACCTTCCCCCGCCCCACGGCGAGCCGCGCCTGCTGCACCAGCCGCCGGCACTCTTTCGTCGCCGCCTCGGTCGCGTCCTCGTAGGGCGTGATATCGACCTTGAGGTAGCGGGCGATCAGGTCAGTAAGGTTGTGGTGCTGGCTGCTGTCGAGCAGGTGCGACATCAGCGTGGTGTCGTAGGTGTTCGACCACGCCGGGTTATCGACCCCGACCGTTGCGAGGGCGGTGTAGTCGAACTTGATGTTGTGCCCGATCACACAGTGGTTGAGGGCGGTTTCCTCGTTAAAGTCTCGCCCCCACCCCTCCGCCATGTCGAGGATCGCCCGAATCTGCTGCACGTCCTCCGGTAGTACGGCGGGCTGGCGGGTGAGCGGGTCTACCTCCCATACCCAGGTGCGGTGGCGGCCGTCGTCGTAGCAGACCGAGACGATGAACGGTCTAGCGTTTGTATGGAGATTCAGCCCCGTGGTCTCACAGTCCAACGCCAATGCCATCGTTACCTCACAGGTCGTCGTGGGATTTGTCGTCGCCCGGCATCGGTTGCGTAGTCGCGTCCTCGCCCTGTACGATCACCGGCCCGTCGCCGCCCGAGCCGCCCGGATGCACCGCCCCGATCTTCATGAGTTGAGCCTTGATGACGTTCACCGCCATCTCGCGGGTGAATTTACCACCCTCCTTCATCATCGCCCGTGTTCCCATCCGCCACGCCGTGTACTGGTCGTCGTCGGTGCAGAGGATCAGGTTCAGTTTCCCGAACCGCACCACCCCGATGCCGCCGTAGTCCGGGTCCGTCTCGTCGGCGAACTTCGCCGCGTCGAACGTGTCCGACAGCGAGTACAACACCCTCGCCGTGCTAATATCCACCCGCACCACCATGTCCACGTCGCTATCTTCGCGGGGCCGTCCGTACACTCGGCTCCCGGTCAGGAAGGCGTTCATCACTACTCCACGGTGTTACCGAACAGAGCGTCGTCTATCAGCCACGAATCGAGCCGGGCGGTCGCCACTTCGGCCTCGTTCATCTTGTCCCACAGACGATCGGCCAACGCCCACAACGCCTCGTCGTGCTCGTCCTCGGGCAGCATTTCGAGTTGCCGATAGATCGCACACGCGACGGCGTTGTAGGCGGCGAGCGGGTCAGTCATCGGGATACCGCCGATACCACCACGTCAGTAGGGCGAACAGGTCGAGGATCAGCGACAACGACCCGTAGCACGCCAGCACGAACAGGAACACGTCGGCGGCTGATATCATCGAATCTCCACGCCCGGGGACCAGAACCGCTTGTACCTTGCCGGCACCACGGACCAGTCGAGCGGGTCCGAGAACACCGTGTCGCCGCCGGGTACGAGGGCGATACCGTAGTCCCCCGTGGCGCATTGCGAGTGACACTCGCTGCACGCCTTCTTGAGCCCGGTGTACCCAACCGGCCGGGCGTCTGGGTCACGATGGACGACCCGACTGCCCCACTTGCCGGTCGCCTTCTCGCGGACCCGGTGCTCGAACACCTTGCCCGTCGCGGCGTTGTACAGCACGTCATCGAACCGCGTCCCGTCCGGGTAACTACGGTCGATCCCCCACTCGTACTGGTAATTCCCGAACGAGTTCTTTACCGGCATCCGGGCGAGCGTGTGCGTCACCCCCGGGGCCGGGACGAGCTTGAACTTGCGGCTCACGTACCCGCTTAGCCCGAGCATACCGCCGCTCTGGTGCCAGTCCTTGTCGGTCCACAAGATGTGGACCGCGTTCACCCGCGGCACCCCGTCCGTGACCGCGATGCTCTGCGTGTGCGTCGCGGCCCGGTACGCCACCGCGTCCGCCGGCACCAACGCGGGCGGGGCCATGATCGCCGCCGCCAGCATGATAAACTTACCCATCGCGGTCCCTCCGTGAGTTGGTCCGGAATTACGCCCCCGCGTCGCCCGTTTCGTCGTACAGGTCCGTGCCGTCCCCGTCGTCGTCCACGTCCTCCCCGAAGTCGCCCGGGTCGGCTAGGATCGTGTACCGCAGGTCGAGGTCGCTGTTCACGGCGTCCAAGACCGCCTCGTAGCCGCCCGGCCCGAGTTCCGGGTCGGTCTCGGCTTGGGCGAGCAGTTCTTTCACCTTGTAGACGTAGTAGCTCTGTGTCACGTTACCCTCCTTTAGCTGGTTCACACCGCCCCCGCCCCTCGCAGAACGGGCATGGCACGTTCCCCTTCGCCCGCCCGCAGCCCGCACAGAACCGACACGCGGGCCACGTCTTCGGCACCCGGCACGTCGCGGTGTGGTCGTCCGCCCGCCCGCACCCCGAGCATACCGTGCTAACGACGGGTACAGGGTCGGCGATGTACACGGCCTTCGGCATGTCACCACCTACAGACGCACATCGCCGCGGCCCCGGCAGCTAGACCGAGGAGGGCGGCGATAATTTTGTGACGGAGCTTGCGACTACGAAACCGCATGTCGGACTAACACACCCGCCGGGAGTCGAACCCGGTAGTTGCCATCGGCGACTAATTCCCACCGCCACTGATGGCGTCTATAACGGTGGTCAAGTCGCTCTCTCGCGGGTCGCCGTGCCCGCCCCGGGTGTGTACCGCGTCCCGACCGTCGGCGGGTTCCCCACTCCCAGTCGGTCCGCAATGTTATCAACGGTGTGGTGTGCTGTTACGCCAAAGCGGGTCCATTTTGTCCTGCCGTTTCAGGCTTTCCGCCGGCTTACGCCCGCGGGCCGATCAGTAGTGACGGTCCGGCTGTTACCGCCAACCGTCCACTTGAGTCGGGATGTTCCGCACTCCTTAGATGGTGACTGCTTCTAAGCCCACATCTCACACCGTTAATACGGCACAAGCCCGGCGTTACCGGAACCTGTCCGGACGGTAATTCCGCGGCTTTCACCGCACCCGTCCGTTAGTGCCAATCCTCCCATGCCGGGATTTGAACCCGGGTTTCCGCTCTCGCACGAGCCTAGTCGGCGTTAGTTACTCGCCGGGGTCGTCTCGTTTATCCGCCGCTCTGGCTCGTAAGTGTCGATCGCCACCTACAGGCAGAACGGGTTCACTACTGGCGGTGTCCTAGACCACTAGACGACGGGAGGAATTTGACCGGGCGACCCCTCGGCCGCCGTACCCCAACAACGCACGTCGGGGCCGCCCGGCCGGTCTCACATCGGCACCGGCGACAGGTTCGCCACCGGCACCCGCAGTTTACCCTTCGTCTTCGGGTCCATCAGCACCTTGCCGGTCTGGTTGTCCCTCACCTCGGCCGTCGAGCCGCCGTCGAACAGGGCCAGCACCTCCACCTCCTTTTCTACCGTCCGGCCCTGGGCATTGGCGGTGGTGTAGACGTACAGACTCCCCACCACCACTTCGCCCGCGTCGGCCGAGCCGCCCGCCCCGTCGTCGGCGGTGACACCGCCGTCCGCGTCGGGACCGTCCGGCGAGCCGCCGCCCTTGATGTAGGTGATGCGGTCGGCCACGTCCTGCCAGCTCGCGTCCTCGGAGATCAGGTTACCGCCCGCGTCCTCCGGCACCCCCGCGGCCTTCGCCAGCTCGGTGAGCTTACCCTGAGCCCCCCGCATCACCACCGGGTCCGGGCTGTTGGTCGCCCGGTCTGCCAGTTCGTTCACGTCCGGCTCGGGTTCCGACACGGGGGCGGTCGCTACCTTTTTAGGGCGACCCGGTCCCTTCGGCGGGGCGGCGGCGGGAGCGGCCGGGGGCGGCGGGCTCACGATACGGCTGGCGATCTTGGCGGACTCGGTCGGGCCGTCGATGTCGTCCCCGAGCAACGGGTTGGCCGGCGGGGGCGGGCTCGCCACCCGCACGCCGCTCCCGGCCGGGGTCGCCGCCTCCTGCCACTCGACCCGCCCGAGCAGGTCGTAGTTCACCCGCGGCTCCCGCCCGGCGTAGGGGTTGGCCGTCTTCCCCGCCTGTTCGCTCGGGTACTGCGTCGTGGTGCGGGTCGAGGGCTTGCCGTCCACATGCACCGCCCACTTACCGTTCGGGAGCTGTTCGATCGTCTCCTTCCCGAACGCCCACGAGCGGAACCGGGTGTAGAACTTGCTCCCGCTCAGGAACGCGATCGTCTTCTGCAACGCGGCCGACCCGTTCACCGCCTCCGGGCTCGCCGACTTGCCGAGCAACGCCTTCAACGCCATCTGGAATTCGCCGAGGTTGTCGGCCGCACTGACGTACCGGTCGCCGCTGCCGGTCTCGCACAGTGGATACGGGCCGAACCGCACCGGCAGGTCGAGGATCGGGGTGCCGCACGGGGCTTGGTCGGGGAACACCACCCGGCACGAGATCATGCCGTAGGGCTTGCCCTGCATCGTGCCGGTCTTGTACCGGTCGATCTTCACACTCGTCACTTGGGCAATACCGTTGCGGACGCCCGCGGGTACTTCGCCCCCCAGCTTCGGCTCGTCGTGGGCGTGGGCTTTCGCGTCGATGTCGAACTGCTTACCGAACTCGCGGAACACGTCGTCGTGGTGGTCGTGGGAAGCCATACTCGCCTTCGTCTCTCTCGGGTTAGTGGTCGGGGTACATCCGCAGCGTAACACCGGCGGGCGGCTTACTCGCCGTACCGGTCCAAATAGGTGCCGTCGATCACCGCCTGAAACTTCTCGAACGTCGGGTTCACGATCTCGTCCGGCAGGTAGTTCCCCACCGGCAGGCGGAACCCGGTGTAGTACAGGTCGTGCGGCCCGGTCCGGAGGCAGTAGTCCACCCCCTTCGCCCGGACCCGCTTGGTAACGGCGGTACTCAGGTCGCCCGGGATCATCAGCTCCGTCGTCTCCTCGTACCGAGGTCGCTTGAACGTCTGGACGATGTGAAACACCAGCGGCAGGACGTAGTTCTGTAGCTTCTTCGGCATCGCCGGGCCGATGAGCGGCTTGATGAGGTCGCTGTCGCCGCCCGTGTCCTGCTTGTCGTTCATGTCGCCCTGTTGGCTGATGATGACGACGTGACACGGCAACTCGCACAGCTTCGCCACTACCGTCTTCACCTTCTCGCTCACCTCGATGTACTGCTGCTGCTGGAGTGTACCCCACCGCTTCTGCACCGGGATTTCGTCCAGCCCGGCCACCTCCGCGATGAACCGGTCCCGCAGCCCGGTGATGTGGTCGAGCACCACGAAGTCGTACCCGCCGCTCGCCGCCTCGTCCAGAATCTCCTTCGCCCGGTCGGCGGAAGACAGGAACCGCGGGTCGATGCGAGCACGGTTCTCGGGCGTGTCGATGCTCACCAGTTCGCCGCCGCTCATCTTGGTGTTGGGCTGAATCCACATCCCCCGCCCCGGGATAGTCCCACAAAAACTGCTCTTACCCGACTTCGCGTCGCCGTAGAGCATGATGCGGTGGTAGTTCTTACCCCACGAGTCGGGCTCGTTGGCGGTCGCTCGCTTTCCCGCGGGCGTCGCGGCGGGCGGCTTCGGTAACACGGTCGCGGTCACTCGGGGCGGCATTCGTCCTCCGTCTTGGGTTCGGGCGGGGTCGTGGCGATCGGGAACGTGGTCGGGCGGGGTTCGGTGTACTGCCGGCGGAGTAGTTCGGTCTTAACCTGTGCCTTCACGGCGGGGGCGACCAATTCCGCCACCACGGCCGCCGGCACCGGGAGCAACTTCCCACCGCCGTTCCCGAAGCACTGCGGGCATCGCTCCAGCTTAACCGGGCGGCCGTCGTGCCCGGGCGTCCCGGCGGGGTCGATGTAGACAAACCAGCAGTGGTTGCAGAACACTAGTTTCACGTTACCTCCTGGTTATACGCGACATTCGGCGATACGGCGGCGGGCGGTCGCGGCGTGCTCGGGGTCTCGCTCTACGAGTAAAGCGTTTCTACCCTCTAATAGAGCCGCCACGCCCGTAGAACCGGACCCCGCGAACGGGTCAACTACCATCCCGCCTACAGGACTTGTGAGCCGGATAATATCGCGGAGTAATTCGACTGGTTTCTGGGTCTGGTGTTCTCGGTCTTTTTTAGAGACTCGTGGGTACGTAAGTACGCTGGCGACGTTGGCCGCATGGAATTTCGGCGAACCGAACGTAAACAGTAAAGCCTTTTCGTGTCGCTTGCGAACACCGTTACCTAAACCCATATGCTGCTTATCCCAGATGATCTCGTCCTGAAATCTTAGACCGGCTGACTCGATAGCGGGGGCGAGACTGTTCGACAGTCTCCAATCGCAAAATACTACAAGATGACCAGTCGGCTTAACGACCCGGCACGCCTCGAACGCCATCGCCCGGAGCAGGAAGACGAGCCCGCCCGTCGTCATGTTGTCGCCGGTGAACCAGCCGAACCGGCGGATAGTTTCGGACCGCAAACCCTGCCCCGGTGCTTGTACACGGGACGCCTCCGATACGCCACCCGCGCAGTACGGAGGGTCTGTAAGGAGAACGTCTGCGTACCCTGTGGGAAGGGTATGTAGAGTTGAAAGACAGTCTCCGTCTACAACCGTACCTATAGGTTGTTCCGGTTGTTCAGCATACACGGCCTTCGGCATTACGCCAGCTCCCCGAACAACGTATCAACTCGGACTAATCCCGTCTGAGCACCCGTGGCGAGCAGTTTGTCGTACTCGGTACTACCGCCCGCGTCGAGCACGTTCCGCACCCCATACGGGTGTCGGTAGTGGAGCGGCGTCCGATACCCGGGCGGCGTCTTCGTGGGGCGGCCCGTTACCTGACTATACCAGTCGCACACCTGCTCCAAGACCGGGTCGAGGAACTGCGTCCGATACTCCGCTAAGTCCGCCGGGCTAACGGCCGCGTTCCAGCGTAGGAACCAGTCCGCCCGCCCCGGCTCGACGTACTCGGACCGTAGCCGCTCGAAGAACTGCTCCAGGCTCTCGCCGTCGGGGTTCGACTTGCTCGGCTTCCGCTGACGGATACTACCTTCGCCGCCGCTGAACGGCCGCCGCACCACGTTATAGCGGACCCCGGCCGGGGTAGTACGGGCGGCTTCCGGTAGCTTATCGAACGGCGGCTTACCGTCGCGGATGAGGGCGTCGAGGACGTTCAAATACAGCATAGACTGAAGATCGAACGACAACTGCTGCTCGATCTCCTGCCGGTCTACGCGGCCCTTCGTCTTTGTCTCGAACAGCCACACCCGGGCCGCCCGCCCCTCCCCGATCAGGTCAACGCCGTCCATCTTGCCCCGCAGCCGCACCACCCGGCCCGACGGCAGCACGTAATCGTGGTCGAACACCATCTCCTGTGCAACCGGGACGCGGGTCTGCTCGTCAACGTGCTGCGACCAGTATGCTAGGTACTCGGGGAAGATGGTGCGGACGGCGCGAGTCCAGAAATCCACGTCGGTCTGCTCGGTGCGGTACTTCCGGCACAACCCGACGGCGTACTCGTGCAACGCGGCTCGCCAGTCACCACCGCCACTGTGTACCTCGTCACACAGGTGGAATTCGTGACCGAACTCGATGACCGAATTGAACGTGTCGGGCGGTCGCAGCCCGTCGATCATTGCGAACGCCGCCCGGGTTTTGCAGTTCAGGATGCGGCCGATCATCGACTGCGTAATCCCGCCGTTACGCCCCCTCCCCTCCGGTCCGTCCCATAGTATCGAGCTTACGCTTTTTGGCATTAGCAGCTTCCAGTTTAGCGAGCGACATTAGTCGTCGCTGTTCGGGGTCTTGGAATCGTAGTTTCTGTGCTGCCGCCATCTTAGCCCGAGCTTCTGGCGATTTCTTCTTACCGAGGTTCGCGGCTCTAGTTTTAGCAATAGCCTCGGGCGGCATCTTCCGTCCGCGTAGTTTAGCGACTCGTTTTGCTATCGTCTCTGCCGACTGTGGTCCACGGTTCTGTGATGCCGCTTTAATTGCGGCGGCGTGGGTCGGGGATTTCTTTTTACCTTTGTGTGCTTTCGAGATGTTCTGTTTCCACTCATCGGTTCGTGGAACATCACTAAGAATCTTACTAACTTTCTCTTTGAATTCTGGATTTGCCCACCGCTCTACAAGTCGAGCGGTCATAACTTGTTTGGTCTCCTCGGTATGCTTCTTGCCCCGCATTGCAGCTCCGACCTTACGCCGTTCCTCCGGGTTCTCTAAACGTTTCCGTAGAGCTTCGGAAAATTTTTTCCGTGTCTCTGGAGTATGTTGTACGCCTAGATTCGATCCTGCTTTCGGAGCTCTGTTGTAGCCGTTCGCCGGTAGATACGACTTATAATAGTCGATCCAGAATTGCTCTCGTTCGACGGCTTTATCTGCCGTCGTTATCTCAACAACTTCGCAGATAAACGAGTCTCCACCGTGCTTACCCCATGCCGCCTGCATGTGTTTGTTAATGTGCTTACCGCGTCGCAACTGATTCCTGTGTTGTGCCGCACGTCGCACGAGGCACAAAGCCGCCGAGCCGACGTAGACCTTACCATCGACCGTGTTTCGGATTACGTACACACCTGCCTTGTGGCTGTACGACAACACAACATCGTGACTAATTCCGGCCATAACCCCGTCTTCGCCCGGCCCACGCCAGAGTTGCTGACGCTCTAGGTACACCGCCTTCGGCATCACATCCCCTCGGTGAGTCGGCTCGTCACGTCGCACGTCTCGCGGTGGTTCTTCACCGCCTTCGCCACCCGCCCCTTAGCCTTCCGCCACTCGCCGTCCGTGAGTACGCCGTGGACATGTAGCATGGCGAGGCAGTCCCGGACCCGCTCCTCGAACGACGCGGCGGGCCGCGCGGGGACGGGTTTGTTATGCACCCGGGTCTCCCAAATCGTACCGGGCGAGCTCGTCGCACATCGCCAGCGAACGGGCGTCGGCCAGCCTAGCGTCGGCGTTCCGCTCCATCACCCGGGCCGCGTCGCCCACGCCGAGCAGGTAGCCTTCGGTGCGGGCGGTCCCGTCGAGGTGCTGACGGACGCGACGGTCTTTCCACAACCGCCGCACCACCCGCCGGAGCCGTACTTCCTTTTCCGCGGCGGTCGATTGTGCGTGCCGGCGGTCCGCCCACACCTTCCGCAGCGTCTCGCGGAGGGCGTTCGCCGCCATGCTCACGTTCGCCCGGTCCGCCCCGACGGCGTCGAGTTCCCGCCGCAGCCGCAGGTTCTCCCGGCCCATCGCCCACAGGCCGAGCATCGCCGCCACGTTAGCGGCCGACGCCGTGATAAGTGCCCCCGTCCACCAGTCGGCGTTAGGCACGAGCTGCCTCCCGCTTGGCGATGATGCTCACCCGCGGGACGGAGACGCCGTACTTCTCGGCCACAGCGGCGAGCGACATTCCCGCCTTCCGGTCCGCCGCGATGGCCGCGTTCCGCTCCACCTTACCCACCGGCCCGCGGAGCTTGGTCGTACATGCCATACACCCGTCCGCCTTCTTAGCTTGGTGGAGGTCGCTCGCGTACCGCTCGTACTTTCGCCCGCACCGGCACGTCACGGCGTAGGTGTACTTCCGGATGACGACCTTGATTTCCCGAAACCCGACCGGCTTACCGACCGTGAACGGGCCGTATACCGCCCCTTGCGGGATCAGCTTCCGCCCACCGGTGTTGTGCTTCGGCTTAGAAAGGGATATCACTGTTATTCTCCCAGTTGATTGGTCCGCAGTGGTTTCTTATCGCGGTCGCCAGCGTCGCCACGCTCTGCCGCCGGAGCTGGTACGCTACCGCCCCGCCGCCCGCCCGGAGTATAGCGGCCGGGTGGACCGTCTTCACCCGCGGTACGTCGGGCGGGGCGACCGGACCGCCGCGACCCCGCTTACCGTCGAGCCATTCGGCCGCGTCCACCCCGAGGCACACGATCAGCTTCGGCTTGAACATAGCGAAACAGTCGTTAAGTCGCGGGGCACACGCCCGCACGCACTCGTCGGGCGGCCGGTCCACCTTGTCTATACCTTGCCCGTCCAGCGGGATGCAGCCGAGCAGGTTCACGAACGCCCACGTCAGCCCGGGTACGTTCGCGGCGGCGAGGGCGTCCGCGATGATACCGTCCTGCACCTTACCGGCCGGGCCGACAAGTGGTAATCCTCTAGCGTTCTCACTCGTCCCGGGCGCCTCCGCCAAGCACAGTATGTCGCACGGCATGTCGCCCTTCGCCAACACCACGCGGTCACGGGTCTTATGCAGGTGACACCGCTTACAGTTCTCCCATGCCGCTACGTGCTTCTCCCACGGCGGCAGCGTCACGGCCTTCGGCATGGGCGTCCTTCGCTTCGGCGAGTCGTTTACGGAGATAGGCGGACTGTTCCGCGTCCCACTTGACGGGCGGCCGTTCGACCGGCGACCACGTCCGACCTTTGGCGAGGCAATCCGCACACAGCACGTCATCCGCCGTGTGCTGGCCGGTGAACGGCGGCACGTCGAAACCGCACACGTCGCAGGTCATCATCGGGAGTCCTCGGGATGGGGTACGTCCCGAGTATATCACGCGACGGTACTCCGGCTCCACGGGCGGGGCACGAGGCCGAGGCTGGCGACGTGGGCGGACGACCAGAGGGCGGTGACGACCATGAGCAATGGTAACAGCACGGGCGAGGTAATCCACGCGGCGGCGGCAGTCCGTCGGGCGAGTACGCGGTGCCATTCTTCGCGGGAGGTGTAGAGGTACGCCCCGTCACACCCGAGGAAGAACGGTACGAAATCGAGACTGTTGGCCCGCTCCGCGTGACGCTTGAACACGCCCGCCCACTGCATCACCCGCACCACGACCGCCGCCAGCAGATACCACACCCACACGCCGCCCGTCACGTAGGCCCACGCCGGCAGGGCGGTGAGGTCCGGCAGCGGCACTTCGATCGTCACAAGTTGCTCCTTCTCAAGTGCTCGGCGATAAGGATTGCGTCACTCGTCGCGTTCGTCAGCGTCGCGTCCGGGAACAGCTTTTCGGCCACCGCCCGCAGTCGGGCTTTAAACTCCCGGTCCGTCTCGCCGCCCCACTTCTCTTGTACCACGGTGCCCTTCCGCCGGCCCTTCGTCAGCGTGCGGGACCGTACCTTGTCGTGCTTCTTGCGGGGTGGGATACCGAGCCCCTTCTGCCACTGCTGCGGCGTAACTTCGCGGAAGTCCCCGAGCCCGCACGCCTCCAACGCCATCTCGATCCAGCCCACCCCCTTACCGAACACGAACATATGCGACCCGCGGGCTACGTCGCCGTTGTCACCCTTACGTTGCACATACCCGCCGACCTTTTCGAGTGCGACGCGAACGACCGTAGCGGGTGAGCCGTCGTGGAGTTCTTTGACCGCGGCTAACAAAGCCGGGCGGGCGGCCGGTAGCTTCCGCACCCACGCTATCTTCCCGACCGCCGTTAACACCGCGATACCGCCGTTGCGGCCGGGGTCGATGCCGACGTAGAGCGTGGTCACGATGTCACCTCCGGTCAGCACCACCGGGTATCTCGGCCGACCCACGGGAACGCCCGCGTCAGGTCGAGTCCGGCCCTCTCCCAGTCCACGTCGTCGCACTCCACCCACTCGGGGAACCCGTAGGTGAAGCACACCGACATGACCGGGCTGTTGTACTCTCGCGGGTGGCGGCGGCGGGTCGGGAACGTAATGGCGGGCGGCCCGTAGTCTTTATTAAATGCTTCGCGGTCGGCCCGCCGGGTGAGGAGTGTGACGGTCGGCGGGAGCCAGTCCCGCCACCGCTTACGCAGCGTGTCATACTCCCAATTAAATTCCGCCTGCACCGCATCCGTCACTTCGCCGTAAAACGTGTTTACCCGGACCGAGCACCGGGCGAACTCCAACAGCCCCCGGCCGCGGGGTGTTGCGTCCAATATGGCGGCGTATCGCAGCACCGGGTCTTGGACGACTTCGCGTATCGCGTCCTTGTGCCGTAATATACTGGCGGCAACCATCGCCCGGGTCGCGGCCGCTAGCTCCGGCTCGCCGTGGTCGTCCAGGAAATCCGCATAGACTAGCCGCGGCGTATCGTCCGCGGGCCGGGTGAGTATGGCGGCGAGGAGCCCGTCACGGTCGGTCGTCGGGTAACTCCCCGAACGCCTTCAACCCGGCCTCGGTCCCCACGATCGCGGCGTAGAACGCGGCCCAGACGTGCTGGTGGTTGGGCGGCAACGGCCCGGCCGCTGCAAACCCCTCTGCCGCCCGGTTGAACGCCCGTCTCAGTTCGGCGGCCCCGCGGGCGTCGGCCTGGAGTCGGACGATGTCGTCGGTGGTCACGATACCCTCCCGCGTTCCCGCCACAACCGTTCGTCCCACCGCTTCGTCACCGCCGTCAATTCCAGCTCCGCCCGCCGGATGTCCGCCTCGGTACAGACGCACGGCCCGGTCGGGGCACGGTTATAACAGCACCGACAGTATGCCCAGCGGCGGATAATCTCGGCGGGTGTCATTCGTCGTCCTCGTCGGACCAGTCGTACTCGGGCATCCGGAGCAACACCGGCAAATGTATCAACGCGAACGTCCCGCCGCACTTGCTGCACACGATCCCGCCGTGCATCGTCCGGAATGGGTCGTGCTCGCACGCGGCCATCACGAGGTTCCGGGCGGCGTTCGTGGCGGACTGTTCTTCGGTCATCACGCCCGCCTCAGTTTGAGTTTGCACGGGTCACACAGCAGCAACCTCGCCGGCTTCGCACGGCACCACACGCACGACTCGACTTCCGTCCCGCCCGGCGGACCGGCCGCTATCAACAGGTCGCGGGCGAGGGCATACGCTTCCGCCGCTGACACCCGGAAGTTGCCCCGCCCGCACGTCACCATCACGTTCCGGCCCGGGGCGTTGGTGGTCGGCGGGCACTTGAACGCGGTGATCGGGTGGCGGCGGGTGGCGACGGTCGGCATTAGCCCTCCGGCTACTGTGCGGCGTGCTGTTCGTTATTGAGTTGCGATTCCAACTCCGCCACCCGCTCCCGCAGCCGGTCTCGCTCCGCTTCTAACTCGGCGTAGGTCGGCCAGCCCCCGCCCTCGGTGCGATTACGGATGAACCGCACGCAGTTATTAACCATGTCGAGTTGACACCCCACCCGGCGGTCGCACTTGATCCCGTCGCCGAGGGCTTCGTACAGCCGGTCGTCATCCTCAATACAGCGGTCGTCGGCCTTTTGTGCCCGGTGGGTGATGATGGCGTCTTGGAGCGTCTGCACTGTAGAGGCGAGATAGTAGATCAGGTTATCACCCACGCAGTCCCGCCATGGCTCGCCGTACCGCAACGCCCGCAACCCGTCCACGTCCATGACCACGCGGTACTTACCGTCCGCTACAGTCACGTCGAGTTCGTACATGCTCACGTCAGACTCCTCAACACGAGCACGAGAAGAACTGGGCCGTACCGTCCTTCGGCGTCTGCCCCGTCACCGTCCGCCACGCTGTCCAAAACCGGGCGGCTACGCGGCTGTCAAAGTTATCCCGCCAGTGCTCGGAACCCATCTGTGTCGTATACTCACCACCCCACTCTCCGTCGTGTGTTTGTTCCCACCGTTCCGCCGCCTCCATTAGCCCGTTCACGGTCAGATCGAGCCGGTCCGCGATCGACTCCAGTTCGATGACCGCGTCCGTATACTCGCCGCCCAGCACCTTACACGCGAGCACCACCGCCTCGTTGTCCGTCGTGGTTGCCGCTCGGCACGCCGTCAGGATCGCCGCGTCCGAACACCCGGCGTCGTCCAGGGCGTCCGCTAACACCGGGAGCCGGCTCGCCGACTTCGTCTCACGGACGCCGCGGGCCAGCCCGACGACCGCTTCCGTCCGCCACCCCGGCTCTACCGACCGTACTACTGCCGCCGCGAACGGGGCCGCTCGGGTTGCCTCGTCGTCAGCGACTTGTCGCTGGTGCGATTCTTCCGCCTTGGCCTGTTCCGTAATCGCGGCGATCCAACCGTCGCGGTCAGACTGATAATCCGGTAATTCACTACGTTCAGGAAGGTTGTGTATCCGGTCGATGAACCGTTCGGGTAGCTTTACCGGCGACCCCGGCTCGTCACCCGCGGTCGTGGCGGTGAACGCCGGGTGCTGCCAGTGGTGCCGCAGGCTCGTCACGGTGCCTGGATACAGGAACAGCCAGAACCGTTCGCTCCGCTTCACCGCGTTCGGCAGGAACGGGTCCACGAGTCCGACGAGATCGACCCCATTCACGCACTCGACGTACATCCCGTCCCTACCCGGACCGACCCTCATACCCGGGTCAAGATGCTCACCCGCCACCGCCGGGATAACCGCCACATGCACGGCGTCCCGGTAATCGTCATGGTACTTCGGGTCGGTGATGACCTTGCCCAACGGTAGCTGCTCGCTCATGTCGGCTCCTCGGTATTAACCAGCTCCACATTCGTCGCCTCGATCTCGACTTCCCGCCACCGCCCGCCCTGCGGGTACATCGGGTCGTCGTCTAGCCACTCCGCCCCGGCGAGTGTCAGGATGCGGTGCGTCTTCTCGTCCGACAGGTACGGCGGCTGGTAATCGCCGCTGTAGTCCTGGTAGCCGCGGTTGTACACGCCCGTCTTCACGAACCGCACCGCCGTCACCGCCCGCTCTACGCAGGCCCATTCGGGTTTATCGACGGTGATAATCCGGCGATCCTTACCACCGTACCCCCGCTGCCGGACCAGATCGTAGGCGACCGCCCGCAGCACCTTCTCGACCGATAGCGGCTGGCCGTCGTAAGGTTTGACCGCCATCTTCACGCCGGCCGCCGCAAGGAAAGTCTTGGTCGCGGCGAGGTAATTCTTCCGCACCTCCGCCAGCACCGCGTCGAACGCCAGCGGATAGCCGCACCGCACGAACAGCTTCGGCGTGACGACCCGGACCCGGTCGCCCACGCGGATGTTGCCGGTCTTGGCGGGGCGGGCCATTACGGCGTCTCCGCCGGGGCCGGCATGTACGCCCAATGCGTGATCGTGCCGAACTTCCACAGCTCGTGCCTGCTCTGCCACCGCGGCGGCATCGGTCGCTTCGTGTACGTCGGTTGAACCCACGACGCTTCGGCCACCCGTCGGTTATACCCGTCGTAGGTCACGAGCACGGTCACGGACTTCGCGTACTCCGGGGCGTCCGCCGGTATCTCCGGCATCCGCTCCGCCACGCTCACCCACTCGACCGTTGCCGTCTGCTTGGTCACGTCGTTACCCCGTGTGTGCCTTCTCGACCGCGTCCGCCACCGCCTGCCAGCCGAACGCTTCGACTATGTACGCCACCATCCCGTCCAGCTTCGCCGCGTCCGCCGACGCCACCACCAGCCCGTTCCTCGCGTTGCCGACCGCGTACCGGACCGCCCCGTGCGTGGTGTACTGCTGCACCCGGGCGTCGAACTCCAACACCACTTGCAGCCCGTACACGCCGCACAGGGCCGAGCCGAACACCCAACAGTGGTCGGCCGCGTAGTACCAGTTGTTGCCGACCCGGATTTTCAGGTCGCCGACGAGCGTCCGGTGCTTCCGCCGACACCGCTCGTCCTTTTCCAGCGTACCCCGGCACCGCACCCGCTGGCCGACGTAGGGGGCGAGCACGTCGCGGGCGTCAACGGCCGGCATTATCCACCCTCGGTTCGGTACTGCCCGGCACACAGCCACACCGGCAGGTTGGCCCGGGTTAGCACGCCACCGCCGCCCTCCGGCCCAGCACCAGCCGGGCGAGCTTGACCGCGTAGGTCGGTTCCAGCCGGGCCACGTCCGTCAGCGGCACCGCCCCGGTCATGTCCGCGATCCCGAGCTTGGCCGCGAACACCCGGATGCCCGCGTCGCACATCCCGCACGCCCGGGCGTCGGCGTAGGTGACGGGCGTATTATTACCGATCCGGCACAGGAGGGTCGCCATCCGGGCGGTGCGACGGGCGGCCTTCGCGTCGGCGGCGGTCTTGGCGGCTTCGGCAGCGACGATAGCCCGCTTATGGTCGATCTCCCGGCCGCACGCGGCGGCGTCGGTGCCGTGCTCCCACCAGCCGAACCGGGATCGCAGGTCGGTCGGCATCGGCACCGCGACCCCGACCCGACGGCTGTCGGCGTCGTACACGTCCCACCCGCCGTCGGCCCGACGGACCCCGAACGCCCCGCCGCCCTGGAGGATCGTTGAGTCGGTCGTCACGTCCCGCCACCACCGGGCCGGGGCCGTGATCTCCCGCTTGCCGTCCCGACTCACGGCCACGCGGACCGTACCGTCGGGCTGGCGAGTCGCGTACACGGTCGTCGTCGTCCAGCGGTAGCCGTAGGAACTGGCCGTCACCTTACCGCCGTCGTCACGAGCGGCCCCGTTCGAGTCGGCGATGCGAGCCGTCCGGATCACGTCCTGCACCGTCAGCGTCCGCTCCCGGCATCGTCCCTGTACCGCGGCGAGGGCGGCCGTAATATCCGCCGCCAGCCCGGCCACCTGTTTCACGGTCGGCCGCCGCTGCCCCTTGCACGCCCACTGCCACCGCCGGGCGGCCAACTCGTCCAGTTTCTCGGCGAGGCGGTCGGCGAGCTGCGACTTGGACCCCGACCCGCGGGGCCGGAGCCGGGTGATGCGGCGGGCGAGCTCGGTTTTGGTGTCCCGGCACCCGACCACGCCACACCGGGCGAGGCAGGAGCGGGCGAACGCGGTGGCGGCGGGGCTGGTCGTGGCGGTCATCGGTAACTCCGGGGCCGGGTGTGACTCGACACCCGAAGTATACCGTTACCGTTGGGAATTGTCAACGAGAGCGGGCGGATTTCTTGGCCATGACCGGTTCGGCCCCGGGCGGACGGCCTTTCGCTGCACTTAGCCGCACCCCCAGCCCGCGGCACACGGCGAACAGGGTGGCGGCCGAAATCCCCTCGGGGTCGTCGGCCTTGAGGAAGCCGTGGAGTACCCCCTGGCTCACGCCGGCCGCGCGTTCGACGGCCCGGACGCTCATGGCAAGGGTAGAAATGCGGTCGCGGATCAACCCGCGGGCGGCGTCCAGGTCGGGCACAGGGGTCGGCATGGTAGTCCGGGAAAAGACAACGGGCGGTACACCGGGATTATACCGCCGGAAATGCCGGGCGTCAGCCACCTACTGCGGTCCGCTTAGCGATAAACCCGTCTGCCGTCACGAGATATTCGGCCGCGGGCGACCGACAGCCGAAACACCTTCCGGTCCGGATCGACTCGGGCGACCAGATATACGCGGGACACAGGTGGCACGTCCGCGTCTCTCGCGTCGGGTATCGTTCCTTGTCCGCCGCCACCAGCCGCCGCACCGCCCGCAACGCCGCGTGGACCGTGCCGCCCTGCCAGCCCAACGCGGCGAGCAGGTCCGGGAGCCACGGCGGCGGGTTCTCGTTCTGCCGGCGGATGGCGTCGCGGGCCTCGTACACCCAATCCGGGTACACGTCGGTCGGCTTGCCCGTGCCGCGGACGCCTTCCTCGAAGAACACGGCGGTATCGACTTCGATCTGTAGCCGCTCGATGTGCGTCATGACGGTTCCTTCGGTCCGTAGCGGGTTGTCAGCAGTTCGGCGAGAATCTGGGCGTGACAAGTCAGCGGCGACCCGTCCCCCGCTGTTGCGTCACAACACCAACACCCGAGTGGCTTCGCCCCCTGCCGGCACTCCGCCCACAGCTCGGCTAGCCACTCCGGCGGCCGGGACTCGGCCCATTCACGGTAGCGGGCGAGGCACGTTTCGAGCGTGTGCGGCGGGTCCGAGCGGTACGGGTTGCCCCACGGCGTGCCCGGCCAGTCCGCACAGTGCCGCCCGACGTAACACACCCCGAGCTGCTGCACCGGGCGGCGGAGCCGGCGGACGTTGATGACGCGGATCATACCGTCTCCCCCGGCAGGGCCAGGGCCGCCGCGATAGCTTCCCGGGCCATCCGCCGCCGTTCGTTCACCCATACGCGGAACTGCTCGGGCGTGAACTGCTCGCCCTCGGTGAAACCCTCGTCCCACGCCCGGCAGGCGGCAAGGAGTTGCGGGGCGGCGGCTATCAACGCCGCGTTGGCGTCATTGGGACCGCAACCCTCCGTCGGGTAATACTCCGTGTTGTCACCGAACGACATGATCTCTACCCCGTCGCTCCCGACCAACCGCTCTAGCGGACCCTCGTAGTAGTCGTGCATAACTCGACCCTCCCACCGCCACGGCCCCGGCGTACCGCGGAATTCACTCATCGTCGGCCTTCTTTCGCGTCGTGAACGTGTGGACGACTTCCAGCGTAACTTCGTACTCCCGCTCACACCGCCCGCACAGGTCTATGCCGTCGCCATGCTCGATGCCGGGCTGGCACAACAAGTCCGCCACGCACCGCGACTCGTACCCGCAGTACGGACAGACCGGCATCGGAAAACCGTAGTAAGTGTCGGATGTCACGCCATTCTCCGTAAGTACGCCGCGCTCAGCGGGCACCCGCTATCATCGCACCAGTCTGCCAATACCAGCCGCGGCGTCGTCTCGTCCCACCGCTCCTGCATTGCCCGGTACAGCCCGCGGCCGGTGTCGCTCGCGTAGATGCGGCGGGCTTCCTCAAACTGCTCCCGCCAGTCGGCCGAGCAGCTCTCGGCGTAACTCCATGTCGAGACGATAACCCCGATCTGCTCCTCGGTATTACCGTAGGCGAACGAGCTGGCGTACAGCCCGCACCCGTCGCAGTTTTCGGCGGACTCCAGCGTCCGCCCCTCGTCCCGGTCCGCCCACGTTCGGAGCGGGTGCCCGCAGACGCGACAACATGACCTCGACGCCCCGCTCATGTCGTCTCCGGAGGAGCGGGTGCGACGGTACAGTTCCCGGCCCTCGTCGTCACCAGCCGACCACTCTCGACGAGTTCGATGAGCAGCCAGAACGCCTCGTCGTCGTGCCCGACGCCGACAACGTACCCGGCTTTACCGCGGCAGAACTCGGCAGTGGTCGTGTCGTCCGCGATCCTCACCCGCCGCCCCAGCAGATTCGTCATCATCTCGCACCTCGGTGTAAGAAGCCGGCGGGGTTCGCCCCGCGTCGGGCAAAGCCGCTTGAACGGTGAGGGTATCCCCGCCGGCATTTGTGTTGTTACTTGCGGGGCGAAAACGCCCCGGGCACGACCGGCCGCCCGGCCACCGGGACGTACACGTACTCGCCGTCCAGCACCCGGCGGGTCATCTGGACGCCACACTGCTCGCAGGCGAGCGTCCGCACGCCCGTCTCCTCGCTGCCGTACACGGCGATCCGCTTGTGCTCACAGCCGACGCAGTTCAGGCGGACCATCGGTATCTCCTGGTAGTGAAGCGGTTTCGCGGTTCGTGGTGCGACCCACGTACTTAGCCGGCATACCGCCCGGGCCGGACCGCGAAACCGCCACACCTGAATGATACCCCGCCGTCGAGAAATGTCAACACCGCGGGCGGATTATTCCGGAGGTTCTCGGTAGTACGTCGAGGAGCGTAAGTCGGCCAGCGTCTTCCGCCACCACTCGCAGTTCTGTTCCCACGTCGGCATCCGCCGTCCGGCTTTCTTCGCCTTCTCGTCGCCCAGCCACGTACAATCCGCCGCCGGCTTCTTTGAGTCCGTCGAGACGGTCAGTCCGTGTAGGTCTGCGAGCCACACCAGCCCGCCCAACGCCACTTGCCACATCACGCCGAAGATATGGACCCGGGTTAACCCCGCCGCCGCCACAAGCGGGAGTGTCCGCCGCATCGCCGCCCAGAACGTCGGGAGCCACCCCCGCTGCACCCCGAGAATACACCACCCGCCCAGCCCGAATACGTCGCCCGGCTTGCAGTGAGATAACACCCCTGCCGCGCACTCCGCGTACTGGGCCGCGTCCACCCCCTGACACGCCAACACCAGCGTCCGGGGGGCGACCCGGACCCGCTGCAAGGCGAGGTAGGCGGCGGCGTCCACCGTCACCCGCACCGCCCGGTCCGCCTCCGCCACGGACCACCGTTCCTTCCGCTTCTTGCCGCCCACCCACTTCTCGTCTATCAACAGGTCGTAGCTCACGAGGGCGTTGTGTCGGTACTCGCACCCCCACCGGTCGGCCGCGTTAACCTCCCACACCAGCTGGCGGGCCAACGCCCCCTCCGGGCTCAGCCGGTCCTCCGGGGCGTCGTTGAACGCCCCCGAGTCGCACCACCCGTCCACTTGCTCTACCTCAGCCGGCGTGAACCGGGAGAGCGGCCCGTACTGCCCGTTAAACATCCGCGGGCCGGTCAGATTAAACCGGCGGCCCTGAATTTTCCCGTTATCCATCCCGACGTAGAGCCGCACCGCGGTCCGGCTCAGCACGCGGCGTACTCCGTCGGGTCGGGGACGGCCGCCGCCTCGAACGCCCACCGCCGCTCACCGCAAGCCCCGCACTTTCCGCAGTGAACCGCCCCGCCCTCGTAGCAACTCCACGTTAGCCCGAACGGTACGCTACGTTCCGCCCCGAGCGTGACGACATCGGCCTTCGTCAGCCGGATGTACGCCGCGTACAACCCCACCGGGTTGTAGTCGCACAGGTCTAACGCCTTCCGCATGGCGTCCGCGAACGCCGGCCGGCAATCGGGGTAGACCGCGTGGTCCCCGGCGTGGGCGGCGTATGCTACTCGGTCACACCCCTCCCGGACCGCGACCGCCCCCGCCACGGCGAGGAACAGCATGTTGCGGTTCGGCACCACTGTCGCCCGCATCGACTCGGCCTCGTAGTGCCCGTGCGGGACCGGGCCGCCGCCGGTCAACGCCGACCCCGCTAACACCGCCGCCGGCAACTCGACCACCTCGTGCGGCACTCCGTAGTACACCGCCACGGCCGCCGCCGCCGTTACCTCCCGGGCGTGCCGCTGACCGTACCGGACCGACACGCACCGGGCGTTATCGCCCGCCGCTAATAACTCGCCGAGGAGTACGGTCGAGTCGAGGCCGCCCGACAAGAGTAGTACGGTCTTCACGCGACTCCCCAACACCGGTGTGCTTGGTGCCCTACTCGCCACCCCGGCCGCCGCAACACCCACGCGGTCACGGCTGCCGGGTCCGTCCCGTACAGCGGCGTCATGAATCGCGTCGGAAACCCGGCGAAATGCCTCTCGTTGTCAGCAGCTTCCACGGCCGCTAACGTCAGCCCGTTCAGCCCGGGCACGACGTTAACTTGGTCGCCCCGCCGGACCACCCAGCTATCGTCCAGCCGGTGCGGGCTCACCGAGAGGAAGTCGGGACCGCCCGCCGCCGACCCCAGCGGACCGATCTCTCGCACGCCGCTCGTCGCTACCGCGATCCGGAAACCGCCCCGGCGAATTGTGGCGCACAACTCTCGTAGGTCATAAACCGCTGGCTCGCCGCCGGTGATCCACACCCACTTACATCCGGACGACGCGACCGCCGCCGCCCGCCGGGCGATCTCGGTAGCGTCGGCCCGTTCGACCGTGGTGTAGTCCGTGTCACACTCTTTACAGCCGACGGGACATCCCCCGAGGCGGACGAACACGGTAGGTTCGCCGAGTAAAAGTCCTTCCCCCTGAACGGTCATAAACACGCCGTCGCGGGCGAGTGGGTACGTCGTTGACACGATATCTCCTGGTTACTGCCGCGAGTATACCCCGCTCACGTCCCGGCGAACTCCCCGCCGAACCGGTACG
The DNA here is from genome assembly GCA_964519985.1 of uncultured Pseudobdellovibrionaceae bacterium. Taxonomy (GTDB): domain Bacteria; phylum Bdellovibrionota; class FAC87; order UBA2466; family UBA2466; genus JAIEOG01. Next base: position 4,924 of record CAZFMF010000008.1, on the reverse strand, counting down.
CCGCCATCTCGACCGCGTCATCGACGGCATTACTCCCCGCCCGCGGCACCAGCACGATCGGCGGCGTCAGCACGAACGGGTACGGGTCCACCGCGTTCGACTCGTCCTGCGAGTTATAGACCCGGGCGTCCCGGCCCGTCGTAGCCCGGACGTGCGAGGCGAACCCTACCGCCTTACACCGGTCCGGGAAGTGGTCGAAGATTAGCACTGGGTCTCTCCGGTAAGGGTAGGTACTACCGACGGTAGTCCTGCGGCTTCTCGGCTCACGCACCGCACGTTACCCGCCACGTAGCCCTGCTCCGGGTCGATCGGGTCGAGGACGGCGTAGTTGCTGGTGTCGTCCTTGCTGAGAGAGTACCACCACCGGTGGACGAGCGGCACGCCCGACACTTCGCAGGTGTCCGAGACGGTAATGTCGTTCAGCGAAAGGTCGAACGCGACCCCCGCGTGGTGTGCCCGCTCCAACGCCTGTGCCCACAGCCGACACCTGGGGTCGGCGGTGTACGGCCGAGTCAGCCGGTAGAAACAGCCCTTGCACACGTTGTACCGGACCTGCTCGCCGTTCTTCCCGGTGAAGGTGGCGGACCCCCAGTTGGTTTGCCCCCACCGGTGCCATAGGCACGACTTCGGGCGGGGCTTGGTAGCGGCGGGCATGGTTGGCTCCGGGGTGGAAATGACGTACCCGGAGTATATCCCGGTGGGCCGGGAGTGACAAGACTAGTTCACGTCGATTCCGCGAGGATGACCGTAAGCCCCACGGCTTCAACAATCTTGAGGATAGTTTCCGCGGACGTGTCGTTCTTTCCCGAAAGATAATCCCGGACGGTCTGGTCCGACACGCCCGATAGTCTCGCGGCGGCCCCCACGGTAAGACCGCGGTCGCGGATGTGTTTATTAATCGCGGCTCGGAGCTGGTGACTGGTCATGACCGTACTTTACACCGCGGAATGTCGGGAGAGGAGGGGTGTCCCGAGAAATGGCTTGTCCCGGTGAGGCGGGACAGCTAACGTGTTGGGAGGAGGTACTTACGAATGCCGAAGCCAGTTTACATCACCGACGCTATCGCTACCAAGCCCGCTCCTGTCCCCGCGGTCACGAACCAACCGCCTCGCCCTACTCGCCGGTGGACCGGTCCCGCCGAGTACGTCTACGTCATCGGCCCGCTCGCGGGCTGTCACCGGATCGGCCGCTCGAAGAACCCGGACAAGCGGTTGAAAGGGATGTGCCTGATGCCCGGCGATCCTACCGTGCTCGGTCGCGTGCGGACCAGTAACGCGGTGTGGCTGGAGCGGTATCTTCACACCGCGTACAGCCATAAACGCGACACGGGCGAGTGGTTCCGGCTCGACACGAACGACATACAGACCATCCTTTCGATCGGCGAGGCGCACTCGCTGGACGAGTTGCCGGAAAGCATCACGTCGCTCTGTTACCGCAAGCCGCTGGTGACGACCCTGACGTTCAAGAAACGCCGGGGCGGTCGGAAGAAGCGGGGTTGGAGTCCGCCGTGCCCGGCGGACGCGAAGGAGCGGAAGTGGTGGGCAAGCGACGACGAGTACGAAATTGCGGAACGAAAGGCGGCGAAAGAGGGGCTGTGCGTCGAGACGTACATCCGGAAGATTCTAATCTCCGGATAAGCATCATACCTCCTTTAGCCACTACCAACCTACCTACTAGGTAGGGGGTTGGTCAAGCCCAGTTTGACCCCTCCCGCCCGGAATTCCCAAAATCGTTCCGAGCCGCCTCACGACCGCCTCGCCGCGACTGACCCACCTACCCCGAATGACCTGCCTTCGACCCGTCGCCCGGGACCGCCCCGCCCGTTCGCCACGTCGCACGCCACGCCACGATCGTCCACCGGGCCGTCCGAAGGCTCCCGGAGGGCTCCGAGGCCGTCTACGGGCCGTATAACGCGAATGGCGGGGGTGATACCTGTACCCAGGTACGAGTATGTGTGGTAACAAAGTGTCCAACTACACCTTCCGACGGGACACATTGCCGAGGTAATGCCGCCACACCGACCGCTCTACCGCGGCGAATTACCGCGACGAGACGGCTGAAACGACCACGAAATGCCCGGAGTAGATGGTGATTTCAAAGAAAAAGGTGACAGCTACTTGCCTTCGGACGGGCTTGGTGTACACTGTTCGTAGGTGGTAGATGTCCCTATAACTCGTTCTAGCCGCCCGTAGAAGGGGATTTCAATGCCGAAACCTGTCCGTCTGCCCGGCCGTCCGCGTCAAAAGCCGGCCAGTGCTATCGCCCGCAAGTGGTGGGCTACCGCGGATGAGTACGCCGAGGTAGAGGCTGACGCGAAAGCTAGCGGCATGTCGGTGCAGCAGTACATCCGCTGGTTGGCGATCCCCTCACTACAGCGGACGGCGACGAACCCGACCGCCCGGAAGACATAGCAAGCTACCGCCACGGTAAGAATCGACCGCCCAAGTGCCGATAATCCAAACTGGATCAGAACTGACCACCTACCGGAGTCCACGATGACCACCATCCCCGCTCTTACCGTCGGCGATCGCGTGTGCCGCCGGAACCTCCGCCGCAAAGTCGTCGGCACTGTTACCCACGTCGGCGAGAAGCGAGCCCGCGTGGACTGGGATAAGACCTGTGCCGGTCTCGTCCGTATCGGGTCGGGCCGCGGTATCGACTCATCGGTCCGGCTCGCCGACCTGTGCCGGGAGGCGGAGTATACTCCGCGACCGCTCTCGGGACCGGCCGAGACGGACTGGGTTATCACGACCTACGGGGTGTACTGCGATCACCCGACCGGGGCGTGGGTCGGCGAGAACGGCGTTAATAATTTCAACGCCACGGACGAGGCCGCCGCCCGCAGCATCGCCGCCGGCCTGATCGCGGCTGGTAATACCAACGTGCGGATCAAGCGGCAGGAGCGGGCTAGCTGGGTGCCGAAGGGCTGCCGGGTCGCCCGCGATAAGTGGCGGTGGACGGACGTGACGATCTGAACTGGCTACGAACTGACCACCCGCCTCGTACTCCGGAGTACGGAGTACGTACACCGGACCGGGCTACGCCTCTTATACGGAGGGTTTCATGACAACGGACGAGATGCGGGCTATCGCGGAGTATCTGCTACGGGTACGGGACGCTCGCCACGAGTCACACCGTATCGCGGTGGAACACGGGTGGAATTTCAAGGCGGACGAATTGCCCGAGGACTGGACGGAAGGCGAGGAGCTAGCCCGGGCGTGGCTCGCCGAACACCCTCACGACGGACTACTACCGGTCGATGCGGACTGGTTGCTCGCGGCGGGCGGGATCAAGCTCGATGACACCCGCCGCTCGTTCGATGACGACGCCCGGCACCAGACGTGGCCGAAGGTCAAGTACGGGCCGTTCGTCTGGTATACGAACCTCTGGTGCGGGCACGAGGACGGTACGTACACCGCGACGTACTTCCTCAAGTACGGCGGTGCTTGCCTCGGGTCGAGCCCGGAACTTACGCGGGACCAGTTCCGCCACCTGTGCCTCGGCCTCGGCGTCAAGAGCCCTGCATAACCTCTAACGGAGAATCCGATGACGAACGATCTACAGACGGCGATCGAACGGTGCCGGGACTTCGTGGGACCGGGCTGGGTGGACGTGGAGAACGCCTCGATCGAGTGCGTGGCGGACCTGCTCGTGCTCGCCCGGGCGTACCTCCGCGATAATCCTCCGGACGGTAGCGAACCCGTCACCGAGCAGTCCGAGGCATGGCTCCGGTCGCTCGGCGGCCTACCGTCCGGTGACGTGACGCCCGTGGAGCTGGGCTGGAAGATATGGGAGCGGGGCGTGACCGAGAGCTACGGCGAGGAGCCGGCGATGTACCTGTTGTGGTCGTCGGTGGATAATTCGTGGTGGCTCGAAGCCTACGACACCGGCGGCGACACGCTGGCGTCTATCGAGCTGGACCCGCGGCCGACGCGGGCGGATGTGCGGAAGTTGTTCAAAGCCCTATCCATCGCAACCACCGAGGACACCCTATGACACCCGACGATATCGAGCGATCCCTGACCGAGCTGGAGCTGTCCCCGATCCCGGATGCCGCGACTGGACCCGGGAAGTACGCCACCCACCGCGGGCTTCTGGAGTTACCCGGTATGCCCTGTATCCGTGTCTATCGTTTAAACACTGGTGAGAGGGTTATGGACGCGGCCGACGTGGAGGGCTTCCTCGCCCGGATGGCCACCGAGTAAAACGGCGTACTAATCCGGTCGGGGGTGTTGACAAATCCCGACAGTCGGGTAGAAAGAAGGTGTCGCCCGAGGAGCCGCCGATGTCCCGCACTAGCAAAGCCGCCACCGGTAACTGCCGCTGGCTCCCGCCGCAGCCGAACGGTAACTGGACGCTCTCGATCACCCCGGCCGGCGGGGACGAGCAGGTGTACGACCTAGAGGAGCGGCCGGACGGCTACCGGCTGCACCGGCTGACGCACCTCGCCAAGACCGGCGAGTTCGCGTACTTCACGCTGACCCGGCACGGTACTACGTTCTTGTGCGACTGCCCGGACGCGACCCACCGGCGAGCCGCCCCGAACCAGTGCAAGCACAGCAGGTCTCTCGTCGCCGCGTTGCGGAAGGCGTTCTGACCAGCCGCGAGTGCTAAGGATATTTCGGAATGGCTGTTGACAAATGTCGGCAGTGGTGTAGAAAGATGGCGTCGGACACAGCACCAACGGGAGCCGAAGATGACCGCGACGCCCGAAGACGCCGACACCCTGCACGCCTACCTGACCGCCGACCAGTGGCGGGCGATGCTGTCTTTCTACCGCGGCTGGCTCGCCGTCCATTGCCCGCGGTACACCCGCGACGACGTGGAGGTGGAGTGCGGGTGGGTCGGGACGCTGTTCGTCATCCGCGAGCAGACCGCCAAGCGTGCGATTCCGCTCATCGAACAACAGATTGTCGTCCAGGAA
>CAZFMF010000007.1:0-109132 GCA_964519985.1 uncultured Pseudobdellovibrionaceae bacterium | reverse complement strand
CCTGATTGAGTCCCTGGGACTTAAAGCCGTCTCGGTGCCGCCCGGAATTCCACCCGTTCCGTTTCGCTATTTCCAAGGACAGCGGGGTGATCGGGAAATCACGGTTGCCTGCAATGGTCGCGATTCTCGCTACAACGTTGATCTGGTGGGCACGGAGCCGGCCGCGGTCAATGCGTTTCTCACCCGCCAGCTTTTTCAACCCGACGTGATGATCAGTGTCGGTACGGTGGGCAGTCTGCCCGAGTGCGGGGCGAAAATCGGCGAGGTCTTTCTGAGTCGGAAGTTTAGCTACCACGACCACCGGATTCCGTTGCCCGGTTGGCGGGAACTTGGACTTGGGCACTACCCATCTTGGGATGTTTCGGTACTCGCGGCGAAACTGGGTTTGCGGGTGGAAGGAATCTCGACGCGCAATTCCCTCGACTACCAGGCGCTAGACATTGAGCGGATGCGTGAAAACGGCGCACAGCTCGAAGATATGGAATCGGCCGCGGTGGCGTGGGTGTGTTTCATTACCCAGACGCCGTTTTTTGCCATCAAAGCGGTGGCCAATGAAATTCACCCGACGGGATCGGCCGCCGCCGATTTCGAAGCAAATCTCGCGCATACCGTAAAGTGTCTGCGCGATACCACGCTGCGGCTTCTAGAAAACCTCTGACCGCAACTCCGGCGCCGGAGTGGAGTCTCTCGCGCGCGAGACGATCTCCTAAAAGGTAGCAGGTACCTTTTAGTCCCGGAAGTAGATGCACCTTTGGGATTTACTTGCGGGTGGCTAGGTTGCCTGTTGGTAATCCGAGGCTGCGGTAGAACGCGTCTTCGTTGGGGGCGCGGCCTAGGAAGTTGGTGATGAGTTCCATCGGCTCGAGGGTTCCGCCGGGTTGGAGGATCCAGCGTAGGTAGTCACCGCCGGCCTTTGGGCTTAAGAGGCCTTCTTTTTCAAAGCGGGTGAACATGTCCTGCGCGTAGACTTCCGACCAGAGGTAGCCGTAATAGCCGGAATCGTAGCCGCCCATCAGGTGGCCAAAGCCGGCTTGCGGGATGGTGTGATCGGGAATGGGGATCAGCATCAAGTCGCGCGACAACTCGGCGTAGACGGCCGTCGTGTCGGCCGGAGGCGCGGTGTGGTAGCGCTGATCTAACGTCGCGAAGAGCAGCTGCCGCAGGTAGCGAATGCCGACATTCAGTTGTTTGGCGTCGATGAGCCGCTTCATCTGATCCGCCGGCAATGGCTTGGACGGATCCTTGTAATGGCCGGAAAGCTTGGCCAACGTTGGCGCTTCCCAGACCCAGTTTTCCAACATCTGCGAAGGGGCTTCCACAAAATCGCGTTTCACGCTGGTGCCGGAAAGGCTGGCGTGCGACGCGGTGGTGAGCACCTGGTGCATGATGTGGCCGAACTCGTGGAAAAGCGTTTCCACTTCGCCGTGCTCCAAAAGCGACGGCGTGCCCTCGGCGGGCGGATTGAAATTCGCGACGATGGAAGAAATCGGCAGCTGGTAGGTGCCGTCTTCGTTCGTGCAGCCCTGAATGATCGTGAAAGCAGCCGCGTGCCCGTATTTTCCTTCCCGCGGAAAGAGATCCATGAAAAAGATCGCGACCGTTTTACCGTCGCGGTTCACGCGAAACGGTTTCACGCTGGGGTGCCAGGTGGCGATCGAAGCGTCTTCCACAAACTTCACGCCCAGCAACGTCTCGTAAATCTCGAACATCCCCCGGTTCACGGTGTCGAGAGGGAAGTATTCCTTGATCGCTTGCATGTCGATCTGGTGTTTACGCTTTTTGATCCAGTTGTCGTAGTAGCGCCAGTCGTGCGAATGGATTTTTCCGTCGGACTTGGCCCCGAGTTCTTCTTTCTTCGCGGCGATGAGATCCTTGAGGTTTTCGCGGCCCTTTTCCTTGAGGCGCGCTCCCACTCGCTCTAAAAATCCGGCGACCGCTTTTGGCGTTTTCGCCATCCGGTCATCGAGTACGTAGGCTGCGTGATTGGCGTAACCCAACATCTTGGCCGTCTCATCCCGCAGCTTCAGCGTTTCGTCCAAACGCGCATGGTTCTTTTCTCCGCCGCGCCGATAGAATTTTTCTTCGAGCAGACGTCGCGCTTCCCCATTCTTGGCATTCTCCATGAACGGGTAATAGTCGGGGTATTTCACCGTGACTTTGAATTTTCCGGCCGTCGTTTTGTCGAGCCGGTTGACGAAACTCTCGGGCAAGCCTTCGAGTTGTTCTTTGGTCATTTCGATCGCATCGTTCCACTCGATTAGCTCCTTGCTGAATTCCGTTTCGAGTTCGACGATGCGTTTGCGCTTTTCGATAAAAGTCTTGCGCGTGTCGGCATCCAGTTCCAACCCGTTGCGTTTGAAGGAAAGCAGGTATTCGTCCAGAAGCTTCACGTCGTCGGCCGGCAGCGTGCCCGCTTTGGCCTTGGCGCCTTTGAGCACGGTATAGAGATCTTCCCGGGCGAAAATATCGACCCGCATCTTTTCCACCGCGGTTTCGCAGCGGCCGCCGGCTTCACGGAGTTCGGGTTTATCGGAAACGTACTTCAGGAAGATCAACGGCGAGAGGGTCTGTTGCATTTCCGTCATGACCCGTTCGATCGCGAGCGGGCCGCTTTGAAAGGTCGCCTGCGCACCCAAGCTACCGATTTCGCCGAGGCGCTTTGTCAGCTTCGCCTGTTCGTCATTGCAGACGGTGTCGATTTGCGCCGCGGTGACGCGGAAGTCCGGGGCGGAGAGTTTGTACTGACCCACTTCGCTCTTCTGACAGCCCATCTTCTGGCACCCCACGATGACAAGGAAAACTAGCCCCAGTGGCCGAGACAAAACGCGTTTCATAGCAACCCCCTAAACCCGAGGTTAATTTAGCACGGCATGGCGAATGCTGTCATTGCGAGCGAAGCGGCTGTCATTCCGAGCGAAGCGAAGGAAACCCGCCGCGCTTGGCGCGGCGAGATTGCTTCGGGCCTTCGGCCCTCGCAATGACCTAGTGAAGCGATTCGAGGTAGCGCTCCGCATCAATGGCGGCTTGGCAGCCGGAAGCGGCGGCGGTGATGGCTTGACGGTAGATGACGTCTTGGACATCGCCGGCGGCGAAAACGCCCTTTACGCTGGTGTAGGTAGTAGGGCGTTTCGGCAGAACGATATAGCCCTTGTCGTCGAGCTGAAGCTGGCCCTTCAAAAATCCGGTGTTGGGCTCGTGCCCGATGGCGACGAAGAAGCCTTCGCATTCGAGAACCTGGGTTTCGCCATTAATCAGGTTTTTCACCCGCACACCGGTGACACCGTTCTCACCTAAAATCTCCTCGACCCCTACGTTCCAAATCACGCTGATCTTCGGGTTCTTCATTACCCGGTCTTGCATGATCTTGGACGCGCGGAAGGAATCGCGGCGGTGCACGATGGTCACGTGGCTCGCGAAGCGGGTGAGAAAATTCGCCTCCTCCATGGCGGAGTCGCCGCCGCCGACGACCACGAGTTTCGCGCCCTGAAAGAAGGCGCCATCGCAGGTCGCGCAGCTCGATACACCCTTGCCCAAAAGTTTCGATTCGGATTCGATGCCGAGCCATTTCGTGGCCGCGCCCGTCGATACGATGATGGTTTTGCCCAGGTAGGTTTCGTTCCCCACCATCACTTTGAAAGGCGAACCGCTGAAATCGACCTTCGTGGCATCTTTCTGGATAAAGCGGGTGCCAAAGCGCTCGGCCTGTTTGCGAAAATGCCCCATGAGTTGCGGGCCTTCTATACCCTCGGGAAAACCCGGGAAATTTTCGACATCGCTGGTAAGCATCAACAAGCCACCGGATTGATACCCTTCAATCATAAGGGGTTTGAGATTGGCCCGGGCGGCGTAAATGGCCGCGGTGTAGCCGGCCGGTCCGGATCCAACGATGATGAGTTCTTCCGTCTGCATGAGTTCTCTTTTAGCTCAAAAAGTCTTCGATCCCCAATCCCAAAGATCGCGCAAAGTGGTTTCGAGGGGACGGTATTGAAAACCCGGAACCAGTTTCCGGAGTTTTTCCAAACTGACATCGAGCCCGCGAAAGGGATTGCCACTGGTTTCCCGGGCGCGAATCGGAACGTGCTTGCCCGAAACGCGCACCAACATCTCCACGACTTCCCGGACCTGCATTTCAAACGGCGACGCGATATTCACGACTTCGAAACGGGCGGCGGAATCGTTTTCCAAAAGCCCCGCAATCAGCTGCACGGCATCGCGCGCATCTAGAAAGCGCCGATAAGCCGAGAGCGGCCCCGTTTCGAGGGGGCGACTCCCATCCGCGGGCAGGGCGGCGAGTTTGCGGGTGAGGTCCGAGGTCACGAAGCCTTCGCCCTGACCGGGGCCGATGCAGCTGTAGAGCCTTCCGACCACCACGCGGACATCCGGGCTGCGCTCAACCCATTGCTCGAACGCCCTTTCGCCCAGGTATTTCGACATGCCGTAGAAGCCGTTCGGCGCGGGTTCGCAAGCTTCGTCGGCTTGGCCTTCGCGGTCGCCGTAAACGTGAACCGAACTGGAAAAGAAAACCCGGGCCGTGGGGGTTGCGGCTTCCGCGGCCGCGATTAGGTTTTGCGTGGTGACAAAATTGCTGCGGTAGTATTCGGGCATCCCGATGTCCTGGGAAACCCGGGCGCTACCGGCGAGATGGTAGATCCGGTCCGGGCGGACTTCTTGCAAAGCCGCCGAAATGCGCGCCGCATCCAGGAGATCGGCCTCCAGGTGCCGGACGCGTCGGTTGGCGGGGGCTTTGAACCCCAAAGAGATCACGGTATCGCTTGGATTTTTCTGCAAAAGCCAATCCGCCAGGTGCGTCCCTAAGAAGCCGCCGGCGCCGGTGATCAGGTGTTTCACGGGTCTTCTATACCCTTAAGTCCGGAAGCCCGTAAACCTTTGACAAAGCGGGGCTCGGTCGGAAGAATCCCGGATTCCATGGGCCAAAAGCAAATACTTGTCACCGGTGGCTGCGGTTTCATCGGTTCTCACTTCATCGAGCACGTTTTAAAAACCTATCCGGAGGAATCGGTGACCTGCGTCGACGCATTGACGTACGCCGCTCACCCGGACACCGCCGCCTACGTCGCGGCGCTGGACCCGGAGCGCTACCGCTTCGTGCGGGCGGATATCGCGGGCCCGGAAATGGCCGAGATCATCAAGACCGGTAGTTTCAGTGCGATTGTGAACTTCGCGGCCGAAACCCATGTCGATCGCAGCATTCTCGACCCGGCCGCTTTCGTCCGGACGAATATTCTGGGCGTACAGCAGATCCTCGATGCGGCCCGCGAAGTCGGGAATATTCGCGTGGTGCACGTTTCCACCGATGAAGTGTACGGCACCCTGACGCCGACCGACCCGCTTTCACTGGAAACCTCGCCGCTGGATCCCAACTCCCCTTACGCCGCTTCCAAGGCGTGCGCCGACTTGATGATTCAGGCCGCCCACCGGACGTACGGGCAGCAGGTCCTCGTCACTCGCTGTACGAATAACTATGGCCCATTTCAGTTTCCGGAAAAACTTCTGCCGTTGGTGATTGCCAACGCGATCGAGGATCGGCCGATTCCGATTTACGGTGACGGCAAGCAAGTTCGCGACTGGATTTACGTTGCCGACCACGCGCGCGGCATCGACGCGGTCTTGCGCCAGGGCAAGCCGGGCCAGATTTACAATATCAGTGCCGCGGAAGAACGGCATAACATCGACGTTGTGAGAAAAGTTTTGGGGATTCTCGGCAAACCGGAAAGCCTGATGACCCACGTGGGGGATCGTCCCGCTCACGATCGGCGTTATGCGCTTAACGCCAATAAGATTCGCGAAGAACTCGGTTGGAAACCGCTCGTTTCGTACGAAGAAGGGTTGCAGCGGACGATTGACTGGTACCAGAATAATGAAGACTGGTGGAAGAAGGTCCGCAACAAGGACTACTTCAACTACTACAAGGCGAACTACGATTCGAAATTTTCCGGAATGGGAGCGCCCGTATGAAAGGCATCATTCTCGCAGGGGGAACCGGTTCTCGGCTCTTTCCGTTGACCAAGGTCACGAACAAACACTTATTGCCGGTTGGCCGCAAGCCGATGATCTTGCATCCCGTCGACAAACTCATTGAAGCTGGCATCAAAGAAATCTTGATCGTCACCGGCGTGGAACACATGGGCGATGTGGTGAACTTGCTCGGTTCGGGCAAAGACTTTGGCTGCCGCTTCACCTACAAGGTGCAGGACGAAGCCGGGGGCATCGCTCAAGCCTTAGGCCTCGCGGAAGATTTCGCCCGTGATTCGAAAATGGCGGTGATCCTGGGCGATAATATCTTCACCGATAGTTTGAAGTCTTGCGCTAGCAAGTTTCACGAGCAGCCCAAGGGCGCTCGGATCTTGATCCGCAAAGTGACCGATCCGCACCGCTTCGGCGTGGCCGAGCTTTCCGGGGATCGGATTCTTTCGATCGAAGAAAAGCCCAAGCACCCTAAGAGCGATTTTGCGGTGACCGGCATCTATTTCTACGATCCCGCGGTGTTTCAGATTATTCGCACGCTCAAGCCCAGCGGTCGCGGCGAGCTGGAAGTGACGGACGTGAATAACGCGTACATCCAGCAGGGCTCGATGACCTACGAAGTGCTCAATGGGGACTGGACGGATGCGGGAACGTTCGAATCTCTGAAAGCGGCGAACGATTTGATGGCGGGAGACGCCGAGTGATGGATTTTAAAAAGGGGCCGATCGAAGGGGTCAAGATTGCGACCGTTCGTAAGTATATCGACGAGCGCGGTTGGCTGGCCGAGACCTTCCGTCACGACGAGCTGGAAAAAAAATACCACCCGGTGATGTCCTACACCTCGCTGACTTTGGCGGGGGTTACCCGGGGACCGCACGAACACGTCGACCAGGCGGATCTCTTTCTTTTTATCGGGCCCGGCAACTTCAAAATCTGGCTTTGGGATAACCGCAAAGAGTCTCCGACCTATCTCAATAAAACCGTTGCCTTCGGCGGTCAGGATCACGCGCTCAGCGTTTTGGTCCCCCCCGGCGTGGTGCATGCCTATCGCAATGTGAGTTCGGAAATCGCAGTGGTACAGAATTATCCGAACCAACTCTTCATGGGGGAGGGCAAGCGCCACCCTATCGACGAGATCCGTCACGAAGACGATCCGCGGACTCCGTTTCAGTGTGATTGATCGATGCCCGCTAAGCGCATTCTCATTACCGGCGGGAACGGAATGCTGGCGGGAGACCTCGCGACCGTGTTTCAAGCCCGGTATCCCGATGCGGAAATTTCCGCCCTCGGTCGCCGCGAACTGGATGTGACCTCGGCCACCTCCATCGAAAGTGCCATGAAGCGGGTCCAACCACACTGGGTGTTGAACAGCGCGGCCTATACGAACGTCGATGGCGCGGAAACGGAACGCGAAGCCGCGGAGAAGGTGAATGCCCTGGCACCGGCGTTGTTGGCCGAAGCGTGCAGCCGGAACGGGGCTAAGCTAGTTCATTTCAGCACGGACCAGGTTTTTGACGGCCAGAGTGATCGCCCGCGCACGGAAGAAGAATCCCCGAGCCCCCTGAACCACTACGCCGCTTCCAAGTTGCGGGGCGAACAAGCGGCGCTGGAGCAGGGTAACACGCTGGTTCTGCGCGTGCAGTGGCTCTACGGGAAGCGCAAAGATCGGTTTTCTCCCCTGCGCGATAAGAAAGTGTTCACGCCGTTTCTGGATCAGTTTGGGGCACCGACTTGGACCTGTAAAATTGCCGAGACCCTCACTCTGCTTTTGGAGAAGGACGCACGCGGCCTCTTTCACTTTTCGTACGACGATTGGGCCTCCTGGGCCGATGTCTTTGCGTTTGTGAAAGCCGAATGGGATCTTCCGCTCGTCTTAGAACCCAGGCGCACGGCGGACGTGAAGCTCCCCGCGGCGCGCCCACTTTTCAGTGTGCTCGCGAATGACAAACTCAAGGCCTTTCTGGGGATTCCCACCATGGGCAGTTGGAAAGCGCCCCTGCGGCAGTTTTTGGCGTCCCTGCGCGAGCCGTGATAGGTTTGCGCCATGTACACCCCCCAATCCATTGCCCTTAAAGTCCGACTCGGTTCTGGTGGGAAGCGGCGCCCGTTCTGGGTTTGCGGCCCTTGTGTCATCGAGAGCCCGGAGTTGGTAAAACGAGTTGCGGATCAGATGGTGGGGATTGCGAGCCGTCTCGGCGTCTCCATGGTCTTTAAAGCTTCCTTCGACAAAGCGAATCGCACTTCGCATCAAAGTTTTCGCGGCGTCGGAATGGAAGAAGGACTGAAGACGCTGCTGATGGTTAAGCGCGACTTTGGACTCCCGGTCTTGACCGACGTGCACGAACCGTCGCAATGCGCGGTGGTCTCGGAAGTCGCCGACGTTCTCCAGATTCCGGCGTTTCTCTGCCGGCAAACGGACCTCATTGAGGCGGCCTGCCGCACCGGCCGATTGGTAAATCTAAAAAAGGGTCAGTTTGTGGCGCCCGCGAACGTGGTCAATCTAGTGGAGAAGCTCAATCACTTCGATGCGGCCGGCTACTGGTTGACCGAACGGGGGGTCAGTTTCGGCTACCAGCGTCTGGTCGTAGATTTTGCGGCGTGGCCGGAAATGGAAGCGGCGCGGGCGGATATTGTTTTGGACATCACCCACTCGGTGCAATTGCCCGGCGGCACCGGCAATGCGACCGGCGGGATTCGGGGCGCAATCCCGTATTTGGCCCGAGCGGGAGCCGCGGTAGGCGTGGCGGGCTTTTTTGCCGAAACCCATCCCGATCCGTCGAAAGCGCTCTCCGATGGCCCGAATGCTTGGCCGCTGGATAAACTCGAAGCCTTGATCCAAAGCGCGACGCGGATCGCGGAAGTGGCCCATGCAAAGTGACCTGGTCCTTACGGGACGCCGTACGCTGAGGCAGGAGGCCGAAGCGCTGGCCAGCATGGTCGATACGCTCGACGAAGCTTTTGCCCAAACCTGCGAATTGCTCTTTGCTTGCAAAGGTGCCGTTGTCCTCACCGGAATGGGTAAGTCCGGTTTGGTGGCCCGGAAATGGGCGTCCACTTTTCTCAGTACGGGTACCAAGGCGTATTTCTTAAATCCCGCGGAAGCATCGCACGGGGATTTGGGCCTGCTGCGATCCGAGGATGTGCTTGTGGCTTTGAGTTTGAGCGGCGAAACGCAAGAACTCCGTCCGGTGCTGAATTTCGCGCGCGAGAGTGCCGTCGCCTGTGTTGCCGTCACACAAAACCCCCAAAGTTCCATGGGCGAAGGAGCGGCCATTGTCCTACCGGTGCAAGTGCGCGAAGAAGCCTGCCCGCTGGGACTGGCCCCGACGACTTCCACGACTTTAATGATGGCGCTGGGCGATGCCGTGGCCATCACGCTCATGCAAATGCGCGGGTTTTCGGAAAAAGATTTTGCCCGCTACCATCCGGGGGGCAGCCTCGGGCGGCGCCTTTGGCTGCGGGTCGGGGAACTCATGCATACCGGCGAAAAGGTTGCGCGGGTGGCGCCCGATACGGGCATTCAAGACGTTTTATTGGAAATGACCCGCAAATGCCTCGGATTGGCCGTGGTTTTGGACGGCAATGAAGTGCGCGGCATTATCACCGACGGCGATTTGCGCCGGGCGTTTCAAAACCGCGGGTTTCAAGCCGAGTTGCGCGCCGAAGATATTTTAACGGCCCACCCCAAGCGCATTCGCCAATCGTCCTTGGCCGCGGATGCCGCTGAGATCATGACTCGCAATTCCATCCAGCAACTTTTGATTGACGACGACGCCGGTAACTTCGTCGGCGTGGTGCACCTTTACGATTTGCTCCGCGCGAAGGTCGTATGAGCGTCGAAACTGGGAAAACCGCCGTCGTCGTTTTGGATCGCGATGGGACGATCATCGAAGATCGCCACTACATCAAACGCGAGGAGGACGTGGTTTTCTTTCCCGGTGCCCTCGAGGCGCTTCAGGTTATCCGACAAAAAGGCTACCCGATCTTTCTCGTCAGCAACCAATCCGGCGTGGGGCGAGGCTGGATTCAGCCGGGCGAGTTCCAAGCCGTGCACCGGCGTTTCGTCACCGCGCTGAACCAAGCCGATGCGCCGATCGACGAAATCGCATATTGCTTTCATTCGCCCGACGAACCTTGCCCTTGTCGCAAACCCCGAACCGGTTTGCTGCCCAAGACCTTCCGGGGAAAGGTAATCGATTGGGGACGATCGTACGTCGTGGGCGATCACCTTCCCGACATCGGCCTAGCCGAGGCTTTGGGGGCAACTCCTTGTTTGGTTCTGACCGGCAAGGGTCCCGACACGCAAAAGAGCCCTCTCCCCCAATCCACTCAAGTCTTTGAAAACCTAGTGGATTTCTCCGCGAAACTGCTTCCGGCATCCCCCTAGTCAAGGCTCGGCGCCAAAAAGCCGATCCGGATAAGGAAGAGCCATGTTCGCGCGCACCCAAATTTTGATTGCAATGCTGTTCCTCGCCGCCGGCGCCCGCGCCGCGGAAGTCTTGCGTGTGGGTAAGGACATGACGAGCCTCGCCGTGAGCCACGATCCAAAGCGGCAATGGGGGCTCAAAGATCGCGTTTGTGTCCTACAACGCGCTCGCGAAGTGGTTTGCGGGGCGATCGTAAAATCCACCGCGAAGGGGGCGATCGTTCGCCTGGATTCGGCGAACTTCGATGTCGTGGTGGGCGATAAAGTGATCAGCAAGCTTTCGGGTCCGCCGCTGGAGCCGACCAGTCCGAAGGGCACGGTTTTGTTGAATTCCGTCGAAAGCCATTCCGAGCGGGATCCCCGCATTTTTAACGTTACGGCCGGCGCTAACGTCAGCACCTCGTTCTTCTATCCGGCCGTGGGCTTTGCGATCGCGTTGGCTCCCAATTGGTCGCTCGGCTTGACCGGACTTTTCTTGACTGCCTCGTCCGCGGCCGTTTCGCTCACCGCGTTCGGCGGCTACGCGACGCTCAGTTTTTACTCCCAGGAAACCTTCAGCGGACTTTGGGTTCAAGGTGGTGGAGGGATGGCTTACTTCATGGCGACCGGCGGGGTGCCGAACGAAAGCGCGGCATCGTTCCTAGGGCTGGCCACTCTCGGCTGGCGCTTCAATTGGGACGCGGGTTGGAATCTTGGCGTCGGCGCGGGCGCGCAGTACATTATCGAACCCCAGTTCACCACCATTGCCGCCACCGCCGCGGGTCTGAAGCCGATTTTAGTCCTCGATATCGGGTTTCATTTCTAGGGGACCCCCTAACCCCCATGGCAGTTGCTCCCCTGGGGCCTTTGCTCTATCCTCTGTCGGGCAATGACCCAAGCCGTTCGCACCGTATTTTTGGACTGCTTTCGCTACCGCGAAGTCCTCCTGAATCTCTTTTCGCGTGAGCTCAAGCTCAAGTACAAACGCACGGCTTTTGGTTACCTCTGGTCGCTGCTCAATCCCATTTTGAACCTAACCATTCTCTCCGTGGTTTTTTCCCATTTCGTCGGGCGCGGAATGCGAGATTACACGCTCTATCTCTTTTCGGGCTTGATCGCCTGGACGTTTTTCCATAGCTCCTTGCTCGGCGCGACCACCGCGCTTTTGGAGAACGAGGTCTTCATCAAGAAGATCTACCTTCCCAAAATCATTTTTCCGCTTAGCAAGATCGGGCTCAGCGCCATGGACTTTGCGCTCTCGTTCGTGGCCCTGACCCTCATCGGCTTCGTGCTACAGATGCCGTTCCATGCGACGTTGGCGTTGGTGCCGGCGGCGGCGTTGCTCTTTTTCATTTTCACCTTTGGTTTGACGATCGTGGTGTCGGTGGCCACGGTCTATTTTCGCGATGTTCAGTACTTGATTTCGGTGGCGTTGCAGCTGCTTTATTTTTCGACGCCCATTTTGTATCCGGAGAACGCCTTACCCGCGAATTACCTGCCTTTTCTCCAGGTCAACCCGCTCTACTGGCAGATCAATCTCTTCCACCATTTGATCTATTTGGGCGAGCTTCCGAGCGGGTCGGCCTGGGGGATGGGAGTTTTGACGGCGTTGGGGAGTTTGGTGTTCGGGCTTCTGGTGCTCGTGCGCCTCGAGGAGGATCTGGTTTTCCGGATGTAGTCATGCACCACCCCCACGTGAAATTGGAGAATGTCTCGTTACGTTTTCGCAAGTACGAGGGCACCAGTCACGGCCTTAAGGACGCCGCCATGCGCTGGTTGCGCCGACCGGCGTGGTACGGCGCGCGGCCGCCGCAGCGAACCGACTTTTGGGGGCTGCGCGATATTAACCTGACCCTGAAAGAGGGCGATCGCCTGGGAATTGTCGGTCCGAACGGAGCGGGAAAAAGCACCCTGCTCAAAGTGATCAGCCGAATTTATAAGCCTACGTTGGGAAAAATGGACGTGCAGGGCCGCATCGCCCCGCTGATTGAAATCGGCGCTGGTTTCATCCCCGAGCTCACCGGGCGAGACAACGCGTACCTCTACGGAGCGATTTTAGGCATTCACCGCAAGACCATCCGCGAACGTCTGGAGCAGATGATCGCGTTTTCGGAGCTGGGTGATTTCGTCGATACGCCCGTAAAGTACTACTCGACCGGAATGCACGTTCGCCTGGCTTTCACGATTGCGACCGAAGTCGCGCCGGATATTCTCATTCTCGACGAGCTTTACGCCGGGGGCGACGCGGCCTTCATCATCAAGGCCAATGCCCGGCTCGAAAAATTCATCCATCGCTCGCGCATCTTGATTCTAGTGGCGCACCAAATGGAGTACATCACGCGGTTCTGCAATCGCGCGATTGTGCTTTCGCAAGGTCGCATCCAGTTGGACGGATCTCCCGAAGCCGCCGTCGACCATTACTTGGATCTTTCGCGCCGCAAGGTGGAGGAGTCGGCCCATGCGCTCGCGCCCACTCTCTGAGCCCGTGCATCTGCGCCGCTTTCCCTGGGCCACTGTGGGGCGGAGCGAAGCGCCGGCCGAATTCTTTCAGAAAGTGCGCGAGCAAAGCCAGCGGGTGGACGTACTGACCCAACAACCCCGGTTCGCCATTCTCGCGATTTTAGAATCGGAAACCGCGGCCCGCGCGGCGGCGGAAACCTGGGAGAGCTTGCGGCTTCAGTCGTACCCACACTGGGAGGTTTGGGTGGCCGCCCCGGAATCGTGGCGGACGCGTTTAGCACTTCCCGACGACGAGCGCTTTCATTGGCTGAATGTTCCGGAAGGGACCGCCGCGACGCAAGCCAAGCGTCAGGCTTTGGCGGCCTCCGTCGGCGAATGGGTGGGGGTGCTGGCGATCGGGGACGTGTTAAGCCCGGCGGCGCTTTACTTTTTGGCGACCGAGATGGTTCGGCGGCCCGGAGGCAGCGGTTACTACGGTCACGAAGTCACGGTGGATGCTCAGTCCCGAAAGCTCTCCGATTTCTTGACCAAGCGAGAGTGGAGTCCGGAAACCCAAATCCATTGGAACGCCGTAGGGCGCTTCGCCGCTTTGAAGCGCGAGGGATTGGCCTTCGAACCTTTGGCGGCAGAGGTTGATGAGCAGTTGGCCTGTTTGCGGGCGGGCCGCCGAGCTCCCCTGTATCTGGTTCCCTACTTTCTAATCTATCGACGGGCGGGTAGGCCTCGCGAGATGCCGGGGGAAGCGGAGCGCCAAGCGATGGACCGCTTTGTGAATGAAGGGTCGACTCTCCATCGCGTCGAATGGGTGGAAGGGGCTCCGCATTGGCGGGTGACGCCGCAACCCCCCCCGGTTTCGGTGACCGCGATCATCTGCTTTCGCGACAAGGCGGAAATGACCTTGGCGGCGGTCAAGTCGCTGATCGCGGCCCGCGGCGGGGTTTCCCTCGATATCTTGCTCGTCGACAACGATTCGAAGCCCGCGGAGTTGGAAAAGATCACCCCCTTTCTTTCGAGCGCGGAAGTTCCCATCCGTTTGGTACATTTTCCGGGACCGTTTAACTTTGGGCGCATGCATAACTGGGCCGTGCGCGAAAATGCGGGCGGTGAATTGCTCCTCCTGTTGAACAATGACGTCCGTCTGACGGGCGGTCGATTGGACGAATGGGTCGCCTGGGCGTCGCAGCCGGGAATGGCCACGGTGGGCATTCGGCTACTCCAACCCAACGGCTTGCCGCAACATTCGGGTATTCGCGCTTGGTTTGGCGGCGAAGCCCGCATGGCTCGCGTTGGAAATTCTCACGCCGACGATTGGGTCGGTCGGGCCACGAAAGAAGTTTTCGCCAATACGTTTGCCGCGTGCCTAATGCCGCGGGCGGTCTACACCCGTCTCGGCGGCTTGCGGGAAACGGATTGCGCCAACGGATTTGGGGACGTCGCGTTCTGCCTCACCGCCCTTCGGGCCGGTTTCAAGCACTTCTTCCTGGGGTCGCTGGAAGGGGTCCATGCGGAGAGCAGTACCCGGGGCCGACCCTACGAATACTGGGAAGAGGTTACGATTGAGCGGGATTTCCCCGATTTGTTGCAGCGCCTCCTCCGGGAAGATCTCGGTCTTAACCGGGTGCCCGCGGCCGAAGGGGATCCTATAGCTCTGCTCGCTCAGGCGCTCCGAGTCGGCTTTCGCGAGCATTCGCGTTGGATGAACCCGGTCAAGCCGACCTTGAAAAAGTGGTTGAGTCATTTGCACCCGAGCGGAGATACTGCATAGCAATGGATCTCTACTCCGATAAGCTCAAGTCCAATTTGCATGACTCGATTCGCGCCAAGCAAGAGATGCTCGGCCGGGATACCGAGATGAAAAACTTCGCCGAGGCGGTTGCGGTGGTGGTGCAAGCCTACCGCCACGGGGGCCGCCTCTATATTGCTGGCAATGGCGGCTCGGCTGCCGATTCCCAGCATCTGGCCGCGGAGTTCGTCAGTAAGCTAGCGCGCCCACGCGCGCCGTTGCCGGCCGAAGCGTTGACCGTCGACACGTCTATACTTACTGCGATCGGGAATGACTTCAGTTACGACGAGATCTTTGCGCGCCAGATCGCCGGCAAGGCCCGCCGGGGCGATGTGTTTTTGGGCATTACCACTTCCGGGCAATCGCGCAATATCGTACGGGCGTTGGAAGTTTGCCGGGAATTGAAAATACCGTCGATTGTTTTGTCGGGACGCGACGGTGGGAAAGTGAAAGATCTAGCCGACTACTGCATTATCGCGGCGGGAACGGAAACCAGCGCGATCCAAGAAGTGCATATGGTGCTCTACCACACTCTCTGCGCCTGCGTGGAAGCGGAACTCTTTCCCCTCTGAATCAGGGTAGTCCGGGAAAACCGCTGCCCACGTCTTTCCAATCGTTCCAATCGTTGAGTGGGAACGTTCCGAAAGGAGAGTCTTCCGCGCCGGTGAGGCTATGGTCATCGGGGGAATCGGTCATCGCTTCGAAAGCGATTTTTGTATTCCATTCCCGAACGGAAAGACGGATGCGCGCGATCAGTTCGCCGTCGCGGTCCATGCAAGCAATCGAGTCACCCGAGATCATGGCGGTGGGCGTGGTCGCTCCGTGATCGGCGGGATCGTACCAGCTCGCGGCAAAAATATTATTGCCGCGGGGGCCGCCGCTCGCGCTCGAGATCGGTGCGTAGATCTGGTAGGTCAGCTTCGAGCCGACGCCGTAAGTCCACAAGGCGCGAACACGAGCGGTGCCATTTTTATCCTTCGGCCAATCGCCCAGTTTTTGCGCGGGCCCATCAATACAGTTTGACGTCTTTCCGCCCCACGCGTTCCCGGTGGTGACCGACTCCAAGTCGTAGCTCGCACCATTCCAGGTCCGATTGATTCGAGTGTACGTTCCGCCGCAGCAGTTAGGGTAGTCGGGCCCGTGGTCGTACTGACAAACGGTGGGATCCGTGAGCTCGCCCGCGTCGGCAAGATCGCCATCGCTATTGGCGTCGGATCCGGTTTGCGCGCCTACGGTATCAACGGTAATCGTCCCCACCCCGTTGCCCGCCGAGAGGCCGTAGTAGAGGTAAGGAACCTGGTAAATGTACTCACACATGTCGGGCGGCACATTGAATTCGAAGCCCGCGCCGTAGTGATAAAGATCTTCTTCGTCGGACTCGAGAATGCACTCGATGTCTTCGCCCACTTCGGCCTTGCAGGTTTCGTCGAACGTGCTGGCGCCCTTGTGCAGAAGCTGGCGCATATAGGACTTCCGGTAGGCGAAGGTCGTATCATCCTCGCCATCGGCGGCGTAGTACTTCAGGGCGACGGAAAACCCGGCCTCTTCATCGCCCTGGGCGGGAGGAGGCGTCGCGGGCGTGTCGGTGTCTTTTTTTTGGCAGCCCGCAAATGCGACCAGCACCAAAGCCAGTAGAAAGCGTCTCTTCATCCATTCCCCCAACCCGTTCGAGCGTTTTTATCTTACTGAAAGGATAGGGGCTATTCAACCGTCACACTTTTTGCGAGGTTGCGGGGCATGTCGACGTCCGTACCGCGGTGCAACGCCATGTAGTAGGCGAATAGCTGCATGGGAATGCTGGTCAGGATCGGATTGAGCGCCCAGGGCGCCCGGGGTATTGAAATCGATTGGTGAGATTCGCGCGCGAACGAAGTGTCGCCTTCACTCACAAAGGAAATGATCCGTCCGCCGCGACTTTTCACTTCCTGAAGATTGCTCATCATCTTTTCGTACAAAACTTGGGAGGTTTGATTGAACGCTTCGGGACCGGTGGCCGTGCGCTGGTCGTTCGGGGCCAAGACCATGACCGCCGTGCTCTCGTCGATCAAGGCAATCGGACCGTGTTTGAGTTCTCCCGCGGCGTACCCTTCCGCGTGGGCGTAGCTGATCTCCTTCAGCTTCAAGGCCCCTTCCAACGCAATCGGGTATTGGGCGTCGCGGCCCATGTAAAAGAAGAAGGGAAGCTTCAAGTGTTCTTTGGCGATGGCCTCGAGCGCCTTTTCCTGCTCGAGCGCGCCGCCCACGAGGATCGGCAGACGCAAAAGATCCTGAGTCAGTTCTCGCGCGTACTCCGGGCTTAGTGTCCCCCGGGCATGCCCCATCTGCACGGCCAGCATGTAGAGGACGGAAAGCTGGGTGGTGAATGCTTTGGTGGAGGCCACGCCGATTTCCGGGCCGGCATTGGTATAGATCACACTATCGGCTTCGCGCGTGAGACTGCTGTCGCGCACATTGCAGATGGCCAGTGAACGGACCTTCTTACGCTGGCCTTCGTAGAGACCGGCTAAGGTGTCCGCCGTCTCGCCCGACTGGGAGATCAAAATCAGCAGGCTCTCGGGATCCAGAATCGGATTGCGGTAACGAAACTCCGAACCAAAATCCACGTTGACCGGAATGCCGGCCAGTCGTTCCAGGTAGTATTGCCCGACCAAGGCGGCATGGCGCGCGGTGCCGCAGGCAACGATGGAAACCCGTCGAAAACGGCGTAACTGTTCCGGGCTGAGCGCCAGTTCCTGGATCGACACGATGCCCTGGGAGTGGTCGATATGGTTTTCGATCGTTTGGGCGAGCGCCTGCGGTTGCTCGTGAATTTCCTTGAGCATGTAATGACGGTAGCCCGCCTTTTCTAACTGCTCGGCGTTCCACTGCACGGTCCGAATTTCGGGAACGATCCGGTCACCCGCAGCGTCGGAAAGTTCAATTCCGTCGCGCGAACAGACGGCGAGTTGGCGATCCTTAAGGTACACAATGCGTTTGGTGCGATGGAGAATAGCTTGTACGTCGGAGGCGATGAACGTTTCGCCTTCGCCAATCCCGAGCAGCAGCGGAACTCCGTTGCGAACTCCGACCATCTTGTCCGGCTCGCGATCGCTGAAGACGACAAATGCGTAGGAACCTTTGAGCTGGGGAACGACGGCTTCAAAGGCCTGACGCAGAGTCCGGCCGTTCTGAATTTCGATATCGAAAAGATGGGCGACGATCTCGGAATCCGTTTCGCTGGCGCAAACGCGCCCCACCGAGGTGAGGTGCTGGCGCAACTCCATGTAGTTTTCGATGATGCCATTGTGCACCAAAGTGATCGCCCCGACTTTGTGCGGGTGGGCGTTGATCTCGGTCGGGGCCCCGTGGGTGGCCCAACGCGTGTGGCCGATGCCCAACGTTCCTTCGAATTCCGCGTCGCGGAGCAAGGTTTCGAGCGCTTGGATGCGACCTTCGCAGCGGAACAACTCGACTTCGTCGGGTTCCATCACCGCGATTCCCGCCGAATCATACCCACGGTATTCCAACCGTTTCAGCCCATCGAGCAATATGCCCTTGGGGTTGTCGTAGCCGATGTAGCCGATGATCCCGCACATACGGGCAAGCTAGCAATTCCCGTCGGGACTGTCACCTGAAGCCGAAGATGGTTAGGTGCTGTTGGGTTCCTGGGAGCAGGCGTTCCGCCCGGCCCGTCTTGAGCCCTTGGATCAGATAGTTGTAAAAGGGATCCGCCGCGTTATCCGGGATGACGGCTTCGTCCACCATAAAGAGGACGCGCGGGGAGTTTTGCTGGCGAAAAAGTTCGAAAAGCCGGGTGCGCTCGGCGATCGAACCCCAGGGCTTAAAAGTGGAGGGGTAAGTCCAAGTGCTTTGGATTGCGGGTCGGCAGGGCGCCAAAAGGTAGTGCGCGGGCATCAAGGTAGGAGAAACAATTCCGGTACAGCCACCGATCCGGTCGGAAGCGGTGCGCAACGCGCTTTCTTCGGCTTGCACGGCGGCGGCGCGGGCGGCCGAAGTCACCACGCCAAAAAAGACCCCACTGCGGACGACGCTATTCATTTGCAGGGGAGGAAGGTCTTCGTAGCTGAAACTCCAGCGTTCGTACGTGCCGTAGGCGAGAAAAGCCGCGAGTAAGGGGAGAGCCGGGTTGCATTTTTTTCCGAGCTGGGCACCGTGCCGGGCCAGAGCCGCCAGCAGAAAAAGGCCGGTGACCCCCATTCCGATCGTGCAGTTCATGTAGCCATTGGTACTGGTTCGGCCAAAAATCGCCGCGGCGAGAATGCTGCTGATTCCGCCCAGGATCAGCGTATGGCGAATCCAGCGATCTTTCCCATCGACCAGCAGAACGGGAAAGACAAACCAAGCCAAGCCGATCCACCGGAACAGCGAATCTAAGTAGACGTTCTGTCGGTGGGTATAAATCGCGATCATGTAGAGGAACGGTACCGTCAGCACCCAGACGGCGAGCGGCTTCCAGCGTTTCGATGCGGCCAACAGAATGCCAAAACCCACCAGCACCCAGTACGGGGGGTGTTCTCGGTCGAAGGCCTCACGCAGGATGCTGTAGCCGGCTTCCAAAGTTAGCGTTTCGAACCGGGGATTCTCATGTTTGAGCGCCAGAAGCTGTTTCACGAAACCGATCCATTCGGGGTAGGCGATGGCGAGAAACACGAATGTCCCGGTCAGGCCGCCGAGAACCCAGTAGCCCAGTTTTTGGGCGGTGGACTTCGCGCTCGAACCGGGTTCGTCTTGAAAGCGCAAAAGCGCCAGTAGAAAAACCACGGGCGCGCTGACCGCGAGGGTTAGGTAGGAAAAGCTCGCTAAAAAGAAACACACTCCGGATGCCAGAAGACGCAAGGGCGTGGGATTCTCCTCCAGGATCAACAGCAGGCTAGCGAGAAAAAAACCGACGCCGAAGGCATTGTAGTGCAGGGTCGAAAGGCCAAACGGAACGTGCGTCAGCCAGATGAGAGAAAGCAAGACGGCGGCGCCGTGGCCCATCGGCTTGCGAAACGTGCGGAAGATAAGAAGAGACAGGGTCGCCCAGAGGGCGAAGAAAATGAGTCGACAGGCAATCACAAAGCCGGTGGAGCCGAATAGGGCGTACCAGAGACGCAGAACCGGGTAAAAAATCGCGGCGCAACCCTGGTGCGCCGATAAATCGTCGACAAAAGCCCGATCCCCCAAAACCATCCGGTAGGCGAGCGAAACGACATAGCTTTCGTCGTAAGCGTCGAGTCCCATGAAAAGACGGACAAAGCAGAGTCCGACCACCAACCCCGTTAAGGAAGGCCAGAAAAGACGCCGGGCCGCAGCCGTCATTCGCTACCCAGCAAGCGGCGAAAGGCGTCGTAATCCCGAATGTAGTCATTCGGATCGTAGTGGTGAGAGGCGAAGACGAGCAAGACGGCGTCCGCGCTGTATTTGTGCTGAACGCCCCAAACCATGGGCGGTAGGTACAAGCCGAGGTTGGGTTGAGCGAGCGGGAACTCCTCCGTTGTCTTGCCATCGGTGACCAGGACGGAGCAGGAGCCGCGCACGCAGATGAGAAACTGTTGGCATTCCTTGTGGGCGTGTTCGCCGCGGATTTCCGCCGACGGAACGTCGAAGACCAAGAAATACCGTTTCGGACGGAAAGGAACATTTTGCTCGAATTCGCCCGCCGAGAGGTCGCCGCGCAAATCGCGCACGAGCGGGAGTTTATGCAAAGTCACGCCCTTCACGCCTCCGGAACGCACGTCTCCGGGTTTCGCGCTGTCGACAAAGGGAGGGTGGGATTTCCGGTGGGCGCCGGTATAGCCGACGATCCGGGCCGGGTTGCCGACGACAACGGTCTCGGCCGGGACCGATCGCAAGACGACCGAGCCGGGTTCCACTCGGGCATTGACGCCGATCGTGAGCCCCGGGTGTAGGGTTGCTCCCCCGCCGATCGAGGCTCCCTCGGAAAGGGTGGTCGCGGGGCCATCGATCTGGGAACAAAACGTCACGTTCGATCCGATTTCGACGCCATTGCCCACGCGCAAACCGTTACGCAACTGCACGCCCGATTCCACCTTCACGCGATCCCCTAGAACTACGTCGGGCTCCACGAGAACGTGATCGCCGATGGAACACGCGGTGCCGATGCGCGCGCCCGCTTGAACGTGGGAGAACGCGCCGATGCGCGTATCCGAGCCGACATGAACCGACTCACAGAGCGAACTGGAATGGATGGAATAGTTCACGTGCGGGCCCCCGGCCAGCGGTTGCAGGCGTCGACGACGCGTTCGCGATCGGCTTGGGAAAGGTAGGCGTGGATGGGAAGCGAAAGTTCGTTGGCGGCGAAGATCTCGCTGCGTTCGAGATCCCGCCGACTCGGCACGGCGATCTGATCCGCCATGCAGTCCTGAAACGGGATGCCCTTGGGGTAATGCACGCCCGATTGCACGCCGTTTTCCGTGAGCCACGCTTGAAGACTTTGGCGCCCCCGGACCAATACCGGGAAAAGGTGCCACACCGACTCGCTTTTCTCCGGTTGGCCGAGGATCTCCATATCCGGGTGATGCAAGTTCTCGAGGTAAAACTGGGCGATTTGCTTCCGCGTTTCGGTGGCGGCGGCCAGACGCGGCAGAACAGCACGTTCTAGGATCGCCGCGTGCAATTCGTCTAACCGACTATTCATCCCCATCAACGCGTGTTCGTAGCGGGTGGTTTGGCCGTAGTTGCGCAGGGACTTGCACCGGTTGGCCAGCACCTCCGAACCCGTCAGCAACGCCCCGCCGTCTCCCATCGCGCCTAAGTTTTTGGTGGGGTAGAAACTCGTCCCGGCGATTTGTCCGACGGACCCACAAACCCGGTTTTCACTTCGCGCGCCAATCGACTGCGCGCAATCCTCGACAATCTTGAGATCGTACCGATCGCGCAGGGCTTGCAGGCGATCGAGATCGAGGGCGTGGCCGTACAGGTGAACCGGCAAGAAAAAGCGAATTTCGGGATCGGCTTTGAGCGCGATTTCGGTTTGGTCCAAATCCACCAAACCAAACCTATCCACATCGACAAAGACCGGTTTTCCCCCGGCCCGCAAAATGGCCAAGGTGGAGGCAAATGCACTGAGAGGCGTGGTCAAAACTTTTTGACCCGGAGCGAGATCGAGCGCGTGCAATGCGAGCTCAAGCGCATCAGTGCCGTTCGCACAACCCACGGCAAAGTCGATTCCCCAAAAACGGGCCAACGCGGCTTCGAAGTTTTCCACTTGCGGGCCCAGAATCCAGTGTCCGGAAGCCCCGACCGCTTCCACTGCCGCCAAAGTGTCCGCGCGGACGGCATCCCAGTGCGCTCGGAAGTCATTCAAAAGTACGATTTTCTGGCCTTTTTCCATGACCCTGCAGAAGTACTAGGCGGGGCGATTCTTGTAAACGGTCCGATGGGTGCGAGCTTGACGCGCCTAGGGTTTCGGGGGATGAATTCGACGATAGGATAAAGGTGTCGGCTGCTTGTATTCAATCATTATTCCCGTTTACCGGAACGAAGGAAATCTTCCTTCCCTCTTGATCTGCCTAGAAGCGCTCCGGCGGGAGCTCGACCTACCTCTGGAAGTCGTTTTCGTGGTGGACGGAAGTCCGGATGGTAGCTTCGCCTATCTGAAAGAGAATCTTCCCCGCCAGTCGTTCGAATACCAGCTTCTTTTACTGAGTCGAAATTTCGGATCCACTTTAGCCGTCCGGGCGGGAATGGAAGCGGCGCACGGTCAGTGGTACGGGGTCATGGCGGCGGACCTGCAGGAACCCCCGGAGTTGATGATTCGGTTCTTCCGTCGCTTGGCGACCGGGGAGTGCGATATCGTCGTGGGGCGTCGGGAGAATCGGAACGATCCATGGTTTTCTCAGCTGGCCTCTCGGTGGTTCTGGAAGATCTATCGTCGGTGGGTGCAGAAGGAGATTCCGGAAGGCGGAGTGGATGTCTTTGCCTGTAACCGGGTTTTTCGCGACCATCTGCTGGCCCTGCGCGAGGCCAACTCGACTTTGATCGGATTGATCTTTTGGATGGGGTTCCGTCGCGAGGAAGTGACGTACCAACGCCTGCCCCGTTTGGTGGGCAAGAGCGCTTGGCGATTCAGCGCAAAAATTCGCTATATGCTGGATACCGTCTTCGCGTTCTCTGGGCTCCCGATTCGTCTCCTCACGTTCTCCGGCGGTATTGGCCTTTTCATTGCGGTCGTTTGGGGCGGGCTCATTCTGATTGATCGTCTGTTTATTCATACGACCCAAATTCCCGGCTATTCCGCGACCGCTATTCTGATTCTTTTTTTCGGCGGCCTGAACCTTTTTGGGTTGGGCGTGATCGGCGAGTATCTGTGGCGCACTTTCGAAAACACCAAGAATCGCCCTCTGTTTTTCGTGTTGGCGTCGTCGAGGGGAGCGAACGCGGAAGCGGGAGCACGCAAAGGGGATTCACTCACTTTCTACGGAGATTAGATGGCGCTCTTCCTTCGCGACATTGCCTGCTACCTACCGGAACAGACGTTGAGCAACGCCAAGCTAGGGGAATCGTATCCGCACTGGGATATGAAACAGGTCGAGCAACGCGCCGGAGTTTTGGAGCGTCGCGTGGCGGGTCCGCAGGAGACGGCGTTGGATCTGGCCCGCCAGGCCTGCCGGGCGCTCTTTGCGCGTCACCCCGACCTACCGGAGAAACTCGACGGCCTGATCTTCTGCACGCAAAGTGGCGACTACCCCATGCCTTCCAATTCGGCGCTTCTGCATCGGGATCTCGGATTGGGAACGCGCGTTTTCGCTTTCGACTTTAACCTGGCCTGTTCGGGCTTCGTGTATGGCCTGCTCATCGCCGAGGGGCTGGTTGCGACGGGCACGTGCAAAAACGTTCTGCTCGTCAATGGGGATACCTATTCCAAATACATCCATCCCGAAGATCGTTCGGCCCGCGTCCTATTCGGTGATGGGGCCGCCGTCTCGTGGTTGAGTGGCGAGGGCCCGGGTTTGAAATTGATCGGTGGCGTTGCGGAGACGGCGGGAAAGTACTTCGACAAGTTTATCGTTCCGGCGGGGGGCTTTCGCAATCCCCGTTCACCGGAAACCGCCTTGGTACGCGAGGACGCGAGCGGGAATCGGCGCAGCGATGAGCACATCCAGATGGATGGCTTGGGCGTGCTCAACTTCGTCACTTCCAACGTTCCGCGGCAAGTGCGCGCGCTACTCGACAAGCTTCGTCTCACCTCCGACGATATCGCGTTTTTTGTTTTCCACCAGGCGAGTAAAATGGCTTTGGACTCGTTAGGACGGCTGCTGAAAGTTCCCTCGGATCGGCTCTTCACCAATCTGGAAAAATGGGGAAATACGGTTTCCGCTTCTATCCCGATTGCTCTCCACGACGCGATGCGATCGGGGAG
Organism: uncultured Pseudobdellovibrionaceae bacterium; assembly: GCA_964519985.1. GTDB lineage: Bacteria > Bdellovibrionota > FAC87 > UBA2466 > UBA2466 > JAIEOG01. The sequence goes on along the minus strand of CAZFMF010000007.1, from coordinate 85,135 downwards.
ACTCCCGCCCGGAAAAATCTTGATCTCTGGTTTCGGAGTGGGCTTTTCATGGGCGACTTGCGTATTAGAAAATGGTTCGCCCGCGGAGGGGCCGTGTCCGCCGAACGAAGCCTAACGTTGCAGGGGAAGTTCGTCGATTTGCGGTCATTGTCGATGGACGATGCCGAGCGCACCCTACGTTGGCGGCAAGGTGAGAAGGGCGCCCGGATGAACCGCGGCGCCGAGACGGTGGAGGCTCAGCGAGCCTGGATCGCCGCCCGGCCGGAAACCGAGTACAACTTCGTCATTGAGAACAAGGCGAAGCTGCCGATTGGCATGTTGTCCTTGGTCGATGTCAGCTTAGCGCACCGGCGAGCGGAAGCCGCTCGGTTCTTAATTGGGGAACCCGCGGAAGCCGCCTTGGCGCCCGTGGCGGTGGAAGCCATGAAGCTCCTCTACGAGTTTGCCTTTATGACTTTGAAGCTGAATCGAGTTTATGGGAGTGTGGTGTCGACCAACGGCCAATTGCTCAAATGGCATAAATATCTGGGCATGAAGGAGGAAGGGCGTTTGCGCAACCACCTGTTCTTCGATGGCCAGTTCTTTGATTCGGTGTGCATTGGGATGCTATCCGAGGAGTTTCAAACGATCGCTCTTCCGAGGATGAATTCGATTGTCCGAATGGCGAATGAAGGAGTTCCAAATGATAAGCCCTGAAAACGCGGAGGAAGTCATTCTCAAGGCGCTCCACCAACTCAATGCGGAGCGCCCTCCGGCGCAGAAATTGGCGGTCGGTCCCGACTCGCCATTGGTGGGTCGTCAGTCGGGGTTGGATTCGTTGGCGCTCGTCTGTCTCATTTCAGATGTGGAGGCGGAGCTCAACGAAAAATACGGAATTTCCATTTCTCTGACGGACGACCAGGCGATGGGCGGGAACATTTTTCCGTTCACCGATGTTCAGTCGTTGAAGCAGTACATCGTCAAAGTCGCTCAGTAACAATGAGGCCGCACCGACTTTTTTGGGGCCGGACTCCAAAGTTTTGGTTTGGTTGGATAAGAGCGTTGGTTTGCATCGCGATTGTCTACTACGTGCTGCGGTTTCGCATGATCGATTTTGGTGCCCTGCGGGCGTTGGTGTTTCGCCCGCGGAATCTGGGCATTGCTTTTCTATTTCTGGCCTTCACCGTCTTTTGTAATTCCTGGCGCTGGCAGCTGCTCTCCAAGGCTCAGGGCCTCAAATTGCCACTTTGGGGCGCGATCGAATTGACCATGGTGGGCGGTTTCTTCACGACGTTCATGCCGGGCGCGGCGGGCGGGGACGTCGTCAAGGCTTGGTACTTTGCGGGGCTTGAGCCCAATCGAAAGACGCGCGCGGTTTTTACTGTCTTATTGAATCGCCTGTTGGGGTTGGCAATGTACGTCTTCTTTTCGGCGGGCTGCTTGTTCTTCTATCGCCGCTGGTTTGAGTTGCATCCCCAACTAGAGTTGATGGGCTTCGCGCTCACCGCGATTACCATTACCTGCGTCGTCGGGGGTCTTTTCTTTTACCTCCCGTTTTTCCGGCGCTGGTGTCCGACGCCACCGAGTTCGGAAGGGTATCGAGGTTTGCGGGGTTTCGCTCTGCGCCTGCTGGAAACCGTCTTAAGCTACCGCGATCAGCCCTCGGCGGTCCTGGCCGGGCTGGCGATTTCCGCGGTTTCGCTACTCGCCACGAGTGCGTTCTGGAAACTCTTAGGCGATGAATTGGGAATCGGCTTGGATTTTGGCCGGTATTGCTTCGTGGTACCGGTGGGGGTCATCGCCGTGTCGATTCCCTTTCTTCCGGGAGGGATCGGGGTGGGACAAGTGGCTTTCTTCACGCTTTTCCAGTGGGCCGGCGTGGCGAACCCCGCGTTGGGGGCGACGCTTTGCACCCTCGTGCAGATCTACACCACGCTCTTCAACTGCTTGGGCGCCGCCTTCTACGTGCGGTTTCGGCGGCAACCGTCTTCCGTTGCTTCCTGACGGTTATTGCCGGAAAAAGATATCGTGCCAGGTGGCGAGGTTGAGGTAGCGCACTAGCCCGACCATGGGTTCGCTCCCGTTCAGGCGGCGATCGATGTCGGAAACCGGGGTGAGACTGGCCAGAAATTCGGACCCCTTTACTCGATCCGTGAACCACCCACGCAAAGGGCCGGTGAACCAGTAGCGTTCGGGATTGGGCCAACCCATCTTGTCTTTGCGCCAAACGAGATCGGCGGGAAGTTTTCCGTCGAAGGCTTTGCGCGCTAGATACTTCGCCCACCCATCGTGGATTTTGTAAACCGCCGGAGTGCGACCGAGGAATTCCACCAGTCGGTAGTCGAGAAAAGGGCCGCGCGATTCAATGCTATGGGCCATGGAATACCGATCCGCGTAGTGGATCAGATTCAAAAGATACGTCGTGGTATCGCGCGCGAGCCGCTCATTCAGCGGCTCGAGGTACGGCCGGCAACGTTTGAGCGTTCCCGCCACACGCACGGCCGTGGGTCGTCCCAGGATGCGCGCGGTCGCACTCAGGGCCGTGCCGGCTAGAACGTGGCGGCGGATCTGAGGGTTGTGCCAGAATTTGCGGGCCTCCGGCGCGGTGGAGCGCGAAGCGAAGAAATGATTCAAGACGTAGGTGGTATAGCCCGCGAGTTGCTCGTCGGCGCCCTGGCCATCGAGGGTAACTTTCACCGGCGTCTGGGCTACGAGCTTGAACACGTGCCAGCTCGACATGATCGTACTGTCGGGCGGGGTGTCCAGGTGGTACAGCACCTGGCGGTGCGCCTCGGCCACATCTTCCACTTTCGGTTCGATCGAATGCGAATTCAGACGCAAGGAGCCGACGAGACTTTCGATAAACCGGCTCTCGTCGCAATCGCGCGCCTCCGCGGTTTGGTACACACTCGAAAAGGTCATTTGCTTTTCGGCGCTGCCCATCGCGCGGAGCTTGCGGTTGATCAACCAAACGACGGACGAACTGTCCAATCCGCCCGAGAAGGCCGACCCCACCGGAACGTCGGAGCGCAAGCGCAAGTCGACGGCGCTGTCCAGCAGCGCCAAGTACTCCTCGGCGAGGCGACTGCCTTTGGCCGCATCGAACGGCTCGTCGGAAGGATCGGCTTCCAAATTCCAGTAACGGCGTTCTTGGGCTCGACCCGCAATGAGATCGTCGATCGACGCCTCGAGATAGTGTCCGTTCAGAATGCGGTACACACCACGGAAGGCGGTTTCGCGTTCCCATTCGCGGGGACCGCCGGTGAGGTAACGCGTGCAATACTCTCGGTTCGCTTCCTTTTGGACGCGCGGGTGTTTCCAAAGCGCTTTGATTTCGGAGGCAAAAACGAACGTTTTCGCGTCGCGGTAATAGTAGAGCGGCTTCACGCCCAGTCGGTCACGGGCGAGAAAAACGCGCTGGGTAGCGAAGTCCACCAGCACGAAGGCAAACATTCCGTTAAATCGACGGAGGCAGTCGACGCCCCACTCCGTGTAGGCATGCAAGAGCACTTCGGTGTCGGTGCCGGTGTGAAAAGGATGGCCCAGCGCTTCGAGTTCCTGGCGCAGTTCGAGGTAGTTATAGATCTCGCCGTTGTAAGTGATGGCGTACCGATCGCCCAGGAGCATGGGTTGCCGGCCGTTTTCGCTGAGATCCAAAATGGCCAATCGGCGGTGTCCCAAGGCCGCTTGGCCGCGAATGTGGATGCCCTGACCATCCGGACCGCGGTGGGCGATGGCCCCGCACATGGCGGAAATATCTCGCTCATTCAGATTTTCTGATTCGGTCGAAAAGGCACCGGCGATCCCGCACATAAGGACTCCTTAGAACCTCTTGAGGGCTACAAAGGCCAAAGCTAGCAGCGCCCATTCTAGCCGTCGATGCCAAAGGGTCAGCAAGGCCCAGCGCAGCGGAGCGATTCCGCCCACGCGTAACACCGCGCCTAGATAGAGGGTCGACGCCAAAAAGGCCGCCACCGCCAGGCCCACGACCGCCCCGTCCGTGGCCGCCCACTGGGCGCCGAGATAGATTCCGGCCGCTTTCAAGGAAACGGTCATCAGCGCCAACCAAAAAATCACGTGTTGATCGCGGAAAGCGGTAGCGATGCTGAGTGGCGATCCGACGAAGAGCAGCAAGATCGAAGGCGCGAGCCATTGGGAATAAACTCCCGCCTGACGCCAGGGTGCTCCGAAAACCAGGGTGAAAATCTCGGGTCCGGCGACGATCACCAAACCAAAGCCCCAGACGCCGAGTCGGAAGAGGCTGTCCGCGGTTTGACTGCAGAGCACCCGCCGGTCGGCATCACTTTTTCCGACCAAGGCATGGTAGAAGGCCGAACTCACGGCTTGGCCCGCCACCATCACCGGCAAACCCAGAACGCGCATGCAAAGCGAATAGGCCCCCGTCGCGGCCGTGCCGCTGACCGCCGCTAAGGCGAAGGCGGGGACGTGCAGACCTAAATTATCGGCTAACGAGGCCCAGGTGACATAAAAAGTGAAGCGCCGGTGGGTTCGCGCATGCGCCCAAGCGCGCGCAAGGTTTTCCGAATGGGTCCAACGGAACGAAAAAAAACCGCGGCGCGCCAGGGGGGCCAAGAGCGGCAGGACGGAAATCAGATTCGAAAGCGTGATGCCCCAGATGAGGCCCGGCACTCCCCAACCCGCGTAACCGAAGGCGGCTTGGAGTCCGCCGAGGCTAGCCGCTTGCACGACCCGGGACACGCGCAACGGACCAAACAGGCCGAAACGCACACCGAGAAAATTCCCGATTTGCGCGATGCCGGCCGAGAGCAGGGCGGTCAGAAATTCCACGCCGAGGGTCCCCAAGCCGGCGTGCGAAACCCAACGTTGGTAGAGGGGCTGAATCGCCAGCGCGATGCCGGTGAAGGCAAGCGTCGCGAAAGCCCCGATCGAAAGGCACAGCCAACCAAAATCGACCGCGTCACTCTCGTCGACAATTTGCGGAAGCGCCATTTCTAGTCGGCCGGAAAGAAAGACGGTGCAAATCGAAACCATGGCGACGAAGATCGCCGTCTCCCCCATTTGGCTAGGAGTGTAGAGCCGGCTGACCAGCGGGGCGGCGGCCACCGTGGCGAGAATGCCGAGCGCAGAACCCTGCGCCAGGGTAAAGATATTGCGATTGAGCCGACGACTCGCTTCCGCAAGACTCATTTCAAATCCTGTTTTCGCCGCGCCAGGCTTGAAGCATCAGCAGGTTCCAGATGCGCCCAACGTGATTGCTGCGTTCGGTAAGGTGTTCCGACCAAACCCGACGAACGGCCGCGGTGTTAAGCAGGCCGTCGTCCAAGCGCCGGTTCGAGAGCAGGTCCTCGGCCCAATCCCGCAGCGGACCGCGCAACCAGCCGTCGACGGGGATGCCAAACCCCATTTTAGGCCGCTCGAAAAGGGCACGGGGCACTCGGCGCGCGAGCAATGCGCGCAAAGGTTGTTTGCCTTGGCCGCCATGGATTTTTTCTGCGAGTGGGAATTTCCAGGCGGTTTCGAAGACGCCGGGATCCAGAAAGGGGACTCGTCCCTCGAGGCTCACCGCCATCGTCGCCCGATCCACTTTCGCTAGAATATCGTCGGTCAGATAGCTCACCGTATCCAAGCACATGAAGCGCTCGGCCAGATTGAGGCCCGCGGTAGCCGACCAATCTTGAATGAGTCCCGTCAGCTCCGGGGCCGCGACAATCCCGTCTTGCGGTTTCCACTGGGAGATCAGCTGAAGGTAGATGCTGCGCGGATCGGGATTGCGAATGGCTTCGGCCAGTTTATGGGCTTTCTGCCCCGGCTGGGCCATTCGGAAGGGACCTCCGAAAACTTTGCCCAGACGATTTAGCCAACGATCCCAATCCTTCGGGGGGACGCGGAGGATCGCCTGGCTGGCCGCGCGGGCCACCGTGGTCGGAACGTGGCGCAAACCGCGCTCGAGTTTTCCGGCCCACACGTGGCGATTATAACCGCCGAAGAGTTCGTCGCCCGCATCGCCGGACAAACTCACCGTGACGTGGCGGCGCGCCAGGGCGGCGACTAAGAAGGTCGGGATCTGGGACGCGTCCGCGAAGGGCTCGTCGTAAAAATGGGGAAGCTGCGGGATCACGTCGCGTGCTTGTTCCGGGGTGACGTAGAGCTCCGAGTGCGCGGTGCCCAGGTGCCGGGCGATAGCGGCGGCAAACGGGGCTTCGTCGTACGCTTTCTCGGTGAAGCCGATGGTGAAGGTTTGCACCGGTTGCGAAGCCACTTCCTGCGTCAGCGCAACCACCAGCGAGGAGTCAATTCCACCGGAAAGAAAGGCTCCGACCGGAACGTCCGATTGCAGCCGGCGCCGCACGGAATCCTTCAGACGAAAGTCCAACTCTTCCAAACGTTCCGCTGGGCTTTGCGCGGACTCGAGGCGGCGGGCTTCGGCCGCGGCGGCGAGCGCACTCCAGTAGCGTCGGATTTCCGGGGCTTGTTTTCCTCGGTGTGTCGGCAGGGTGAAATACGCGCCGGGCGGAAGTTTCGCGATCCCGCGGGCAATTGAGAGCGGTGCGGGAATATAGGAAAGGCGCAGGAAAAAAGCAGCCGCCTCCGCGTCAAATTCTTCGTGGAAATCGGGATGGGCGCGCAGGGCCTTGAGCTCCGACGCAAAATAAAAATTTCCGCCGTTCCATCCGTAGTAGAGCGGCTTCTCGCCAAACCGATCCCGCGCCAACGTGAGCTCGCGCCGTTGCCGATTCCAAAGCGCGAAGGCGAACATTCCGTTGGCGGTCTTTAGCGTTGTCTCGATCCCGTGCCGAGCCAGAGATTCCAGAAAGGCCTCGGTGTCCGATCGGCCCCGAAAGCTGACTCCCTCGGTTTCAAGCGCGGCGCGCATTTCCGGGTAGTTGTAGATCTCGCCATTGAATATCAGGATCCAGTTTCCGTCGTGGGAAACCATAGGTTGGCGTCCCGACTCGGTGAGGTCGAGAATGGAAAGTCGGCGGTGGGAGAAAAAAATACCGGCCTCGGGATCGGACCAGGCCCCGTCCGCATCGGGGCCGCGGTGCGCAATCGCCCCGGCCATTTTCAAGGCCGAGTCTGCGCTCTGCGCATTAGGTTGTAAGGAGAAAAATCCCGCGATTCCGCACATATCGTCTCGGATATATCAGCGGTCCCAACCCCGCTAAAGACAATTCGTAAGGCTTGACCGGCCGCTGGACACGTCGTTAATGTCGAGGCGAAAATCACCTATGAGGATACTTGTCACAGGAGCCGCGGGTTTCATCGGCGCCGCCGTCTCGAGGAGACTGGTGGACGAAGGTTTCACTGTTCTCGGAATCGACAATCTCAGCCCCTACTACGATGTTTCTTTGAAACAGGCCCGCTTAGAGCGACTGCGCAACCAAACGGGATTTTATTTTGAAAAGGTGGACGTTGCCGATCGCGTTGCGATGGAGGCCTTCTTCCGGGCGCAGAAGCCGACGCACGTGATTCACCTCGCCGCTCAGGCGGGGGTTCGCTACTCTCTGACGCACGCCCATCCTTACATCGATGCGAATGTTACGGGCATGCTCAATATCCTCGAGGGATGCCGGCACAACGAAGTGCAGCACCTCGTCTACGCCTCGTCGAGCTCGGTATACGGATCGAACTCGCGAATGCCCTTAGCCGTGACCGACACGGTCGATCACCCGGTTTCTCTATACGCGGCGACAAAACGGTGTGGGGAGTTGATGGCGCATTCGTACAGCCACCTCTTCCGGGTGCCGACGACGGGCCTGCGCTTTTTCACGGTTTATGGCCCCTGGGGGCGACCCGACATGTCGCTCTTTCTTTTCACGAAACAGATGTTGGCGGGGCAGCCGATCGACCTTTTCGACTACGGAAACCATCGGCGCGCTTTCACTTATATCGACGATATCGTGGAAGGGGTCGTCCGGGTGGTGAAACGGCCCGCCGCCGCCGATGCGAATTGGAGTTCGGAAACTCCGACGATTGATCGCAGTTCGGCGCCCTTTCGTCTCTACAATATCGGCGGGGATAGCCCCCGCAAGATGACCGATATTGTCTCGATTTTGGAGAAGGTTTTGGGCGTCAAAGCGATCGTGAACCCGCTGCCGATGCAGCCCGGCGATGTTTTTGAAACGGTCGCGGATGTGCAACAGCTGAAAGAGGATTTTGACTTCCAACCCGCCACGCCAATCGAAGAAGGCCTACCGCGCTTTGTCGATTGGTATCGGAGCTATTTCAGAAGCGAGTAGATCCGTTCGCAGGAATTCCCGTCGCCGTAAACACTGGGAGGCGTTCCCGTGGGCCAAGATTCGTCGCGTACGGCCGCCAGGATTTTTTCCGGAGAAGCGCCGGTGAGTCGGTTCCAGCCCGTTTCCAAGGTCTCCTTCCATTCGGTTTCCGTTCGCACCGTGACGCAAGGAACACCGAATAGGAAAGCTTCCTTCTGGATGCCACCCGAATCGGTGACAATCCGACGGGCATTGCGCTCGAGTTGCAGCATGTCGAGGTAAGGCAAAGGATCGAGAATCCGAACATTGGATTTCAGCTGCCGGCCGCCCAAACGAGCCCGCGTGCGCGGGTGGATCGGAAACAAAACCGTCTCGCCGGTCTGTTCAAAGGCATCCAAGATGGCGTCGAGCTGTTCCGGGAAATCGGTGTTATAGCCCCGGTGAATCGTGGCCAGCAGGTATTTTCCGGGCTCGACTTCAAATCGCGCCAAAGCATTCGACTTTGCTTCGGCCAATCGGGCGTTTTGCAGCAAGGCATCCACCATGACGTCGCCGACCGCATGCACCCCTTGGGTGATCCCTTCCCGACGCAAGTTTTCGACCGCGAGTTCGGTGGGGCAGAAGAGCCGATCCGAAATATGGTCAGTGACGATCCGGTTGGTTTCCTCCGGCATGGCCCGATTGAAAGAACGCAGGCCGGCTTCAATATGGGCGAGGGGCAAACCGCAATGGCGGGTGGCCAAGGCTCCGGCCAGCGTTGAATTGGTGTCCCCAAAAACCACCACGCAATCCGGCTTGGATTCCAGTAGGTAAGACTCCACCCCGACCAACATGGGACCGATTTGGGCCCCCGGAGTTCCGGAACCGATGCCTAGGTGACGCGCCGGGGGCGGAAGCTCGAGTTCGGTAAAAAAGACATCGGACATGCCGGCGTCGTAGTGCTGGCCGGTGTGCAGAAGCAAGGGCGTGCCCCCGCCTTTTTGTACCGCCCGGATGAACGGCGCGGCTTTGATAAACTGAGGGCGAGCCCCCACAATACAGAGGATTCGGGACATCGGCTTCGAGTCTCGCCCTTGCTCGGGTGGGCTTCAATCAAAATCTTAACCGCCATCTTACTCATTGCGGAATGACATGGTATTCAGGGAATTGTGAAAAAGGTTGCCGTTATAGGTTGCGGGGGCTGGGGCAGAAACCATCTTAAAACATTTGATCGTCTGGGCGCGCTCGGTGGCTTCTTCGATCTCGATCCGGCTCGTCGGGCTTCCGTCGCGACGACCTATCCCGGAGCCAAGGCATTCGCCACCTTGTCGGAAGCGGCGCAAAGCGTGGCGATTGACGGGGCCGTGATTGCCACTCCGCCCTCCTCCCACTGTGAACTCGCCACTTTGTTCTTGGATGCGGGCAAGGGGGTGCTCGTGGAAAAACCGCTCGCGCTCAGCGAGAAAGAGGGCGAGACGCTCGCGGGAATTGTCGGGGATCGGGTGCTCTTGGTCGGCCACGTTTTGGAGTATCATCCGGCCTTTGTGACACTCTTGGAACTGGCGCGCTCGGGCGAGTTGGGAGAAATTCGGCACATCGAATGCCACCGCTTAAGCTTTGGTAAGATCCGCGACGAGGAAAACGTCCTGTGGAGTTTTGCGCCCCACGATATTTCGATGGCGCTGCGATTTTTTGATGAGGAACCGGTTTCGGTCACCGCCCACGGTGCGGAGCTTTTCAAACCCGGTTTGTCGGACCGCACCTATGCGCAGCTTGCTTTCTCTCGGGGCCGCCAGGCCCGGATTCATTCGAGTTGGATCAGCCCGCGCAAAGAGCAACGGATTGTGGTGACCGGCACTCGGCAGATCGCGGTCTTTGATGACGTTCAGCCGTGGGAATCCAAACTGGTTTTGCATCCCTACGCGATCGAAACCGATTCTTCGGGCGTGCGCGCGTTGAAACGGGCCGAGGAAGTTCGGGTGGCCTTGACGCCGGCCGAGCCATTGGAACAAGAAGCCCGCGCCTTTTTGGAAGCGATGGAATCGGGCCAGGCTCCTTACAGTGACGCCTGGAGTGGAGTGAAAGTTTTGCGCGTCTTGGCCGCGGCCCAGCGAAGCATGGATTCTTGCGGCGCGCTCCAAACCCTCAATCATTAGGCGCTTCAAATAACCAGTAGTAGGGCGGCACCGCCGTGACCGACCAACCAGCTTTGTCGACGAGAAGGTGTCCGGCCTCCTCCAAGCGCGGTGTGTTCCACTCCCGCAATTTGCCGGCCGAATCGATCCAGTGTTGGGAAAGTCGGCCGATCGGGGAGGCTTGTTCATCGATGGGCAATCGGGAAAAATTCGGCACTAACAGGTGCCGAATTTTCATATGTAAAATGTCGCCGGCCAATCGATCGGCGGTGGGGAAAGACAGTTGCCAATCCCGGTAGAGATTGGGGGTTAGGCGGTGCACCTCTTGCCAACCCGGCCCGCTTTGGTACTTGCCCAAGTACAGCTTCAAAGCATAGCGGGTCATCGTGTCGGTCAGGAAACGGGTGGGCTCCTTCGCGCCCCGGTTTTCGAAGAGCCAATGCGCAGTCGCTTGCTGCGGTAAGAGCCGCAGCACCGGATCACTGGGGTACATCTGGAAGAAGAGTTTCCCGCGCACCGGAAAAAAGGGAATACAGCCTACCGCCACCATCCCGATGGCGACGCCGGCCCAGCCCGACTTGGATTTTCCAAACTTTTCGTTTAAGCGCGAGACGAGGACGTAGGTGGCGGGAAACGCCAACAGGACGCGAAAAAGCGTATAGTCGCTGCCGATCATTTTTCGCAGTACCCAGGCGCTGGGTGGCCAGAGCAGAAAAAATGTCGGTGCGAGCACGAGCGCGCTTGTCAGGGGTTGCCGTCGGAAAGAGACCGCGGCGGTGAACAGCCCCACAATTCCCACCGCGTTCCAAGTTTCCAGGTATAGCCCGATACGATACGGGCGGAGTGTTTCGCGCCACCCCCCGACGGAAACGAGCGCTCCCACGATCGCAATCCACAACAGCCAGCGACGGTTGGGGCGGCGGTGCACCAGTGCGACCGCGGCGGCCGAAACGCAGAGCAGTAGCGGTTCTTGGATGTGATTGAACGCCATGAAAATCGTGAGGCCGAAAAGGCGCCAACCCGTCGTGCGCGTGAGCGGACCCGCGAGCAGTCCCAAGGCTTCGAAGTAGGCCGCGAAGGCGACAATCGTCGACGATAGCGCGTAGTAGCGCAGGTTAAAGACGTTCGTTCCGAAAAAAAGGAAGAAAGCCAGGAGCTGTAAACTGGCTTCCTTTTCATCGGCCCCCAGGCGTCGGCACATGCGGTAGAACGAAAGGGCTACGATCCACTGCCAAAACGCGCTGTAGAGATCGAGAAACGCCGGTTTTAGCGCGATCGGAATCCAATGGAGAAAGGTCCATCCCCAAAAGTAAGAAAACTTCGAGAAGAGAAAAAACTGCTGATCGGCAAAGCGTTCGACGCCTTCCCACATCATCAAACGTCGGGCGTGTTCCCAGGGATCAGAGGGGAACTCGAGGTAGGCGCCGGGCAACCAGAGCACGAGAAACAGGGCTGCCCAGGGAAGCAGGGGTTTCACGCCGGTCTCCCGCACTCTCCGTACGGCCCAGTGGATTCCCCGGGCGGCGAACACACCGTGCAGGGCGGTAAATACCCACAAAACCCATGTTACCGGGGTCGACGTGATCCAGCCGAAAGCGTAAATAAAAAGGTAGGTTAGGAACGCAGCCAGCATCTATCGACAAACCCTGTCGGCGAGGATACTCCTCTAAAGGCGGCCCGGCATGAAAATCCTAATCGTTTCTTTTTTCTTTCCCCCCCACAATTGTATCGGCGCCGTACGTGTCGGAAAATTCGCAAAGTACCTTCAGCGACAGGGCCATGAGGTGCGGGTGCTCACGGCGCGCGACCAACCGCAGCCGAAGACACTGAAGCAGGAAATCGACGAGAAGTGGGTAACACGCACCGGTTGGTTTGACATGAATGGCTGGGTGCGAAAGCTCGGCATCGCCTCCTCCAGCCAATCGCTCGGCGCACACGAGTCCCAGCGCAAAGTTCCGGCGTGGAAAAAACAAGCCGGAATGCTCCGACGGTGGGGCGAAAACCGCTACCGGGATCTCGTGTGTGTGCCCGACGCCCAGGGCGGGTGGATACTGCCGGCGCTGCGCGTCGGCCACCGCTTAGTGCGCGAGTTTCGACCGGATTGGATTTTTGCCAGCGCCTTGCCGGTCACCAGTCTCTTCGTGGCGCGCGGGCTATCCCGCCGCAGTGGAGTACCCTGGGTGGGGGAGTACCGCGATCTTTGGACGGGCAATCCTTATTCGGAAGCACAAGCCTGGCGAGCGTCCGTCGATCGACGCTGGGAGCGTAACCTTTTAGGTTCGGCATCGGGCTTAGTGACGGTATCCGATTCTCTCGCCAAGTCGCTGGGCGACGTTTACTCCGGTCCGGTCATGACGCTTCTGAGTGGCTTTGATTCGGATGAGGTGCTTTCCGACCCGCCGCCCGCGGGCGGTCGACGTTTGGAGATTTTGTATACGGGCAATCTTTACCGCCTGCGCCGGGATCCGACCCCGCTCTTTAAGGCGATCCAGCGGCTGGGGGTTACGCCCGATCGGATTCGGGTGCGCTTTATCGGCAAGAATCTGGATTACGCGCGGCAACTGCGCGACGCGATGGAGTTGCAAGACTTTGTCACCATCGAGCCTCCGATCGGAAACATCGAAGTCTTGGATCTGCAGCGACGGGCCGACGTGAACCTGCTTCTGCTCTGGGATGACCCGCAAGAAATCGGAACCATTCCTGGTAAGGTCTTCGAGTATATCGCCGCGCGCCGACCGATCTTGGCGCTTGGCCGTTCGGATAATGCCGCCTGCCGCTTATTGGAGACGCGGGGCCTCGGCAAGGCGTCGTTAGATCCGGAAACGATCGCGGATTGGTTGCGGGGCCTGATGGCCCAAAAGACCCACGGTCCGATCGCCTCGTTTGATCCCCATCATCTGGAAGGCCTCGACAAGGATTCGCTGGTCCGTTCGTTTACGGGTTTCCTGGAGGGGATCGCGTGATGCGCACCCTGCGTTGGATGAGCAGCGATCGAGTGCCGGTGGTGCTGGCATTGATCGCGATCGCCGGGGTGATGACGACCTTCTCACGGTTGCGACTCGAAGCGATCCCCTTCGGCTTGGGGGAGTGCCTACTCGTCGTCGTCTTGGGATTGGGGGGTGCGTACGTTTGGCATTTCTTCCGCACTCCGCAAGACTTAACCGAGCCCGCGATTTTTTGGAGTGGCTTTTTTGCCTTCGTTCTTTTGGGCAGCGCTTGTGGCGTGGCCACCGGGGTTCTAGAATTTGGGCAGCTCGTTCGCGATTTAGTCGCCCATGCATTAGCCGCCGCGACTTTTCTTATTGTGACCGCCCTCTGGTTCCGCTTCCCCACCACTTTTCCTCCGACGGTGGGGGCTTTCTTCGCCATGTCGGTGGCCAACTGCGTGGTCCTTTTCGCCCTTAGCTTTGCCCCGCCTTTCTCGCCGATCTTTGAAACGCTTTGGTATGCGTCTTGGCGTTTTGCGGGCCTGAGTTGGAATCCTAATCAACTCGCCTTGACGCTTCTGGCGATCCCGTTCCTCGGACTGTACTTGGTGGATAGCAGCAAGCGTCGGCATTTGCTCTGGGTTCTACCCGTGGTTTTCGTCGTTATGAAGATGGCGGTGAAGACCCGCACCGATGCACTCGGACTCGCATGGCTCGTGGGAGCGGCGGCTTTTCTCGCTCCAGTTACGGTAAGGGGGTGGCGGTGGCTCACGCAACGATTCGGCGCCCTTCCGTACGTGGCCTTCGCTGCCACGGTCGCAATCGGGGTTTGTCTTACGTGGGGCGCGTTGGCCCAATGGCCGCTCGTGCACGAGGCGTGGCAAACCCAGATGGAAGCGGACAATAATCAAGGACACCACCGTCTCGTCTTGTTTGTTAACGCGATTGAGGCGGCCGCCACGTCTCCGTTTACCGGGTTCGGCTTCGGCCATTTTTCGGGCGTTACGGGGCCTTTTCAGTCGTCCGAAGCGCACAATATTTTTTTTGATATTCTGACCAAGGGGGGAGTGCCGGCACTCGTTTTCTTTTGTGCTTGGTCGGCTCTATTAGGGTGGCGTCTTTATCTTTGCGCCAAGCCAACCCTCTTCGGGCTTTGGGCGGCTACCCTTACCTTTAGTTGTTTTCACTACACCTTGAGGCACCCGCTTTTTTGGATTATCCAAGCAATTCTCTACTTCGCACCCTACTACGAAGCAGGGCTTCGGCGGGATGGGGGGGAACGGAATGCGTGAAATGAACGTTCTTTTCACTAGCGGCGGTCGACGGGTGGCTTTGATCCGCGCTTTTCGCGAAGCCCTGTCGCATTTGGGGCTGCCCGGGAAACTCGTTTGCGCGGAACTGCGCGAATTGGCGGCGGCCAACTACGTGGTGGACGCCTTTGAACCCGTACCGCGGGTGAATGAGCCGGGGTACGTCGAGCGCCTGATGGCGATTTGCCGGCAACACCGGATTCGCCTGGTGGTTCCTCTCATTGATACCGAACTGCATCTGCTTTCTCCTCACCGCGCCGCTTTCGCCGCGGAAGGGATCGAATTATTAGTTTGTGATACTGCCACCAACGACATTTGTTTTGATAAGCGCCGCACCGGGGATTTTTTTTCACGCCTGGGTCTAAAGACTCCGCGAATCTATTCTGCTTCCGAGTGGGAAAGGCTTCCGGCTTCGGCGTTTCCGGTTATCGTCAAGCCGGCCAGCGGCAGTTGCAGCATTGGTTTACACCGCGTGCAGAATTCCGAGGAACTGGCTTTTTTTGCGCGCTACGTCCCGGGCGCGATCGTCCAAGAATGCATTCGCGGCCGGGAATACACCGTGGATGTTTTTACTTGGGATGGAGAAGTGCTCTGTGCGGTACCCCGCGAACGGATCGAAACGCGGGCGGGAGAAATCAGCAAAGGCCGCACCACCCGCAATCGCGCGATCATGGAAGCCACGAGTCGAGTGGTCGCCGCGCTTCCGGGCGCCCGCGGCTGCATTACGGTTCAGTGCTTCCTAACTGAATCGGATGCGGAACCGATTTTCATCGAAATCAATCCCCGATTTGGCGGAGGGATTCCGCTCACGATCGAATCCGGCGCCCACTATCCCGAGTGGATTCTGCGCCTGCTTTCGCAGGATGTGCCGGCCGCGCAACGCGCCCTGTGGAAAGATAGCTGGACCGACGGAATGGTTATGCTGCGCTACGACGATGCCGTGTACGTTCCCCCGGGGAATCCGGCGTGAGTCGCCTGGCCCTCGCCGCACTCGTTTTCGACTTAGACGATACGCTGTATCCGGAGAGTCTCTATGTCACCAGTGGGTATCGGGCGGTGGCCACGGAAGTCGCCAAGCGCTGGCCGCACCGGGCCGAGGCTTCCGATTTCTATCGCCGCGCGCAGGCGCGGTTCGACCGCGGAGAGACCAAGCGGGTATTTGATTCGGTCTTGGCCGAAATGGGGCTCGCGCCCACGGCGGATGATATCGCCGCTCTCGTCGGTACTTACCGGCAACATTCCCCGACGGGGCTTCGGCTTTTCGAGGACGCGGTCAAGATCTTAGATTTTGTCGACGGAAAATGGCCCTGGGGCATTTTGACCGATGGATTCCTGGTGACCCAGAACAAGAAAATCGAAGGCCTGTCTTTGCGGGACCGGTGCCGTAATATCTTGTGTACGGACGCTTATGGTCGGGAGCGTTGGAAACCGCACCGCCACGCTTTTGAGTTAATGCAAAAATCTCTGGACGTCCCGCACGAGAAAATCGCTTATATCGGCGATAACCCGGCGAAGGATTTCGTGGCTCCCAACGCACTGGGATGGACGACCATTCAGGTGGCGCGGGGCGCGGGCGGAGTGCACCTTCGCAACGCGGTAGCTGAAGGCGGGACGCCCCAGTACCAAGTCGCTTCCCTCGAAGAGGTGATTCCGCTGATTCGCTAACGCCAAAAGGAACGGATCAGCTCAATCACTTCCGACTGCTCGTCCGGCGTTAACGCCGAACCCGAAGGAAGGCAAACTCCCGCTTCGAACAGCCGTCCGGCGACCGACTCCCTGCCGTCGTGCGTGAAGACCCGAGCATCGGAAAATACCGGTTGCAGACTGAGCGGCTTCCAGACGTGTCGGGCTTCGATTTTTTCCGCCTGGAGTTTGCCGATCAGATCCGCGGGTTTTACCGGGGTTCGCCCGGGATCCAGGGTTAGGACGGTGAGCCAGCGCGTGGATCGACCGAATTCGGCCTCCGGCATGAACGCCACCCCCGGTAGGTCCGCTAAGTCCCGTACGTACCGATCGGCGATCGCCCGACGGGCTTGTACCCGATCGTCTAGGGCCCGCAGCTGCGCGCGGCCGACGGCGGCGAGCAGATTGCTTAGGCGGTAGTTATACCCAATGCGCGTGTGGTGGTAGTAAGGGAACGGATCGCGCGCTTGGGTCGAAAGGTGGCGCGCGGCCGCAATGCGATTCGGGTCCCGCGCCAGCAACATGCCACCGCCGGAAGTGGTGATGATCTTGTTGCCGTTGAAAGAAAGAATGGAGAAATCGCCGAAGCGTCCGGCGCGTTGGCCACGGTAGGTTGCGCCGAGGCATTCGGCCGCATCTTCAATGAGGGCGACGCCGTAACGCGAGCAAAGCGCTTGGATCGGCTCCATGTCCGCGCTCTGGCCGTAGAGTCCCACCGCCACGAGCGCCTTGGC
Source organism: uncultured Pseudobdellovibrionaceae bacterium (assembly GCA_964519985.1). Lineage (GTDB taxonomy): Bacteria > Bdellovibrionota > FAC87 > UBA2466 > UBA2466 > JAIEOG01. Next base: position 68,187 of record CAZFMF010000007.1, on the reverse strand, counting down.
TTGTCGCCCTTCCCGCGCCAGAGTTTCGAGTGCTCGTTCCAACGCTGGCACGGAGAGATTCCAAGTCGCGGGATCGGAATCGATGAAAATCGGTTCGGCGCCGACGTAGCGGATCGGCCCTGCCGATCCGATAAACGTCAGATCCGAGCAAAGCACCGTGTCGCCCCGTCCGACCGCGAGAACATCGAGGGCGAGATGAATCGCGGCGGTGCCCGAGCTCAGCGCCAGCGCATGCAAGCCGCCGCCCAAGTACTCGGCAGTTTCTTTCTCGAACGCGTCGACGTTGGGTCCGAGCGGTGCCACCCAATTGGAGGCCAACGCTTCCGTCACCAATGTCTGTTCTTCGCCGGTGAGATGAGGAGGGGAGAGGTAGATCCTATACATTTGAGCCTCGGAATAACGGCATGGTGTCACCGCCCGATGTGTTGACTTGATTGACCCGGAAGACGGTCAAAAGCGTCAAGAGCAGGATCTTCACATCCAAGCGAAAACTGCGGTGGTCGACGTACCAAACGTCGAGCCGAAAGCGTTCTTCCCACGTGGTGCGGTTGCGCCCATTTACTTGGGCCCAACCGGTAATTCCCGGCAGGACTTCCAAACGCCGAGCCTGTTCGGGGGAGTAGTGCTCGAGGTATTCGGGCAGCAGGGGACGGGGCCCCACCCAGCTCATTTCGCCGCGCAAAACATTCCAAAGTTCCGGCAGTTCATCCAGGCTCGAGGCACGCAGGAAACGGCCGAAGCGGGTAAGGCGCTGAGCGTCCGGCCGGAGATGGCCGGCGGCATCGCGCGCGTTGGTCATGGTGCGAAACTTGATCAAGGCGAAAGGCTTCCCGCCTCGACCCGTGCGGGTTTGAATGAAGAAAACCGGCCGCCCGAGGCGGTTCGCGACGCAGGCCGCCAGCAAGACGAGAGGAAGAAAGAGGACGGTGAGCGCCAGCGCCGCCGCCATCCAATCCAAAATCCGTTTTAGCCGATCGTATTTCAAATGTTTCCCATCGCGGCGCGCATAGCGCGATTCACCTGCACGACGTCAAAACGCTCTTTTGCGAGCCGCAAACTTTCCTCCGCCATGGGCTCCATCAGCTCGGGTTCTTCGAGAAACCGGGTGAGCGCTTTTTCCAATTCGGCGGGTGCATGGGGAGCGATCAAAAAACCATTTCGCCGATCCACCACGGTGGTCCGGCAACCGGGGACATCGGTCGTCACGACCGGTCGGCCAATGGCCAACGCCTCCAGCACCGTCCGCGGCGTGCCTTCTCGATAGCGGGAAGGAAGCACGAAGACGTGGCATTTCTTCAAGTAAGGGCGCACGTCTTTAATATGGCCCAGGTATTCCAGTATTCCTTCGCGGTGCCACGCCTGCACTTCTTCCACCGGCACCGCCGCCGCTTGATCTTCGATGGCGCCCAGAAGCTGGAAACGTGCCTGGGGATAGCGTTGGCGAATGGCCCGGGCGGAGTCGGCAAATTCGCGAACCCCTTTGCCCTCTAAAAGTCGCGCGATCATCAGAAAGGTCACTTCCGACTCGCGACTGGGAAGACGGCTAGCGGTGTAGTGGGTCAGGTCCACGCCCGATCCATTCACCAGGCGTACATCTTGTTTCGGTGAAACGAATCGCCCGTCCACGAAAAGGGCGCGATCATCGGGGTTTTGAAAAATCACCGCCGTCGCCAACCGAAGCGAAGTCGAATACAGCAAGCGGATTACCAGGCGGATGGGAAGGGAGGCGTCGCCGTCGAAGGAATAACCAAGGCCCGTGATCAATGCCACGCGCGTGGGAACTCCGGCGAGTCGGGCGGCCCACAATCCATAGATGACCGGCTTTTTCGTATAACCGAGGAAAACATCCACTTTTTCCCGGCGCAGATGGCGTCGCAAATTCCAGAGATAGGCCAGATCGTGGAATGGATTGAAGGAGGCGCGTTTCAAGGGCGTGGGGATAAACCGCACCCCCAGTTGACGCAGTTTCTTCAGGACATCGGGATCCGTTTCGGGGCCGCTAGCGATCACTTCGTGGCCGGCCTCGACCAGGTCACGCATCAAGCGTCCGCGAAAGTTCGTCAGGGAGAAAGTCAGCGAAGAAGCGACCCAGATTTTCTTGGGTCCCGAAATCATGTTTGCGCGACGGTGGTTCGACTCCAACGAAAATCGCGCCGCAGCAACTCCCAGAGTAGAGCCGTCCCGAGGGCGGCGCAAAGTGCGGCGCCGACCGTCAGGGCGAAGATGGAAATCCAACGCGAGGGATTGGCGGGCTTCATCACAACGATCTGGCCCACCATCTCGGACGGCAGGGTGTGGGGATCCTCGAGTCCTCGAACCAGATTGCGCTCGCGGTATTCTAACTGGATCAAGTCGTAGAGCTCTTGCGACCGTTTTGTGGGAAGGGCGGAAATGCGCTCCTGCATACTTCGATTGGACGCAATTTCACTTTCGACGGAGCTCCGCAGGTGAGCGAGCCGCCGATCGTGGCGCGCTTGGATCTCCGCGAGCGCCGCCTTGAGGTTTTGAGTCGCTTCCGCTTCCGTACCGGCGACGGAGCTTAGGAGCATTAAGTACCGATGCGGAGAGGTCCACCGATCGATTTTGGCGGTGACGCTGAGTGTCGGATTGAGGTTTTGTTCCAACTCTTCGGGCTGTTCAATCGGAACCCCCAGGTAGGAGGGGGTCAATTCCAAGGTCATCTTCCCCACGTGATAAGCGGCCTTAGCCGTATAAACCTTGGGGAGCTGCCGTCCAAAATAGGTTCCGGCCAAGACTCCCACGACCAATGCAAAGGCCCAAAAAACCCAGTAGGAGGCGAAAAAAGACCCTAGCCCTTTGAGAGCTCTTCCGGATTTGAGTTTCAACATATCTGGGGCCAATATGTCGGATCCGCCGCGGTTCCGACAAGTGATTAGTTGGGGTCCGAGAAGGGCCACCATTGGCCTTTTCACCTCGGTTTTTTATTGGTAGTTCCTGGAAGTTACCACCGAGGTCAAATGCAGACAGTCAGCGACAAAAAAGGCGAGTTACTCCAAAAAATTGAGAATCGATCCGCGCGGGTCGGGGTTGTGGGAATGGGCTATGTGGGTCTGCCCTTCGCGGTGGAAAAAGCCAAGGTCGGATTTGAGGTGACCGGCATCGATTCCAATGCCCAGCGGGTGGCGGAACTCAATGCCGGGCAGAACTACATTCCCGACGTCGCGGACGACGAACTTCGGGCCATCGTCAAGAACGGGAAGTTTCGCGCGACGACCGATTATTCCGTAGTACCGGACTTGGACGTGATTGTGATCGCGGTGCCCACTCCGTTGACCCGGAACTTGACTCCCGATTTGCAGTACGTGGAGCGAGTCACCGCCGAAGTCGCGAAGTTTCTGCGACCGGGCCAATTGATTAGTTTGGAGTCGACCACTTATCCCGGAACCACGGAGGAAGTGATGCTTCCGGCCCTGGCGAAGTCGGGGCTGAAGGTCGACGAGGATTACTTCCTCGTGCATTCCCCCGAACGCGTGGACCCGGGCAACCAGCGCTACACGACCAAGAATACCAACAAGATTCTGGGCGGGGTGGGCCCGCACTCGCGCGATATCGGAATGGCCTTTTATTCGCAAACCATTGGGAAAGTCGTGGCGGTTTCCAGTGCGAAAGCCGCGGAGTTGGTGAAGGTTTTCGAGAACACGTTTCGGGCGGTGAACATCGCGTTGGTCAATGAACTGACCTTGCTCTGCGATCGTTTGGATCTGAATGTGTGGGAAGTCTTGGATGCCGCATTTACAAAGCCCTTCGGCATCATGCCCTTCTACCCGGGCCCCGGTGTGGGCGGGCACTGCATTCCGCTGGATCCCCACTATCTCGAGTGGAAGGCCAAGGAACATGGTTTCAATACCCATTTCATCGCGTTGGCCGGAGAGATCAATCGCGGCATGCCGATGTTCGTACGGGAAAAGGTGGTGCGCACGCTCAATCGTGCGGGGGTCGCCCTCTCCCGTTCCAAGATCTTGATGCTCGGAGTGGCGTACAAAAAGAATCTCGGAGATTTCCGCGAATCCCCGTCGATTGAGATTATCAATCTTCTGCGCAAGGATGGTGCGGACGTGAGTTATCACGATCCCTTCGTTCCGTCGTTTCATGAACACGGCTTGGAAATGGAGGGTTGTCCGCTGACCGAAGCAGTCGTGGCGGCGCAAGATCTGGTTTTGATTGCGACCGACCACTCCGGCGTCGACTACGGCTGGGTGGCGGCAAATGCGAAATGGGTCTTGGACACGCGCAACGCGACGAAAGGCGTTGCGCGGCGGGACAATATCGTTTTGCTTTGAGGAAGAGAATGGCGGACGACATTACGGTTCACGCATCGGCAATCGTGGATTCGGGAGCCCAGATCGGAAAGGGCTCGCGGGTTTGGCACTTTAGTCACGTCAGCGACGGAGCGGTGATCGGCGAGAACTGCAGTTTGGGGCAGAACGTTTACGTCGCCAAAAACGTCAAAATTGGCAACGGCTGCAAGATCCAAAACAATGTTTCGCTCTATGAAGGCGTGATCCTGGAGGACTTCGTTTTCTGCGGTCCCAGCATGGTTTTTACCAATGTGCGCACGCCGCGATCCGCCTTTCCCCGCAATACGAGCGACGACTACCATCCCACCTTGATTAAGAAAGGGGCCAGCATCGGCGCCAATGCCACCGTCGTTTGCGGGGCAACGATCGGTGAATGGGCTTTTGTCGCCGCCGGCGCGGTGGTCACGAAGGATGTTCCGTCCTACGCCTTGGTAGCGGGGGTGCCCGGCAAGGTTATCGGTTGGGCCTGCGAATGTGGCCGGACTTTGAAATTCAGCGAGGCACGCGCGGCGTGTTCGGACTGTGGTCGGCAATACGACCGGACGGGATCCGATTCCGTGCGACGTGTCGAGTAGAGGAGCCTAAATGAGAATCCCGATTCTGGATCTGAAACCCGAGATCGAAGCGCATTGGAACGAATTCAGCGAGGCGATGCAGCAAGTCGCGCGCTCCACTCATTTTATCCTCGGCCCCAATGTTCGCGAATTTGAGAAAGAGATCGCGGCTTATCTCGGCGTAAAATACGCGATCGGATGCAACTCCGGCACGGACGCCTTAGTGATTGGTCTGCGCGCTCTAAACGTAGGGCCGGGCGATGAAGTGATCACCACTCCCTTCACGTTTTTTGCGACCGCGGAAGCGGTGAGCATGGTCGGTGCGACGCCGGTTTTCGTCGATATCGATCCTGATAGCTACAATCTCAACATCGAGCAGGTCGCCGCGCGCATCACCCCGAAAACGAAGGCGGTGATTCCGGTGCATCTCTACGGCAATGCGGTGAAGATGGATGAGCTTTTAGCCGTCACGGCGAAACACGGCATTAGGGTATTAGAGGACGTGGCCCAAGCGATGGGGGGCGAGTACCAAGGGCGTAAACTGGGCGCCTTCGGCGATATTGGCGCTTTTTCGTTTTTTCCGTCCAAGAATCTCGGCGGTTTTGGCGACGGCGGTTTGATGACCACCAATGACGATAAGCTCGCCGAGCAATGCCGGATGCTGCGGGTGCACGGTTCGCTCAAAAAATATTACAACGAAATCATCGGCTACAATTCGCGCTTGGACGAGATGCAGGCGGCGGTCTTGCGGGTGAAGTTGAAATACCTCGACGAATCGAATGAGGGGCGGCGGAAAGTCGCGGCCCGCTACGCGGAGGTGTTTCGGGGCTCGGATGTCTTAACCCCCACGGAAGTTGAGGGCGCCAAACACGTCTTCCACCAGTACACCGTTCGCGTGCCGGCGGCGAAGCGCGATCTCGTGGCGGAAAAACTGGCCGAAAAAGGCATTGGTACGATGATTTACTATCCCGTTCCGTTGCACCGACTGACTGTCTACAAAGCGATGCCGCACCAGCCGCTTCCGCACACCGACAAGGCTTCCGAAGAAGTGATCTCGTTGCCGATTTGGCCAACGCTGTCCACCGAAGCCCAGCTTGAGGTGGCCGCCGCGGTGAAGAGCGTCTTGGAAGGCGCGTGAAGCCACTTCTCGATCGATTCCGCATCGTCTGGCTGCGTTTTCGGCGTTTGAACTACCGGCATGTTCTCCCCGATGCGGTTCTGATTGTCCTTTCTTTTTACGGCAGTCTGTACCTACGTCTCGGACTCGACGACTTCCATGAGTATTCGATGCTCATGGATCGCTATCTGCCGTTATTTGTATTGTTGCGTTTGGGTACCTTCACGGTGCTAGGCGTTTACGACATTATTTGGCGGTTTATTTCATTTAGTGACGCTTTCCGCTTCATTCGCGCGATCGGCGCCTCCACGGTCTTAATCATTGCCTCGTCCTTTATGGTCGACATTGGCCGGTTGCCTCGCGCGGTCTTCATTATTGACCTTTTTCTGGTTTCTTTTCTTTTGGGCTCCGTCCGATTTGCGCGACGTTTGATTTACGAATCGAAGTCGGAGAAAAACCTGCGCAAACACGGTCGCTTGACACTGCTGTACGGCGCGGGCTTGAACGGTCGCGCGCTGGCGCACCGGTTTGGCGTCGACTGGCAACTGGGTTTTAAGATCGTGGGTTTTGTCGACGACGATCCCAGCAAAGTTGGCCGCATCGTAGCCGGTGTCAAGGTGCTCGGAACGCGTGCCGACCTGGCGCGGCTCATCCAAGCGTACGGTGTGCAAGAAGTGATCGTGACGATCGGCCAGCCACCCGGCGAATTGCTGCGCGACATCGTGCAGATCTGCCGGAACAAGAAAATCAAGGCCCGACAGATGGATGAGTCGGTCGAAGCCGGCGCGGGCGGGTTGCAATCGGTACGCAATATCGGATTGGAAGATTTGCTGAATCGACCGCGCAAAAATGTTCGGTTGGATGATGTGCGCGCGCTAGTGCGCGGACGACGCGTGCTGGTCACGGGGGCGGGTGGATCGATTGGGAGCGAGTTGGCGCGCCAGATTTTTGATCACGAACCGAGCCTTTTGCTCCTCCTCGATCACTCGGAGTTCAATCTCTACCAAATTGATCAGGAACTGCGACCGGCCTCCTACGTCGCCAAACAGACCATCGTGCCGTTGCTTTTGGATATCAAAGACCGTGACGCCATCGCCAAAGTTTTCGCAACTCACGCGCCCGAGCTGGTTTTTCATGCCGCGGCCTATAAGCACGTGCACTTGGTCGAGCAGAATCCGGTTTCCGCGATCCTTAACAATGTGCGGGGTACCGAGAATCTTTTGGAGGCGGCGGAAAAGCACGCCGTCGAAACGTTCGTTCTGATTTCCACCGACAAGGCCGTCAATCCTGTCGGCGTGATGGGCATGACCAAGCGGCTCTGCGAATTGATGGTGGCCGAAGTCGGCGAGCGCCTCGGCAGACGCTATTGCGCGGTGCGATTTGGAAACGTCTTGGGGAGTAGCGGCAGTTTGATTCCGCTACTCAAATCCCAGATCGAGAACGGGGAGCCGCTCACCATCACGCATAAAGACATGACCCGTTACTTCATGCTGATCTCCGAGGCGGTTTCCCTAGTGTTGAAGGCGGCCTCCATGGCGCAGCCGGGGGACATCAGCATCTTACGCATGGGCGAACCGGTTAAGATTATGGACATCGCCAAGAGTCTGATTGCGCTGATGGGTCGCAATGAAAGTGATGTGCCGATCGTTTTCACCGGTCTGCGACCCGGTGAGAAAATGTTTGAAGAACTCTATCTGTGCGGGAACGAAATTCAGACGGAGGATCCAGACATTCTCATTTTGCCCAAGGGCGATGGGGTTAAGACCTCGAGTCCCGCCCTGGCTCCGGTGCTGAAGCGGATCATCGAGCTCGCGGAATCCGGCAATCCGGATTCGGTCGACGTTTTGAAACAGCTCATTGGCTCGAACTACCGGATCGCCGGCGAGGGCCATCGCGCGGCACCGGCCGATCCGCCGCGCGGGGAACCGCGGGTTTGGCAGTAGGCGATGACCCCCGTCGAATGCGATCAGCTGATCATTGGGGGCGGGGTGATTGGCCTCGCGGTGGCGGCGCGCAGTGGCACCGCGAATACGCTTTTGGTCGAAACGCATTCGGGATTCGGCCGTGAAACCTCTAGCCGTAACAGCGAAGTGATCCATAGCGGCATCCACTATCCCGCGGATGCGTGGAAAACAAAACTCTGCATCGAAGGGCGGGCGCGGTTGACGGCGTTTGCCCAAGCCAAGGGTTTGCCGTGGCAATCTTGCGGGAAACTGACGGTGGCCACCGTGCCGGACGAACGGGCTTACCTCGATCGTTTAGCCGAACACAGTCGACACCTCGGGGTACCGGCGGAGTTTTGGAATGCCGAACGGGTGACTCAGGCCGAGCCGAGTCTGCGGGTACAAAGCGCCCTCCATTTTCCGGAGTCCGGTATTTTAGATACCCATCGTTTCATGGCGGCGCTGGAGCGCGATGCGCAAAACCGCGGGGTTTCCTTCGCTTACCGCCATCGGGTTGTTTCCGTCGCGCCGGGGTCGGGAGGTTGGGACCTTGAAGTGGAGTCGCCGCAAGGGACCCTCCGCGTGCGGGCCGAGCGTGTGGTGAATGCCGCCGGACTGGGGGCGGCGGCCCTTTCGAATCTGGCCCTCCAAACGTCCAAGTACGAACACCGTTTTTGTCGGGGGCGCTATTTTCGCCTGTCCGCTCGCTATCAAGGCCGTTTTGGCCGTCTGGTTTATCCTGTGCCCAATCGGGATGGACTGGGTGTGCATTTGACGATCGATATGGCGGGGGGCGTGCGTTTGGGGCCCGATGTCGACTGGTTGCCGCCCGGTCCGGGCGCGCTCGCGGGAGCCTATGACTGCGATTGGGAGGCGATTCGCGAGACTTTTGTCAATGCGGGCAAACGCTACTGCCCCGAGCTTGCGGCCGAAGATCTCTCACCGGATCTGATTGGCGTGCGGCCAAAACTGTTTTTGGATGGCCAAGCCCATCCGGATTTCCTGATGGAAAACCATCGTGGGTGGGTTCACTGCCTGGGAATCGAGTCTCCCGGCTGGACGGCGTCGCTGGCGGTTGCGGATAGGGTGGCCGCCCTGTAGGCTGTGCCGCTCGGAGGGGCAATGGACATTGAATATTCGGACGGGGTGGAAATCGAGGGGCGGATCCTCTCGCTGATCCGCCAAGCTTCGGATCGCAGCGCCCGTACGGCGATCGCCGCCGAACACTATGCGTCCTGGCCGGTCCGTTACCATCTTTGTCCCGAGCGGGCCAATCTCGTGCGCCCCTTTCAGTTTCAAGGTCTAGACGTTTTGGAGCTGGGCGCCGGCATGGGCGCGGTTTCGCGTTTTGTGGCCGAGCAGGCAAAAAGCCTCTACGTCGTCGAAGGGACGCAGGCGCGTTTCGATGTGCTTTCCGAGCGCCTGGCCGATTTGGAGAACTGGGCCGGTGAAGTGGGCAACTTCCAAGATTTTCGGACGGAACGGCGGTTTGATGTCGTCTGTCTGGTCGGGGTTTTGGAATACTCGGAACTCTTTCTAAGGGAAACGGGGGAGGCCCCCCACCTTTGGTTGCTCAAGCGCTGTCGGGAGTTTTTGAAGCCGGACGGGGTACTCATCCTTGCGATCGAAAATGCCCTGGGTCTGAAGTATTGGAATGCCTCGGCCGAGGACCATCGCGCGACACTCTTTGATTCGGTGGTGGGTTACCCGGACACCCCCACACCGCGCACGTTTTCGCGCAAAGTGCTCCAAGGACTTTTGACGGCCGCGGGTTACGATTCTATCGACACATTTTTTCCGTTTCCGGATTACAAAGTGCCGACCACGGTGGTGGCCTCCGCTTTAGTCGATCGCGCTCCCGCGCTCGCCGCCGAACTGGCGGCGCTTAATCCGTTTCACGATTATCTCGGGCACGCGTCCCGTCGGCTCTTTCCCGATCCGCTGGCCCTCGATCATTTGGCGCAGGCCGGGCTGCTGGGTGAGTTTTCCAATTCCTTTTTGTTCGTCGCTTCGCCGTCGGCCACCTCCGCGACGCGCCGCAAGCTACTGGCCCGTCAAATCGCGGAAAACGAACTGGCGTGGCATTACGGGCATGGGCGGCTGAAGCCGACGCAAACCGTTTTCTTTGGTGACCGGCGCAGTAATTCCGTGCTCGTCCGCAAAACCCAGCTCTACTCGACCGAGCGGGAAGCGGCGGCAACCTCCGAAAGGCTAGGGCGCCTGCACTGGTCGGCGTTGGGGCCCGAACCATTGCAAACCGGCGCCCCGCTGCGCTTGCTGCTCGCGCGCCATGCGTATTTCCAGGAGTGGGAATGTTTCTCGGTGCTCTTGGAAAGTTTTATCCGCTGGTCGTTGTCTCGCTGGGGATTAAAGTCGGGGCGTCTCGACGGGCGAGCGCTCGATGCTATCTTCGTCAATGCCCGGTTGCCGGACGGTAGCACGTACGCTCCTGGCGTGGAGCGATCAGACTTCTCCCTCTTCGATCTGGAATGGCGGTTGGAATCGGAAATGTCGCCGAGCTGGTGGATCCTCCGCAATGTCTTCAATCTCGTGCGCGACGAAGATCTGTTCACGGCGAATGCGCCTTTCCCCTCCTTCGCGGGCCTGTACGAGACGCTCTGTGCGCGTTTTTCCGTGAAATCCGATTTGGACGGCGACCTACAAAGGGAAGCGTCCCTTCAGGCCGCCACCAGTCGGGGTTCGGTAGAACACCACCGCCGGCTCTTGGACGGGATGTTTCGCCGAAGTCTGCCCGTGCCGGTTTTGCCCCGCGATCCGTCGGTCGAATCCGCTCGGCGCCACCCCCCGGCCGCTTGGGCCTGGGACCGTGGCAGCTTGAAGCGATTCCTCCGCAAGGTCCCGGGTGCGTTGAAACGGCGTTTGGGCCGGCAGCTCAATCGGGCGCCGGGGGCCAAGCGCCGATTGAAGGGCCTGGCGCGCCGGCTGCGATCGCTCTTTCGTGTCCGACACTTCGTGCGACCGGTGCGCTTGCACTTTCTAGAGGCGGACGTTCCAACTGCGTTCACCGCGCTGACTCCCGATTTTCCGACCGGGCACTTGCTCCTGAAATTCGACGGGCAGATGCCGGAGAGTCTGACGTTCGGCTTTCGGGTCGAAGGGCGCTTTGTGGTGCAGACCCTGCAACCGGATGCGAATCCGTGGTTGGTGCGGGTGGCCACTCCGATTGAAAGTTTGACCGCACGGGGAGGTGCCTTGCCCGCGCTCAAAGTGCGCCGGCTCTCTAAACTCGAAGTCGGTTTGCGCCTTCTGCCGAAAGGAAAGCTGCGGGATTGGGCGCACCCGCGTCGCTTGCGCGCTTCGGTGCCGGCGGCGGTGGTGGAGCCTTATGGCGCCTGGGTGCAGGCATTTGGAACCTTGGGCGAGCCCGAAGAAACCGCGGTGCGCGAGGCCCTGCGCGGGTGTGCGTTCCAGCCGAAAATTTCCATTGTGATGCCGGTTTTCAACACCGATGAAGCGTGGCTACGCGAAGCGATCGCCTCGGTGCAGGGACAGCTTTACGAAAACTGGCAACTTTGCATTGCCGACGACGCTTCCACGTCGCCAATTGTCCGAATTGTTTTGGAAGAAGCGGCGGCGGCGGATGCCCGGATCCAAGTCGTGTTTCGCCCACGCAACGGACATATTTCCGCGGCTTCCAACTCGGCCCTGGAAATCGCCGGGGGTGAATTCACCGCGCTCTTGGATCACGACGATCGGCTGGCACCGCATGCGCTGGCCACCGTCGTGCATGCGCTCAATGCTCATCCGGAAGCGGATCTGCTTTTCTCGGACGAAGACAAGATCGATGCCTTCGGGCGTCGGTTTGACCCGTATTTCAAATCGGCTTGGAATCCCGAACTTTTCTACTCACTCAACTGCGTTTCCCATCTTTCCGTGTTCCGCACCGAGCTGCTGCGCCGGATCGGTGGATTCACCCCCGGCCTGGAGGGCAGTCAGGACTACGATCTCGTCTTGCGTGCGACGGAGCATACAACCCCCGAGCGCATCTACCACCTCCCCGACGTGCTTTACCACTGGCGAGCGATTCCCGGTTCGGTCGCGCTCGGCGAAGGGGAAAAGACTTATGCCCACGAACGGGCGCGCGAGGCGATTCGCCGGCATTTCGATCGAAAGGGAACGCCGGTGCGGGTCACGGAAGGGTCGGGCCACTTACATCGCGTGCACTACCCGGTGCCCCACCCGGAACCGGGCGTTTCGGTGGTCATCCCTACCCGCGATCGGCGCGATCTACTGGAGCCCTTGGTGGAGGATATCTTCACTCGCACCGACTACGGAACGTTTGAGGTGATTGTCGTCGACAATCAGACCACCGATCCGGAGACCTTGGATTATTTTCGTCGATTGAAACAAAATCCGCGCGTGCGGATCTTGCGCTACGATGCCCCGTTCAACTTTTCCGCCATCACCAACCTCGCGGCGCGCGAGGCGAAATACCCCCTCTTGGCGCTCGTGAACAACGACTTGCGGGTACGCCATAAATCCTGGCTAGCGGAAATGGTCGCGCTAGCCGTTCGGCCCGAGGTCGGGTGCGTCGGCGCGAAGCTGCTCTATCCGAATGGCACGCTCCAGCACGCCGGCGTGTATCTGGGCATTGGCGGTGTCGCCGATCATCTCTTCCGGCACTGGCCGGGCGATTCCAATGTTTGGCGGAGTCGGCTGCGGCAAATTCAGGCCGTTTCGGCGGTGAGTGCGGCGTGTCTGGTGGTGCGCAAAGATGTGTTCGCGGCGGTGGGAGGCTTCGACGAAAAGAATCTGGCGGTCGCTTACAACGACGTGGATTTTTGCCTGCGGGTTCGGCAGAGCGGTTTGCGCAATGTTTGGACGCCGTACGCGGAACTCACGCACGTGGAGTCAGCCAGTCGCGGTAGCGATCGGGATCCGGCCCACCGCGCGCGTTTCGAACGCGAAGCAGCGTGGATGAAAAAGCGCTGGGCCGGGCACTTGGAAAACGATCCCCACTATTCCACCGCTTTTTCCTTGAAGCGTCCGGTGGCGGAACTTGCGTTCCCGCCCCGACATACGCCGTTCTACCGCGCTAGTAGTAAAGCGAGAACCCATTCGCTTGGTTCCAGTCCTGATAAAAAGGCTGGGAGTTCCAATTTTGAACATACCGACAGTAGCTCGGACATCCGGTAGTCGTCGGGTAAATCGAGTTCGGCTGGGGCGTCGATTGACTCGTGGTGACGCATTGGGCGCACTCCGGATACCAATACGAGGTTTGGTAGTAGCTGGGCGAGTAACCGAGCCAAGCGTAGCAGCCGCCCCAAACCTGGCCGAACGTTGCATTGCAAAAGTGATTGGATTGGGTTGTGGTGCCGCCATAATAGTTCAGTGGGTTCACGTAATAAAAGTAGGCTTCCCGTCCGTAGCGCCCGTAGATGCCGCGAGCCTGAGTTTCGTTGAGCTGGTCGGCGGCACATTCCCGGCCCGCACCCTTGACCCCGGCCGCGATTTCCGCACCGTTTTCCTTGAGACAATCGATGGAGTAAAGCGTTCCATCCTTCGCTTTCACAAATGCCGTTTCGGGCACCGCGAGTTTATGGCGGCTCTTGCCGTCATCGGCTTGAACCGTCGAATCATAGGGATCGCCTTCTCCGCATCCGACTAAAGCCAGAGAAAGAAAAATGGAAAGCAAAAGAAACTTTTTCATGATCGCCCCCTGCGAAACATCGCATCGCTTTTCCTTAAGCAGTACAAACGCCTTGCCAAGGCGTTTCACGCCCAGCATGCGCGTATGCTGACGGAGGACACCGCGCGCACCGTTGGCAGTCTCGGCGTTCGGCCGAAACCTTAGTCTGGGATTTCGATGGGTTGGGGATGGTTCGAAGAGAAAGAACCGGGTGTCAAAAACTCGAACAGCGTAAGAATACGAGTTTGTTAAACAATCCTGGGCCTACGCCAAGAGGTATTGAGAGTCACAGAAGACTATTGATTACACGACGTCCAAAAGAGGTAAAAAGAAATGAAAGGCTTTTGGGATTTAAAGCCATTGAGTCGTTTTCGCTAGAACGTGAACCTCAGCCTCCAACTCGATAGAATTAAATCTCTTCGAGGGAAGTGGTCATACTTTGTGGATCTCGAATGGATGCCTGATTAATAGTTCTCAAAACGTGCCGTCATCGGGGGACCATAGAGGAAGGCAGTTGCCGTGTAAACGGGCATCCGATACTTCCAGGGAACGCATGCGACTTTCTCGTCTTCAGCGCTTCGGGTGGCTCGGGCTCCTGCTTTTGGTGGGCTGCAAACGGCCCGATTTCGTTCGTTGGACGCTCATCAACGTCAATGGCGGGGAAACTCAGGCCGAGGCCAATCTGATTGAGTTTCCGGGCGGCAAGCGGGCACTGATCGACGTGGGGAATGACGACGATCGCGTCGTGCGTTTCCTGCAGTCGCGCGATGTGCGCACGATCGATTGGGTTTTCATCTCCCACGCGCACAAGGATCACTACGCCGGTTTGACCCGATTGATCGAGGCCGGAATCGAGCTCAAGGAAGTCCGGTTCAACCTTCCCGCGCATGCCACCTGTAGCGCGGAAGGAAACTGGGGCTGTGATTTTGCGCACGTGGGCGAAACCGTGCGCCGAGTCAGTGGGGCGGCACCCATTGTTCCGCTACACGCCGGTCAAACGGTGACGGGCGGCGGCGCCGAACTAAAGGTCCTCTACGCGTTCGACGGGGTCGAAACTCCGGTGGGTACCACGGATGTGAACGACATGAGTGCGGTGATGCTGCTGACGTTTGGAAACAATCGCGTGCTTTTCACCGGCGATCTCAATCAGAAAATTGGCGCGTATCTCGCCGCCCAAGGCGAAAATCTCTCGGCCGAGATTCTCAAAGTGCCGCACCATGGCGCGGAATCGCTGGCGCCGGATGTTTTTTTGGACAAGGTCGGATTTCGGGTCGCACTCATTCCGGCCACGCGCGGCATTTGGAACGGCGATCGGGGAAAACGCGTGCGCGATTACATGAAGACACATGGCGTTACCACTTATGTGAACGCGTTTCACGGCGACATCGAAGTGCGACTGCGCCGCGAGGGATTTTCGGTCCTTCCCCAATTCAATCCGTAGGATTTGACCCTTGCCTAAAACCGCCCGCCGACGGAAAATCTCGTAAGCTAACCGTTTTTCAACACAATTAGAGAGTCCCCATGTCGAGCAAGTCGCGGATACTGATCTTGTCTTTGCTTTCTTTGCCGCTCTATCTGTCGTGCAACATCTATACGCCACTGAGTTCGCCCAGCACCGATGAGGAGTACTTGGAAGAGGCCCGGGCTTGTCTTCACAGCGGTGACTACGCCTGCGCGATCGAAAATTACGAGAAGCTATCGGACGGTCCGGTAAAAAACGAAAAGCTCTGTATCGTGAATATCGCGCGCGCCGGTTTAGGGTTGTCGACCCTGGTGCAGACGATCACCAATAACGAATCGCAAGACGCTTTCTTGGGACAATTGGCCAATCGCCTACTGCCAACCTACAGCGAAGATCAGCTAGCCGCCGCCGAGTCTTCCATCACGAATTGCGCCTTGATGGGAACCGATGACACCGGGACGCTGCTTAAAACGTTGAGCTACATGGTCGACTGCGGAAACCGCCTGGCCAAGACGGATACCTTGGTGGCTATCTCCGACGGCGGAACCACGACTTGCAATTCCACCACCGCGGGGAACGGTGATGGCGAAGTCACTTCGGTCGACATCGGCGGCAATGCCCTGACCGGAGCGCTCAGCGGTGGCGAGCCGGGAATGTGCGCGGCCGATGTCCAAAAATGTTTGGACGATCTGCAAGCCGCCAATGGCCTCGGGTTTGGGGGCGGTATCGGCGGTAACCTGGACGCGCTTCCGCCGGAGCTGATCGATAGCAGCACGGCCGTCGATCTCGCCCGTGTCGAGTTGCGGGGGACCCTTGAATAGCTTACGTGGCCTTTCCGGCCTAATCCTAGTTGCGGCCATCTTCGTGACCCTCCCGGCGTACGGGCTTAAGGAATTTTATTCCATCACGCGCAGCCCGAAGGCCTTGGGGATGGGCGGCGCTTTTTACGGTTTGTCCAACGACGAACACGCGCTTTTTTACAACCCGGCCGGTCTTGCTTTTTACGAAGGCGGAAAAGACCTGATGGGCCAGATGAAGTTTGATGGCTCGCTCAGCATCATCACCGCGGTCCAAAAGATGATGGAAGGCTCCAATAAATCGGTTTCCCAGCTCGTCACCGATTTGGAAACCTTTCAGGGGGCGCCGATCTCCGGCGATGTCACCCCCTTCTTGGGCTACTACTTGCGAAAGCATTTCGCGATGGGATTGCTCATCGCCGATACCAAAGTGAATTTTGCTTTGCTCGGCAAGGATCTCGACACGTCCGTCGATCTCACCGCCATCTCCGATTCCGGGGTTTTCTTCGGCTTCGGTATTCCCATCGGCGAGACCGGACTCGCGTTCGGCGCCAACATTAAGGGGATTTTTCGCGCCGGCGGCCGCAAAACGTACACCGTGCTGGAAATCGCCCAGGGTTCTGGCTTCCAGTTCGATATTAAGCAATTGGGCGGAGCGGGCGGCGGGATCGATTTCGACTTGGGAGTCACGTACCAATTGCCGGAGATCATTCCCAGCGTCGTGATGCGCGGTTCGGTGGTGGTGAACAACGTCATGGCGAGCCGACTGGATCTTTTTAGAGTCGATGACAGCATTGCGGCGCCACCCGGTCTGCCGCGCATGCTCACTATCGCCGGACTCATGCAGCTGCCCGGATTTTGGTGGTTTGATCGCTTTAACCTCCTTCTGGATCTCGCGGAGTTCGGACTGGGGGGACAGGCGGATCCCGAGTTTGGCGCCCGGACGGGGAGTCTTTGGAAGCACGTGAACTTCGGTATCGAGGTTCCGGTTTGGGGCTGGGGTTTTGGCCGAATGGGTTTCCGGCAGGGGAACTTCACCATTGGGGCCGGATTTGACGCGCGGTTTTTTCAGATGGACATCGCGACTTACGCGGAAGAATTGGCCACTTTGCCCGGCCGGCTAACCAGTCGCCGCGTGGCCTTGCGTCTGGCGGCCGGTTTTGGCGGAAGCTCGAAACCGGAAGTCGAACCGGCCACCGAGACGACGGTTCCGCCACCGGAAGAGAAGAAGCCGGAAGAACCCAAACCGGAGGAACCGAAGGTGGAACCGCCGCCACCCCCTCCGCCTGAGCCCGTTAAGCCGGAGCCGCCGAAACCCAAACCGGTTCGGCAGCCGCAGAGTCTAAAAAAGCCGAAGATCGTACCGAAACCGCGTCCCAATGTTGACCGGTTCAACGTCGATCAGGCAGTAAAAGAATCGTACTGATGTTGGCATTACGTGGCGTGTTCACTTCTTTTTTTCTATTCACTCAATGGACAACTATGAGCATCGCATCTGACTATCAAAAAATAGCGACCCATAAACTCTTCAACGGCGACGTGCTTCAGGAATTCAAATTGAAGAACGGCTTCCGGGTCTTGATGGTCCCACGCCATCAGGCCGAGGTTTTGACGTATCAGATTTGGTTCGACGTCGGTTCGCTGGACGAGAAAATGGATCCTAAGCTCAAAAAGACGGGCTTGGCGCACCTCTTCGAACACATGATGTTCCGCGGGTCAGAAAAGTATCCGGACGGTGTGTTTGACCAGATCACGTCTCGGTTAGGCGCGGAAAAGCAGAACGCCACCACCTATTTTTATCGCACCAACTATTACGAGAGTGTGCCTTCGTCGCAGCTGGAAAAAATTATCGAATTGGAATCGGATCGCATGGAGCACCTCAAGCTCGATCCGCAGCTGCTGGAAAAAGAAAAGGGCGCGGTCGTGGGCGAACTTCGTCGCGCTAACGATAGCCCGCGCCGCCTGGCTTGGGACGAGCTGATGCGAACGGCGTATCAGGTCGCTCCGTTTCGCTATACCGTTTTGGGTACGGAAGAGGAAATCAAAGGCTTCACCCTCGATGAAGCGAATTACTTTTACAAAACTTTCTACGCTCCGAACAACGGAACATTGATTGTGGTGGGCGATACGACGGAGCAAAAGCTGCTGCCCCTCGTGGTGAAGTACTACGGCGATATGAAACCGCAGAATGTTCCGCAGTTGAAATTGCCGGTCGAAGTGCCGCAAAAGGCGGAACGCCGGGTAACGGTCACGCACAAACAGGCGACGTCGCAGATCCTCATGGTGGGCTATCATATCCCGCCGGTGGACTCTCCCGAAGCGGGACCGATCTCACTTTTGGGTACGCACCTTTCGCGGGGCCGCGAGGCGCGCCTGCGCAAAATCTTGGTCGACAAGGGGATCGCGGTTTCCGCCTTTGCCGGTTCTTCGGCGAAGCCGGACCTTTTTGAATTTATCGTGGATTTGGCCGAAGGATACACCGCCGACGACGCACTGAAAATCCTGGACAAGGAAATTAAGAGCCTCCAGACGCAGGCGATTTCGAAAGGGGATCTCGAACGCGCGGTGAATCAAGAACGCCTAAAACTCTATAGCGAGATTGGGGACAACTCTGAACTGGCGAACTCCTTGGGCGAGTTTTTGATGATCTCGGGCAATTACCTGCGGGGCTTCGAAATCATCGAACAGTTCAACCGGGTGAAGGCCAAGGACATTAAAGATGTCGCGGCGAAGTACCTCGTAAAGACGAACCGCTCCATCGTCATTGTGACGCCCGAGAACGTAAAAGTATCAAAGAAACCCAGGGGAAAAGCCTAGCCATGCGATTTGGCTGGGCACTCATTTTATTAGGGGAACTCATCATGCCGAAAGCCCGTGCCACTACCGAGCCCACGCTCTTGTTTGAAGCCGATGCGACATTGCTGACGACGACGATCCGGATCGTTCTCACCACCGGGACCTCATCGGATCCCAAAGGGAAGTCGGGGGTGACCAATCTGGTCTCGGAACTTCTCTTGCGCGGAACGAAGAAGCGCACGCGCGAAAAGTTCCAATCCGACTTGGAGCGGATGGGCGCAGCGTTTGATGTCACGGCCGCGCACGACAAAATTATTTATAGCGGCGAAGTCATTAAGGAGAACACCGAAGCCTTCTTGAAGCTCGTCGGCGAGGCGCTGGTCACCCCGGCGTTCAGTAAGAAGGAATTTGAATCCCTTAAGAAAGAAACGCTGGCCGAAATTAATCACGTCAAAAACAATAACGGCGCGCTGGCGGGCCTAGCGCTGCGCAAAGTGCTCTTCGAAGGCACCCCGATGGAGCAATCGGGAGCGGGCACCTTGACGACGGTGAAAAAGATTCAGCTCAAGGATCTGGTGGACCAGTACCAGGTGCACTACACCCTCAAGAATATGGTTATCGGGGTGGCTTCGCCGCTACCCGAAAAGGCGATTCGCACGCAGCTGACTAAGATCCTCTCGGCCTTGCCCGAAGGCGAGAAGCCGGCGCCGGTGGTTTTTGATTTGAAGTTACCGAAGAAACCGACCGTGGTTGTCGTCGACAAAGCGGGCACGGCGACCGGGACGGTTTTCATGGGTCAAGGCGGGATTACCGCCCAGGACCCCGATCGCTTTGCCCTGGATGTGGGCAACTTCTCCTTCGGGGGCGAGCCGCTCGTATCGCGTTTATTCCGCACGGTGCGTGGGGAGTTGGGTTACACCTACTCCATTTCCGCGAGCTATTCGGCGATGGGCGCACTCTCGTACCAGAAGGGGATTTTCGCGATGATTGCGACGCCTTCGGTCGAATTCACCACCAAGACGATCCGTAAGTCGCTCGAAATGTGGGACCAGTACATCGCCGACGGCGTTGCCAAGGACGAACTGAGTCTGGCCCAGGATAGTGTTGTGAACTCCTATCCCTTTGATTTCGAGTCGGCCGACAAACGGCTTTCCAAACGCCTGTATAGCCACGTCTACAACGTGCCGCTGCTCTCACCGGCGGAGTACAAGAAGACCATTCAATCGGTGAATAATGATCGCCTGAAGAAGGCCCTGAAAGACCGCCAAACGCGCAATGGCTGGTGGATCACGCTGGTCGCGGATGCCGATAGCATGGACAAACAGCTGGCCGAGGAACAAAAAGACGTGAAAGACGGCGAAAAACTCACCATCGTCCGTCGGTTCAAGCCGGAAGAACTGATCCAGTAGTTTGCGGCTAGGGGAGCGTTTCCCGCAGTTTTTTCGCCAGTCCTTGGAGTTTTTCCGAAGTCGCAAGATTCCGGTGATTCCATGTGCCCAGCGAAAAACTAAGGAAGACCTCTCGTTCCTTGGCAAGAAAAGGGCCCGCCGGTCGTAGCGTGCGCACGTAGAGAACATCCCCCACCCGAAACACCTCAACCTTCCAGGGATCGGAGGCTTGTACCGACGCCGTGAGCTCGAATTCCACACCTTCCCAGCGAACATATTGGTAGTCTTCGTTTTCTCGGGCCAATCGGCCGAATAGAGCCTGTCGATCTTTTTCGGATGGGAACACGTCTTGGAAGACCTGCCCTAAATCGATCGTAAACCAATCCCCATTGTCGGTGGGCGAGAGGTCGGCCGAGACCTCGACCGCCGAGACACCCCTCGGGGCGCCCAACAACCGAGCGATGGCGGCGTCCGCGCGCTGAGTGACCTGCGCTGACGTGCGCCGGGCGCCAGGGCTTTCTGCGCGGACCGATTCGGGAATTTGCAAAAGTTCCCATTGCGCCAGGGCCTTCAACCGAGCGTTTCGATCTTCCGCCAGCCGATGGTAGGCCTTTTCCGTTTCGATTTCCGGGTGGTTTTTTCGAAACACCTCCACCAGTTCAAAGAGGGGAATGGTGTCCGAACTTTGGGTCACTCCGTGCCGGCCGATCCACCTTCTCTCCCTCCAGATGGGCACTCCTAGGATATTGGGAGTCCATCGATTCAGGGTGAAGCGCGAGAACTCATGGCTCGTATCGCCCGCAAAAGAAACATCCCCGCGTTTCATGGCCGTGAAACCATTTTGGAAATGGTGTCGGGCCACCAGCGGTTGTTCGAGCGTGAGCTCGATGTCCAACTCCTCCCGGAGGTGTTGAAGGGGTTTCGCGTGGTGGGTGAGGTAGAGAGCACACAGGGACGCGGGTGCCCCCTCCATCGCTTGCGCGCGAAAGGAGGGCAGGCCAATCAAAGCCACTACGAGCACCCACTTGAACCGCATTCTTTGCACCCTGAAAAAGGGCGCACTTCTATCACGGCAAGCTCGCGGGGTACAAGCTAGGCCGGTTAACTCGTCGCAAAGACAGGGCTATTTTGAAAGTAAAACGGCCGCCGGTTTCCCGGCGGCCGTTTCTCTAAGTGCTTCGGGGCTTCGCGTCTGCCCGTCATTGCGAGCGTAGCGAAGCAATCTCTCTTACTTCTTGCCGCCTTTTTTCGGCGCGGCTTTCGCTTTCGCCGCACTCGGCAGCTTATGCACCGTGGCCGGCTTCGACATCACGGGCACGCTGGTCGTGCTACGCGAAATCGCCGGCTGAACCTTCGGTCCCGGGCATTCATGCGCGTGACCGTCGTGCATAAAGTGAAAGTGTCCGTCGTGTTCGTAGCAGATATGTCCGGCGTGAACATACGACTTGTGACCGCAGTTAGCGGCGTGGAGATGCTCGTGACCCGCAACCGCGAGTTCACATTTCTCCGGCATTAAATTCGTGGAGGCGGCATTGTCTTTTTTCATCTTAATATCCTTGTGAGGGGCTGAAAGCCTTCAAGCCCTAAGGATACGCCCCAAAAATGAAGGAAATACGTTCGGGTATTTGTTAATTAAAACAATTGTTTAATCAGTGGCAGCCGGTTGGCCGGATCCGTTGAGCAGTTGAACGGCATCGCAGTCGCCCGGAGCCCTAGGGGCCGGCTTATTTTGGCTTTGTCGCGGTATCGTGTCGAGAGCCGCTAGCATCTTCCGGGTGAGAACGGATGAACGGAGCCGGTCGTACGTCTCGGGGGCGCCCAGCTCGGTGCGAATCACCTCCGCCAGCGAGGGATTGTTGATTTCCGTAAGCTGGTCCAGGACTTCGCGGGCAAAGAGAGGGACGGCGGTCGCGCGCTTCGCCATGAATCCCAACAATCGATCCCGGTGGGGGGATTTTCCCATCCGGCTCGCCTCGACAATGGCTTGTCGCCCGCCGAGCGGATCCTTTGTCTCGAGTAGCGGAGACAATTGCGACAACGCTTGCTGGACTTCCTGTGCGTCGGCGGAACTCAGTCTTTCAATGTAGTGTTGGCGGACCGCGCGACTCAGTCGGTTGCAAAGCCGCCGGTTTTTTTCGGGCATGTTTGCGAGATCGTACTCCATCCACAAAGTAAACGATTCACGCCAACTCTTCGGCGGAGGGATCAGCAAAGCTTTTAGTTTTTCTTCTAGTTGAAAAGGAGTGGGTTCTTCGGCCGCCAGATTCAGTAGGATGCGTCCCCACGCCGATTGAAAACCCTCTTTTTCCGCTTGCGACCAAGCATACGTTTCCAAATCGGCTTTCGCTTGCACACGTCGGTCGCTTTTTATTTCCTTCGTCACGACATGGGCCAGAAAATCCAGGTGCATCCAGTCGGGCCGGATTCTTGCTAGGCTATCGGCCGTGACTTCCTGAAGCAATGTGCCATCAAGATTTTTCAAGGCCCGTTTCGCTTCCGGTTCCGTTTCGGCGCGTTCCTCGATGGTCTCGTAGGCTATCTCCAACTGGCGATTCCACAAACCGGGCCGCAGCGAAACCATGGCCCGAGCGAAGGCGGGATCCGATACTTTCCACTTTGCTTCTCGTCCAATGGCTTTCTGCGTGAGATCGACAATGTCGTAAAGGTAGGCCGGGTTTTCATCGACGACGCGGGCGACCACTTCGGGATGGTCGGCCAAGAGTTGCTGGGTACTTATCGCCATTTGCCGGATGGCTTTGTCTTCCGGCAGCTTGAGAAGGTCGACGAGTTCTTCGAGCTCCGTTCGTGGGTCGGAGTCATGCGCTCGCACCGAAAGCCGTGACCCATCCAAATGAATCAGGCCCTTTTCTCGATGATCCGGACGAAAACGCACCGTGCGCTGTTGGTCGAATGGATTGACGTTAGGGTTTTTGAGACGGCGCAGGAGCAGCAGCTGATTGTACTGTCGAGCAAACGCATCAAGATTTCTCCCGTCGTGGCTAACATTTAGATGGTAGCTACCTTCGCCCGTGCCGCTGGCGGGCTGGTGGGTGATCGAAAGAAAGCGCTCTAGACGTCGGAGGTATTTTGGAATGTCGGCGGTATGGCTGGCGTGTTTGAATTCCATCGCGCCCATGTCATGCCCCCATACCATTCCGACCAGCGCATCCCGAAGTCCCTCGGGCGCGCTATCGCGCAGAGGGAGCCAAGTCGCATTCGATTTTTTTGAACCGGGCGACAAGGCAATTGCAATTCGGGCCCGTTCTTCGCGGGGCAACATTCGTAACGGAATCGAATGGACGCGCTGGCTCATCGAAAGCCCTTGCCAGTGTCTGTCCCAGCGCGCTTCTAACGTCGGCCAATCCGAAGCCAGGGGAGTGAGGAGGGCTTTGGGTTTTGGTGGCGGCAGATCCAGCGGTTTCCCGGCAGGCTTTAGGCCGAGGTCAAGCGGCTGGCCGTCCAGCCCCAGAAGGGCCTTGGGTGCCGGCGGCGCCTCCACTTTCGAGGGGACTGGTTGCGCCTTGCCACCGCGAAACTCGCCCACCACGATTTCCGGCGTCTCGATCGGCGGCGTGCCTTCGAGATCATGTCGTCGGGGTAGATTCAAACCGGCGGCCAGCCAGTCCCCTAAATCTTCCGGCAAGAGGAGCCAGTTTTCCATGTTCATGGGCGGGGTGGCCTTGAGGGCATCATCGGAAATGCGGGCGCGAAAGGCATCGCCCTCTAGTCGTTCAATTTGGAAGTGGTCAATGATGGTCGCTAACGCGGTCGGGGCGAGTTCTACTTCCTGGGCGACGCGGATTTCGGCCTGCGCGACTACGGTCCAAGCGAAGAGGAACAGGAAGAGGCGCATCGATCCATTATACCCGATGCTTATCGCCGGCCCGGACGGGCAAGGTTTGTGACGAGATCCGAATAGACGCAAACGGCGGGCTGGGGCCGAATGCTTGCGAGCGTTTGCTTTAGTGCTTGGGGCACGTAGTCATCTTCCATCAACGAGTCGTAGATGTGACTTGCGGAGAGGGCGTCACGAATCCTCTGAGTGAGAACCGGGTCCGTCACTTCTGGCAGCGCGGTTAGCAACTCAATGGCAAATTGGGGCGAGTCAGCGACCCTTTCCGCAAAAAGATTCAAAAGGAAGCTTCGGTTTGGGTTTTCCCGGTCACGGAAGGCCTCGATGAGGATCTCGTCCGTTCGCATTGGGTCATAGATACTCAGTACTTCCGATAACTGGGAGCATGCCTCGTGCGCGGAGTCGGCAGATTTCGCTTTTAACCTCGGGAGATAATGCTGTTTGAACTTTGACCGGAGATTGTGAAACAGAGTCTGGTACTCCGAGGCGTGGACCGCGAGGCTACTCAGCAAGGGCAAGAAACTTCTTTTCCATTGGTAGGGGGGAGGGATGAGCTTCCTAAAGAAGCGTTCTTCCAAGTTGGAATTGAGAAACTGCGTGGCGGTGCGGAGGGCGGTGCGGCCCCATTGGTCATCGTAGTCGAAAGGCCCGTGCTGGGCGCGCGACCAAACGTAGTCCGCGAGCGCCGTTTGGTGGGCAAGTGTTCCACCCCAATGAGCGGCGGCTGTGAAAACTCCCATCTCCTCCACGTCGGGACGGGCAATTGCCAGGTTTTCGGAAGAGAGTTCCGCTAGCAACGCGTGATTGAGGTTTTCGAACGCGATCCTAGCATCTGGACTTTTGGAAACATGGGCTTTCATCTCGTCGTAAGTGGTCTGTAAGCGGCGCCCCCAGACTCTTTCCGGCCCTTTCCGAATCAAAGTCTTAGCGAGGCTGGGATCGGAGGCCTTCCACGTGGCCTTGGGACCAATCACCTTCTGAGTGCTTTCCACAATTCGGTACAAGTAGATGGGGTATTCCTCGGCGATCCGGGCCGACGAGGTCGCGTTCTCGGTGAGGTGCCGTTGGGTCTCGGTTGCCATGCGGAGAAGCGCCTCGTCCTCCGGAAGGCCCAATAGTTCAGCCAACTCCTCAAGCTCGGCGCGGGGGTCAGCGCTATGGTTCCGCACTTCCAGGCGTGGGCCGCTCAGACATACAATTCCTTTTTCGCGGAAGCTGAGGTGAAAACCCCACTTCGATTCGAAGGGCCTCATCCCGGGGCTATTTAAAAGGCGCAGTAAGAGAAGGTAGTTGTACTGCTCCGCAAACTTCTCGAGATTCCGGCCGTCCTGACTGATATTGAGATGATAGCTTCCGTCGATCCCATTTTCTGGCTGGTGGGCAATCGACTGGAAGCGGCTAAGCCGGCGTAAGTAAGCATTCCGATCGGTGGTGGTCCCCTTGTGCTTGAACTCCATCGTATCGAGATCGCGCCCCCACTCAA
This sequence comes from uncultured Pseudobdellovibrionaceae bacterium, assembly GCA_964519985.1. Taxonomy (GTDB): domain Bacteria; phylum Bdellovibrionota; class FAC87; order UBA2466; family UBA2466; genus JAIEOG01. Next base: position 42,825 of record CAZFMF010000007.1, on the reverse strand, counting down.
TCCCAAGGAGAGCGTCACGCAGCCCTTCCGGAGCATTTTCGCGCAAGGGAAGCCAGGTGGCACTGGGTTGGTCCTTCGACCCAGGAGCCATTTCAATCGCGATGCGCGCCCGCTCCAACCTTGGCAACATTTGCAGGGGGATCGCATTGCGGCGTTCCGCCATCGACAATCCCGACCAATACTTTTCCCAGCGCGCTTCGAGAACGGGCCAATCGGTTTCCGGCGAAGTCTTGATGAGACCCGTGACCTTTGGCACTCCGAGGTCGAGCGTTTTTTGCGACGGTGTCACGTCGAGGTCAATCGGTTCGCCGTCCAACCCGAGAATGTCTTTTCGTTTCGGCGCCGTCGGCGGCGGCGCAACGGCTTGTGCTTTTCCCTCCCGAAACTCTCCCGCGAGTATCTGGGTGCTTTTTGGGAGCGGGTTGCTTTCGAGCGTGGTGCGAGAGGGTAGGGTGAGACCGGCACTGAGCTGCTGGCGTAGGGCCTCGGGGAGAAGGGACCAAGTCTCCATGGTCAATCGCGGCGTGGCGGTCAGGGCCTTCGCATCGATAAGCTGGCGAAGCGTTGGACTATCGATTTTCTCAATTTCGAAGTGATCGATAATCGTGGCCAACGCCGTGGGTGCCAGCTCCACTTCCTGGGCGACGCGGATTTCGGCCTGCGCCGCTGCGCACCAAGCGAGAACGAATAGGAGCGAGCGCATCGCCCTATTATACCCGAGAACTAGATTTCGCTTTGCACCGGTGAACGCAGGGCGGCCGCGGCGTCGGGGGTACAACCCTGGGCTTCGCCTGCGCCGTGTTTTAAATCGTAAAGCCGCTCTTTCAGCAATGGCGGGAGCGAGTTGACGGTGGTCTGATAGATATGTTCTTGGGAGAGCTTAGCGCGAATGGCTCGTGCGAGTTCCGGATCTTGGATCTCCGGCCACGCGACTAATAGATCACGGCGATAGCGGTGCACCGTCCCCGCTAAGCGCGTCATCGTTCGCAATGCGAGCTCACGATTGGGATCGTCTTTTCGATTCCCGAGCTCCCGAATGAGTTCATCCATTTTAAAGCTGTCATATTCCACAGAAACGGATCGTTCTAACTCCGCCAGCGTTTCGCCAACCACTTTGGAATCGGTCGAACGCAGTCGGGTGGCATAGTGCTGGTAGAATCCGTTTTTCAAGCGAACGCGAAGGGCGTTGATCGTGCTCGATCCACCGCTCATTTCGTTGAACCAATGGAAAATGGTTTTCGACCAAGCTTCCGGCGGGGGAATGATCGTTTTTAGTAGGCGAGCTTCCCACGCCGACCCTTCAGGTTCGGACTCAATCATTTTCAACAGTTCGCGCCCCCACGCGCTGGCGAATCCGGCGGCCTCGGCTCGAGACCAAACATACTCCCGGATCGCGGCTTCGGGAGCGGAAGCGTCCTTTTTCTCCCGGCGGGAATGATCAAGCGCGGTTCGCATCAACTCCATGTAGTAGAGGTCGGGCTTCCTCCGATTCAGTTCATCCGGGGTCATTTCCTTCAACAGGGCCGCATTTAAGTTTTGAAAAGCGAGACGAGCTTCGGGGTCCCAAGGAGACCGACTTTCGAGGATCTGGTACTGGACTTCCAGTTTCGATACCCATTTCAAGGTTGGCTTGGTGCGGAAGAGTGCTTTAGCGACGGTGGGATGGGAGATTTTCCACTCGGCTTCCGGGCCAATAACATTCTGAGTTCTTTCGATCAACGCGTAAAGATAGCTGGGAGATGCGGCGGCAATGCGGGAGGCGAGATCTGGGTGGTGCGTCAGTCGCTGCTGGACGTCGAGCGCCATGCGGCGGAGGGCGTCTGCTTCAGGCAGTTGCAGTAGACCCACCAACTCTTCGAGTTCGGCACGCGGTTGGGCATAGTGCGTGCGGACTGAGAATCGGGGACCTTGCAAGTGAACCAATCCCTTGTTCTCGACCGACAGCTGAAAATGGACGGTTGTGGTGGCGTCAAATGGGTCCGCGTGAGGGACTTCGAGTCGTTGCAGGAGCAGCCGAAAATTGTACATCTGGGCGAAGGATTTAAGATCGCGCCCATCCTGACTGATATTGAGATGGTAACTTCCGTAACCTGACCCATCTACTGGTTGGTGAGTCATCGCCAAAAAGCGTTCGAGTTTTCGAAGGTAGGCGTCGCGGTCGGGCGTATGGGTTGAGTGCTGAAACTCCATTGTATTTTGATCTTTCCCCCACACAATCCCGTCGAGAGCGTCTCGCAATCCCTCGGGTGCGTCCTTACGTAAGGGCAGCCAGGTCGCGTTTGACTCTCCTTTCTTGGATTGGGGGGCCCGCATCATCGCGATACGAACCCGCTCTGCTCGCGGCACCATCGGCCACGGAATCATTTGGCGGCGGTCGGAAGAGTCGAGGCTTTTCCAGTGCTTCGCCCACCGCGCTTCCAAGATCGGCCAATCGGTGGATTGCGTCGGAACAATCAGACTCGGCGCGTTCGCTGGCGTGCCGGGTTTTACGGCCAAATCTAGAGGCTGGCCGTCCAATCCTAAGAGCGTCTTGCGTGGCGCATCGGGTGGTGTGACGGTTGCGGTGCCCGAGGGCGGCGAAGTGGGAACCGCTTGCGCTTTTCCGCCGCGAAACTCCCCCACTAGAATCTTGGGCGCCTCCGCTGGCGCAAGGCCGTCGAGGGACACTCGCCGGGGTAAATTCAACCCGGCCCCCAGTTGATTTCGGAGCGACTCCGGCAGAAGCATCCAGTTGTCTAGGTTCAGGGGTGGGGGCGATCGCAAGGCGATGGCATTGAGCTCTTCGCGGACTTCGGGAAGGTCAAGTTTCTCGAAATCAAAATGGTCGATAATGGTTTCGAAAGCGGTCGGTGCCAGCTCGACTTCTTGCGCCACGCGGATGGTTTCCGCCCATGTCGCTGCGCTCCAAACGGTCAGGGAAAGCAACAAAAAGCGCATGCGGTCTATTATACCGCATCGGCGGCGTTCCTAGCCCAGAGCGAGCAAGGGCGCTTTGAGCGCGGAGCCGCAAGTGATGAAGCTCTTATTCGCGAGCGACGTGGTCCCGTCAAAACCGAAGTAGGTTCCCCCGGCTTCCTGGATCAGGCAGATCAGCGGTGCGATGTCCCAGATGGACACCATGGGATCGACCATCGCATCGACCGCCCCGCGCAGGACCATCGTGTGGCCGAAGCAATCGCTATAGCCCCGCACCAGGTGGGATTGTTTCAGCAGCGCCTGCTGATACCCGCTCTTACCGGCGTTTTCAAACGCGGAGGAGTCCCCGCAACAAACGAACGCTTCTTCCAAACTCTGCGTTTGCGAAACATGCAACGGCATCCCGTCGCAAAACGCCCCCATGCCTTTAGCCGCTAGGTAGGTCTCATCAAGGGCGGGAAGGCAGGCGATGCCAAGCACGGGTTCTCCGTGCTCCAATAGCGCGACCAGCGTTCCAAAAAGCGGAATGCCGCGGACGAAGCTCCGGGTGCCGTCGATCGGATCGATAGTCCAAACAAACTGGCGTGTCGCCGACTCCTCACCAAATTCTTCGCCGACGATCCCATGGTCGGGAAACGCGGCCGAGAGTTCGGTTCTTAAGAATTCTTCCGTCTTCTTGTCCGCCATCGTGACCGGACTGCCATCGGCCTTGCGTTCGACGAGCAGCGGTTGCCGGAAATAGGAAAGCGCAATCCGCGAGCCGTGCTCCACGATCTCGGCGGCTTCTTCGAGGATATCGCCGTACGGGGTCATTTCGTTTCTTTCGGTTTGAAATAGGCCGATTCGTAGGCCTTGTGCATCGGCGTCCAGCGGGCCGTGCCGCGATCCGCGTCCATGAGTTCTTGAATACTGTTCAGCTTGGAATCCATGTCATCTAGATGATGCATGAGCTGTGCCTCTAATGTCTGCGGCCGAACCGGGGATCCGTATTCCAACCGGCCGTGGTGGCTCAAGACCATATGCTTGAGCTGCCATTCGAGTTCTTCCGGAAAGTCGGGGATCTTGCGGATCTCGCGGTCGATCAAAACCGTCCCGATCGTGATGTGGCCGACGAGTCGCCCTTCGTCGGTATAGCCGAAGGTTCCATCGTAGGAGAGCTCGAAGACCTTGCCGAAATCATGAAAGGCCGCGCCAAACATCAAGATGTTGCGATTCAAACGCGGGTAGTAGGGCAACACGGCATCCACGAGTTTCGTCAGTTGCAATGAATGCACCAGCAGCCCGCCCAAGTAAGCGTGGTGGATCGTTTTCGCCGCGGGGCAGAGCGGGTAGCGCGACGCCACTTCGGGATGGTTCAAAAGCGCCGTGGCCAGCTTCCGGGTCCAGGAGCATTCCAGTCCGGCAAAAGTCGCCTTCAACTCCTCGTACTTGGCCTGCGAGTCCATGTCGGCCCGCGGCAGGTAGTCGCCCATGGCGACCGGGCCTTCCACCGGAACGAGATTGTCGACAACGAGCTGGAGCCGGTTCTGAAACCACTGGGCCCGTCCGGCGATCGCGATCACATCGCCCTCGACAAACTGTTCCGAAAGTTGAACGGCGTCATCGGTCCAAACGCGCGTGTCCACCGAACCCGTACAGTCGCCGAGAATCATCGCCAAATAAGGTTTGCCGTTGCGCGCTTGCATCACCCCTTTGCTCTTCACCAAGAAGGTGGAACGGACCGAATCTTGCGGTTTCAAATCGGCGATAAAGCACTGTTTGGTGGGAGCGGAGGGCTGCGACATCAGGCCTGGGCTTTTACGTTCCGCACCCCCGAAAGTCAAACAGGCCTTGAAGGGTCGGACCTTTGGCTATACAACCTGGGCGGTTCGAGAACAAAGGTTAGGAAGGTCTATGAAAAAGTTGCGCGTTGGCATCAATGGGTTTGGTCGGATCGGTCGCATGGCCATGCGGCTATTGTGGGAAGACAAGCAGTTCGAACTGGTCGGTATTAACGATCTCACGCCGCTCCCGCAAAACGCCCACCTCATTAAGTACGACTCCGTCCACGGCCCCTGGGCCCCCAAAGTTTCCGTCGATGGCAGCGCCCTGAGTGTCGACGGCGCCAAGATCCCGGTCTTCAGCCAACGCGATCCGGTGGAAATCCCGTGGAAACAGCTCGGCGTCGATGTGGTTTTTGAATGCACGGGCGTTTTCCTGACGCAGGAAGGCGGCCAAAAGCATATTAAAGCCGGCGCAAAGAAGGTCATCCTATCGGCGCCGACTAAGGACCCCAATGACAAGGTCCCCACCTTCGTTTACGGAATCAATCACGAGTCCTACAACCCAGACACCCACGATGTGGTCTCGAACGCCAGCTGCACCACCAATTGCTTGGCCCCCGTGGCCAAGGTCCTGCACGACAATTTCAAGATCACCCGCGGTCTGATGACGACCATTCACTCCTATACTAATGACCAGCGCATTTTGGATCTCGGCCACTCCGATTTCCGCCGCATGCGTGCGGGCGCGCTCAATATGATCCCGACGAGTACGGGGGCGGCGAAAGCCGTTTCGCTCGTGATTCCGGAACTCAAAGGCAAACTGACGGGAATTTCGGTCCGGGTACCGACGCCCAACGTTTCGCTCGTTGACCTAGTAGCCGACGTCGGGCGCCCCACTTCGGTCGAGGAAGTGAATGACGCTTTGACTCGCGCCGCCGAAGGCCCGTTGAAAGGCATCCTGGGTGTGACGAAGGCGGAACTGGTTTCGACCGACTTCAATGGCAGCACCATCTCCTCCAATATCGACGCCCCTTGCACGATGGTGATCGACGGCACCATGGTGAAGGTCCTGAGCTGGTACGACAACGAAACTGGCTTCACGCGTCGCATGTTGGATTTGGCTTCTTGGGTCGGTTCGAAAATCTAAGGCGGGTATGAAACAGAAAGTCCGCATCCAGGAAATGTCCCTGAAAGGAAAGCGGGTCTTTCTGCGCGTGGACTTTAATGTCCCCTTGAAGGAAGCGGGCGGAGAATGGGTCGTGACCGACCCCACCCGAATTGAGGGTGCGTTACCGACGATTCGGTTGCTCATGTCGCAGGGGGCGCGGGTAATTCTGGCCTCGCACTTGGGGCGTCCGAAGGGGGTGCCTAATCCGAAGTACAGTTTGGAACCGGTGGGCAAGAAACTCAGCGAATACCTGGAGCGGGATGTGATCCTCACCGACTCCTGCATCGGTGATGGAGCGCGCGGCCTGTCGCAAAGGGTGCGCAACGGCGATGTCCTCTTGCTCGAAAATCTGCGCTTTCGTCCGGAAGAGGAGGACAATTCCCACGATTTCGCAGTCAAGCTTTCTGAACTTTGCGACGCCTACGTCACCGATGCCTTCGGATCTTTACACCGCGCCCACGCTTCGACGTCGGCGCTGCCGAAACTGATTGCGGAGCGGGGCATCGGCCTGCTCGTTCAAAAAGAACTCGAATACCTCGAGCCATTGCGGGCCAACCCCCAGCGACCCTTCGTCTTGATCATGGGGGGCGCGAAGGTTTCGGACAAGATCGGCGTCCTCGAGCAATTCATGCCGAAAGTCGACAAAGTGCTTGTGGGCGGCGCGATGGCTTATGCGTTCTTAAGGGCGCTGGGCGTCGAAGTGGGCAAGAGTTACTGCCAAGAGGAGCAGGTGAAACTCGCCCACAAATTAATCAAAGCGGCTGACGCCCGCGACGTAAAGCTGGTGCTGCCGGTCGATCACCTTGTAACCTCGGGGCTGGAAGACACCAAGGGCGCCCGGTTAACCGAAGACGCGGTGATTCCGCGTGACCAGATGGCCGTCGACATCGGGCCGAAGTCGATCGAGCGGTTTGGCCAGGCGTTGCAAGGCGCCGAAACGATCTTCTGGAATGGCCCGATGGGGGTGTTCGAAACTCCGGAGTTTTCGAAGGGGACCTTCGAGTTGGCCAAGCGGATTGCGGCCACCTCGGCGCGCAAGCTCGCCGGCGGGGGCGACTCGGCCGCAGCGATCGAAGCGGCAGGGTGTCAGGACCAGTTTGATTTCATCAGCACCGGCGGGGGCGCGACCTTAGAGTTCTTGGAAGGAAAGGAACTGCCCGGTCTCAAAGCGATTGAAACGGTGGTGCGCGCCGAACCGCAATGGGACGAGGAAGCCGGCGAATGAGAACCCCGCTGTTCGTCGCCAATTGGAAGATGAATCAAACCGCCACGGAGGCGGACGGGTTTTTTCGCACGTTTCCGGGGTCGTTGCGCGATGTCGTTCCCGCGCGTGCGCATGTCGCACTGGCGCCGCAAGCCATTCAGCTGGCTCAGGCGGCAGCGGCGTTGAAAGGAACTTCCGTGGGTGTCGCGGCCCAGAATTGCGGGCAGACGGCGTGGGGCGCTTATACCGGCGAAAACTCCCCGGTCGCTTTGCACGCGTTGGGTGTGCAATGGGTGATCCTCGGTCATTCGGAACGCCGCTGGGTCTATCACGAAGATTCCCATTTGATTCAGGCGCGGATGAAAGCGGCGCTGGAGGCGGGGCTTGCCCCCATCCTTTGTGTTGGCGAACGTCTAGTGGACCGCAAGGAAGGTAAAACGTTTACGGTGCTCGAAGAGCAACTGGCGATTTTGAAGGGCGTGGTCGAAGGCGCTCTCGATCGGTTTGTCTTGGCCTACGAACCGGTTTGGGCGATCGGCACGGGGGAAACCGCGAGTCCGCAACAAGCGCAGGAGGCGCACGCCTTCATCCGACAGTGGATGCACGATCGTTTTGCCGCGGCGGCGAGCGAGAGCATTCGTATCCTTTACGGCGGTAGCGCTAAGCCCGATAATGCCGCCGCGCTCATGGCCCAAAAGGACGTGGACGGCCTATTGGTGGGGGGCGCCAGTCTGAATCCAATGGCGTTTGCCGAACTGGTACGGAATGGGGTAAGGTCTCAAGCTTAAACAGGGGTCGATTAGTGACAGTTTTTATCATCATTCACGCTCTCATCTGTGTCTTCCTGGTGGTCGTGATCTTGTTGCAGCCCGGAAAAGGGGATGCGGGGATCGGCTTCGGGAGCTCGAGTCAGAGCATCTTCGGCAGCAAAGGCGCCGGGAATTTTCTGACCAAGACGACGACGGTCGTTGCGATCGGTTTTCTTTTGACCAGCTTTTTTCTCACTCGCTCTCGCATTCAGGAGCACACGCGCAGCGTGATCAGTGACAGTGAAACCGCGGCGCCGATCGAGGCGCCTAAAGCGGCGGAACCGAAAAAGGAAGAGCCGGCGAAAGCTGAGACGAAAGGCGAAGCGAAGCAATAGCGATTTTATTTTTACAGACGCGGTCGTGGTGGAATTGGTAGACACGCATGTTTGAGGTGCATGTGTCGAAAGACGTGAGAGTTCGAGTCTCTCCGACCGCACCATCCTAATTCAGTTTTGGTTGCTCCGGCTTCGAGTATTTGAGAGCTCAGTTTAAGCGTAGGCTTCTGTTAGCGCGACCATTCAGTCGCGATCTGTACCTGGCTCAGTTTAAGAGCCTTAGCAATTTTCAGCAGAGTAGCCCTTCGGGGCATTGAAGCTGAACCAAAAAATCTTGAGAGAGAAGGCTGGGGAATTCCAGTTAGGTCGGCTAATTGACCAATTCCGCCCTTGCTATCAACAATAAGTCGCAGATTATCCTTAAACGCACGAATGTCCTTAGCGATGGCATCTAAGTCGTCGAAACGAACGTAAACTCCCTCCACCTTTTCCTTTTGAGTGCAGTCGTCGATCAAGTCCTGAATATCAGCGACAATCTCTCCGCGCTCTTTTTTATTCCTCACGCCACATCTTCATGAGATCGTAAACCCCTTCAAATTTGAAAGCGGTATCCACCGCTGCAGCTATGAACGTGCTAGACAAGCCGGCTTTATTCATGGCGTGGCCAATCTCGATAATTTCGACTTTACGATTTGAACTTAATGCCTGTGCTTTCACGACAACCTCCCGCATTCTGAATATTGACCCCGTCGGATAAGTTCTAAGTGTGTCTTAAAACGAGCCAGCTTTCGCTGCTCTTCTTTTGGATTTCCTTTTTGATATGCTTCGCAAAGCATTGCTTCCGCAAAGATCCCCACTGGTAATCGTAGCTGAATTTTTCCATTGCCCAAGTGCGTCTCGTTTGTGAGGTGTTTCTTTTTTTAGCCATTCATCCACACTGGATAGGGATGGGGTTTTACTTTTTTTCGGCATAGTCCATAGAGGTTATCTCACCTAAGGCACTCAGACTAGTATCTACGGGAAGCGCGGCTTGTCCAAAGAACCACGTATTAGGCCCTTAAGTCATTTCCTTCTTACAACTTCCCACTTTGCGCCCCGGCCTTTTCCGGTTAAGGCAATTTCTTTCTCATCTCGAAGCTTGAATAACACTTTTTTAATTAATTCTCGTCCCATCGTAGGCAAAAGATTTTGGATTTCAGAAACCCCAAAAGGGGTTTTCAGAGAGAGTGCAATTTGCCGAATGACAGCACTCTGGTTATCGCCCTCTAAGGTTAATTCCACTCGATCTTTGAGTTCTTGATAAGCGGATTTCAGTATTGTTAAAAAGTAATTCCACCATGGGAGCAGGTCGTGCTTGCAGTCGTGCCAACCGCTGGAACTTTCGCCAAGCACTCGATAGTAGTCTTCCTTCGAATTTTCGATAAGCCTTTCTAAACTTATATATTTCCCCACTTCAAAACCGTGCTGATAAAGAAGCAGGAGAGTTAAAAGGCGAGAAACGCGCCCATTTCCGTCCCGAAAAGGATGAATGCAAAGAAAATCAAAAATAAATGAACCTACGCAGATCAATTCTGGAAGCTTTGAATTTCCATTGATATCAGCGTAACCAAGGCAAAGTTGTTCCATCGCCTTGGGGGTTTGAGCAGCGGGAACGGGCTTAAATCGCACTCTTCGATTTCCTTGAGGAGAGATTTCGATAATGCCGTTGTCTTTAGTTTTCCACTTGCCGGCGTCGGATATCATCCCTCCCTGAGCATATTCGTGAATAGTTAAGATGGTGTCGGGAGTGATAGTAATTTTGTCGAATTTCTTATGAATGAAGTTCAGGGCCTTTCGGTAGCCTGCAATTTCTTCTTCTGAACGATCTCTTGGACGGGCGCCCCCTAGTACGAGTGGGAGCAAGCGCTCCTTGTCTACCTCAACCCCTTCGATTCGATTGGAAGATTCTGCACTTTGAACAATGGCGGATTCCCTGAGTTTCTTCAGTACTTGGGGGCGAGCTCTGTTCCACAGTTCTTGCATGCCCCGAGCCTCTGCACACTGTGAGAGATACCAGGTGGTACTTGGATGAAACCGAAGTGCATTAACGTAATTTTGAGAAAACGAGTTCATAGTTAAGTATTACCCGTTTATTACCCATTTATCAAAACCCTTACCCAATTGAGTTTTTACCCTCTTCTTCCCTGACTTTACTTTAAATGTACGATCTGTCGCCAATTCGATAAAGCTGGATAGAGAGATTCGTCCGTATTGAAATTCAAATAATTTCAATATTTTAAAAAATCACCACAAAAAACCCACCCGCTTTAAGTCTTAACCCGCCTGGTATACACGCTAGCTTGAGGTGGCTACGGCCTGAGGGGAGCGTGGTCCGAAGCGGCTTCCCCAGTCCTCTCAAAAGACCGACCACGTTGAATATACGATCTGCAGGTCTCTCCGACCGCACCATTCTTGAAAAGCTTCGCAGGCTCTTCGCTAAATTTTCCAAAGGTTCAGTCTTTTTGCCTATTGACTAACCGAGAAGAATAGCGACAGGGGTGGTGGCTAATGGCGCTGCAGCTTGACCTGGAGCTCAATCCACCAATGAAAACTGGCTTCCGCGGAGACTCCGTAAGCGTCAAAAAGCTTCTGCAGATCACGGCCAGTAATGCCCGCTTTTCCACTTTCAACGGCGTGAAGGTCCGGAAGTTTTCCGAGATGGCATTGGGCCTCGGCCAGAGAAACTCCGGCGTCGGTCCGCAAGCCGCGCAAGAAAGCCCCGATGGTTCTTTTTACCTTTAATTGGTCTGATAATTCGTTCATATTATCCCCTGTCTAGACATACATTATGTACATATCATATAAAGTATGTACTTATAGTAAACAGATGGGCGTGGATTTACTTTCAGCGGATGGGCCGTCCGCCGAAAGAGCACCTCGATCCGTCCTTGCAAAAGATGCTTAGGGTTATTGGTGCAAATCTGAAACAAATCAGAACGCAGAAAGGCATTAGTCAGGTGGAAGTGGCCGCGTCGGCAAAGATTTCGATTACCACCCTAAACGAGATAGAAAAGCGACGGTACCGCGATGTTCGCTTATCGACGGTTTGCGCGATTGCTCAGGCACTTTCCGTTCCGGTGATTTCCCTGCTGACGGATAGCGACGTGAAGCTGAAATCCGCCGATCAGACCAAGCTGCTCAAGGCCAGCGAAGAAATCATCAACATCGCGCGAAAGATTCGAGGCAATGATTAGAGCCTACCGCAGCGATGAGCGACCTCGCGAGCGGTGTCTGAATTCTGGACCGGATACCTTGAGCCTTCGAGAATGCCTCGCGCTCCTTTTTGGAAGCGGGCCCCCGAAGAAAGGGTGCCTAGGCCTTGCCGAAGACATTCTCGAGCGGGCCGGGAAGTTTGAGCAAGGGGGTCCCCTGGAAGAACGGGCGTTCTTCGCTTTCCTAGAGAACGCCGCCAGTTCCGATCTCTCGGGGATTGTGGGGTTGGGAGAAGCCGGATCCAGCCGACTTTTAGCCGCATTTGAACTGGCTCGACGCTATGCCGCTTTCCGCGAGGCGGCGCGCCTCGCCGATGGAAAGACATTCGACCGCGATTCGGAACGAATTCCGGCGCGCGTTCCTTCAAGCTTAAGATGCCGTACCTCCGAATGGATTGGGTTTTTTCCTGTTTTCAAAGCCGGGGGAGTAGCGGACCTCTGCGTGGTCGAAAGAGGAACTCGGACGCACGTGAATGTGGATCTTCAGGAGCTATTCGGAAGACTCTTAGCGCTTCGTCCCGATGGTCTGGTGCTAGTGCACAACCATCCCAGTGGAGATCTCAATCCTTCTCCTCACGACTATGAGCTCACCGACGAGGTGCGATTTATCTCCGCGCGATTGGGGCTGAAACTGTTCGCCCACCTCATTGTCGCCCCCACGGGCGACCACTGGATTGAGTAGGTCCTTATTACGGTACCTATCAGTTAAAAAATGACGGGGACGGCGTAGGCAGGTCCGAACACTTCAATTCAATATTCAAAGCAGACGACGATAGTCTATTCCAAATTCTTGCTCGATCCTTTTTGCTAAGGCCTTACCAATAGGACGTTTGCCCTTTTCTATTTTTGAAACGTCGGATTGTTCAAGACCAAGGCGTTTTGCTACTTCGGCTTGGGTCAAGCTGTGCTTAAAGCGGATACCTCGAAAAACAATTCCAATCCTTTTTACTGGGTCTTTGATATCCGGAAATGCTTCTTCAGCCGCTATGACTTCTTTCGCACTGGTTTGCAGTCCCTGTAGAAAATGAACAAGACCGCGGCCCGCCTCCCAGGGGAACCTAAATTTCGTGACTTCGCGGCCTTGTTTGATCGTGATTTCAGTATGGCGCATTTTCACGGCTCCCGACATACATCACCTAGATTATCTTTAGTCCCCGATTCTCATCGACCCAAACCGCCACGTAATTGTAGTTCAAATGACAGTGGTGGCGGCCATCCGCCAGTTTGGAATAGTTTGGCCAATCTCCGCGAACTGGTCCTCGGTCCGTTAGGTCGACTACCAGCGCTTCGAGTGCTTCTCGTGCGTTCTTAGGCAATCGACTCAAATTTTTCGTCACCCGCTTGCTCAAATCGACGGACCACGCCACTTACCAATCTCCATTATATGGTATTTTTAATCATGTTGATAGGGTTAATTTTACCCTTTAAAGTGAGGCCAGCGTAATCCGCCAATTGTGCTTAGGCTATAGTGTGAGGGGAGCGCGAGGTCGAAGGAATAAAAGTCAATCGCCTCCACCTGTCCTGCGGTGTCTTTAACGCACCCGACTAGGCGGTTCTTGGCCGGCTAGCGTGGGACCAAGGTAAAGGTCTGAAAGTAGAAAGTGGCGTCGTAACCTTCGCGACAGAACGCCTTAAAGTAAGTGGGCAACACCGGCAAACTTTTCTGCCGCACCAGCTCGGCCTCGCAATCGGCTTTGGTAGCGAAGCCGCCGCCCGGGACCGAGTCCGCGTACTGGGTGGTAAAAAGGCGTGGCACGGCGACGACGGTCCCGTCCTCTAAAACCACGGTTTCCTCTCGGGTATCGTAAGCACACGTCACCTTGTTTTGCGCTTTGGTGGCATTTTTGTGATCCACGTCGATAACCCAGGGGGTATTGAGGTCGGCCGTCACCAAGGTAATCGTCGCAAATTGCCTTTTGTTCGCGAGATCGCACTCTCCGGAAGCCGACATTTCCCCTCGCTCTTGCCGATCGCACCGGTAGTAGGTCTCCACACCCGCCGCCGATCGGAATGCCTGGCTAATGGCGGCCGCTTCAATTTCGCAGCTAGCCCCGTCCTGCGCCGGCCAACTTCCGACGGAAATGAGCGGCGTCGCCATCGCGCTGTTTGTTAAGAGCAGGAAAAACATCACGAACCCGGTCATTTTTGCCATTCCGGTACTCTATCAAGCCGAAAAGGCCTAGCAAGCCGCGGGACAGCGCAGGAGCGCTGGCCACGGATGCAGTGCGCCGACTCTCCTGCCCTTTCGTTCCGTGTTTCTAGCGAATATCTAACTTGTAGATTTCCCTTTTCTCGCCTTCTTTGGTCGGATAGGTGACGACGACCGAGTACTTGCCGGGAACCACCCGAATGCCCGTTCGGGTCGGAAATTCTTCCTGGAGTTTTGAGCCGGTGGGACAGGCCGGGTTGAGCCGCGATGTCACCGCCGTCGAGCTGCCAAATTAGGTCAAGGAAGCGACCGCACTTCAGAAACCAGTTGCGATGACGCATTGTGTACAGTAGCTCTGAAAGCCAATGCCAGTTTGGCTCGGGGAGGTTCTATGCGTAATTGGGTTCTGGTGTTCCTGTTCGTCGGCGGAAGCGGGTTTGCGGCCGACACGATTTCGCTGCCGTCACAAATCGTGAAGGTGATCAATCATACCGGAATGGACGGACTTCAGAAGCGTCTCCATTTCACTGGGCAATGGGAGTGCTCCCAGCGCCCCGCGACCTTAGATTTCTTAGCGACCAGCGACTCCCTTTCCATTCGGAAGCTCAAAGGCCCGGTCAATAAGCAGGGTCCGATCCACTTTGCCTGGGACGGTCCGGATCATTTTCGGGTTCGCATTCCGGAAGAAGAATTGGCTTTTTGGCTATCCTACGAATGCTGGGCAGTGGTGACGGCCACGCTTCAAGTGGAGAAAGATCACCCCGTTTCCTTCCAAATCGCGGTGAAGGCGGAAACGGCAGAAAAACTATCGAAGAAGCTTTCGCGCCTCTTTCATTCCTCTTACGACGACAAACCGGAAATCGCCATTTTCTACTTAAAGCCGACGGAGATTGAAGGGGACGGAGTGAAGAGCTGGTTCGAGCGAAATGCCCACAAAACCCCCTTCGCCTTTGAATTTTATTTCAATGGGGATAGCTACTCCCCATGGAATCCGTATGGGCGAGAGGAAGAGAAGTCGATTCAGTCTTCCGTGGCGATGAACGGCGTGTCCCCGGTTTTGTTTCAGAATGCGAAGGCGACGCTCCCGGAAGTTTTCTGGGTAGGAGAAAACTTTCGATCCGCGAGTTACGTTCATTTTGTGGGCGGGTATATACGACGGATAATGAAATGGAGTGAGGATCGGCACGATCCGGCCAATGCCGAAGAGCTCTACCAACGTATCGCCCGAGACGTTCAATAGCCGCTAGACAAACCCAGACTGGCTCAAGACCCCGCCGGGTTGACAGGATTTTTTCTTCGTGAGACGAGCTCGCCCATGAAACCGGTTCTATCGTCAATTATCGCGTTGCTTGTCGCTATTCCCGCCCTCGGGGTCTCCAACCAGGAGTGCTCGATCCGGCTCGCGGCGAATGAAATCCTCGTTCACCCGCGGCGATTGCCGGAAGGGGTGTCCACGGGAGGCTTTGTGGTACGCCAAGAACGTCATCAGCAATTTCGCTATCTACTCACCTTGGAAGGCGGGACCGTCGTGGAGGAGCGCACCCGCGTGACGCTTTTTGAGACCGATGCTTTGAGAAAGACAGGGAAGAGCGTCGACAACTACGCCATTGGTTTTAGCCCAATGGTTCTGACGGTGAACAAAGCAATGATCGCCGAGAATGGCATGCTCGGCGTGGAGGACATCCGCATCGCGGATCACCATCAGGTTAAATTGATAGGATGGATACGCAAAGACGGCGGGGTAAGCATTAGTCCGATGCCGACCTACTTCCTTAGGTTAGGGAACAAGCCGGGGGAAACGATTGCCATCGGCGTGCCTTACAATGCTCGCCTCGAATCCTTTTTAAAGGGATCGCCTTCGGGCGAAGTCTTCGTGGAAGTGGAGGGGGGATCCCCCACACTGCACGTCACGCGGATGCGGCGGTACGAGGTCGCGAACGTGACCCCCATCGACGATCAGGAAGTTCCAGCTGGGCAGCTAAATGTCTTTGAGCCGAATATCTTGTCTCAGATTCGAAGGCCGGAATAGTCGCGGCGCTTAGAGCTAGTCATAGCCGGGGCGATCGGTTTGGCAAAGCGAATTGGGAAGGGGCCCGCGGATGTCGAGCTCAGGTTGCCTCGGTTGACCATCTGCGTTAATGCGGGTAGGCATACCGGTAGAGGTGATCCGATGGGACGCTCTGCAAAGGTCTTGGCGCTTTTTATTTTGTTGGTTGCCGGCAATACGTCGGTCTTTTCCGCGAAGCCTCGGGATGATGGTTGGCGGGAAGAAATCAACTGTTATGTTCCGAATCCGAAGCGCGAAATCGTTTTGGTACACGAAAAAGTTTATATTTTTTCATCGGAGAGAAACTCGACTGACTTCGCGGGAGCATTGACGGAGACGTTTCTGTCATCGACGGAAACGAAACTCAGTAGCTTTATTTCCCCGGAGCTCGACGCCAAAAAGAAGACCCTAAGTTTCAGCGGTGAGGAAGGGAATCGAGAGTTGACTCTTACGATTGACCTGTCTAAAGCCGAGGCGGAAGGCCTGCTGGCAAAGAAGAAAGAAAAAGGTGTTTGGGTTTTTTCTCCCCTAGCGAAAGATGGTGCAAACAAAGCGCGTTTGACAGGTCACTTTGAGGTTCCCAATCTGCTTTGCGATCTGAAATAGGCTATCGCGCTAGACTTTTACTTCCCCAACGATGACAAAATAGGGCGGAATATTTCGCGGTTCGATGTAGGTCGATACTTGGTCGAAATGGCGCCGGAAGATGGAAATCAGGTGCCAGGAGTTTTGGTAGGCGATGAGCCGTCCGCCCGGTTTGAGTAGCCCGCGTGTTTCCGCCACAATCTTCTCACGGTCCTCGCTCGGAATGAGCGAGAAGGGAATTCCGGAAACCACCGCATCGACACCCTCGGGATAGCGGGCGCGTATCTCGGAAAGGGATTCCAACACGCCCGCGTTGATGACGCTAAGCCGTGCGTCCGGAATACTTTTCAATATCGGAATGAACTGCGGACTCAGTTCCACCGCGGTGACCTTCGCACTCGCCGATACCGTCGATAAAAGGATACGAGTGACATTCCCCGTGCCCGGCCCGTACTCCACGAGCGATTGGGTTTTGGCGGGAAGCTGCCGCGCCACTGCCCGCCCCGCGTAGGAAGAACTGGGAAGCAGACTTCCCATTTGCCGGAAATGCCGAACTGCCGTAACGAAATGTTTCAGAAAAGGAATCAAGAAGCTGCCGCTCCGCTAGTTTTGGTTACAGTTCAGTATAAAAACGAAACGTTGCGATAGTCACCTATCACGACGATTCGAATCGCAGGGGCAATTCCTAGTTTTCGATGGGCGTTGATTCGCGTTTGACGAGTTTCCAGAAGCGGCTAAGGTCTCCCGCGGAGGTTTTTTCTTGGTATAGGAACGCGAGTCCGCGTTCTTCAAATTTTTTGAAAAAGACTTCCCAGGAGATGGGCAGTAAGGTCGCCTTTCCCGCGTATCCGGGGAAATCCACTCTTAAAATTCCCGCGATTTCCTCGCCCCCGCTGCCTTTGACCGTGGCGGGACGTCCTCCCCGGGCTTCCACCCATTGCTGGATCTTCGCGTGATCGGTCGTGGTTTCCGCATTTTTTCGGTGTGACCCTCGGCGTTTCTTTCGCCGATTGGGATCGCCCGAACCTTCATATGGAGCACAAGCTTTCATTACCTTCCCTTCTTTCCTTCTATAAAGTGCAAAGACCGTGCTAGGCCGCGTTACGGTGACTTTGCGTAAATCGAATCCAACGTCGCTCGACTTCCCGCCAGTGAACGATCGGCCAAAATGCGTCGATAAACTCCGGACGTCGATTTTGGTGTTTTAGGTAGTACGCATGTTCCCAGACATCAAGCACTAGCAGCGGATATTCTCCTCGGCTCAATGGTGAAATATGATCGGGGGTCGTACAAACACTCAGCTCTCCGCGCCGGTTAGTGATAAGCCATGCCCACCCATTCGAAAAATGCTCGGCTGCCGCCTTAGCGAATTTTTCTTGGAACCCGTCCATCCCGCCGAAGGTAGCTTCGATTTTTCTTCCCAGTTCCCGTCCGGGAGTGTCCTGTTTTTTTGGAAATAAAAGGGACCAAAAGAGCGAGTGATTGGCGTGCCCGCCCCCGTTATTTCTAACCGCGGTTTGAACTTCCTTCGGAACTTCGTCGAGGCGGACCATCAATTCTTCCGCCGGAATCTGCCATTCCGGATAGCGTTCCAGCGCCGCATTCAACTTTTCCACGTAGGTCCGATGATGGCCTTGGTGGTGGATTTTCATGGTTTGCGTGTCGAAGTGGGGTTCCAAAGCGTCGTAAGAAAAAGGCAATTCGGGCAAGTGGTACATTTTTTGTTCCTCTCTGCTGGTTTGAGGTTTGCAACCCACATGCCGTGAGGAGAAGAAAATGAAATTAATTATAGTTCAAGTGGCTTTGATTGCTTTCGGGATCAGTGCGGTAGTTTGCGCGCATTGGCCAAAAGGCGTAACGCCGTTGGCGAGCGCGACTCTCGTCGCTAAAAGTGGGTCTAATGTTTCGGGAACCGTCGATTTCGCCAAGGACGGAAGCGCCCTTTTGATCCGGGTTTACGCGCAAAACCTAGCACCGGGGCCGCACGGAATTCACGCCCACGAGAAGGGAGATTGTACGGCCGAAGATGCTTCGACTGCGGGTGAACATTTTAACCCAGCTCAGGAGAAGCATGGGGATCCTCGCGGTGCGCATCGCCATCTTGGTGATTTTGGCAACATCGAAGTCCCCGTGAAAAAGGCTTCCGGGCCGATTGAATTAAGGATTCCGAACCCATCGGACGGAAGCCAGGCTTGGGATGCTCTAATCGGGCGCGCCCTGGTGATTCACGCGAAAGCGGACGATCTTAAGAGCTCGCCCGCCGGAGACTCCGGGGAACGCATTGCCTGCGGGGTGATCCAGCGCGCCCGGCCATAACCAAAAGCTGACGTAGCCCCTTGTTGATCGGGCGCGGCCATTGGGTTAGGGTCCCGCCAGAATCAACGAAAAAGGGGTCCCCGTGCGAAGTGTGTTTTGGGCTTTCTTCTTAATGACAATGACCATCCCGTTGTCGCTTCAGGCCGACGACCGAATCAGCGAGATACAAGCGGCATTGGGGCGTTCGTTTCGCTTCGACATGCCGAAGACTCCCCAAAGTCGCGACACACTCTGTGCCAATGCGTTGGAGAGTGCCGGTGAAACCATGTACCGGGTTGAGCTCGCACGTCTGCTCACGACTTTAGATATTCACTTTACGAAGCAGTCCACGGTAGGAACGATCGTCCTCGCCTTGGCGCATCGAGAAGCCGGGTTGGGCGATAGCACGATGGATGATATGCGACGAACCCAGATTGACGCCGCACTAAGCCTTCTCGGCGTCCCGGAGTTCACTTATGTAGACGAGGCCTCCGTGATTCAATTCGTCGAAACTCACCAAATGTCTTCCGCCTTTGACCGGATAGTTCAAATGGCAATTTCGGGTCGGCCCAATGTGGAACCGGTGCATAAGTACTCCGGTCGCGATCGCCGTCGCCGGCCGACGGGAACGGATTCGCCCTAAAGAATCTGGTCCCACTCCGGACTGATCGCAAACGCCGCGTTGATCAATCCGACGTGGGAGTAGGCTTGAGGAAAGTTTCCCCACTGGGTGGAGGTTTGCGGGAGGTAGTGTTCCGCGAGTAGGCCGAGTCCGTTGCCGGAGGCCAGAATCCCTTCCATCACCTGGGTCGCTTCCGGCCGGCGCCCAACTTTGGCCAACGCCTGGACCAACCAGAAGGAGCAGATGAGAAACGGCGATTTCGGTTTGCCGAAATCATCCTCCCGCAGGTAGCGGTACAAAAAAGACGGATGGGAAGTGCCGTCGAAGCGCAAGCCGGTCCAGATGCGATCGACGGTCGCCGCCGAAACCGATTTGTCGGGATAATTCAATAACGGTAAGAGCAGTAAAGACGCATCGAGCGTGGCGTCTTCGGGACCGTTGTAGACGGCTCCGTCGCGGGTCGCGCGTTTTAGCGCTTCCTCGACTTTCCTGCGCGCCATTTCCAGATCGGTCTCTAGATTTTGTAGGTAGCCTTGGCGGCGGATGCGCATTACCCGGTCGATTCCGGCCCAGCACATCAAATTGGAAAACGAGTGCTCCTGCCAACCCGCGCGCACTTCCCAAAGCCCTGCATCGGGCGCCGAAGTATTCTCGATACAAAGACTCGCCAACTGCTCCATGAGTTTCTGGTGCGCCGGGGTGCGCATGCCGTGAAAACGTTCGTCGAAGAAGATCGGCGCCAACGTCAGGATCATTTCGCCGTAAACATCGTTCTGCGTGTGTTCGGCGGCTTGGTTTCCGCTGCGAACGGGGCGGCCGCCGGCAAATCCCGACCAGTTTTTATGTTCTAGTTCGGGCAGCGGGAGCGTTCGGTCTAGGCGGTAGACCGGGCTGAGTTTTTGAAAGACTTCACTCGAGTGGGCGATATTGAGCAGGAAGTTTAGAAAGCCTTCCATCTCCTCGAAGTGTCCGAGATTGCGGAACGCCGAGAGGCAAAAGTACGCATCGCGCAGCCAGCAGTAGCGATAGTCCCAATTGCGGGTGCCATCCGGCTCTTCGGGAAGACTGGTGGTCAGGGCCGCCAAAATCGCGCCCGTGTCTTCGTAGCAATGGAGCTTGAGCGCAAGGGCAGAGCGGATCGTGGCGGTTTGGTAGAGCGTGGGGATCGAACAATGTTTCACCCAGGTGTTCCAGTAGTCGATCGTCTTTTCCCGATGCTCATCGACCACCCGCGGAAAATCTTCGTGGGCTTCGGTATTCCAACCCAGCGCAAAATGCAGTTTTTCCTTCAAATGAAACGGAATGCCTTCATTCAGGTAAGTGAGGGGCATATTCGTCCGCAGCCGCAAGAAATCGCTTCCGCGCGTGAATCGCAACCACCCATCGCCCATCTCGGGAACCAGCGCTTGCTTCTCCCAGCCGTTCACTGGCCGGCATTCCA
This sequence comes from uncultured Pseudobdellovibrionaceae bacterium, assembly GCA_964519985.1. GTDB lineage: Bacteria > Bdellovibrionota > FAC87 > UBA2466 > UBA2466 > JAIEOG01. The sequence continues at coordinate 22,300 of CAZFMF010000007.1, read as the reverse complement.
CGCGGATCTGCGGACTGCCGGAAATCGGTTCCACCGTCCGGTAGAGCACCATCGGACGGACAATTCCACCCTGCTGGGAATAGCGCGGTAGAAAATCCGTGACCCGGTAGGCGGCCCCCCCGAGCGTGGTCACGGTGGTGACGAGGACATTGGTATTCGGCAAGTAGGCTTGCCTCCCACGGACGCTGCCTTCAGCGGGCTCAACCGAAAAATGGCCGCCTTCGGCATCGAGCAGTCGGCCAAAAACGGGGGGGCTATCCGGACGGGGCAAGCAAAACCAATCCACGGAGGCTTGGTCCGATACGAGGGCGGCCGCTTGGCAATTACCGATCAGTCCGTAGGGGTACACGCGAATCCTTTCGAGAACCCAAGAAAGAAACGATTTTATTTTCGTTTCCCGTCATAAAACTGTAAAGCACAGGAGCCATGCGATTGTCGTTGCGATTTGTTGTTCCGCTCGTGGCCGTCTTAGCGCTCATTGCCTACGCCAGCATTCATCTTGCCGATCGGCTGACCCTGCGTTGGTTTATACATGATCTCGATGATCGTGCGCATTTGATTGCCGCTGCCGCCGAGTTCTCCTTGAAGCCGCTTTTGCGCGAGGGAGACAAGGGGCGACTTGCGCGCGAGTTGAGCCGGCTCGTCCTCGACGAGCGGATGTATGCGTTGGGGATTTGCGTGCAGCCCGGCGCGCTCTACCTCCGTACGAACCAGTTCCCCCTGCACGTCACCTGTCCGGCCGGCCGGGTGAAATCAGAAATCTTGAAATTGCCCCTGGGGCCTCTCCACGTTTCATTTGAACCCTTAGGCGAGAGCTCGGCCACTTTGGTCCTCGTGCACGATATGAAGCTCGTGACGTTACGGACGGCGGCCACGCGTCGTTACCTCTTTGGATTTTTCATTCTGCTCGGTGTGATTATCTCGTCGGTCACGGTTTTGATTGCTCAGGCGAGTTGGCGCGGTTGGTTGCAGGCGGTACGGTCAATTTTGAAACGCGATCTTCTGCGGGGGGATCTCGGCGCCTTCAATCGGAATCAGCCCGGCGAAGTCCGCCCGCTCATCAAAGATTTGCGCACGCTGCTCCAGGGGATTCAGGCGGGCCGCCCTCGCGATATGTCGCAGGAGGGTTGGAGCGCCAAGTCGTTGAAAGAAATTCTCCAACGCGAATTGCGGGGCGACGAGATCTTGGTGGTCTCCAATCGCGAACCCTACATCCACGTCAAAAAAGGCGACAAAATCGAAGTGCAGGTTCCGGCCAGCGGTTTGGTGACCGCGCTCGAGCCGGTGATGCGCGCCTGTTCCGGTACCTGGGTCGCGCACGGGAGCGGCAGCGGGGATCGGGAATCGGTGGATGCCCATGATCGCGTGAGGGTACCGCCCGACGATCCGTCCTATCAGATTCGCCGGGTCTGGCTCACGGCCGAAGAAGAAGCGGGTTTTTACTACGGCTTTGCCAACGAGGGCCTCTGGCCGCTCTGTCACATCGCCTATACGCGCCCGGTATTTCGCACCGGCGACTGGCAACACTATCTCCACGTGAATGAAAAATTTGCGGATGCGGTCGTTGAAGAAGCGAAGACCGACGACCCGGTGATTCTGATCCAGGATTATCATTTCGCCGCCCTCCCGGCGCTTTTGAAGAAGCGCTTGCCGCGATCAACGATTATTACCTTTTGGCATATCCCGTGGGCGAATCCGGAGTCGTTTGGGATTTGCCCCTGGCGCGAGGAAATTCTCGAGGGTTTGCTGGGCAGCGATATCCTCGGCTTCCACACCCGTTTTCACTGCACTAACTTCATTGATGCCGTGGATCGTTTTCTGGAAAGCCGTATCGATCGCGATAGCGCCACCATCACCCACGGTGGGAAAATCACGCTGGTCCAAAACTATCCCATTTCGATCGATTTTCCAGCGCGGTGGTTTTCGAAACTTCCTTCGGTCGCCGATTGCCGCAAGCAGGTGCGCGAGCGTCTAGGGATCGGTGAGAAGGTCTTGCTCGGCGTGGGGGTGGATCGCCTCGATTACACCAAGGGGATCGCCGAACGGTTTCGCGCGGTCGAGCGTCTTTTGGAGTTGGAGCCCGGGTGGATTGGCCGATTCTCCTTTGTGCAGATTGCCGCTCCGTCGCGGACGAAAATTAGCCGGTACCGAAACTTTGGCGATGAAGTGGCTGATTTGGCCGAGAGTATCAACCGTCGCTTTCGCAAAGACGGATACCAACCGATCTATCTGCTCGCCCAGCACCACGAACCTTGGCAGGTGTACGAGTATTTCCGCGCGGCCCAAGTCTGCGTCGTCTTGAGTTTGCACGACGGGATGAATCTGGTGGCGAAGGAGTTCGTGGCCTCGCGCGACGATGAGCAAGGGGTTTTGGTGCTAAGCCAGTTCACCGGCGCCGCCCGCGAAATGGCGGAAGCCCTGATCGTGAACCCTTACGACACCGATCAGTGCGCGGCCGCGCTGCAATTCGCATTGGAGATGTCACCGGCGGAGCAACAAGCTAGAATTCGAAGCATGCGCGCTTTGATCCAAGAGTTTAATATTTACCGTTGGGCGGGCCGGATGCTGCTCGATGCGGCCAAGTTGCGCCGCCGTAAGAAGCTGACGCGCAAGATCTCCCATTCCGAGGAATCGCAACAATTTCTCCCGGTATGAAGCAACTTTTCTCCCCCGCCGGCCGACGGGCCCTGGCCGAACAGTTTTCCAAACCGTGTTTTATCGTCTTTGATTTTGATGGTGTCCTGGCTCCTTTAGTCGACGATCGCAACCTGGCGTATCCCCGGCCGAGCACGCGCAAGCTCCTGAAGGAGCTCGCCCGTCGTGCGCCGATTGCGGTGGTCAGTGGCCGCGGGCGGAAGGATGTGTTGGGGCGCCTCGAAATCCGCCCCCGCTATACGGCGGGCAACCATGGCATTGAAGGGTTGCCCGGTTTTCACCGACAGCTAAAACAGGCCCGCGGGCTCACGCGGCGCTGGTCGCGCGATCTGCGCCTCGATGATGGGCTCAAAAAGAATGGCGTCGATACCGAAGACAAAGTGCTTTCGCTGACCTTGCACTACCGAGAAGCCGGCAACCGGACCGCCGCCCGGCGCGCGATTTTGGCCGCGGCCGCGCGCTTGACCCCGCCGCCCCATCTCGTGAAGGGGAAAATGGTGGTCAATTTCGTCCCGGATTCCTCGCCCCATAAGGGAGATGCGGTCGCGGAAATCTTGCGGGTTTCCAAATACCACCGGGCCGTCTTTATCGGAGATGACCGCACGGACGAAAACGTCTTTCTCCGCCGCGACCCCCGCATTTTGGGCATTCGGGTGGGGTTCCGCCGGGATTCGGCTGCCGATTGGTACATTCCGGGGCAGCGCGATATTGACCGACTCCTGAACAAGTTGATCAAAATGATCATTAAGTACTAGATACCGTTGATCGGGCTCAGCGAACGTCCCATCCTTGAGGGCTCAGGTCTGGGGATTGAGAGTTCGCCCGCGAATGATTCGAGCTGGGAGAGGCTTGGAATTTCAACCGCTTCTCGCAGCGCGGTGGTGTAAAAGAGGATTCGCCCCACTTCATTAAAGTGAAAAACTCGAGGTGAGAATCATCAAGGGGATCCACACGGAAGGTAGCTCGTTCAATACCATCCTTGTGCGAGACCCACTCAGAAGGGGTGAAGCTTTGCTGGATCTGATGGGCACCAAAGCCCGCATAGTGATAGAGATCCTCAGAGATGTCTGCTTCATGGATTTCGTTGACTAGCTTCGCAAATTCGCTCTTCTGGGGAAGGGAAATGGATTTCCCGCTCGCTCGAATTTCCAGTTCAGACGGATTTCGAACGGGGGTTCCAAGTTCCTTAGCCGAGTCGAAAGCAATTTTTTTCAGATGATTGCGCGCTATGAAAGCAGGTGAATAAAGTCCGAAGATGGACATTTTGCCTTTTACTCTCTCAGAAAGACCTAACTCCTCGGCCCAGAGGTGAATCTCCTGGAGTAGCGTCAGCAAGCCTCGCCCGGAATGAATGAAATCAATGAACAAAACTGGCTTTTGACTATCGGCAATATCTTTCGGCGACAGTCCTTGCCGAGCTAGATGGTGTCTCAGCGCCGCCCGCTCGGCAGCGCTCATTGGAGCGACCGACCCATAAGAAAATGGGAGATCACTCACAGGCTTAGTCGATGGATGAGAAAGACGGTAACCCAACAGAACCGCAAGCAACCCATTGGGAGAACGCCCGACCATCACCGCTCGTTCATGAGAATCCAGTAAAACAAGAATTCGGTAGGTCAGGTAGTCGAGTTCCTCCTTGCCCGCCTCTGAAAGGTAGTAGCTCCCCACTGAGTTCGACCACGAGGCCGGAGGGTTCGGGTCCATTGGCGGTATCGACCTTAGATTCAAAAGCGTCGAAATCGAGGATGGGAGATTGCGCCAGGCCTCCAAAGTCGGGGCAAAAAACTCCCCGCCCGCCGCGCGCGCCGAACCGGCCAATAGGAATATACTTAATGCGATGCGTCTTCCCAACATTGGAGGAGGAATATACCATATTTGTTGGGTTCGGTGCGCAAGTGACGTTTTTTGTCACCGCCGATCGTATCTCATCGAATTTATTCAAAATAGATCCAGGATCAGTGCCCGACTCACAAGGCGGGCGAGGGTAGCACTCCAGTCGTCGGTGACGCATCGTATTTTGACTTCCCCCGATGAGTCTCCCAGACTCAGTCGGCATCACCGTAAAAACGCAGTAAATGCAGTAAATCATCAGGTTGGGGGAATCATGAATCTCGCAAGATTGACTTGCGTGTGTGCCCTATTTTTGGCGGTTTCGGCACAGGCGCGCTCGCTCTCGAAAGAAGAAAAGAAGGCCGATTTCGAACAACTGGCTTCCATGATCAAAAGCCACTACGGCCCGTATGAACTCAAGAAGGCAAATCTGAAAATCGATGTCGATGCCATGGTTGCGCGTTACGCGACCCAGGCGGAAAACGTTTCGAATTTCGAGTTCTATCACTTGATCAATAAGTTCGTGGCCGAGTTCCAGGACAGCCATTTCCGTTCGGCGGTTCAGACGAACTACCTCACGACGCTCGGGTTCGTCGCCGATCGCATCGACGGGAAGGTGTTGATTGATCGCATTGTTCCCGAAGTGTTGCCGAAGACGATCTTTCCCTTTGAGCGTGGGGACGAGATTGTGGCCATCGACGGCAAGCCGGCGACGGATATCGTCGACGGGTTGTCAAAATACCTGGGCATGGGCAATCGTGAGACTGCCTTGCGAATGGCTGCCGTGTTCATCGGCTACCGGCCGGCGACGCTCTTGCCGCCCAAGCGCGGCATCTCCAAAGTCACGATCCGTCGGGGCACGTCGACGATCGAAGACACCGTCACGATGCTCTGGCATGAAACGGGCAAATTGGAAGAGGATCCCGAGCTGGAAACCTGGTCCGCCGTTCCCGCCGATTACGCGAAGCTTGCGGTCGACGATGTTTTCGCCGGCGTCCCGCAAGGGGAGCAGGCCTTTCGTTGCAGCGGCTCGACGCGTACCGCGCCTCCGCGTGGCACCAAGGTGTTGATGGCGAGTCCGTTCGTCGCCTATTACCATCCGACGCCCAAGGGCAACATCGGTTACCTGCGTATCCCGCACTACAACTGGGGCAAAGACGAAGAGCTTCGCTTCAAACAGTATGAGTGGGCGGTGGACCAGTTGGAAAAGAACACGGTCGGCTTGATCATCGATCAGGATCATAACTGCGGTGGCAGCGTGGTGATGGTTGAAAACATGGTCGGGCTTTTCGCGGATAAGCCGTTCAAAGGCCTCGAGTTCCAGTTCATGGCCTCGCGGTCGGAGTACCTGAAGTTCCAGGAATGGGCCAAGGGCGAAGACGCGAAAACCATCGACGGTAGCAGCTGGCTAGATGTGGTCGGCCTCGTGAAGAGCGCTTGGCAGAGTCGTAGCCGCATGTCGGCCAAGACGACCTTCCACGCATCGCGCCTGCTGAATCCGAATGCGATTCGTTACACGAAACCGATTCTGGTCCTCGTGGATGAAATGTCGGGTTCGGGCGGCGACGCTTTCCCGGCGATGATGCAAGGAATCGGGCGTGCGAAGCTGATGGGTACCCGAACGATGGGGGCGGGCGGTCACGTGGAGCAGATGCCTTCGCTGAACTACTCGGTGAACCAGATCAACATGACGAAGTCGCTTTTCTACCGGCCGGATGGCACGCCGGTGGAAAACAATGGGGCGGTACCGGACATTGCGTACCAACCGACCCGCGACGACTTCCTGTATCAGTACCGCAACTACCAGAAGCAGTACCTAGAAGAAATTGCGAAGCTGATTCCGTAATCGAAAAAAATGGAAGGGGGGCCCTTAGACGTCTTAAAAGGTGCCACGCACTTTTTAAGACAGCGTGGGCTCCCCGACTATTTTGCAATCTTCGATTCTCGCCGACACGCCTTGTAAGCCTTCATGGCTTCCACGAAAGCCGTTTGTTTCGCTACGCAATCATCGCTGGGATCCGCCGCGTTGCCGCGCATACTGTCTTGCCAGGCCTTATTGCAATTGCGGTGTTCTTGCCGCTGGGTATGCATCGCCTTACGTTTTTCCTTACAGTCCACGTCGGCCCGAGCCATCCCGGCAGTTACGGCTAGAGCGAAAGCCAAAAAAAGTTTCATCATCCTCTCCTTTTTGGTTTCGGCGTGACCGGCAGAGAACTGATTAGCCGTTCGGCTTCCGCTTCGGACGCTTCTTGGAAAAGCTGTCGGAACGCGTCACGCTTCAACGGATCGAAGGTCCAATCTTGTCCCACGATCTCCATTGATGCGCGCGATTCACTCCGCGTGGCCCCGCCGCAACCCTCGAGTTCCGCAGTCATGTAAAGCACTTCGCCCTTAGAATCAACCAGCTGTAAGGCCGAGGTGGCGGTGACCACCGTCCGTTCGATCCGTTCCCGTTCAAAGGTGCGAAAGCAGTATTTGATTTGGACTAACGCCGCGGCGTGGGTGTGGAGTTCCTTGAGGAGATCGATCAGGCTGTCTTTATCGCTTCGCGCGAGCCGGCGCCCGGACCGCTTTTCCACATCTCCTAACCAAAGTGGAACCATGTCATTCGGCAGAAAGAAGCGTTGCTGGAACGCACTGGCCGCGGCGCCCTGGACGAGGGGTGCGTTCTTGGGGCGTTGGAATCCCTTGTACGCCTGGGCCGCGATGACTTCCTCGGTGGGAACGACTTCCCAGCCCAAGGTTTCAAAGGCGTCTTGGTAGGACACCAACGCGTCGCCGGCAATTTGGAGCCGCGCTTCACGGTCCAACTTGCGTAGGACGCCCTGACCCCGGACCTCGGGAATGCGCTCCACGGCGTAAAGGCTCGCCACCGCAATGCCTTGAATGGCCTGGAGCTTCGCCTTGTTTAAGATGGTGCTTTGGCAAGCCACCGCCGAGAGTGCGACCATCCCAACCACAAGGTGTTTTTGCATAGAAAGCTTAGGATACCCCGAGCCCGGAGGAGGTGCCAGATTTCGTCCGGAGACGGCGGAAGCGGTCTCCGGCGGCCGGGCGGGAGGTCGTTTCCAGCCTAGCTGTCCTGGTCTTACCCTTGCAAATTAAGGGTTTTGGAGGAGGCGAGGATGCCAGCATTGAACCCCCATTGGGATAAATACGACTGTCACCCCGAAATCGGGCCGTTGATTGAGGAATACCGCCATTCGGTGCGCGAAATCGAATATCTCAAACAGGACCTCCGCACCCGCGATAATATGGATGGAATCGTCGAAGCCTCTTACGAGTCGGCGGAATTGAAACGGCATATCGAGGGCCTCGTCGACGTTGAAGAAACGTCGGTGGCGGCGCGCCGTCGCGACACCGCTTGGCTTTTTTTGACCGCCATCGCGGCGGTGGTCGGCCTCGCCAATGTCTTGATCGCTTTTCACAACCTCCTCTAGACCACGCATTTTTCGATTGACCACCCGGTCCCCCCATCGTTTCCTGTAAGCCTGCATAAAGGGGTTGGATTGAGGGGTCTTTCTTTACTTTTTTTCGGCGCCTGGCTCAGTGTTTGTGCGCACGCGGTGGAGACTTTCACGGGAAGTTTTCACAGCTTTTGGGAACAAGCGGACGGACAACGCTATTTCTTCGACGTCCCGGCGCTAATCGACCTCGCCGCGGGCAATGACGCCGCGGTTCGCTATGATGTCACCTTGCTCGATTCGGGAGCCAAGCAAACCCGCCATGCGACGGTAAATGCGCTCGATGTTCTCACCGCCCAAGCCCACCTCGTGCGAGGACGCGTGGCGATTGAGCTGCCCAACGGGGGGTGGATGAACGCCATCCCGGGCAAAATTGCCGTCTTAAGCGAAAACGACCGCATCCAAGTCGGTTTGCAACTTCAGTATTCGGACCTGACTCGGGCGATTGGCATTTCGCGGCAGTATCCGGTGATCCGTACGGTGGTGCCCCTTTCCCGGGTGCATTTGCCCGCGGTGGGCGATCCGTTAGGACTGCCCCTAATGGACCAGCAGCTTCTCCTCGGTTCCGTGGTCAAAGAGTGGGATGCGACCCCGATCGTAGTCCTGGGGAAACGCATCGCTCGGATGGGCCCTGCGTACTTTGTGATGGAAAAGCGCGACCTCGTGGATCCGGCCATTCGCTTGGCGCGGATTTATCTGGTGCCCGTGGAGTGGGTACGCGCCGCGCCGGATGTTGAGGAATATGATCGCCTATTGGAGGCAAGTCTCATCTCGGGGGCGGGAAAGCGGGATGCGAACTACACCGCGTTTCGGCAGGAAGGGTTAGCGCCCTGGACGCATTTGACCTATTACTTTGAGAAAGATCCGGATCGCTTTGAAACGGACAGCGAGCGCATCGAACGGCGAGCCACCGCCCTGTTGAAATGGCTCAACGGAATGCCGCAGCCCGATGAGGGCCAGTCGTTGGTCGAAAAGCAACGCACCTGCGCCGACTACCTCTATTTGCCGGAAGGCAAATAACGCACTAAACTCCGTACTCACTGCGCAATCGGGGGAAATGGGTGTCGGCACGCGCGCTACCTATAGCTAAGATCGGTTTGCTCCTGGCCCTTCTGCTGGGAGTTTTTTGGCGGGTGGGTCAGCTCGATTTCCTTTTTGTCGACGATGTGCGCTATATCCACGGCAATCCCAATTTCTCCGCTTTCAATACCGCCAACGTTGGCAAGCTTTGGACGCAACCCTATTTGAATCTCTACGTGCCGATCCCATTGACGATCTGGGCGGCGGAGACGGCCGTGGCCCGGCACACCGACGATCGCGGTCGCGTTTCATTGGACGCCGCCGTCTTTCACTGGACCAACGCACTCGTGCATTTCGCGGCCGCAATCACGGTCTATCTGATCTTGGGCCTTCTGTTCCAGAATGCCTGGGCGCCTTTTTTTGGTGCGGCGCTCTTTGCCGTGCATCCCGTTCAAGCCGAATCGGTGCTTTGGGTCTCGGGATTGCGTGATGTCCTCGCGGGATTATTCTCGCTTATCGCGATCTATTTCTTCCTGCGTTTCGATGCGTACGCGGTTTGGACGGGCTCTAAGAAAAAAGGGTGGTGGGATCGATCGCGGGAACGGGAACCAGAGTTACTGAACCACCCGATGGCTTTCTATGGGACCTCCCTCTTTAGTTTCTTGCTCGCCATGTTGTCCAAGGCCACAGTGATGCCCCTGCCCCTGATGCTCGGAGTGCTGGTGGTACTTCGCAAACCGTTCGTTTGGCGTCGGCTGCTGGCCGTGCTCTTTCCCTTTTTCGTCGTGGCCGGAGTGTTCAGTGTCATCGCGGCGGTACTCCAGAGCGGCGAACGCTTGTCTCATGTCCCGCCCCCGGTTTGGACGCAACCGCTCATCGCCCTGGATTCGTCGTTCCATTACCTCTCGCGCATCTTCTTCCCCTGGCCTTTGATCTTCGATAACGGCCACGAGCCGCACAAGGCGCTCGCGTCCCCCTGGTTGGTTTTGCGCGTCGCCATCCCGCTTCTGCTGGCAGCGGGACTCGCCTGGCATGCGCGTCGGTCGGGTTTTCGTTGGTTGGGGATTGCCTTTTTGATTGCGCTTTTAGGTATCGCGCCGGTCTCTGGGATCAAGCCGTTCATCTTCCAGTTCATCTCCTCGGTGGCCGATCGCTACTTTTACCTCTCGATGTTGGGGGTGGCGATTGCGGTCGCCGCGATGGTTGACCGCGCACCCAATGCGAGAGTGATCGGGGTAGTGGGAATCGCGGTTTTGGTTTGTGCCGTCATCACCGCGCGGCACGTCCCGAACTGGAAAGACACGATGACGCTCTTTGAACACAATGTCCGCTACTACCCTCAGAGTTGGTACGCCTACAATCTATTGGGTCAGCGTGCGCGCGATACGGGGAATTTGCAAAAAGCATACGAGTATTTCAAAGCTGGTGCCGACTTGAACGTAAACGCGGAGCCGGTCACCAATCTGGGGGCGCTCTTTTTGAAGGTGAAGCAGTACCCGGCGGCGGTGGCGGCGTTCCGCCAAGCGGTGGCGTTGAAACCAGAGGATGCGGCAACCCACCAAAACCTCGGGGTGGCGTACACCCAGGCCGGGATGCCGGCCGAAGCCCGGGCCGAATTTGAAATGACTTTGAAGCTGGACCCGACGTCGGAAGTGGCCAAGCAAGCCTTGGCCGGGGCGACCGCGGATCGGGCGACGGCATCCAAACCCGGGGGTGGGAAATGAGTCTTCCTGGCATTCGACCGCGCAAGCCTTTAACCGTCTATATTCCGGGGGGCGAGCTCTGTCGCGATCGCGAATGGCTGGAGTCGTTGCGGAAGGAAGGGCCCGTTTTGATCTTGGGGCGCAGCGACGCGGACCTAGCCCTTGCGACGCCCGGCGCCTGGAGCTGGATCGCACCGAAGGACCCGGTCTTTCACGATACGATCCTGGCCCGGGCGGAGCGGGTAGAGAGCCCCAACCCGGAAGCCATCGCTCGCTCGCTGGCCTTGCGGGCAAAACCGGCGGAAGGCCCGACCGAAGGGGAAGGGGAGACCTTCGCCTTTTGTTGCGTCGCCGATATCCAATACGTTCCCTTCTTCTTCGCGTTGGTGGAAAACTTACGGGCGGTGCATGCCGGCAAATTAGAGATCCATCTCTTGGCGATTCAGCCCGCGGTAGAACCTCTGGTGCGCGCCCAATTTCCCGATCTCGATATCCGCTTTTATTCGCTGAAAGAAATCTGGGGAGAGGGGCAGAGTCACCGGGTCGCGGGCCGATCCATTTCGCTGCAGGCTTTTTCCTCCAAGCCCCGGGTGCTCTTGGAAGCGCGGCGCCGCAGCGAGGCGGATGCCATCTTCCTCTTAGATCTCGATCTGTACTTCTACCGTTCGCCCGCCCGCTTGAATGCCTGCTTCGGCAATGGCCATACGCTGCTCTTCCCGCAATGGAGCGATCGGTTCAGCTGGGCGCGCCTGCACGGGGCGATTAACTCTGGGATGGTGGGCGCTCGCAAAGGATCGGAAGCATTCCTATCGTGGTGGAGCCAAGCCTGCTGGGTGTCGTGTGAACTCGATGCCGGCAATGGCCGCTTTGTGGATCAGGGGTTCATCGATCAGGCCAATCTCTACTTTGACGGCATTCAGCTCTACCGCGACTACGACGAAAACATCGCGGCTTGGAATCGAAAAACGCTCTCCGTGACGTCACGTCCGGAGCACCCGGTCGTCTTTGGGGAAAAGGCGGTAGGAAGTTTTCATGCCGCCGGACCCGACGAAGATGGCCTTTTTGAGCGCAAGTATGCGTGGGACCAGCTGGTGGCACTTTTTTCGATTATCGATGAGCCCAATGAGAGCTTGGCGTTGTTTCGCAACACGCTCGAGCAACAACGCCGACACTGGCCCGCACTCGATCAAGCGTTGCGCTTGCGCCATCTGGCTAAGGAGCGACTGAAATGGACGGTGGCCGAGCTCACCCCCGAATGGGCCGAGCGGGCGACTTCGCCGGGCGGCCGTTGGGTGCTCGGGGCCCTCGATCGTTTTCACGCCGGCTACCGAAGATTGCGGCACGGCCACGCGGTGGATTGCCCGGTCGACGCGGAAAATGCTTTCTGGGTGCAGCTGCAGCGCACCGCGATTTTTCACCCTGAGAAACTACTCAGCTGAAATGCAACCAAGGAGACTCATAATGAAAAAACTGATTCTAATGGCGGCGGCGGTGGCACTCGGCCCATCCGGGTTCGCCAAAGAGGCGGCCAAAACCGAAACGTTCAAAGTGGATCCCGGCGCCAGCAAGGTGGCCTGGGTGGGCCGGAAGATCGGCGGCCAGCACAACGGCACGATCGCGGTGAAGGGTGGCCAGCTGACGATGGAAGGCGACGCGTTGAAGAACGGTGAGTTCACCGTCGATATGGCCTCGATCAAGGTTCTGGATCTGACCGACGCTAAGCTCAATGGCGATCTCACCGAGCACCTGAAGTCGGATGATTTCTTCTCGGCCGAAAAGCACCCGGAAGGGAAATTCGTCGTCGCCAGCGTCACCAAGCGCGCGGACGGCGTTTTCGAAGCGAAGGGGCCGATGACCTTTAAGGGGAAGGCAAACCAAGTGACCATTCCTTTGAAAATCACAAAATCGGGCAAAGCGCTAACCGCCACCGGTAAGGTGACGCTGGATCGCACCAACTGGGACATCAAGTACCGCTCGGGAAGGTTTATTCCGAATCTCGGGGATAAGCTGATCAAAGACGGCTTCGACATCGAAGTCGAAATCAAAGCCAAATCTTAGTCATTGCGAGCAGCTCCGTCATTGCGAGGAGCGAAGCGACGAAGCAATCTCGCATCGCCTAAGCGATGCGGGTTTGCTTCGGCCCCTTGGGCCTCGCAATGACAGGGCAATGACACTACTCCGACAACACCCGCTTCAGCTCCGCAATCGAAGGCGTTTTCCAAAGACCGGCGACTTTGCGGCCCGGGATGCGCCGCTCGGTAAATTGCACGCGTCGCAATTCGACAAAGTCCGACTTTTTGAAATCCAACAAACCTTCCCAAGGAAACTTCTCCCGGAGTTGCTGGTTCGTGTACTCCGCTTTCGCGCGCACGGCCGTATAGCCGCGGTACTTCGATGCGTCGTCAGGATCATTGCGCATCGAGAGGTAGTACTCGAACTGATCCGGGTTATTCGCGATGCTCTGAAGCAGTTGGGGATTCGTGAACGAGCGCCACAGTCCACCGATGCTCGATGGCGACGAATTGATGCCCAGGATAAACGATCCATCGTCTCGCTGGAAGGTGCGCACGGGTTCTTTCGGAGACATCTTCGCCAGCGCTTCCAACATCGGCTTAGCGAACGGGTAATTCAGATCGAAGGTATCTGGATTGCACTCGCGTGCATCGGACGGGAGGCTTCCTTCGGCCGGGTATCGCACCACCGAATCCGGGGTTCGGCTCGATTGGACGAAACGAATGATATCGGCGCGCAAGATCTTTGGTTTTCGCGGCAACGTTTGGGCTTGGGCCACAAGCTGGGCCGCGATCCCCACCATCATAAAGTTTGCGTGGGACGTACCGGCTTCTTCGCGCCCGCTGCTCAATTGCACCGTCGATTTGGCCATTAGAATTTCCGGCTTCGCCCGGCCATCCAGAGTCGGGCCGCGAGCACTCCACGGCTCAAGATCTCCCACGGTGATGACATTCGGGTTATCTCCCGGAACCATGATTTCCTTACTATTGGTCGCTTCCACGAGTTCGATGGGTAGCAACATACGTCCGTCCGACGTGCCGACCGGCTTTTGATTGGCGGGCGACAAAACGGTGAGGCGCATCGAATCCGATGCATTGAATTGTCCTCCGCGCTTGGTTACGCGCACCGTGTAGGTGTCCTTAGAATCGTTCAAATCCGTGCGGTCGAAGGAAAGGGTCACTTCCTCAAAGGGGTACCGAGTTTCCGTCGGACCGGCCGCCGGAGCCACCTTCTCTTCCGTCTCGGGTGTGAGCTGAACCACCTGCTTATAGTTTTGCACGGAAATCACATTTCCACTGGGGTCCTTCACTTCGAAGTCCAAGTCCTTGTCGGTCCCCGTGGGGGCTGTCCACGCCAACGAGAGGGTGACGGGATTGTCGCTAAGATTGCTGCGAATGTGGAAAGTCTTGTCTTCGATGGGACCGTTGTAGACGCGGCCCGCGTAATTTCCGGCCGAGTTAAACCAAAGGATGCCATCGCCGGTGGCGGAGTTCACGATGTCATTGATATCGCCCTCGCCGTTGAATTTTCCGTGCGGGAAATTGTGCGAGAAGCCGATGATGTCGACTTGCATATCGCGCGCGTATTTCACGGCACAGGCGAAGTTCTCTTTGCCATTGGCATTGAGGAGAAAAAACTCCGGGCCGGTCGGATTGTTGCCGGTCATCGCCCAAGCTGTTTGGGCCATCACCGCGCCGTGGCTCACATTTGGGTCCAGCGCCTCATCGTTGCCGCACTGACCTGGATAGATGTTTTTATAGTCGATAACGGCCGTCGCACTGGGCGGCAAAAAACCTGGTTCCAGCGAGCCATCTTCTCTGACCAAGCCGGCAAAGCCGGTATCCAGCACCGCCACCTTTACCGCGTCCATCGGCACGCGGTCGTAGGCCGCGAGGTCGTAGGCCCTTCGCAACTCGTCCATATTATCAATCGTGGCCGCTCCCCGCGCGACCAAGCAAACCAACAAACCAATTGCAATGAATGCCTTTTTCATTTTTCTCCACCACCAAAAGAATCAAAAAGAAACTTCATCCCCTACCCTTAAGAGATAAAAAAAAGACGGAGACCCCTCCCACGTGAGTGGGAGGGAGCCGCCGCCTTCTAATTTTTTGAACTAAAGTGCGCTTGGCTTAGTAGTACCAACCGCAGCTCACGCCACCGACGTAACCGCCGTAAGCGTAACCGAGGCCGTAGCCATAACCGTACGGATAGCCGTAGCCACCGTAGTAATAGCCGCCGCCCATACCGTAGTAACCGACGGAGCCGTAGTAAGCGCCATACCCATAACCGTATCCACCGCAACCGCCGTAATAGCAGCTACGATAGCCCCAACCGCAACCGCGCCAACCGTACCAACCACAGGAGGCCTGCGATTTGATGCGTTTCGAGTCTTTGGCAATGTTGTCGGAAACGGCGTTCATCGAGCGTTTGCCGATTTCTTTTTTGCTGAGCTTCGGCAAGGCGTCGATCGTTTCCTTGGTCAACTTTTCCGAAGCATCATTGTTGCCCTTGAGCATGTTTTCGCGGGCAATTTCGATGTCCTTAATGTTGACGTCTTTCGCGTCGATTTCGTAAGTCGTGATTTCTTTTTTGTCGTGATCGACGACTTCGAGAACAACGACGTTCGGTTTTACTTTGGGTTTGTTTTCACCGGGACGGTCCGCACCTTGACTGACGCCCGAGAGCATCAGCGCAGTGGCAAGAACCAACTTCAATTGAGACATTTGGAATCCTCCTGTTTTTGACACACTGATAGACGCTGGGCGTCTAAGCGGTGGGGTAAATAGCACATCCCGAGATCCGAAAGCCATTACTTTGGCGGAAAGATTGGTAAGGATCGTTAAATATCGGATTTGCTTCGATTAATAACGGGAAGGTAGGGGCGCGTCGCCTGCGGGGAACCGGCACGCTCTACCCGGCGTGGGGTCGGCGTGGTGGCCAACATTCCCGAACCCATTGCGGATGGCAGGGTTCGCCCGACGGTGGCGTTACTGGCGGGGGCGCGTACCCCTTGAACGCCTACATTAGATCCCGATCCGGCGGAACGAATTCGGTCGGCGTAGCGGCCAAACATTCCGGATCCGGTGTTGGAAACTAGCAACTGCGACCCACCGCTCTGAATCGGGCCCTGAAGGTTTGCTTGGTAGGCCTGCGACAGCTGTACCACGGCCTGCATCGCTTGCTCTTTCAACTTATTCAGGTCGGTGATGAAACTATCCATCTGCGCTTTGCGCGCCTCGGCTCTCTCCGGGCTCTCTTGGGGTATCGCCATTGCGGCCGTCAGGCCTT
Organism: uncultured Pseudobdellovibrionaceae bacterium; assembly: GCA_964519985.1. Classification (GTDB taxonomy): domain Bacteria; phylum Bdellovibrionota; class FAC87; order UBA2466; family UBA2466; genus JAIEOG01. Next base: position 6,327 of record CAZFMF010000007.1, on the reverse strand, counting down.
CCGAAATTTGGACTTCGGGAACCTGAAGACCTTGAAAACTGAGAGGCTGAGTGGGCTGCGGTTGCTCCGCTTTCATCGGCTCCATTTTCTCGGCCTTCGATTGGTACCCGGCACCCCCACCTGAAGGTGCGCCGCCCATGGGCGATCCACCGGAGTCCCCGGCACCGGGGCCGCCGCCCCCATTGCCATCGCCTTTACCCCGGCCGCGTTTTTTCTTCTTGGGTTGTCCGGGTTCGCCGGGCTGTCCGGGTTGGCCCGTTTGGCCACCGGGCTGTTCGCCCTGTATGAAATCTTGTCCCCCGGGATTGTCGTTTCCCTTGCGCTCATCATTGATATTGCCCACCGGCTGACCGGTGGCTTGAAGCGCTTGGATGTGCAACCCCAACTTTCTATAGAGCTCAATTTGTTCCGGGGTCGGTGCCGCCCGGTCAAGGCAATCGGGTGGGGTCAGGGGGTATCCGATTTGAGTCGGGTTCTTATCATCCAGTTCCACTAAAACGCTCGCCCCGTTCTCAGACGGGATTTCCTCGATAGACGCAAAACGTTTGTCGGGCTGGGTCGGGTCGGACCAACATGCGGGAACAAGTCCAAGAATTCCGGCCAGAGTAGCGGCTTGGGCGGGGACTCGGTCTTTGTATTCCGCCAGCCCGTCATCGATCATTTTTCGAAGTGCGGGAATGGAATAGGCGGCCGTCACCATTTCACCCATGAGTGCGTCGACCGCGGGTTCGTGCAGGAGATTTTGTTCGGCGGCTACGGCCACCTCCTGCAAATTAGAAAGGGCAGCCTCGCGTTGGTCGCCTTGGAGCTCGGGAAGCACGCGAATCAGCGTCGCCCGAATGCGGACGGGGATGATCCCGGTCCCGCCTGCCGAAGGGCGTTCCCCGCCCGGCGCAGAATTCGGGAGGTCGTCGTGGCCACCCGGGCTGGCCGCTGTGGGTGGTGAGGCCGGAACATTAGTCTCCGGGGGAATGCCCGGAGGCAATTCCGGCGACGACTCCGGCGGCGGAGCCGGCAAAACGCCTTCCGCCCAAACCGGTGTGGCCAAAATGAGTGACAGCCAAATGTGAAGCGCTAGCTTCAAAGAAATCCCCCTGGCTCTAGGTAGTGCATGCATTCGGCCAGAAGACGGCGATGACTGCCAGAATACAGGCTCGAAACGATTAGCGAATTCGGCCCCCGATGGCGCGATTTTTTCCGAGCGCGTCGATCGGCCAACGGAGTCGGGGTGGATGTGGTTTAATTAAATAAAATCAATAACTTAATCTGTGCAAGGTCTAGCCGCCCAATTCGCTTGCCAGGCGACACCGCTTCCTTTGATTTCAAAGACTCTATGCGTCCCCGCTACATCCTTACCGGGTTTGGGCTTCTGCTCTGTTCCTCCTTTTTTGATAGCCTCCGCGGGCCGCTACTGCCTTTGCTGAGTCATGAGCTGGCGCTTCCTTACGAGAAAGTGAGTCTCTTCCTGGTGGCGGGCTATCTATCGGCGATGACCTTCGGGCGGGTGCTGATTTCGCTCATCGATCGGTTCACGCTCCACCGGGTAACGCCGGTGCTTTGCCTTCTCGCTCCGGTCACCGCTGCCTACTGCTATCGGGTCACGGGGTTGGCAACGCTGATCGGGTTTGGGGTTTTGGTCGCTTGCCTAAGTGCTTTGGTGGGCAGTGTCGCCAATCTCTTTGTATTGAAGGGCACCGACCCGATTTACCGTGCCCGCTTTTTCGGTTTGCTGCACGCGATGTACGGGTTGGGTTCCCAAATCGCTCCGCTCGCGTTGGGATTGGTACTCGCCGAAGGCTGGGCGTGGCGTTCGCTCTTTGTCGTCGGTATGTTTCCGGTGTTGGCTTTGGGCGCGTGGATCCAGTTTGGCCTTCCGAAGGAAACGCGCACCGTGCACACGGACGCCACCCGGCCTCGCCCGTTTGCGTGGTTTTCTATCCAGGGTTTGTTGGTCGTCGCCTTTGCGATTTACGTCGCCGCGGAAGTGGGAACCTCGATGTGGATGGTCGCCTACCTCGTGGAAGTCCGCCACTTCACGGTCGCGCAAGCCACCCCGTACGCGACGGGATTTTTCTTTGTCCTGACGGCGTCACGCTTCGGTTGCTTTTTTGTGCGGCGGGACCGCACCGAGAGCTATCTGATCGTAGGCGGACTTTGCGCTGGACTCGCGGCCTTCGCTTTGGGGTGGAGCGGGTATTCCCTTTGTTTTCCGCTCGCCGGTTTGGTTGGGCCGTACTTCCCGCTGGTCTTGGCCAGGATGAGTCGCTACCTGCCGCGAGAGGCGCCGAGTTTGACCTTGCGGATTTTGATCGTGGCCCAGGGGACGCTAGCGGTTTGCCACTTTGGACTAGGATACTTTGCAACCCAGTACGGGGTGGGATTCGCTTATCAGGTGCCGGCGGTCGCATTCCTTTTCGCGATTGCGTGTATTTTGCTTTATTTGAATGCAGAGCGGCGGTTGCCGGCGGCAGCCACCGTCTGCTAGCTTCTTCCCCGAGCTTGCGTGGCGGAATTGGTAGACGCAAGGGACTTAAAATCCCTCGGGGGCAACCCCGTGCCAGTTCGAGTCTGGCCGCGAGCAATCTTAGATGTCATTCGCCCCGTACAGCATTCCGTAGCGCCGTGCCGGTTCGCCTCTGGCCGCGAGCACACTTAGTTGCTATTCACCGCGTAGCAAACGTTCATCCGGAAATCAGGGATGGCTCGCCCTGGGAAGGCGCTTCAGGATTTCGGTGTAGACATCCTGGGATAGCGTTAGAGCGTCGTTGGCTTCCTGGGTTGTGAGGGTAGGAAAATCATCAGCCGGATACCGAAAAATAACGGCAAAAGGACTCAGTCGGGTCGCGCGTTTTAAAAGAGGTTCCAAGGTGGGATCCAGTTGCATCACTTCGATAGCGATTCTTCCAATGTCATGGGTCTTATCCACCTGTTTGCCGTGCCAAACCAAAAAACCTTTTAGAGATTTCTCCACGATCTGCTGGGAGAAGAAAAAAATAGGTTCCAAAAGAGGAGGTTCTGCTATCAGCCGCTTTGCTGACATCAGGTCTATGGCGCACTTTTGAAGCCAAACCCGGGCCCTCTGGTTCTGGCTAGGCGACTGCGGCATAAAGCTTTTTTCCGTTTCGATGCACCAGCTCCGAGAGAGAGCCCACGGATGCTTTGAGTGCTTCAAACTGTTCTAGGCTCGTGAAGAAGATGTCTTTTGAACACTTGAGTCCCCACAGGACCTCATGGGCGGTCTGCGAGTACTTGTACGCAGGTTCTTGTAAGCTTTTTACAACCACCAAAATGTCGTAATCGCTCGAAGGGGTGGTGCCTCCCTGGGCTCGTGAGCCGAACAGGTAAATCATTTCGGGGTTAAATTGCCTCGCAAGCCGAGCTACGATTTCTTCCAGCAACGGCTCTTTATTCTTTTCCATACGTGCCACCTTAACTCGACCGCCTGTCGCTGAATAGAGGGACGTTGAGGTAGGCTTTACCAGCCCTAGGGGCAATCGTCCGGAAAATATGCGTAGCATCCCTTCTTGGTCTTAAACTTAATCCAAGTCCACGAATGTTGTCCCTTTCTAAGGGTGTCTTTTTCGAAATTGAAACTCTCACCGTTGATGCAAACAAACCTCCAGGGCCTTGGCCGCGCTTCGGTACCCGCGCGTAACCAAATCTTGAAGGTCCCCGTCGTTTAAATTGCGCATGGTCGGGTAGTCGGCTTGGAGGAGAAGGTGTCGCATGCACAGCGTACCGTTCCCCGCCAAAAGTGAGTTCGAGATATTCAGCAGCAGGAGCGCGAGCAGATGGACAGTACGCATCGTGATTCTAGTTCTCATTTTCGAGAGACAATTTGAGCTCCTTATCCTCAACCTTCGCGCCGCGGAAGGAGTAGGAGGCCCCTGTATTCACGCTAAATTGACGGTCCCAGCGCGCGACGATAGGCGAAGAAGGGTCAGCGGAAAAAATCCATGCTCGGCCCTGCTCGTCGGTCACGCGGAGGGCACCGTTTTCATCGGAAACCGACGTAATCCGATTCGGCCGCTCGGCGGAGTCGTTGAAAAGCGAATAGTACTTCATGTGCGCGGATTCCCTTTGTTGGTGTTCCGCGAAGAGCACCAGCTGAAGATCCGATTGCGTCTGAACGAGGAGTTCGCCTCGATACGCGTGCAGGCGCACGATATTGGAGGGACCTCCGAATAACGCATTGGCCTCGGCGGTGTTAAAAACCCTTCCGTTGTAGAGGCCGAAGCGAACGCCATCGATTTCCACCTGATTGTCTATCGATTTCCACCTGATTGTCTAACGTAGTCTGGGTCGCGGCCCAATATTGCGCGGCCGGTTTCTCATAAGCGGTGAGATAGTTATCAAACTGGACGAGGCCCAACACGCCGTGAACTATCAAGAGAGCACAGATGACCGTCGGAGCAATGTCTCGGATCACCATTCCGCGCGCGGTCGGGGGATCCCCCGCTTGAAGTGCGATTGAGAAAAAAAATATGCCCGGCAGAATAATGCGCTTCAAACTGCGCCTCCCGTCAAAAAGGAGTAGGGACATAGCACGTTCGGGAACCGTGTTTCAACCGACGCCAAATCGTCACTAAGACACTCGACCCGGCGCGCCCAAACCTGACGAAACCGGAAACCGGATTGACCCACCGCATTAAAGCCGGTATAGGCATGCCCTGCTTGCGCTCTGGTTGAGTTCGGGCAGGTACCTAATTTAGGAGTTATAAGATGTTGAATCGTTTGATGAATGTGGCGTTCGCGTCCTTCGTGGCGGCGACGTTGTTTGTGGGCTGCGATAAAGAAAAACCGGTTGCTACCCCGGCGGGTACTCCCGGTGTTGCTCCGGTAGCTCCGGCGACGGTTCCGGCGGCGGAACAAGCGGTGGCCGATGCGGCCAAAGCAGCGGAACAAGCGGCGGCCGATGCAGCGAAGGCAGCCGAAGCGGCCGGTCAAGCGACCGAAACGACTCCGACTCCGGAAGAGACGCCGGTTCCAGAAGCGACTCCGGCCCCGGAAGCCACCCCAGCTCCCGAAGCGAGCCCGGTTCCGGAAACCACGCCGCCTCCGGCCGCGCCTGCGACTCCGGAAGTCACGCCGGCACCAGAATCGGCTCCGGTTCCGGAATCGAGCCCGGCTCCAGAAGCGAAGTAAATTCGCCATTTCGAGTTCAGAAAATGAAAAGCCTAGGGCTCAATGCCCTGGGCTTTTTTCTTTCTACCTACCTTACCGGGATGGGAATTGCGGCCGGGACGGGGCTGCCGGAAGGGCAGTTTTTGGCCGACGTGCAGTAACGCTCGGGGCTCGACTCGGTTCGGGCGGGAAGTTTGCTATTGCCGAAGGTACCGGGTGGCGGGGCCTTGGCTTCTTGATAGCCCACCGGTTGAGGGCTAGTGGCACAGGCGGTGAGAACGAAGAGTAAGGCAAACACGGCTTTCATGGACCCCTCTAACCCCTTTTCGGTCGAAAAACAAAATCTTCAAACCAGGCTATAATCCGACGATGGATCTCCGAGAACTTTCGGTTACGGGTTCGGGCGCGCGGCGCCACCCCTGGGAATTGGCGCGTCTGGATGTCGTGGAATACCTGTTGAAACGCAGTGGGATCGCGGGGCCGCGGGCACGCCACGTCGTAGACTTCGGTTGCGGTGACGCATTCGTCGCTTCCGCTTTGGCGGGGCGCTTGGGAGCCGAACGCGTTTCCGCGGTCGACAAAGCCTTCACGCCCGAAACGATCGATCGGATCGCAACCACTTTGTCGCCGCGGGTGCGACTTTGCGATTCTCTGGAGACGTTGGCAAAAGACTCCGGTGAAAAAGCGTCGCTCGTTTTGCTACTCGATGTTTTGGAGCACTGCGAAGATGATCGCGGCACTTTGGAAACAATCCTCGAGAGCCCAGCGGTGGCGGACGACGCGCATTTCCTCATGACGGTCCCCGCTTTCCAAAAACTTTTTTCTCAGCACGATACGTTTCTCGGCCACTACCGACGGTACGGGCGCGAGCAGTTCACTCGCTTGGCGCGCGAAAGTGGCTTGGAGCCGATTCGGAGCGCTTACTTCTTTTCCTCGCTACTCGCCCCGCGCGGGATGCAGGTCGCGCGGGAGCGATTGGGGCTGAGGTCTAAGGAGATCAAAGGCCTGGGCGATCACCGGGGCGCGGCTTGGGCGGATGCGCTCATTCGCCAGGTCCTGTGGGCCGATTTCCGCGTGGGGGAATCGCTGGCTCGAGCGGGCGTCTACTTGCCCGGATTGTCTTGTTTCGTTTTGGCGCGTCGGGCGCGGGCGTAGTCATTGCGAGGCTTTAGACCGAAGCAAACTCGCCCCCCGGAGGGGGCG